>CP134874.1:2072500-2763333 GCA_037318855.1 Candidatus Sedimenticola sp. (ex Thyasira tokunagai) | reverse complement strand
AAACCGCACGCCAATATGATCCCAATAACGGCTACCTGGATCTCATAAAGACCGGGCCGAGGGCATCATCAAGCAAATATCAGAACCTCAGTTTTGGCTTCGATACCGTAGGTAACCTCATTCACCGTAACAGCCAGACCGGCCACTACGCTGATAATCTGGTGGAGAACTTTGTCTACGATAACCTCTATCGCCTCAAGTCCGCCGAGACCACCGGCCTGCAGAGTGGGGTACGCAGCCTCAATTATAACTATGACAACCTGGGCAATATCACCTTCAAGTCCGATGTGTCGGATATTGATGGCTACGCCTATGGGGGCAATGGCGGCGGCATCCATGCTTTAAGCAGTATCACCAAAGACGGCCAAACCAGCCAATATCATTACGATGGTCGGGGCAATATGACCAGTGCGGGTGACCGCACCCTGACTTATACCCCTTACAACAAACCCAGCGCTATTGCCAAACCTGGGGTCGATACCCAATTCACCTACGGCCCGGATAGAGAGCGAACTGCCCAACTGACCAACAATGCAGGGCGTACCACCGACACTAAATACTACGGTGCCGGCCTCTATGAAGTGGTCAAAGAGAATTCAACCACAATGCGCAAAGCATACGTGGGCGATTTCCTGGTTCATACCGATATCACCGTTAATGACATACCCAGTGGTGAACAGACACGCTACCTGCATAAAGACCATATCGGTTCCACAGATGCCATTACAGATGAGTCAGGTACTGCCACCACCCGCATGGCCTTTGCCCCGTTCGGATCGCGGCGGGATGAGGCCTGGCAGGCCCCCTCGCAAACCTACATGGATGCTCTGCCTGATCTCACCTTTAATACCACCACCAAAGGCTTCACCGGCCATGAGCAGCTCGATGCCACCGGCTTTATCCACATGGGTGGTCGTCTGTATGATCCAGCGGCTGGGCGTTTCCTGAGTGCAGATACCTACGTCCAGTTCCCTGAGTTCAGTCAGAGCTTTAACCGCTACTCCTATGTATTGAATAATCCGCTGAGCCACCGGGATCCATCGGGTGAGATCATTCCGGTACTGGTCTGGGGTGGCGTCGCCCTATGGCGTGCCTATAGCGCTTACGATACCGTTACTAACGGTGTTGAGAGCGTCAAGACCATCATGGATGATAACGCCTCCGGTACCGAGAAGGCGGTAGCTGCTTTCGACCTGGCATCCCGTGTTGTCGGGGTCAAGAAGGTTCAGACTGTTGCCAGTGGGATGTATGACAAGGGCAAGAAGCTGGTTAATAAGGCATCCAATAAAAAGAGTGTTAAGAGTAACGCTAAGAAGGCTGATAGTGCGGCGCCTGAGGCTAAGGGGAAGGATGCTAATACTCAGAGTGTTAAGGGAAAGGGACAGGAGAAGGTTGAGAATGTAAGTGATGTGGGTTTGGGGGATGCCACAAAGAGAACACCGCACAAAAATTCCTTGGATTATGTGGGCGAGACACACGTTTACCGGGTTAAGGGGCCAAACGGAAATCACAAAATTGGAGAGAGTGCACAGGGAACCAGGGTGCGTGATGGTGCTTCTATAAGGACTGAACAACAAGCCAGAAAACTTATTCGACAAACTGGTGATCGTTACAGTACAGACATCAGAAAAACCTTTCCTGACAAGAGGTCTGCTCGTGAATACGAGACAAGGTTAATTGAACGATTCCGCCGAAGGTATGGGCAAGATGCTTTGCCGGGGAATAAGACGAATCGATGACTACTGTAGCGAAACCACCGCACAATCGAAAGCTCGGGCTGTTAGAGGTGTCGCTCACGAAGCAGCGATTAAAACCCAAGTGGGGTACAGCCTTGGATTGGGTGCGTGATGATATTGAAAAAATTATTATCGATTCGGGTTTTTTGGCGGAGGCTTCTTTTTCTTGGGTAACAATCGCTATTCGTTATGGATTAAATGACGATGAGCAACCAGGTTATCAATCAATAAATAAGAAATTTGGCGATCTACCTCTTTCAATTGAAGTCGATACTAACCGGTTGATAGATGCTTCTATTGATGAATTGAAAGTGATTTTTGGAAGGACAGTTTTGATGGCATTGATTCATGCTGGTCATAAGTTCGAGAGGCCGGTTAATGCCTTGAAGGAAAGGCTGGCTTCTTTGAAGATCAATGGGGTCAGACTCGATTGATATTAAGCGATAATAAAGGGCGTAGTGGTTATTCTTTAAGAGCAATGTAGGGGGCTTACAAAGCTCCTGCGTTTAATCTGCGATATCTGCGGATAATGAACATTGCTGTTGAATAGCAACATCGCAGGCGCGATAGAGTTATACATATGCATGGTGAAAAATTTACTGTGCAGCTATTTCCAATCTTAAGTAATTCGGTAGCCAAGAAATTAAACATGGATATACAGACAGGGAATAAAAAGAACACATTCAGGGGAATACAGGCAGGCTTATCTGCGTGCTACCTGTTTATTTCACTCTTATATTCAGTCGCTGTGCATGCCGCACCGGGTGATCAGCTCTGGGCGCCTGTTCCACATGGCGGCAATATCGGCTCATCAGTTGCTATTGATCACGCGGCCGGTAATCTCTATCTTGGCGCAGCCGACCACTGGGTGCGGGCCTATGACTCTTCAGGCAACCTGATATGGCGCTACCTTACCGGTGGCATGGTCGGCTCGACACCAACTATCAGTACCGATAATACAGCCCTCTACGTAGGCGCCCATGATGGTGTCCTGTATGCCATTAATACTGCCAGTGGCGCCGAACTGTGGCGCTTTTCCACGGCTGGAGTTATTTTCTCATCCCCTGTGCTGGGACTCGACGGCACCATCTATGTCGGTTCAGCCGATGGTAATCTCTATGCCATCGATCCACTTACCGGTGCAGAGCGCTGGCATTATGCAATTGGCAGTGATGTTGCTTCATCTCCAGTGGTGGCTAAAGACGGTACCGTTTATGTAGGTGCCCGTGACGGCATTCTGTATGCCCTCGATCATGGGGAAAATCCCGTTAGTCGCTTAAAATGGAGCTACCAGCTCTCATTGACAGAGGGCGTGTTCACACCGTCCATCGGTGGTGATGGAACAATCTATGTCGGTACACTTGATAACACCCTATACGCCCTCAATCCGGCTATTGATCCCGTAGAAAGGGAAAAGTGGTTCCTACAGCTTGGCGGCAAAGTGGCATCGGCACCGGCGCTGGGGCCAGACGGTCTGCTCTATGTGGCGAGTTATGATGATGGCTCATTACATGCTGTTGATCCGACTATCGGGCAGCTCATCTGGACCTATCCAACCAGTGGCACCGCTTATTCATCGCCTGCAATTGCCGCAGACGGCACGGTCTATTTCACCTCCAACGGGGTAACCAATACGCTGTATGCCCTGGATCCATCACTGTATACCCACACTGGGTTTACTCCGGCACAGCTGATCAAATGGACATCCACACTCGATAAGGCCGTCGTTGCATCACCGACAATCAGCACCGAAGGTCATGTCTATATCAGTTCCACCGCATCTCTATATGCCCTTGAAGACGCCACAGGCGGCCTGGCAGATTCAGACTGGCCTATGTTCGGTCTAAATTCCCGGCACTCCGCCAGTCTGGAATTACCCAATGCTTCACCCATCACAGCACCGGATGCAGTGTCTTTGGGTGAAGATGATGTTGCGACTGATATAACGGCAATATTGCTGGCGAACGATACCGATCCTGAAGGTAGTCCACTTGTAGTAGCGAATATCGATGCCTCAACCACAGTGGGCAGCGTACTGCTCGTAAATGGCGTGGTGACTTACAATCCGAATGGACAGTTCAATAGTCTGGTGGCGGGTGCTACTGCCACCGATCAATTTACTTATACGGTAGATGATGGTGATGGGGGCAGTGCCAATGCCTTGGTGACGGTTACCATCACTGGCCGGAATGATGCGCCGGTGGCCATAGTAGACAGTGCCACAGTGGCCGAAGGGGCCAATGTGGTTATCGATCTGGCGGCCAACGTAAGCGAGTCTTCGATTTCGTGATGCAAAACGGGACATCCAAGTCCCCCTTTTGAACTCAATCTTCGACAGCCTATTATTGCCCCGGCCGTCCCGGTCTCCAGCACTACGCAATAACATCGCAAGCTCGTTACTGCTTCGTCGCTGGCTCCCGAGATGACTTGACGTCGCGTTCGTATGCGATCTTTGGATTCCCTCTGGCGCTATGCGCACGCCGGGCATCCAGTATCGCCTCGCGACTACCGGGGACTAACCGCCTCGGCTTTCAGCCTTCCTTGGCGGTCAGCGATAGCGATGTGGACAACGCTCTGGAACTGGCAAGCATCCAGATCACCAGAGCCGCGCTCTATGGCAGGGTGGTGGTCAACGATGACGGTACGGTGAGCTACACCCATGATGGTGAAGAGAGCGGCAGCGACAGCCTCACCTACACCATCAAGGATATAGCAGGTGCCCCATCCAACATCGCCACCGTCACCCTGACTGTGACCCCGGTCAACGATGCACCGGTGGCCAACGACGACAGTGCCGCGGTAGCCGAAGGTGCTACGAAAACCATCAACCTGTTGGCCAACGATAACGATGCAGACAGCGCCCTGGATCTGAGCAGCATTGAGATCACCAATGCAGCGATCCATGGCCGTGTGGAGGTCAACGGTGACGGCACGGTGAGCTACACTCATGATGGCGGTGAGAGCACGAGCGACAGCTTCACCTACACCATTAATGATAGGGAAGGTGAGGTCTCCAATGTGGCCACCGTTAACCTGACGGTAAACCCGGTCAACGATCTACCCATAGCGGCCAATGACAATGCTACGGTAAACAAAGGTGATACGGTGGCCATTGACCTGGCAGCTAACGACAGTGATTCGGACAGTGCACTGGATTTGAGCAGCATTCAGATCACCAGTGCAGCGACCCATGGCCGTGTGGAGGTCAACGGTGACGGTACGGTGAGCTACACTCATGATGGCGGTGAGAACACGAGCGATAGATTTAGCTACACCATCAGTGATACGGAGGGTGCGGTCTCCAGCATCGCCATCGTCACCCTGACGATGACCCTAGTGGATACTGCACCGATAGCGGTAGCAGACTGGGCAACCACGGTTGCGAATACACCGGTACTGATCCCCACCCTTGCCAACGATAATGCTGTCGGAGGTGGTGCTTTAAGCATTACCCAAGTCACAAAGCCTGCAAACGGCACGGTCACCATTGCCACTGATGGGCAGACTGTTTCCTACCGGCCTGCTGTCGACTATGTAGGAGATGACAACTTTACCTACAGCATCTTGGATGGCCGGGGCAATACCACCTCAGGCACACCTGTAAATGTCACGGTAACCCCTTACCAAGAGCCAGGACTGACCTACTACGTTTTGGAACCCAATATGGCGGGAGGTTCAGCCCAGGTGGTAAGCCTAGTTGATGACAACACCATTACCATGGATGATGGACAGCAGCTCAGTCTCAAGCGATATGAATCGGGAGAGGTTCTGGCATCCGATCTGGTGCAGGGAATGGATATTACAGGAACCTTACCCTTTGCCATTGGAGGCAGTACGAATGCCACCGATATGCCGGTACCGGCAGCGTTTGCCGGCACCGAGTTTGTCATTCCACATCAGCGCGGCACCCATACCTATTACCTCCTCAGCTTGAGCGGCATTGTGAATGCCACGGTGGATGTGGGAGGTGTTTCATCCACTTTCTCCTTGCCACAGGGTGTGGTGGTGCCTGTAGATGCGGGTAGCAATAATGGAATTGCCGGACGTATCACGGTGGATGAGCCGATACTAGTATCCCACAGCAATACATTTAGCCAGGATGCGTATCCGGTACCGCCTGCCACTCTGGACATTGTAGGAACACGCTCGTCATCGGCTCATGTGGGCGCATTGAGCGACGCAACAACTGTCTGGGTTTATGCGGACAATGGTGAGAGCATTAGTTTTGTGCTCAATGGAGGTGAGAAGAAAAACATCATTCTCGGCTCGAGTACATTACAAGGCCGAGGTAGTGCGCTCCATATCGTGGCGGACAAAGCGATTGCAGCGGTGCAATATGCAGATGGGGATGGTGGGGAGCAGACGGCCTTCCTCAGTCCCCGATACTTTGGTAAACGTTACGCCATTCCGGTGGATGCCCAATATGCTGCCGTGAATTGTCTTACGCCTGATACGGAGGTGACACTGTACGAAGCTGCTGCTCCGGTTTCAACGCAACTCTGTCAAAGTGATGGTGTAGCGCCTGGAAAGGTCTATTTTGGCAGCAAAGTCAATGGAGCCAATATCGGTGCCGGCGCTTATATAGAGGCGACGAATCCTGTTTCTCTGATCTATGAGATGAGCAGTACAAATGATGAGCATATGTTGTTGGGTACCCGCCTACCTACAACGTTCTAGTGTAGTGTTCTAAATAAAGTGAAGAATATTGTTGGACGAAGCCGCTTCGCGGAGAAAAAACCTGCTCCATAAACAACCTCGCTCAAATAAATTAAAAAATGTAACCTCACCCCCTCATACAGAGGGATTATTCGACCAAGAATCATGAGGTTACACAGCCATGACATCACCATCTGAAAGAAAATTCAAGCGCAATTACAAAAAGCTTCTACAACACCTGGAGCTTAAGCGAGTCTTCGATTTCGTGATGCAAAACGGGACATCCAAGTCCCCCTTTTGCACTCAATCTTTGACAGCCTATTAGTGCCCCGGCCGTCCTGGTCACTGACCGCTACGCGATAACATCGCAAGCTCGTTACCGCTTCGCAGTCAGTTCCCAGTGACTGGACGCCGTGTTCGGATGCCTACTTTGCTTCCCCTCTGGCGCGCTACGCGCACGACGGGTAAGCAGTGCGGCCTCACGGCTACCGGGGATTACCAGCCTTCGCTTCGCTCTCCATGGCTGGCAGCGTAAGGGCTTCAACCTAAAACTATTGAAGCCTACTCACGTGCCATCAGGCGTATCGGTGAGTATTTTAATCACGAGATCGACGACCTCTCCAAACAACAATTGCTGGACTACTTTACCGATCTGCTGGCTACCGACTCCTGGAGCGCGGTCAAGCTCGATCTGTATGGCCTTAAGTTCTATTACACCCACGTTCTGGAAAAAACATGGGTCAACGTCGATCTGATCAAGCCCCCAAAGGCCCAGCGCCTGCCGGATATCGTTACTGTTGAGGAGGCCAAACACCTGTTCATGACCACACACAAGCTCAGTTACCGGGTTTTTTATTTCACCCTCTACAGTCTGGGCCTGCGACTGGGGGAGGGATTACGATTGCAGGTAGGGGATATCGATGCCGTGCGCCAACGTGTACACATCCGTGATTCCAAAGGGAATAAGGATCGATTGGTGCCCCTACCCGATGCGACTCGGGATGTACTGCGGCGCTTCTGGTCAATACACCGTAATCCGGTGTTGCTGTTTCCCAATCGCCATTTGGGGCGGAGGGGGGCGCAAGAGGCCACAACACCACTGGTGCATATTCCGCATCAACGTGACCGTCCATTCCGGGCGAACATGACCACTGATTCCGTTTCAACGTGACCGATTTCGGGTAATTTTCCGTAATCAGCGGTCACGCTGCCGTAATCGCCAGTCACGATCCCGTAAACTCATCCAACTTACTAGAATTTCTGAACTTTACTTGGCATAACCACGTCCTTTCCTTATCACGAAATCGAAGACTCGCTTATGATCCGTTTGGATGGCCAACTCCGTCAAGTGACTGACAACCTGCTTGTTTGCTTCTGCTGTAAAAGCTTGTAGCCCAAGATAAGCATATAGCTCGCGGAGGTGCTCTCGACGAGTAGTTCCCCGTTGAAAGTATTGAGGCCATTGGCTTACCGAGACCTTTAAATGCTTCGCAACCTCTTTCAGTAGCGCCGGTGGTGGGCTCTCACCATCTTCCAATACACGGCCTGGATATCGGAGGTAACAAAGCGGCTCCCAGAAAATAAGCGGGTGTAATTATCCACTCAGCGGATTTAAGCTGATGAAAACGTTGATATTGATGCCACCGCTTTCAATCTGAGCGAATCTTCTAAAATAGGGGTCCATTTCTGTATCTGAGGGTTTTCTCGTTCAAGACATTCTGTGGTGATGAATCAGTGGTGGGGTAGACACATAACTTAGAATTCACTGGGCAAAAGAGCAATGCCGTACAGAACAATAGGGTGCCAAAACCCAAAGTAAGGAACAGGACAAGGACATGTAGTGAGGCATGACTCAAACCGCCAACTGATTCATCTCAAATATCGGCAGGAGAATCGCTATAACGATGGCAAGTACTACGCCGCCCATAAAGATAATCAGCAGGGGCTCGAAGATGGCGACGACCATTTCGGCGAGGGATTGCATCTCTCGCTCCTGATTTTCAGCTGCGCTCTCCAACATTGAATCCAGTTGCCCACTGGATTCCCCACTGGCAATGAGGTGGATGGTGAGTGGCGGAAACAGTCGGCTCTGTTTTAATGCATGGCTCAGTGTCATGCCCTCTCTGACGCGCACGGCGGCGTCTTTTACCGCATTGGTCATGGCCATATTTGGCATCACTTCACCGGCAATCCGCAGGGCGGTCAAAAGTTCCACGCCGCTGTTGGTCAATATGGCCAGGGTGCGGGTAAACCGGGCGGAGTTACCACCGCGGGAAAAGCGGCGAATAAACGGGGTGGAGAGTAGAAAACGGTGGTAGCCCAGGCGATAGCTTTCCACCTGTAGAAGTAGACGAAACAGGAGCCACAGGGAGAGCAGGGTGGCAGATAATAGCAGGCCGTTCTCCCTGAAGAAATCACTGCTCTGGATCAAAATTTGGGTCATGAACGGCAGGTTCTGCCCCAGATTATCGAAAACCTGCACAATCTGCGGGACCACATAGGCAAGCAGGCCCATCACCACCAGGAGGGAGATCAGGGTGAGTAGAACCGGGTAGATCATTGCCAGCTGGATCTTCTGGGCAATTTTCTGGTGATCCTCCAGGTGTTCAGCCAGCTTCAGCAGCACTTTATCAAGCTTTCCTGAGGTCTCTCCGGCGGAGATGGTGGCCACATAGAGTTTCGGGAATGCGTTGGGAAAGCTGTTGAGGGCACCGGCAAGATCCAGCCCCTCCAGTACTTTGCTCCGCACTCCTAGAAAGATCCGTCGGGCCTGCTTTTGTTCCGTCTGTTCCGATACGGCGGAGAGTGCTTCGTCAAGCGGCATACCCGAGCGGATCAGTATGGCAAGCTGGCGTGTAAAAAGTATAAGGTCGCGCAGGCCCAAGCGTGGGCCACCAAATAGTCCACTCTGTCCCTGGGATTGCGGTTGGGCAATGGCATCGACTGAAACAGGGGTCAGACCTTGATCCCGTAGCACTCGCCTTGCCTGGCGTGGCGAGTCACCCTCGATAACACCCTTTTTATTGCGCCCTGTTGGATCAAGTGCCCTGTATTCAAAGGTGGCCATCTGTTAACTATCCTGAATGACACGCACTATCTCTTCGATGCTGGTGTCACCCTGCAGCACTTTATCTCCGGCACTCTTGCGGATGCTGGGATAGAGGTTGAGCACATGCTGGTTGATTTCGTGCTCACCGGCGTTGTCATGGATCATTGCGCGGACCCGGTCATCGATGCGAATGACTTCAAAGATGCCTGCCCGGCCTCTATAGCCCAAGTGGTTGCAGTTGTTGCAGCCTTTGGCCTGGAAAAGGGTGGGGGCGGTTGCAGTTGGGTTGAGCCCAAGGATGCTCATCTCGCTCTCTGTTGCCGTATAGGTTTCCTTGCAGTCCGGGCAGAGTTGGCGTAGCAGGCGCTGGGCAACCACGCCGATAATGCTGGAGGAGAGAAGGAAAGGCTCAACGCCCATGTCACGCAGGCGGGTGATGGCACCAACAGCTGTATTGGTGTGCAGGGTTGAGAGCACCAGATGTCCGGTCAGGCTCGCCTGTACGGCAATCTCCGCTGTCTCCAGGTCGCGTATCTCACCCACCATCACCACATCGGGATCCTGCCGGAGTATGGCGCGCAGCCCGCGGGCAAAGCTCATGTCGATTTTGCTGTTGACCTGTGTCTGGCCGATGCCATCAATATAGTACTCGATGGGATCCTCCACCGTAATAATATTACGGCTACGCTCATTGAGTTGGCTGAGTGCGGCATAGAGGGTGGTGGTTTTACCTGATCCGGTAGGGCCGGTAACCAGCACGATGCCGTGGGGACTCTGGATCAGCGACTGTATGGTTTTGAGCTCTTGGGATGCCATGCCAAGCTGCTTAAGATCCAGACGGCCGGCCTGTTTGTCGAGAAGCCTCAGTACCACCCGCTCACCGTGGCCGGAGGGGAGGGTGGATACCCGCACATCAACGGCCCGCCCGCCCACACGCAGTGAGATTCGGCCATCCTGGGGTAGACGCTTCTCTGAGATATCCAGCCGGGCCATCACCTTGATGCGCGATGTCAGCATCGGTGCCAGGGCGCGTTGAGGATGGAGTACATCGCGCAGCACACCGTCCACACGCAATCTTATCGCTAGTCGATCTTCGTAAGGCTCAATATGGATATCGGAGGCGTTCTCCTTTACCGCCTCGGCCAGCAGGGCGTTAATCAGTCGAATAATAGGCGCTTCGTCTGCATTCTCAAGCAGGTCTTCAGGCTTGGGTAGGTGCTGGGCGATCTCATCAAGGTTGATATCTTCGCCGATGGTTGCTGCGACATCCTGGGCCTCACCGGCACCCCGTTCGTAGGCCTTCTGCAATAGCTGATCAAACTTGGATGGAGAGACCTCACAAAACTCCAGTGGCACATTCAGAAAGCGTCTGGTTTCAATCAGAGCCAGGGCGGGGGTCGCTTTGGTGTGGGAAATAGAAAATCCGTGAGCTGTAACCTCTTTAATGACCAGCTGGTTTCGCTTTGCAAAACCATAAGGGAGTGTTTGTGGAGGTGCTATGTCCGGCATGCCATCAATCCTGATGCCCCATTATATTGAAGAAATCTTCTGCCGCATTGGTCGACTTTTCAGTAGTGATTGCAGGAAGGACAGGGGTGGTCTCCTTTGGCATCAGGGGAACACCTTGGGCTCTCTTTTTCTCCTGCAGTGTGCGTATACGTGTATATGTTTTATTGGTCAATTCACCACTGTGTCGTTGGTTGCGGATGATTTGTGGACGAAGAAACACCATCAAATTTTTCTTCTCCAATACGCTACGATGATTTCGGAAAAGATGCCCTAGCAGTGGGATATCACCCAGCACAGGTACTTGGCTCATATTCTCAGTCAGTGAGTCCTCCATCAGGCCGCCCAGTACAACAACCTCTTCATTTTCGACAAGAATGGTGGTTTGGATAAGGCGATTGTTGGTTATCAGTCCTCCCGTTCCTGAGCCACTATCAACACTGGAGACCTCCTGCTCAATTGTTAGCTTAATCGTATCCCCGTCATTAATGTGTGGCGTCACTTTCAGTTTGACGCCGACATCATGTCGCTCAATGGTCTGGAAGGGATTTGTGGCGCCGGCTGAGTCGCTATTTGTGTATTGGCCGGTAACAAACGGTACATTTTGTCCTACATGGATTAATGCCTCCTCATTGTCCAGCGTTACAAGTGATGGCGTGGAAAGGATATTGGTGTCGCTATTGCCGGAGAAGGCCTTGAGCAGGAGCCGAAGATCACCTCCCTGGAAGAAACCGAGGCTAAAGCCGCTGCCGATGGTGGTTGGATAGCCACTAATGGTTGAGCCGACAGCAGAAGTCAGTGGCAGACTGGTCTCTGCACCAAAACCGTTACCCGGAGTGTTGGTCTGCCATTCAACCCCAAGCTCAACCGATTTGTCGTAGCGAAGCTCGGCAATGATGGCCTCAATCTGTACCTGTGCACGTCGGACATCCAGCTGTTTGACAACCGATTTCAAAGAGCGCATCAGAAAGGATGGGGCGGTGATCACCAGTGAGTTGGTCGCCTCATCCGCCTGGATGTCGAAACGCGTCCCGGTGGCACCGGCCCCCTTCTTTTTCGACTTGGCCTCCGATTTAAGCTGTTGGACACCCACGCCGCGAAGCACCTCCACCAGCGCCTTCCCATCGGCAAACCGCAGTGCTATCACCTCGGTGTTGTCGTCATTGGATACCTCCTTGTCCAACTGGCCAATGAGTAACCTGATGTTGCTGCGCCAACCCGGCTCACCACTTACGATCAGGCTGTTGGTACGTTCATCTGCAATCAGGCTGTTGGTGCTGGTGGTGGCTTTGGGATTCTTGGGTACTGCCTTTGTGAGTGAATTCAGTGTGGCAGCCAGGATGCTAGCCTCAGAGTGGCGCAATGCTATGATCTCGATATCCAGGTCATTGGCCTGATCGATCCGGTTGATGATTTCGACGATACGATTTACGTTAGCCGCGCTATCAGCTACCACTAGGGTATTACTGTTGGGATGGGCTGCCAGATGAGCATGTTGCGGCAGCAGTGGACGCAGAATAGGTACCAGCTGTGCTGCACCCGCATGACGCACCTGGACCACCCGCGTGACTACGTTGTCTCCTTTTCCCGTCTGAGCAGCGGTAGCCATGGGTACTGTGTCTTTAGTGGCATTTGCCTGGGGTATGATCTTGATTGCACTACCACTGGGTACCACCGAATACCCGTGTACTTTCAATACGGAGATGAAAATCTCATAGATGCTGTCGGGAGCGACTGGTGCTGCTGAAACAACGGTTACTTTGCCCTTGACTCTGGGGTCGATGATAAAGGTCTTTCCGGTCATCTCCGAAACGGTGGCGATGAAGGCACGTATGTCTGCATTATTCAGGTTGAGCGTCATCGTCTGCGATTCGGTTTTCTCCGCAGCCATTGCAAGTAGGGAGCAGAGCAGCAGAGGTAGCAGTGTGGCTATACGTAGGTTCTTGAACATGAAAACTGTTTTTAATCCTTTTTCAGGTTTGATGAAACAAGGGGGAACTCTCCACTATTTCAACAAAGGGTTGTTACGTTAGCAGGGTTTCGGCTCACCGGTGGTAACAATTGTGCTGGCCGTCTAAATCCTTTTAGGTTTGTTCGCTTCTAGTGATCGGCGGGTGTGTAAACGGGCAGCAGGTGGAGCTGCAAGTGCTTTATTGTTGGCTGTATTATTCAAGTCAGGTTTCTCCAGGGATAGAGACTCGTATTGGCCATTACGCTCGAGCGTCACCCTGTCTGCCTCTACACCATACAAGATGGCCTCGCCGGGTAATTCACCACCAATCCGGTAGATGTTGTGATCACCCCCTCTCTCGGAGATGATGGCCCAGCCTTCACCTGTTTTTTGGTCTGAAAAAACACCCAGCAACGCCAGCTTGAGACGGGTTTTTGGTACAACAACAACTTTTTTCTGTGGTGCCGGGAGTGTGCTGGATGGCTTGCCAAACAGATGCCACTGTGAAATTTCGTTGTAATTGATCTCTTTTCCCCCAGCGGCCTTGCTTTGCGATTGGTTCTCTCCGGCGAAGGGGGGCGCCGTTGTAGAACTGTTTTGGTTGATAATCAGCAGGCCGACGCTGTAACAGGCAAACGTCAGCACTCCCGCTGCACACAGGAGGGCTATCGGTTGTAGATGTTTGCTGCTGGAATAACCGGTGGACACAGACCCCTCCTGGAGAAAAAGCTAGCTTGCCATAGCTTTTTATTTTTTACGAGTGTCAATTACTATATGGACAGGCACAATAATAAGTGTGTACGATCTATTTTCTGCTTCCGACAGGGCTGCAAAAAGGATCTTGGTGGATTATGTTTTCCGGAAGGGTAGCAAGTACCATAGGTACTTTAATTCAAAAGAGTATGGGTGGAATGGCACTTAACTGAACTGGAGAAGACGCCGCTATTCGGCCCTGAGCCTGAATACCAAGTGAGTCTTTGATCTCGTGAAACCTGACAGGACATCCCAGTCTCTCTCGGGGACTCGATCTTTGACGGCTTATAGTACCCTGGCCGTCCCGGTCACTGACCCTACGCCACAGCATCGCTTTGCTGGCCGCAGGCTCCGGTGTCAGTTCCCGATATGACTGGACACCTTGGTTGGATACCTGCTTTGTATCCCCTCTGGCGCAAGGCACGACGGGGATACAGTGCGGCCTCAAGGCTACCAGGGCCTAACAGCCTTCGCTTTGATCTCCAGGGCTGGCAGCGACGGTAAAGGGAGTATATGGGGCAGCAGTGGGTCTGAGGATAATGGCGTGTTTTGCTTGCATGGCAATCATTGAAAGGCCCATTTGTATACCGGTCAATTATAATGTTTTAAGGAGTCTGTTTTGCGTGGTGAAAGGATAATTCCCGGAGTTTCTGGAGTAAGTTACAGCAGGGGTTTCACTCTGATTGAGATTATGGTGGTGGTGGTGATTCTTAGCATACTTGCCGCAATGGTGGTGCCTAAAATCATGAGTCGGCCCGATGAGGCCCGTGCGGTCAGAGTCCAACAGGATATCCGCGCCATAGAGGCATCGCTGAATCTCTTTCGTCTGGATAACTTCAACTACCCCACCACCGAGCAGGGGTTGGAGTCTCTGGCAGTAAAGCCAAACGGCCTTCCGTCCGGTGCTAAATGGAAAGGGGGTGGCTACATCGAGCGCATTCCCAAGGACCCCTGGGGTACCCCCTACCGCTACCTGCAGCCGGGTGCTCATGGTGAGTATGACCTCTACTCTCTGGGGGCGGACGGTGTCGCCGGCGGTACAGGTTTCGGTGCGGACACAGGTAACTGGACTCTAGAGTAATTTCTATAACAACGAGAGTCGCTGACCATGATCGCCAAACAAAACGGATTCACTCTGATCGAGCTTCTGGTCGTTGTCTTCATTATCGGTATGATCAGCGGCGTTGCCGTGCTCTCTGTCGGTAGTGCCGGTGGCGATCACCGGCTGGAAACGGAAGCCCAGCGCATGGGCCGTACTTTCTCACTTGCAGCCCAGGAGGCGATACTCCAGGGGCGTCCCACAGGGGTTATGCTGAATAGCAAGGGATATAGTTTTTTGATGGCGGGCAAGGATAAGTGGGGTGCGCTGGAGGACGAAGCGCTACTGGCGAGCCAAACACTGCCGGGTGACTGGCAACTGGAACTGACTGCGGGCGGTTATCCCAAACTCTCACCATCCGAGGCTGGGGAAAAGGAGAAGGGTGTGCCACAAATCATCTTCTTTCCCAGCGGACAAATCTCTCCGTTTGAACTCCAGTTGAGCGACTCAACCACCGATATAGATTATCGACTGATAGGCCTGGCAAGTGGTCGGCTCAAGCTCCAGGCAGGAGAGGGTAATCTGTGAATCGGTACCCTATCCAGAAAGGCTTTACCCTGATCGAAGTGGTTGTGGCGCTGGCTGTGCTGACCATTGCCATGACGGCTCTAATCAAGGCAGCTGGGAGTAATGCCGCAAACCAGACCTACCTGGAAGAGCGTACCTTCGCCAGCTGGGTGGCGGTTAACCATCTCAATGCCGCCCGTATCAGCGATGAGCAGCGCGTCCCCGGCAGTTTTCAGGGAAGCGAGACGATGGCGGGGCGGGAGTGGCGGTGGCACCTGCAAACGAGTACCACCTCCGATCCACAGGTGTTAAGGGCTGAGATTGAGGTCACCCCTGCCGACAGCACAGACAAAGTTATGGCTAATCTCAGTGGTTATCTTGAGGCCGGCAAGTGAGCAAGAGGCTGGCAATGGGGGGTTTTACCCTACTAGAACTCCTGGTGGCCATCTCCATCTTCACCATCATGTCGATGATGGCCTATGGCGGACTGCACACACTGCTGACCACCCGTGATCACACTGACAGGGCGGCTGAGCAGTTTGCCATGCTTCAAAGCACCTTTCTATTTATGCAGCAGGATCTGGCGCAGGCTGTTGGTCGGGGTACACGAGACGAATTTGGTGATAATCAACCACCCTTCTCCGGTGGGAATAGTGATGAGCTGCTGGCTTTTGTTCATGGTGGCGCTATGGGACTGGAGAGTGTGTATATGCCTTTACAGCATGTGGCCTATCGTCTTGATGGCGAGCAGTTACAGCGGCTGAGTTGGCCTGTACTGGATAGAACTCAGGGGAGTGAGCCGGATATTCTTGATCTGACGGATGGCGTGTTGGGGGTAGCGGCGCGCTTCTCTCATGATGAGTGGCAAGATTCCTGGCCACAGCGAGACAGCGGCGAGGATCAACCTGTCTTGCCCCGTGCGGTAGAGGTGGTGCTGATGACTGAACGCTGGGGTGAAATCAGGCGCACCTTTCTGGTGGCACCATGAACAACTGGGCAGGCAAGCCTCCACCAAGCAGCGCAAGAGGCGTGGCCCTGTTGACGGTACTGCTGGTGGTCGCCATCGCCACCATCGCTGCAGTGGCCATGGCCACAAGGCAGCAGGTAGATATCCGCAAGACCGAAAACCTATTGCGCATGGAGCAGGCCTGGCAATTTGCCTATGGTATCGACAGCTGGGCCAAAGGTCGGCTGATCGAGGACAGAAAAGAGAATGACACAGACAGCAGTCAGGATATCTGGAATACTCCTATCGCTCCCACCGATGTGGAGGGGGGTGCGCTCAGCGCTAATATCGAAGAGCTGCAGGGCCGTTTCAACCTCAATAACCTTATTAAAGAGGGTAAACCCAGCGAGGTGGACCTTGCCCGTTTTCGTCGCTTGCTCACACAGTTGGGACAGCGGCCGGAATTGGCCGAAGCCTTACTCGACTGGATCGATCCGGATATGAATGTACGCTATCCCGGTGGCGCAGAAGACGGCATGTACCTCAATCGGCAGCCCCCCTATCGTAGCGCCAACCGGCCTCTGACGGATGTGAACGAAATGATGTTGATCGAAGGCTTCGATGCCGAAGTGGTCAGCGCACTCCAGCCCCATGTGACGGCACTGCCCGAGTACACCCCAATCAACGTGAACAGTGCCGGTACAGAGGTGCTGATGAGTCTGGCAGAGGGGCTCACCAGTGACAATGCAGAGGCATTGGCTGCAGACAGGGAAGAGGCCCCATTTACCGGGATCGAGCCCTTTCTGGGGCATCCGTCATTTGCCGGCAGAGAGATCTCCACTGACGGGCTGGGGTTTGCCTGCAACTATTTTCAGATCAATGGCGATGTACATATTGGTAGAATACAACTACGGTATGCCTCCACACTCCATCGCCCCAAAGAAGGGGATTTACACATCTTCAAAAGGAAACGTAAAGGGGTATTTGATGAGTGAGCTCTTGCTGGTCCGGGCCAACACTGAACAGGATGGCCAATATACCTGGTTACCTGTAGATAAAAAGGGAAATCCGAGAGCCCAGGCAGGTACAGGCACACTGGGACAACTGGCCGCCCAGGCCAAGCACAGACGGCTGGTGTTGCTGCTGCCAGGCAGCGATCTGCTGTTGTCCACAGTTACCATTCCCGGAACCGGGCGCGCCCCTGCATCAGCGGTCACCTTTGCCCTCGAAGAGCAGTTGGCGGATGAAGTGGACGGGCTCTATATTACGTCAGGCCCCAGGCAGGGCGGTGGAGAAATCCCCGTTGCAGCCATCCGCAAAGAGCGACTCAATCACCTGCTGGACAGCTTGAAGCAGGCGGGTTACACCCCACATTGGTGCCTACCTGAGTCAATCCTACTGCCCTGGCGTGAGGGCGGCTGGTCTCTGTTGGAGGAGGGTGAGCAGGTTACCCTGAGAGTGGGCAAATACCTGGGGATGGGGATAGAGACCGCCTCCCTTCAGCCGGTACTGATGAAGCTGCTACAGGAGTGGACGGGAGAAGAGCCTCCTGTCGTTCAACTCTGGTCTGACAGTAAAGCATCCCAACTCCCCCGGTTGCTCGAAAACCTCGGTTGCAGCCTGGAGCAAGTTCAAATGCCCACCAGTGTATTGCAGCTGCTCACAACCGAGGTAAGCAGCCACCCACATCTGGATCTGCTTCAGACTGCCCAACGCCAGGGTGAGGCCCGTGGCTCCTCTGGTCGTTGGCTGGCGGTCGCTGCCATGCTGCTGCTGGCGCTCATCGTCTATATCGGAGGCAACGGATATAACTACTGGCAACTTAAAAAGGAACAGGCGGTTGTTACAGGAGAGATCAATCAACGCTTCAAAAAAGCTTTTCCTGATATTACCCGAGTGGTCGACCCACTGGTTCAGGCAGAACAGGCATTAGCCAAACGCCAACACGAAAGCGGTCTCGGCAGAGACCAGCTGTTGACCTTGCTTCACCGGGCCGGTTCTGCCCTCAAACAGGACAAAACAGTGCAACTTATAGGGCTGGAGTTCAGACAGGGGATAATACAGATGCGACTACAAAGCAAGGGTGTTGGCAGTGTCGAGAGTTTTAAACAGCGGCTGGAAAAGAGCGGCAGGCTTGAAGCGGAAGTCACCTCCGCCAACTCAAACAAAAAAGGGGTCGAAGCGCGCGTGAAGATAAAGGAAAAGGCATCCTGATGGCATGGTGGGCATCACTGGCGCCAAGAGAGCGCCTCTTTCTCGGCTGGGGGGCGTTTATCGCCCTGATGCTGGGACTCTACATGGGCGTTGCCCAACCACTTGAAGCAGAAATTAGCCAGGTGGAAACCCGCCTGCAGGCGTCACAAAAAGAGCTGAGTAAACTAAACGAAATCACTGCAGAATATGAAAAACTGGGGAAGAGTAAAAAGAAAATAAAAGCAAAGAACGAAGGGTCACTTCTGGCCATTATTGACAAGAGCAGTGCTCAGTTTGCACTTAAGCAGTCGATTAAACGGATCACCCCAGAGGGTAAGGCCAAGGTACGAATTCAACTTCAAGATGCCCGGTTTGACAAACTGATAGGTTGGCTCAACAACTTAGCAAAAGATCGTGGAATTCACACTCAGACAATAAACCTGCGAAAGGAAGAGGCGCCTGGGCGGGTGGCTGTCACTGTGGTGTTGAAGCGGGGTTGATTCTCCATCAGTGCCTTGTATTTCTTGCGCTGACGCACTTGTATATTGGCCTCACGCATCAGATTTCTCGCCTTGTCCCGGTTCACTGGATAGCCCAGCACATTGAGGGCTTCCTTCATTCGACGACTACCACAAGTGTAGTCTGAGCTTTTGGCGATATCTACAACCCACTCCAGCATCTCTTGATGAACTGGATCATCCGGTCTGCTCATCTGTACCCTCTGGTACCGGTAATAGCCGTTGCGGCTCACACCCAAAACATGACACTGCAAGCTGATAGAGTAGGCATTCTTATGTTGGGTGATGAACGAGTATTTCACTTCGTTTCTGCTGCAAAGAATGCCGTTGCTTTTTTAAATATATCCCTCTCCATCTCAAGGCGTTTGACCTGGGCCTTGAGCTTCCTGAGCTCTTCCTGTTCGGGTGTCAGCTTGCCATTATCCCTAAAGGCCTGTCCCTCTTCAACTTGGTGTTCTTTCACCCAGCGCCCCAGCATTTGAGGATTGATATCCAGGCTTGTGGCAGCTTCCTTTCACGTATAACCCTTCCTGATTACCCCTGAAACTCAGCTACCACTTTGACCAATATCGTCCTGGAGTCCACAAAAACCGGGCTGATTGGAGAGGGCGAACCGGCATGCCCCCTGTAAAGAGGTCTGGCAGGTTAGGATGCAGATGCCATTATTGATTTGCCACTGATAACTTATTGAAATTACTCCTGTTACTAATTCAGTTGTATGGCTGAGTTTCAGGGGTAATCGTGTGCCCCGAAGGTGTACAGGAGGACGAAGTCCTCTTGCCGCTGTGTTGCATAAGAGATGAGGATGGGCCCCTCGAAGCCGCCATACAGGTGGTGGCTTCAAACCACCGTAAGCTGCGGCGGTAAAGAGCCGGGGTGGTGAGCGTTACGGAAAAGGCAGGGCATGACCCTGTCAGGTAAGTATCATAGAGACGAACGTAAGTAAACCGTCGATGAAGTGTCGAAAATGAAGGGATGAGGTCAAAACCAAGGTCTGATTACTGCTTTGGGATGAGTCTGGCGGAAACCTGAGCGGCCCCCGGCATATAGACGGCGTGAACTTGATACAGGCTCTTATGTGGAACGTGGGAACCTGTCGCTCTGATGCTAAGGGAGCAGCTTAAGTGGAAGTCCCACAAGAGCTTGAGTACCGATGCAGGGCGCAGGGGCGGAGCGACCCGTAGTAGTGATGAAGCTCCTGTAACGGGAGTGGAGCGAAGGGGAAGCATTGTCCAGCTTGAACTAGAGAAAACAACCGGAAACGGGAGGATTGGGTTGAAACAAGCAAAGTCGTTTTGTATTACCAAACGTCAAGTATGGGAGGCATACAAACGAGTCAAGGTTAATAAAGGTGCTGCCGGTGTTGATGGACAGACGATAAACAATTTTGAAGCAGATCTAAAAGATAATCTCTACAAGCTTTGGAATCGACTGGCCTCAGGTAGCTACTTTCCATCACCAGTCATGCGGGTAGAAATACCCAAAAGTGACGGGGGGATACGGCCGTTGGGAATTCCTACTGTGGCAGATCGAGTAGCCCAGATGGTGGTCAAGCAATTTTTAGAGCCAGAACTGGAGAAACACTTCCCCTCTGACTCGTATGGCTACCGGCCGGGTAAATCGGCACTGGATGCGGTGGGGCCGGCACGCGAGCGTTGTTGGAAAAGCAACTGGGTACTAGATCTCGATATTAAAGGCTTCTTCGATAACATCGACCATGAGCTGATAATGCGGGCAGTGAGCAGACACACAGATGAGAAATGGGTGCTTATCTATATCGAACGGTGGCTAAAAGCCCCTGTAGTGATGTTAGATGGCAGCCATACCTATCCAGAGAAAGGGACACCACAAGGGGGCGTAGTCAGCCCGCTATTGGCGAACCTCTTTCTGCATTACGCATTCGATCAATGGATGGAGCGGGAAAATCCTACCATCTCTTTTGAGAGGTATGCGGATGATGCGGTGTGCCACTGCAAGAACAGAATCCAGGCAGAAAAGCTGCAGCAAGAGCTGAATGAAAGGATGGGAAGTGTTGGGTTGGAACTACATCCAGAAAAGATGAAGATTGTCTATTGTAAGGATGATAATCGACGAGAAGAGTATCCAGTCATCAGCTTTGACTTTCTGGGGTATACATTTAGACCCAGGAGATCAAAGAATCGATGGGAGAAATGCTTCGTTAACTTCACACCGGCAATCAGCAACAAGGCAGCAAAAGCAATCCGACAGAAATCGTGTAACTGGAACTGGCAGCAGCGTAGTGACAAGGAATTAGAGGATTTTGCAGAGATGTTCAATCCGGTTATCCAGGGATGGATCAACTACTATAGTCGCTACTGCTCAGCCTTATACTCGACATCTAAGATGTCTTGATCGTCGCTTGGAAAAATGGGCGACCAGAAAATACAAACGCCTACGGAATCATCGAAGACGGGCAGCTCAATGGTTGAATCGTATTGCACGCAGACAACCAAATCTGTTTGCTCATTGGAGATTTTTGTATGCAGCGGCTGGATGATAGGAGTCGTATGAAGCGAGAGTTTCACGTACGGTTCTGTGAGAGCCTGAGGGGGCGGTTCCCTTGGGCTACTCGACAGGTAGATCTTTATCTCTCATAGGGGTCTACTGTAATCTACCCACTCAATCAGGGGAAGAGCCAATCCTTAGTTGCAATTACTATTTTCCGTAAGTTGATTCATGGCACCTTGACTGATTTCTCCGGCATCACTGTACACTTTCAACCTCGGGTGCTCTTCGATATACAAATCGCCTACGTAAGCATCATCAGCCCCTGTTGCGTTGGGATTTGCCGTAGCCGTAGTATTTGAAGACATATGAACCCTAATTGACTCGTTATCCAACAACCCATGCGGATACCCCCCAGGTCCAACGTCCATAGGCCCTACTGGATCACCACCAGCTATTGTGCACTTCACACAAACATTGCCATCATGTCCCATCACGAACACATCTGTATATCCGCCGTTATTTACAAAATCTCTTAACTCTTCATTGGCAAATGCATTGTATTCGTTTTTTATGAAACGGTTAGCATTCTCTCCATAGATATCGAGAAGTTCCGGAACTGTTTCGCCTTCATTTCTGAGTTCAACGAATGTGGCATCCATTTCCTGATATTTAGCTTCAGCAACAACGCTTTGCGTCTTTTCAAGGAAATTTGACTCATCGCTATAACGTATACCCAGTAAATCCTCATGCTGCACATCTATCACCATTACAAGCCCTTTTCGAGTTACTGAACTGCTAACTTCACGCAACTCCTGAATCATAGTTTTATCGGTAGCAGGGATTACCGGAGCCGCGCAAACGCCCGTAGCCATAACAATAATTATAAAAGCAGTAATCATGTAGCATTTCATTTCCTCAACTTTTGCAAATGACAATCCAAATTTCATATCTACTCCTTGGCATCCAAAATGGAGAAGTCTGACTCCCAGTATGGAGTCAAATTCTGATAACCCATCACCTTACATTTATTATATGCAGTGATATAACCTATCCTGATTACCCACCAGGCTCAGCTATTGAGCCTGTGGTGTCTGCATAATGGAACCCACTGAATACACGAGGGTTTCCATCATGCCAAAAAATACTATCCAGTTTCAAAAAGGGCTTGGTTTGCACGAATTTCTGGAAAAATATGGCACCGATACTCAATGCAGCCATAAGCGAGTCTTCGATTTCGTGATGCAAAACGGGACATCCAAGTCCCCCTTTTGAACTCAATCTTCGACAGCCTATTATTGCCCCGGCCGTCCCGGTCTCCAGCACTACGCAATAACATCGCAAGCTCGTTACTGCTTCGTCGCTGGCTCCCGAGATGACTTGACGTCGCGTTCGTATGCGATCTTTGGATTCCCTCTGGCGCTATGCGCACGCCGGGCATCCAGTATCGCCTCGCGACTACCGGGGACTAACCGCCTCGGCTTTCAGCCTTCCTTGGCGGTCAGCGATCGACTTCGCTGGCCAAGTGGATATGTTTGCCCAGAGTGCGGTAACGCAACGTGCTGCGAACTCAAAAGCCGCAAGATATACCAGTGTCATAAATGTCATCACCAGACATCGCTTACTGCGGGTACCATTTTTCATGGCACAAAGTTGCCTTTGAAGAAATGGTTTCTGGCCATCTATTTGCTGACCCAGCGTAAAAGAGCACCTCTGCCTTGCAACTGTCTCGTGAGATTGGAGTGGAACTACAACACTGCGTGGAAGCTCAAGCACAAACTGATGCAGGTAATGATGGAACGCCAGGGTAAGAAAAAGCTGACTGGCCGCATTGAAATGGATGATGCATATATTGGCGGTGAAAAACCTGGTAAGCGTGGACGAGGCTCCGCAACAAAATCCCTTTCGTAGCCGCCGTTGAGACGACGCAGGACGGCAGGCCTTTGAAAATTCATCTGCGTCGTGTGCGTGGTTTTCGTAGTGCAGAAATTGCTCGATATGCCAAGTCCAGTCTGGTTTCTGGTAGCACTGTATTCTCTGATGGTCTCTGCTGCTTCAGAGCTGTCACTGATGCTGAATGCGATCATGTGGCCATTGTGACTGGTGGCGGTCGAAAAAGCGCACAGAGCTCCACCTTCAAGTGGGTGAACACCATGCTTGGCAACGTCAAGAATTCTTTGCAGGGAACTTTTCATGCTATACGAAAAAAACATGTACCTCGTTATCTTGCCGAATTCGAATATCGGTTTAATCGTCGCTTCAATCTTCCAGAAATGATTGAGCGATTGCTCTTTGTTGCGTTGCGTACACCACCAATGCCTTATCGCTTCTTGAGAATGGCTGAGGTTTATGGGTAATCGGGTAACCTATAGTTCGATGAATGTTATTTGCACGACACAGTGTAAAGCTGTCTTTATACACCTGATTCGCATCCGTTATTTTCACAGAATAGGTGCTCAGATAACTAGACTCGGTATACCGCACCCAATTATCACTATCGCTGACCGCCAAGGAAGGCTGAAAGCCGAGGCGGTTAGTTCCCGGTAGTCGCGAGGCGATACTGGATGCCCGGCGTGCGCATAGCGCCAGAGGGAATCCAAAGATCGCATACGAACGCGACGTTAAGTCATCTCGGGAGCCAGCGACGAAGCAGTAACGAGCTTGCGATGTTATTGCGTAGTGCTGGAGACCGGGACGGCCGGGGCACTAATAGGTTGTCGAAGGCCGAGTTGATTTTGGGGACTGGGATGTCCCAAAATCTTTCACGAGGTCGAAGACTCGCTTATCACCTTCTTATTCCATAAATATTGATAGTTTGGATTGATATAAAGCAAACCATTATAATAACTCCTGACATAGCAGGCTCCGTCGTGTTCAAAACCGATAGCAAGAGTGTCGCTACCTCGTGAAAGATTTTGGGACATCCAAGTCTCCAAAATCAACTCGCCTACGCGACAGCCGTTATGCCCCGACCGTCCTGCGTACGTCACGATTCCGTATTGCACATTGCAGCAAAGCTGCTTGTGCACTACTCCATCATGACTCCCGCAATGACTCTACGGCGTTTCGGATGCGCTCCTTGTATGCCCTACATCGCTCCCTGACGGTCGCAATTCCGGCCATACAACCGCGCCTACGCCTATCGGGGACTAATCGCCTCGGCTTTCAGCCTTCCATGGCGATCAGCGTTTGATAAGGGCTGTTGGTTCTGCAAATCTGGTACTACCAAACCAATATCCGAAGATGACGCTGTACCAGAAACCTTTGAAGCATTCATGGTCGGCAGAGTAGCACTCCACACATATTTGTTTTGAGGCTTTTTGCCAGCCAGCTCTACAGCCTGAGCGATCAATCTTCTGACAGTTATTATGTCTTCAGGGATAACATTCGAATAAGTTCCTTCAGGTGCAACACTCCCCAAATAGATGCCATCAACACTGACTGCAGTATCCGATGCATCAGGAAGAGAGTACCCACCATTAGCATCAGAAAAAGAAGCACTTATAAATTCAGTAAATGCAAAGGGGTTAATTACCACATTCATATTTGTAAAACCTGTAAGATCGAGCATTGAATGATGAAAGGGCCAATCATCACTGTCTGTCCATGTGCTGAAGATAAGATCGAGTTCAGATAAGGCCGCCTGAAGCTGGCTATCTTTCTGCGGATCATAAGTTACCATTTCACACTGATAAACCTTACGGGCATCGCAATATGATGTGGTATCTGCAGCATAGTGGTAACACAGTGGAAGCATATTCGGATTATCCTGATAGATCTTATGGCAATGCTCCGTGCCCGTTAAGCAGTTGTAGTATTCTATTTTCCAACATGCAGAATCTCTATTTCTTCCATACGAGTCCAGATTATTGGCTATAAAAAATTCATTTTTTGCAGCCGATTTGATCGTGCTTTCAATCTTTTGTTTAATGCTATAGCTCACCGCATGTTTATAGTGAAAATGCTGGTCATCATAAAAAGCAGATGCTGCCTTTGCCAGGTCGTTGACAGCATGCGCTTTCATTTTTGCCAAAGTATAGTTTCTTACCTGAACATACTCTATCATCAATTGATTGAATTGACCTGTCCCCGTTAAAGCAAAACGTTCGACTTCATCTGCATACAGATTGAGAAGCAAACTTCCGCACTTATAACGACTGTCTGTCCCATATAAGCCATTCCGACATAAATCCATCGCAGTTTCATCATTCACCAACAGTGAGTTTTGCAGAAGTCCCTCAAAATATTCAGTGCGAAAACTATCTGATGCCGTGCTCTCTTCAATAAGGAGTTTCATGATTGCTCTCATCTGGCCAAAATGCGTCTCCGGAGCATAATTATTATCCGTTGTCGGAAAGCCAGCAGCTACAATTTTGGCAGCATAGTAATGGTCAATACCCCAGGCCGACTTCCGCCCACGCTTACGATAATTCACATAGGTGTCGTTCGTCATGGTTTTCAAGTCCTGGGAAATAGCAGCCTCCAGTGCTTCCCGTGAAAATGCTTCTCTTGCAACATCCAGCAGTTTATTGATATCTGCTGCTTCAGTGACAAGTGTTTCATACTGTCTGATGTAGTTCAGGTGCTTGGCTTCTGCATTCGCCTTTACCCGTGCTTCTCTCTGCTGTTGTTCATGTATACTCATATCGAGAAAACCTAAAATTTCTCCAATAACGGGAACCCATGAAAGTGTGGCTGCCGCCTTATCCAGGTCAGTAGCATTTGGATTACTGAATGTGTCAATAATTCCTCCGATCGATCCCAGAATAGAAATCACGAAACCTTCTGCCAGACCTGTCAAAGCTTCTGAGGCTGCAGCTGCCTCTTCAGTCGACAAGCTATCGATTACAGCCTCCTCAGAAAAAAGTTCTGCATCACTGGCTTCTAGCACAGAAGAAACATCTTCCTCGGGTGGTATCATGCTCTTATCATAATTGACAAGATCTTCAACAGTATAGTCATCTGCAGCCTGCACCCTACCCAAACATACTCCTGCCGCTTCAGCAGGTTGTAATACAACCACCCCTGAAACAAGTATCAATAACAACAAAAATATCTGCTTGTCCATTTTCGACTTCATATCTATTTTCTCATCCGCTGCCAGCCATGGAGAGCGAAGCGAGGGCTGGTAATCCCCGGTAGCCGTGAGGCCGCACTGCTTACCCGTCGTGCGCGCAGCGCGCCAGAGGGGAAGCAAAGTAGGCATCCGAACACGGCGTCCAGTCAATGGGAACTGACTGCGAAGCGGTAACGAGCTTGCGATGTTATCGCGTAGCGGTTAGTGACCAGGACGGCCGGGGTACTAATAGGCTGTCGAAGATTGAGTGCAAAAGGGGGACTTGGATGTCCCGTTTTGCATCACGAAATCGAAGACTCGCTTATGTTTTCATATTCAGGTCAGGGGAGAATGGCACTTACTTAGGCTTCTTAGGGCGTAACTACTCACCCCCCCTTACAGATCAAACTCACCGGCCAGAGCCATCTGAATAGCAATCAATGGATTGTGCACCTTGTTGGCCATAGTCTGCAAGTAGCTTGAAATTCGGCAGTAGGCTTGTGCATACTGCTCTACTCTGAAACAACCGGATACCTTCTGCTTCACCTTTGCCATTCTCAGGTCACGCTCAGCGCGGTTATTTGTAAATGCGACATAGGGTCAGTTCTGTTAGCCATTGACAAGGGGTCTGCAGCAAACAACAGCACAGCGGTCCCATGTTTCTTTAGTCGTTCCCAGAGATTATGGACATCTGACTTCGCTATCCTTCCCCGTCTTCCACTGGGTTTTGGCGGGATAGTAAAAAACTCCAGGACACCCAGTGCGCCAAGCGAAAGCTGGCACCAGATTGGAGGTGAAAGTCCTCTATACAAGTAAGGGGTAGCGACCCGCTGTGGCGTCGAGTCATGGACAGCTGCCCGTAAGGGTAGTGGCTAAGCGTTGACAGGGGAACATGCAGGCTCAGTATTGAGCTCCTTAATCACCACTGCAGAAGCCGACCTCGTTGGGTGGTCAAGTGAGTCTTCGACCTCCAGGTAGAGACGGCCATCGCTGACCATCCCCCCCACAGATCCGGACGTGACCAATTCGGTCATCCGGTTCCTCGGTAATCAGAGGGGCAACACACCTCCGATGCATAACTTTACTACCCTGCAAACTCTTAGACATTGTGGATGATTCCGGGTCGCGGTAACGGCATACTTTCGCTGCCAGCCATGGAGAGCGAAGCGAGGGCTGGTAATCCCCGGTAGCCGTGAGGCCGCACTGCTTACCCGTCGTGCGCGCAGCGCGCCAGAGGGGAAGCAAAGTAGGCATCCGAACACGGCGTCCAGTCAATGGGAACTGACTGCGAAGCGGTAACGAGCTTGCGATGTTATCGCGTAGCGGTTAGTGACCAGGACGGCCGGGGTACTAATAGGCTGTCGAAGATTGAGTGCAAAAGGGGGACTTGGATGTCCCGTTTTGCATCACGAAATCGAAGACTCGCTTACCATCAGCTTTTCGTACTTCTCCCAGGTCAGCGTCTTCTTGCTACTACGACGATTTAACCAGAACCTCAATCCACGCCTTGCATGGTGAAGAACTACCTCCATCGCTCGCATATTGCAGCGAACACCAAAGTACTGGTAGTGCCCCCGAAGTTTCGAGCACAAAATTCTGTACTGCTTCTTCAGATCCTGGTGCCAGTTGTTACGGCTCCAGGTCCATAGGGCTTGAACGGTTTTCCTGACTTTCTTGCGCGCAGTCTTGCGCTTGATAACCCAATAACCTCGCCTCGTTCTCGCCCGGCAGTGGGTAAATCCGCGAAAATCGAATGTGTTGTCCCCACGGGTGACCTCTCCGAAGAGATCTTGATGGGGGTAAGCGCTGGAGAGCAGGAAGCGGATACGGCGCGTATTGCGCAGCATAACTGCACCGATCTTTAACAACTTGATCCGAAGTGTGCCTACCTGGGCACGCGCCAGCTCTGTGCCCTTGAGCGCCAACCGGCGGATCCTCTCCATCAGCACATAAGCCAGGGCTGGAGAGGAGTAACCGGTAATCCCATCTGCTGCTCTTTAATCCGGTTCTCCATCTAGCCACGGGCACAGTAGAGATCATCGTAGAGTGCCTGCTTGTCACCTTCCGGATTGGTGACGATAAAACGTGGATTGCGTCCCTTGTCTGTGACCTCCAACTTGGCAATCGCTGATCGCCATGGAAGGCTGAAAGCCGAGGCGATAAGTCCCCTATAGGCGTAGGCGCGGTTGTATGGCCGGAATTGCGACCGGCAGGGAGCGATGTAGGGCATACAAGGAGCGCACCCGAAACGCCGTAGAGTCATTGTGGGAGTCATGATGGAGTAGTGCACAAGCAGCTTTGCTGCAATGTGCAATACGGAATCGTGACGTACGCAGGACGGTCGGGGCATAATGGCTGTCGCGTAGGCGAGTTGATTTTGGAGACTTGGATGTCCCAAAATCTTTCACGAGGTAGCGACACTCTTGGGCCTGGCGAGTATGTTTCCAACTCTTGGCGGCATAGTGCAACCGGAAGAACTCACGCTGTTTCTCGCCGGTAAGCTCGACAAGTTGTTCAACAATCTGCATGGCCGGTTCAATCATCTGCTCCAGTCGCTTATTGCGGGCAATACCAACGATGTACTTCACACCCTGGCGTTCACACCAGTCCAGCATTCTATGGCGACAGAACCCGGAGTCACCCCGGAAGATGATCTGAACATCGGGCCATTCCTGGCGCAGTCGTTTCGTCAGTAACGCCAGAATCGCCCATGTATGTTTCGCCCCGTCAATATTGCAGGGCCTCAGGTAGCTGACGAGCAACTGATCACCACAAAAGACATAGAGGGGAAGAAAGCAGTAGTGGTCATAATAGCCATGAAAAAAGCGTCCCTCCTGCATACCATGAACTTGATCATCGGTAGCATCAAAGTCCAGGATCAACTCATCAGGAGGAGAGTCAAAAGAAGCGATGAATTGGTCGATCAACACCCTATGGATATCGACTGCCGCTTTTCTTCCAGTCCGGCCCTCAAGCCGACAGAGGGTAGACTGACTGCCCAACTCCTGTTCCCGGTCGACAGCAGTCTGCAAAGCAGGATCATTACGCAGGGTTTTGTGATCGTTGAGGTCTTCATAGCCCAGGCTTAGACCGTAAACACGTTGTCGTAGCAGGCTCAGTTGGGAGTGAGTGATGTAATCAGGATTACGCGGATCTGGAATGACGGCATCAACCGCTTTCATTAAACCGAGTCGCAGGTCGATCTGTCTCAGTAGAAGCACACCCCCATCTGAAGTAATGTCGCCGCCGCTAAATTCTGCCTGTACCTTGCGGCGTTTAAGGACTGGAAATTCAAAAACAGTTTGGTTACAGTTTGTCACAGGCAGAATCCTTTTCGATCACAGTGTAAGCAACTGAATTATATCGATAATACAGGAATTATGCCTTTTATTTTGTGAAATATTGGGGCTAGAGGAAAAACAGTGCGCCCTAATCGCTACCAGGGATTAACCGCCTTCGCTCGCTGCCAGCCATGGAGAGCGAAGCGAGGGCTGGTAATCCCCGGTAGCCGTGAGGCCGCACTGCTTACCCGTCGTGCGCGCAGCGCGCCAGAGGGGAAGCAAAGTAGGCATCCGAACACGGCGTCCAGTCAATGGGAACTGACTGCGAAGCGGTAACGAGCTTGCGATGTTATCGCGTAGCGGTTAGTGACCAGGACGGCCGGGGTACTAATAGGCTGTCGAAGATTGAGTGCAAAAGGGGGACTTGGATGTCCCGTTTTGCATCACGAAATCGAAGACTCGCTTATCGCTCTCCAGGGAGGTCAGCGTCAGCACCTTAAAACTGACCCCGCGCGTCTCCAGATCCTGAACCGTGGTCACCAGATGCTTCAGATCGCGCCCTAAGCGGTCCAGCTTCCAAACCAATAGGGTATCCCCTTCTCTTAGGGCTTTGAGGCAGCTATCAAGCCCAGGGCGCTTCTCCTGGCGTCCTGAGACGCTATCGCTATATATATTTTCTTTTAGTACGCCCGCCGCGATCAATGCATCGTGTTGCAGATCGTCACATTGAGCGCCATGGGGCTTCGAGATTCGACTGTAGCCAATATTCATGCGTACCTGATCCTTATACGGCCGTTTATGGAACACTCAATCTCCTCATCGGATTCGATTAAAACGCGTAACTTAATGCGTAACATATTCATTGTATAACAAACCTGCTAAATGATTATATGACAGTGAAAAAGTGAAGGTGTACTTCAAGTAATCCTTGAAGAGCACTCAAGTAATCACCAAGTAATCACCAAGGTTGCTCAAGGTTTTGAAGGTTTAACCGAATTAATGAACCTTATTTAGGTATGACCTGTCTCTTATTGTGTCATCCGCAACACACGTTGCGTGTCTCCACAGCTGGATATTAGTTCTTCTCTATAATATCCAGTTGAAAACCCCCGTCCCGTGTGAGGTGTCGGGGGTTTTCTTTTGTCTGGAGATATAAATTCACCCGCTGCCAGCCATGGAGAGCGAAGCGAAGGCTGGTAATCCCCGGTAGCCGTGAGGCCGCACTGCTTACCCGTCGTGCGCGCAGCGCGCCAGAGGGGAAGCAAAGTAGGCATCCGAACACGGCGTCCAGTCAATGGGAACTGACTGCGAAGCGGTAACGAGCTTGCGATGTTATCGCGTAGCGGTCAGTGACCAGGACGGCCGGGGCACTAATAGGTTGTCGAAGGCCGAGTTGATTTTGGGGACTGGGATGTCCCAAAATCTTTCACGAGGTCGAAGACTCGCTTAATACGCTGTTTCTTGAGGTGATCCATGAGGAGGTTTTGAGGAAATCGGGAGGAATTTGAGGTGAGGTTGAGGCCTTGTGGCCTCTGAAATACCCAGGGGAGTGGGTGAAAATTGTTGGCCGTAAGTGGGGCAGTTTAGCCCCAATATTTCACAAAATAAAAGGCAGAATCCTCGTATATTCGATATAATTCAGTTACTTACACTGTAATCGAAAAGGATTCTGCCTGTGACAAACTGTAACCAAACTGTTCTGGAATTTCCAGTCCTTAAACGCCGCAAGGTACAGGCCGAATTTTAGCGGCGGCGACATTACTTCAGATGGGGGTGTGCTTCTACTGAGACAGATCGACAGGCGACTCGGTTTAATGAAAGCGGTTGATGCCGTCATTCCAGATCCGCGAAATCCTGATTACATCACTCACTCCCAACTGAGCCTGCTACGACAACGTGTTTACGGTCTAGGCTTGGGCTATGAAGACCTCAACGATCACAAAACCCTGCGTAATGATCCTGCTTTGCAGACGGCTGTCGACCGGGAACAGAAATTGGGTAGTCAGTCTACCCTCTGTCGGCTTGAGGGCCGTACTGGAAGAAAGGCGGCAGTCGATATCCATAGGGTGTTGATCGACCAATTCATCGCTTCTTTTGACTCTCCTCCCGATGAGTTGATCCTGGACTTTGATGCCACCGATGATCAAGTTCATGGTATGCAGGAGGGACGCTTTTTCCATGGCTATTATGGCCACTACTGTTTTCTTCCCTCTATGTCTTTTTGTGGTGATCAATTGCTCATCAGCTACCTGAGGCCCAGCAATGTTGACGGGGCGAAACATACATGGGCGATTCTGGCGTTACTGACGAAACGGCTGCGCCAGGAATGGCCCGATGTTCAGGATCATCTTCCGAGGAGACTCCGGGTTCTGTCGCCATAGAATGCTGGACTGGTGTGAACGCCGTGGTGTGAAGTACATCATTGGTATTGCCCGCAATAAGCGGCTGGAGCAGATGATTGAACCGGGTATGCAGATTGTTGAACAACTTGTCGAACTGACTGGCGAGAAACAGCGGGAGTTCTTCCGGTTGCACTATGCCGCCAAGAGTTGGAAACATACTCGCCAGGTCATTGCTAAGCTGGAGGTCACAGACAAGGGGCGCAATCCACGTTTCATCGTCACCAATCTGGAAGGTGACAAGCAGGCACTCTACGATGATCTCTACTGTGCCCGTGGCGAGATGGAGAACCGGATTAAAGAGCAGCAGATGGGGCTCTTTGCAGATCGTACCAGTGCCCACTATTGGTGGGCGAATCAGTTCCGGTTACTCCTCTCCAGCCTGGCTTATGTGCTGATGGAGAGTATCCGCCGGTTGGCGCTCAAGGGCACAGAACTGGCGAGAGGCCAAGTAGGCACGCTTCGGATCAAGTTGTTAAAGATCGGTGCAGTTATGCTGCGCAATACGCGCCGTATCCGCTTCCTGCTCTCCAGCGCTTACCCTTATCAGGATCTCTTCGCCTTGGTGGTTGCTCGTCTGCGACCCGGATAGTTCTCAAGGAGTGCCGCCCCGGCACGATGATAAACAATGGGGGTAAGGGGGAGGTGTGCTTTGATTGTCAGAAAACCACCTTCGATAAGATATACATTCCTATCTTGCTTCTGACTTGCTTAGTATGGGTTAAAAAGCATCGAATCGAATGCTGGGTGAAACATGCGGGTTAGATGGCCATTAACATCAGGGAAAATGCATCAGCGATCTAATGACCCATTACAGGGTAAGTTCCCTCTAGGGAACCTCTGATTAAGCTCCGCTTTTAGCGTGGAGGGCGACTAAGATGGGGTGTTCTTCTCGGTGCCCATAAGGGGTTTCAATCCGCGCCCTCGCGTGGAGGGCGACATTTTGGAGTGCCTCATTTTGATCAGTATCACTTAGTGTTTCAATCCGCGCCCTCGCGTGGAGGACGACATCCGTCCGCAACCCATTTACATTGTTGTCCCACAGTTTCAATCCGCGCCCTCGCGTGGAGGGCGACGCAATTTGCTGTGAAACATTCTGATCTCCTACTGTTTCAATCCGCGCCCTCGCGTGGAGGGCGACGCTTAGAAAGCGAGCTGGAGTATCTGCGGCAGGAGTTTCAATCCGCGCCCTCGCGTGGAGGGCGATTCGACCGACTGAGCCATACAACACAGACCACATGTTTCAATCCGCGCCCTCGCGTGGAGGGCGACCATCATGGGGTGAATACTCAAGATGTAGGGGATGTTTCAATCCGCGCCCTCGCGTGGAGGGCGACACTCTTACTTCTAGGAGGATCAAACACTTCATGGGTTTCAATCCGCGCCCTCGCGTGGAGGGCGACCTAGGTCTGATTTCTCATCATCTAGACCAGATTTTTGTTTCAATCCGCGCCCTCGCGTGGAGGGCGACCTTTGAGCCTCAAATCGAGCAGGCTTTGAGCCTCGTTTCAATCTGCGCCCTCGCGTGGAGGGCGACCTAAAGCGATGGATTTAACAAAGCATTTAAATCAGTTTCAATCTGCGCCCTCGCGTGGAGGGCGACCGCCCCATGCTAACTGATGGAACTGTAAGAGTTTTACCACACAATCCCGCGAACCGCTGGATTACATAGAAAGTAAACCGACTTATCACAGTGATCACTCACTATCACATAAGAAAACTCTAATTCTTTCATGCTGTTAAAGAGCTTCGCGAACCGACCGGTGATTCACTGGCAGCTTATGGTTCGCACCTGAGGCGAACTAGATGATCAATGATCCTTCGAGGAAGTCGGGGATTTGAAAAATTCCGCCTGATCAAACTCAACCGATAGGGGAGCAGGGTATTGACACACTAAAAAAATAGTGCGATTTTTGCTCGTGTTATCTGTGCGGCCAAGGGAGGTTACTCCCGAATTTCAGCCAGGGACCAAGGAGAAAAGGCAGATCAAGAGCGGCCTCGCGGCCAGATAGAAAATAAGACGTTAACGGAACCAGAGATAACAATGGTCAATCGCCGCTCGATAACGCCCATTTTTTCTTCCGTAAAAAAACAGAACATCAGAATTAAATCCCGCCTGTTCATCTTACTGATCGCCTTTGTCGTTTTTCCCCCCATTCTCACCATTCTCACCATTTTCACCACTCTCCCGGCCGCGGCAGCTACTGTGGCGGGATTCACCCCCGGTGAGTTATCCGTCGATCAGAGTGGCGGCGCAGGCTACACCCTCCCCATCGGTATCCCCGCAGGCGTGGCGGGCATGCAACCCGAGCTCTCCATCAACTACAACAGCGGCAGCGGCAACGGCCTGTTGGGTGTGGGGTTCTCTCTGGGCGGCTTCTCCTCCATTCATCGCTGTGGTGCCACCCGGGTACAGGATGGATTCAACCGGGGCGTGCAGCTCAATGACAATGACCGTTTCTGTCTTGATGGCCAACGCCTGATCGCCATCAGTGGCGCCGTCGGGGTCGACGGGACTGAGTACCGGACAGCACTGGACGGGTTCAGTCGGATCATTTCTCATGGGCAGCAGGGGAGTGGCCCCCACCACTGGACGGTTGAGACCAGCAGGCCAGACCCTTGAGTTCGGCAACAGTGACGACTCCAGGGTAGAAGTACTCGGCCAAAAGAGTGTCCGTTTTTGGGCGGTCAACCAGATTGCCGATGCGGTCGGTAACTTAATCACCTACCACTATCACGAGAACACCAGTCAGGGCGAGCACTACGCCGACGAAATCAGCTACAGCGACGTGACCGTCAAATTCCACTACGCAACCCGGCCAGACAGACAGAGTGGTTTCTCCCTGGGAGGCGGTATCAAGAGCAGTCAGCGCCTGACAGCCATCGAGAGCTTCGTCGGCGATCAACCGGTAAAACGCTACAATCTCGACTACATCCAGGGTGAAACCACCGGGCGCAGCCTGCTCACCCGCCTGACTGAGTGTGACGGGGACAACAACTGCCTACCCGCTACCCAGTTTGAATTTGAGCCACCAACCCAGGGGCACGATACCGATCTGATCACCAGCGATGTCAATGGCAGTGGCCGGTCTGAAGCGGACTATGAACGCCATCTTAAGGATGTGAGTGGTGATGGGCGAACCGATCTTATTCTATTGAAAAAAAGTGAGGCCGAAGTCTTTGTCTTCCCGGGAAGGGTCGATGGTACTTTTGAAACTACCTACCTACATTCAGATCCTGCTGGGAGCGGCTGGACCTCGAGCGCTTACACACGCCATCTTCTGGATGTGGACAGTGATGGTGTAATCGACTTAGTGATGGGCCGGAAAAACGGTAGCGCCGTGTCTGTTTTTACCGGTCAAGGGGAGGGTTCATTCAGTACGACCGCTATCACCACAGCGATTACAGGAATCGCCCGGAGTGACTCATCCTATGAGCGCCGGTTCAGTGATACCAATGGGGATGGCGATGTTGACTTTATCCTGCTGCAAAAATCAGAAGGGCGGGCCTATGTCCATTCAGGCGCGGGTGATGGTACTTTTTCTGTCACACCAAAAGTAACAGAGGTTAATGGAAGCGGCTGGTCGGAAGCCGACTTCAAGCGTCATCTTTTTGATGCCACCGGTGATGGTCTTGTGGATCTGGTAATGAGCGGCGTCAAGCAAGCCAGCCTCCATGTCTTTGCCGGCAAGCGCGATGGCTCCTTTGTCACCACCCCCATGGCCTCCGTGATTCCCGGACGCTGGAGCAGCGCCGCCCACAACCGCCGTTTTCGTGACGCCAACGGCGACGGCGTCATTGATCTGGTACTCACCCCCGACTCCGAGTTCACCGCCAACGTCTTTCTTGGCCATGGCGATGGCACCTTTGAACTGTCGCCTGTCAACAGCAATCCCGAAGGCAGCGGCTGGACAGCCAACGCGCACACCAGCGAATTCCTCGATATGGACGGTGACGGCATCGCCGATCTGGTGATGACTTCGGTCGCCACCGCCACCCTCAACATCTTCCCCGGCCTGGGTAATGGCGCCTTCGCACAAAGCGCCACGACGGTGACATTGAGTGGCCATCACTCCGACAGCTACGACCGCCGGTTCGGCGATATCCAGGGCGACGGCAAAGTGGATCTCCTGCTGCTCAAGCGCGATGAAGCCGTCGTCAAAACCACCCGCTCACGCTACTCGGCGGAGCGGGTCACCGCTATTTTTGACGGCCTCGGCAACAGCACGACCATAGAGTACAAACCCCTTACCGATCCCGACGTCTACACCAAAGGGAGCGGTGCGCAGGAACATGAACTGGATCTGCAGGTTCCCCTTTATGTGGTGAGTCAGGTCTCCACCCCTGACGGCCTGGGCGGTGATAAGCGCACAAATTACCAATATGCCGGGCTGAAAGCACATCTCCAGGGCCGCGGTAGCCTCGGCTTTGCCTCGATGGTTGCCATCGATAAGCAGACCGGTATCGTCACCACCACCGCGTTCCGACAGGACTACCCCTTTACCGGCCAGGTCTCCCGCACCGAGCAGCGGCTGGCAGACAGCACCTTGCTGGGTGAGACCACCGCCGACTATAGCGCCACCACCCCGCATAACGACAAGGTCTATTTTGCCTACAGCCCGCAGAGTATAGAGAAAAGCTACGACCTCGACGGCACCCTGCTGGTTACCACCACCACAGACAGCCTCTACGACGACTACGGCAACCCCACCCAAATCACCGTCACCACCACAGACAGCCTGGGCACTGAGACAAAAAAGACCCTCAGTGACTACACCAACGACACCGATCTCTGGCATCTGGGCAGACTCACCGGCGCCACCACCACCCACTCATACAGCGGCGCCCAGTCGAGCATCACCCGGCCGAGTATCACCCGCACTTCCGCATTTGAGTACAACAGCGACGGCCTGCTGAGCCGTGAGATCATAGAACCCGACAAACTCAGACAGCGTAAAAAGACCGCCACCGACTACGACCGTTTCGGCAACAAGATCAAGGTCACCATCAGCGGCTTCCTCACCCCCCCCTTCCTCACCCCCAAATCCCTCACCCTCGAACCCCTCATCCTCGAACTCGAACCCCTCATCCTCGAACCCCTCAACATCGACCTCATCGCCATCGCCTACCCCCTCGACACCCGCACCCCCACCCACAGCAGCAGTAGCCAGTACAGCCCGGACGGCCGTTTTCCAATCAGTGTCACCAACGCCCTCGGTCATAGCGAGAGCCGCAGTTACGACCCCCTGCTGGGTGTAATGACCGGCCTCACCGGCCCTAATGGACTGACTACCACCTGGACATACGACAGCTTCGGCCGCCAGATCCGCGAGGATCGCGCCGACGGCACCTGGAGCACCGTCTACCGCGGCATGTGCGGCCTCACGTGCCCGGACGACGCTCCCGACGGCACGGTGCTCTACACCACCACCGAGAGTGCGGGCAGCACCCCGACCACCACCTACTCGAATAAGCTGGGGCAGGTGACCCGTAAAGTCACCACCGGCTTCGATGGCACCCGGGTCTACCAGGACACCGAATACAACGCCCGTGGCCAGGTGAGCCGCAGCTCACAGCCCTATTTTAAGAACGAAACCTCCCATTGGAGTACAACCGAGTACGACCTCCTCGGCCGCCCCACCAAAGTGACCCAACAGGGCCCCGGCGGCACCCCGATCGAAAACCGCTTCAGCTACAGCGGCTTCACCACCACCGTCACCAACGCCGAAGGCCATACCAAAACCACCCAAAAGAACGCCCAGGGCAAAGTGGTGCGTGTCGATGAGGAGGAGGGTGGCTGGGTCACCTACCAGTACGATGCCATCGGCAACCTGCGGGTGACCGACGCCAACGGCGCCATCACCACCCTCACCTACGACACGCTGGGCCGTCACAAGACAGCCATGGATGACCCCAACATGGGGCAGTGGCGTTACCAGTACGATATCTTCGGTAACCTGATCAAACAGACCGATGCCAAGGGTCAGACCGTCACCCAAAACTTCGACCCGCTGGACCGCATGATCAAACGGGTTGAACCCGAAGGCACCACCACCTGGACCTACGACAGCGCCGCCAACGGTATGGATGAGGAGACCGGTAAAAGTATCGGTAAACTGGTTAAAGTCACCGCCCCGGACGGCTATATCAAAACCCTCGGTTACGACAGCCTGGGCCGCGCCACCAGCGTCACCACCACCGCCGACGGCCAGACCCACAGCATCACCTCGGCGTACGATGAATTCAGCCGCGTCAGCAAAGTCACCCGCCCCCAGAGCTTTGTGGTGGAAAATGACTACAACGAACAGGGTTATCTCAAGGCGATCCGCACCCCCGAGGCGCAGATCGGCGACTATGACGCCCTCCATCTGAGCCAGAAGTGGGAGGAGATCCAACCCCGCCTGGAAGAAGAGCTGCAAGCGGCCCAGGCCGAGGCGGATCAGCTCGGCGCACAGGCCGCCGTCCACCGCGCCCGAGCCGCCGTCTACTATCAGAGCGCCGAGCAACTCCTTGAAGCCGCCCCCAACAAAGCGTTCCTGGAAGAAGACCGCAAACAGACCATAGCGAGCCTGCAGCAGAGCGCCACCGATCACAATGATCTGGCCGATCAACTGGAACAGGAAGCGGCGGAGTACCAGCAGGTTGCCGATGCCATCCTCGGCATGATGCCGACCGAGTGGCAACAGCGCTGGTTTCTTAGCGCCAAGGCGCGCTACGACAATTACGCCCGGGAGGCGATCAAGAAGATCGAAAGCGCCTACCAGGTCAACCTCGCCGCCCCCCTGGTGTGGATCCCCATACAGGTGGGTGACATCACCATCTTTGTCAAAGGAAAACCGGGCTTCAGCGGCCGTAGCGCCATCACTGACAAAGAGGCGGACCACCTGGAAACAATCGCCGAGTGGGAAGCGGGCACCGCCAGCCTGCTGCGGCAACTGGCCGCCGACGCCCGTGCCCAGCAACACGCACGGGATAAGTTTGACAACGCCGTGGCTAAACAGCCCGCCTCTGACCAAGCCGCCGCTAACGCCCCGACACCGGCCTCGGTACTCAGCGAGGAGGAGCTGGAGGCCTACAACGCCCCGGACTACCTCGAAACCGACGGCAGCGCCCTGGCCGAGTACTACACCCGACAAGTCGAAGTCCAACAGACACGGCAGCGGCAGATCGAGACCGAAAGAAACGACGTCGCCCGCACCGCCAGCCGACTGACCCAAAACAGCGTCGCCTACAGCACCATGGTGCGCCTGCTCCAGGGCGATACGGGAGCGATCACCTTCTGGCGGGCCACCGGACGGGATGCCGCCGGGAGGCTCACCAGCAGCATCGTCGGCAACGGCTTGGAGACCCAAAAACACTACGACCAGGCCACCGGTCAGCTGCAGAACATCGTCAGCGGCTTCGGCTCGGCACCTTCCACCCGCCACCTGGAGTACCAATACGACAGCCTCAACAGCGTCACCCGTCGTACCGATCATATCCAGGAGCTGAAAGAATCGTTCGAGTATGACCGCTTAGACCGTCTGACCAAGAGCTATGTCAGCGGCCAGATAGGCGAGATCGCGTACAATAGCAAAGTGGTCTATAGCTATGACGCCCAGGGCAATATCCACAACAAATCGGATATCGGCGACTACCTCTATGGTGATCAAGAGCGCACCAGCGGCCATGCCGGTCCTCACGCCCTACTGAGTGCCGGGCCCAACCACACCGGCTACCAGTACGATGCCAATGGCAACATGGTGCAGGGTGGAGGCCGTTCTATCAGCTGGAGCAGCTTCAACAAACCCACCTCGTTCACCAAAGGTGACACCCGTGTGCTGTTCAAATACGGGCCGGATCGCACGCGCTACCTCAAGACCACCGGTACGAGCACAACGCACTATGCGGGTAACGCCTACGAGCGCATCGAAAGCGACAACAAGGTTGAACACAAACACTTTATCTATGCCGATGGACAGCTGGTGGCCATCCACGCCAAAACCATCGACGACAGTGTCGCCAAACCGGATAAAACCCGCTACCTGCACCGTGACGCATTAGGCTCCATCGACACCCTCACCGACGGACAGGGTAATATCGTCGAGCGCATGAGCTATGAACCGTTCGGCGCACGGCGCAGCGGTGACTGGCGTGTGGCTACCGGACTGCCTTATATCCCAACACTGACCAACCGCGGCTTTACCGGCCACGAGCATGTGGATGAGATGGATCTTATTCATATGAACGGGCGGGTGTATGATCCGACGTTGGGACGGTTCCTGAGTGCGGATCCGACGATGCAGAGTCCGTATTCCAGTCAGGGGTTTAATCGGTACTCGTATGTGCATAACAATCCGTTGAAGTATACGGATCCGAGTGGGTATGGGTTGTCTGATATTTTTAAGGTGGTTGTTGCGATTGCGGCGGCGGCTATTGTTGGGCCGATGGTGGGCGCTTGGGTTAAGGGTATGGTGTTGGCGAATGGTGTCGCCGCAGCATATAGCTCGGTACAGATGCTTGCAGCACTTTCATATGCTTCAACCATGGGGGCCATAGCCGGGGGGGCAGCCGCAGGATTTGTCATGGGTGGTATTATGTCCGGAAGTATTAAAGGGGCGATGAAGGGCGCTGCATTTGGGGCTATGTCGGGTGGCATGGCTTATGGTATTGGGCATGGGTTTGGGCTGCCGGATAGTATCTCATTGAAGGCGGTTGCTCATGGTGTTACTCAAGGAGTAATTGGTACCGCCAGGGGAGGGAAGTTTAAGGCTTCGTTCCTGGGGTCGTTTGTTGGGCATGTTGTGGGTGGGCCGATTAAGTCGATGATGGGTAAGGCATCTGTGGCTGCACGTACTACAGCTGCGGCTATTGTTGGAGGGGTCTCTGCTGTTGCCGGGGGGGGGAAGTTTGCTAATGGGGCAGTGAGTGCGGCGTTTACGCATCTCTTCAATAATGAGATGACTGCCAATAAAGGTTCCATCCAGATTTCCGATGCTGAAAGAGAATATGCTGCCAAAGGGGAACGCTTCGGTTTTTGGATGAGTAGGTTCTTGAAAGGCGATCCTTTTGCACCAACAGGACTGATGGTGGCTACTAATGATGGCTTAGCAGCATGGGGTGCTAATAGCATTGGAATGGCTTTTAATTCATTTTCGCATGAGAAACTTACTGCTCTTGGAGTTGATCTCATGCGAACCTATGTGAAATATGTTGATGCTGATTATCTTGATATGAATGCTGGTAATTGGAGAGGCGTACTGAGCAATGATCAGATTACCCAATGGCATCACGAGGTATTTCCAAAAAATAATATTCCTAAGTATGCTTATCCAGGAACATATATTCTAAACCGATATGACTCCTTCATCTGCAAAGGCGGATGTGACGGATATAGCCCATGAAAAAGAAATGCATATTATCTATATTGATGCTTATTGGGCTTGCATTGGTAGGGTGTAATGATTCTGCTGTTCAGATAAATGTTAATGGTGAATCTTATACATTCCGTAAAAGTATGGTCTTTAATTCTGAGCGCACAGGTAAGGTTGCAAGTGACAACTATAGTCCGCTAATACTTATTTTTAGAGGCGCTGATATTAAGAAAGTAGTCCCTGAATACCCCATAGATGACAATGCAGAGTTAACCGCACAGGTTTATTTTAACTATAGTTTTGATGTTCAATTTATCGCCAAGCCATATTTGTTGATGCATGAGTTTAAAGAGGGAGTCTACGAGTACGATCAAAATATAGGATTATATAAGGTTTTTAATAAGTATTACAAAAACTCACATGAGAAATTTAGCCTTCTGACGAAGAAACCTTCTAATAGCAACCCTGTGCCATCAGATATTTTTGACTTTCACGAGGGTGAGTGCCTTTATCTATTAACAACAGAAGATTACAGATGCAATATATATGCAAAGGTAGGGAGTCATGCGGTTCTTACCAATACCGGCAATATAAAATCCCTGTATTATAGAGAAGGTTTGAAAAAATATATAATGAAGGTATTGTTGGAAGCAAAAACAGGGATATCCATCGAATAGCTTCACCAAGACGCATTAGGCTCCATCGACACCATCACCGACGGACAGGGCACCATCGTCGATCGCATGAGTTACGAACCGTTCGGTGCGCGGCGGCGACTGGCGGGCGGGTACCCTGACCAACCGCGGCTTTACCGGCCATGAGCATGTGGATGAGATGGATCTGATCCATATGAACGGGCGGGTGTATGATCCGACGTTGGGACGGTTCCTGAGTGCGGATCCGACGATGCAGAGTCCGTATTCCAGTCAGGGGTTTAATCGGTACTCGTATGTGCATAACAATCCGTTGAAGTATACGGATCCTAGTGGGTATGGGTTGTCTGATATTTTTAAGGTGGTTGTTGCGATTGCGGCGGCGGCTATTGTTGGGCCGATGGTGGGCGCTTGGGTTAAGGGTATGGTGTTGGCGAATGGTGTCGCCGCAGCATATAGCTCGGTACAGATGCTTGCAGCACTTTCATATGCTTCAACCATGGGGGCCATAGCCGGGGGCAGCCGCAGGATTTGTCATGGGTGGTATTATGTCCGGAAGTATTAAAGGGGCGATGAAGGGCGCTGCATTTGGGGCTATGTCGGGTGGCATGGCCTATGGTATCGGGCATGGGTTTGGGCTACCGGATAGTATCTCATTGAAGGCGGTTGCTCATGGTGTTACTCAAGGAGCAATTGGTACCGCCAGGGGAGGGAAGTTTAAGGCTTCGTTCCTGGGGGCGTTTGTTGGGCATGTTGTGGGTGGGCCGATGAAGGCCATGATTAAAGGGAAGGATGCAGCAGCTGTCGCTGCACGGACGGTTTCTGCGGCTATTGTTGGAGGGGTCTCTGCTGTTGCCGGGGGGGGGAAGTTTGCTAATGGGGCAGTGAGTGCGGCGTTTACGCATCTTTTTAATGCGGAAGCGTCAGCAAATTCTGCCGCTGGAGAAGGAACCGCAGGAGGTGCTGTTGGAGGATTTGGAAAGTGGTTAGGTAAGCTTGGACGGAAATTATTTGGACCTTTAGGTACTCTTCTAGAAACAGACGACATCGTGAGGCGTAACGCCTATTTGAATCACTACACAACGGATCTTGGTAGGGAGGGTATTGTTTATGATGGCGTCATTAGGAGGAGTCCAGATGGGAATGTTTATTTGACGCCTGACCTTTATTCAAGTGGTGCACAAGCGCAAGCTCAATTGTCGTTGTCATCCACACCAGTTGGATATTTTTCGGTTCCAATGTCAAATATTCACTCAGTGAGTAGTCATGGTGTGGTTGATCCATGGGCTGGTCAACCTGGTGGTGGGTATGAAGTTAAAGTGCCTCATGATGTGAGTACTGAAAACAGTAGGTGGTATCCGATAGGCCGATGAAAAACAAATTCTTAGCGGTGTACGATTACGGTATGGGGGCTATATGGCGTTACATATGGGCGGAATCACCAGATGAAATACGAAAGAAATATCCGGAATTAGAAATATTAGAGAAAGAACCGAGTTGGTTTTCTGAAGATTATAAAAAGACGATACGGATTTGTGATCTTGATGATTCTACAGACCCTTTCTTGCAGAAGATGAGAGATAGAATCTATGGGGTCAGACTCGATTGATTTATAACTAACGGGAGCAGAGTAGCTTTACACTGCCCCCTGCTTGCTGAAGGTGTAGAGCCCAGAAAAATTGATGATAAGTACCGCTGGGTTTGACCCACCAGTAGGTAAAAATACGAGGATAAGCATGAAAAAGTCATTTGTAAGCCTATTGTTTTTATTATTTTTCGAGATAAGTGCTTCCCATGCTGGATGGAGCGAGGAAGGTATAATATCTCATCTTAGCATTCATTCTGGCAATGCCATATTTGCCTCATTATCTTCGTTGTCAGCGTCAGATACTCAAGCAGCATGTAGTACCACCAACAATGCGGGTCAGTTCGGTTTTGGCTTAAGAGAACTCTATTCACAACAATTATTATCAATGCTTTTATCAGCTGACATGGCGTCGCGACCAGTTAAAGTGTTCCTGACGGGAGAGTGTATTCAGGGTAGATCCCAAATAAATGGCTTGGTAATTGGTGACGATGGGCGCGGTGATATTTATTCCTGGAAGGAATTGGGAGAGTGGGGGGCGTGTATTGTAAATAATGAGCGGTGTGGTGTTGGCAGTCAGCATCAAACGGTGGAGTGTGTAAGAAATGATGGCGCAGTGGTTGCAAACGCTTATTGCGACGCCATTATAAGACCTGAAAGTAGGGATTGTTATTATTCTTGTGGAGAGTGAAGCAAGGTGGTTGATCTCTGTCGTCTAGACATCTGACCTTCATTGCAAAAATGTTTGTTTATGCAATTCCTGCTACAGGAGGCCGCTGGGATCGGCCTGAGCTACACAAAGCGGTGGACCAACTTAGAGAAGGCGATCTCTTAAACGTGAGGAAGCTTGACCGGCTCTCACGGCTGTGTTTTACTCAAGGAGTAATTGGTACCGCCAGGGGAGGGAAGTTTAAGGCTTCGTTCCTGGGGTCGTTTGTTGGGCATGTTGTGGGTGGGCCGATTAAGTCGATGATGGGTAAGGCATCTGTGGCTGCACGTACTACAGCTGCGGCTATTATTGGTGGGGTTGCTGCTGTTGCTGGGGGGGGGTAAGTTCGCAAATGGGGCGGTGAGTGCGGCGTTTACGCATCTATTCAATGCGGAGAATCATAGATATCAACGAGAGAAGTTAGATAAAAATAAATGGGATCCTGTTGGCACGACTTCTCTTTCTAGCGATGGAAGTTCACTAACCGTTGATGCAGGAGATAAAATTGCGATTGAATTGTCTAGCCAGGCATTTCCTCCGACTGAAAAATTTTACGCTGAGATTTCGGCTAGACCAATTGATGGCTCTGGAAATTACACCGGTGTTCATGCAACACAAGAATGGTTTGAACCAATAAAGTATTTTGGACAAACTGGGCAATTACTTGGTGTGCCGGTTACTACAACCTTTGTTCTTGATGCAATCGTTCCAGGGAGCTACAGATGGCATATAAATGTACCACCTCAGGCGTCAACTCACGATAACTCGGCTTGGCAGGAGGTGAATGTTTATGTTCCGAAATAGAATATGGAAAATTATACTGGTACTGATTTCTGCCATTACTTTATTGCAAGGGTGTAATGAGGCAGGTGAGAGAGAAGTTGCATATTCACGATCTGACTGTATTGCAAGAGTTGATTTTAATTGGCCAAAAAATATTCCCTATGATGAAAAGGTGGAAATTAAACATCAGATACGTATACCGGATTTTTTACGGGGAGTAGTAGCAGGGTATACACTTCCAAGACATGAGAATGGTGCTTCTATCTATATTCAATATTACCCCAAGGGTTGTGATCAGAAATATGGACTGTCAGGGAAGTTTATGAATGAATTGCGTTCTAAGATAGATGGTTTTCCAGATTTTACAGTTTCAAAGGATGTAATTGAGCCGTCAACTCGGACAATTGACTTAACTGGATCTAGCTGGAAATAAGAGGCTATAACATTTTCTGCAAAGAGCGGTTCGTTAACTGTTGATGCGGGTGGGAAAATAGCTATTGAATTGTCAAGCCAAGCGTTTCCTCCAACTGAAAGATTCTATGCAGAAGTTACTGCTAGGCCAATCGATGGATTTGGAAATTATGTTGGTGTTCACGCATCACCAGAGTGGTTCGCGCCTATAAAATATGTGGGACAAACAGGGCAATTACTTGGTGTGCCTGTGACCACAACATTTGTTCTTGATGCGGTAGTTTCTGGAAATTACAGATGGCACATAACCGTACCCCCACAAGCGGCAACCCATGATAATTCGGCATGGCGAGAGGTGAACGTTTATGTTCCCAGATAAAAATGGAAATTTATGTTGTGTCTGTTGCCTGTCGTTTTCTTGTTGCAAGGCTGTAATAGTTCAGATGAAAGTGAAGCTGTTTATTCGCGGTCTGATTGTATTGTGAGAGTGGATTTATATTGGCCCGATACTTTTTCTTATGATGATAAGGTGGATGTTACGAACGAGATACGTATTCCAGCTTTCTTTGAGGGGAATAGCAGCAGGATACGCTATCCCCGTTAAAAGGGGAACCTGATTTAATCTACATTCAATATTTCCCGCAGGGCTGTGATAAAAACATGATCTTTCAGAAAAGTTTTTTAATGAGCTTCGCTCTAAGATTAATGACTTCCCAAGTTTCGTGATTTCAAAGGATTTGATTCTGCCATCAACTCGAACAATAAAGTTAACAGGGTCAGCATGGAAAGACTGAGAAATAAGATTAAAGGGGACGTATCTATTTACAGCCGGTAGAGAAAAATCTATGGGGTCAGAGTCGATTGATTTAGAACTAACGGGAGCAGAGTAACTTTACACTGCCCCTTGCTTGCTGAAGGTGCAGTGCCTAGAAAAATTGATGATAAGTACTGCTGGGTTTGACCCATCAGTAGGTAAATATATGAGGATAAGCATGAAAAAGTCATTTGTAAGCCTATTGTTTTTATTATTTTTCGAGATAAGTGCTTCCCATGCTGGATGGAGCGAGGAAGGTATAATATCTCATCTTAGCATTCATTCTGGCAATGCCATATTTGCCTCATTATCTTCGTTGTCAGCGTCAGATACTCAAGCAGCATGTAGTACCACCAACAATGCGGGTCAGTTCGGTTTTGGCTTAAGAGAACTCTATTCACAACAATTATTTTCAATGCTTTTATCAGCTGACATGGCGTCGCGACCAGTTAAAGTGTTCCTGACGGGAGAGTGTATTCAGGGTAGACCCCAAATAAATGGCTTGAAAATTGTTGACGAAGGGCGCAGTGATATTTATTCCTGGAATGAATTGGGAGAGTGGGGGGCGTGTATTTTAAATAATGGGCGGCGTGGTGTTGGCATTCAGCATCAAACGGTGGAGTGTGTAAGAAATGATGGTGCAGTTGCAGTGGTTGCAAACTCTTATTGCGACGCCATTATAAGACCTGAAAGTAGGGGTTGTTATCGTTCTTGTGGTGGTGGACAGTGAAGCAAGGTGGTTAATCTCTGTCGTCTAGACATCTGACCTTCATTGCAAAAATGTTCGTTTATGCAATTCCTGCAGTGAACTCACGCCATGGGGGCTTGCGTGTTGCAAAAGTCTATTGCAATATAAACTTATTTGGCAATACCTTATTGCAATAGTCGAGAGAATCTCATGATCATTGGATATGCGCGAGTATCAAAAATTGAAGATCAAGATACGGCGGCACAGCTAGCTGCGCTGAAGAACTCGGGAGCGGAGCGTATCTATGAGGAAACAGCATCAGGAGGCCGGTGGGATCGGCCTGAGCTACACAAAGCTGTGGAGCAACTTAGAGAAGGCGATGTCTTAACCGTGTGGAAGCTCGACCGGCTCTCCCGATCATTAAAAGATCTGCTGGCTATTATGGATCAAATCGAGAAAAAGGGTGCGGGCTTTCAGAGCCTGACCGAAGCAATTGATACGACAACAGCCGCCGGTCGGATGATGATGCAAATGGTGGGTAGTTTTGCAGAATTCGAGCGATCTATGATCCGAGAACGCACAAAGGCGGGCTTAGAGCACGCCAAGGCCAGAGGGGTCAAACTCGGACGACGGGCGAAACTTACTACAGCACAAACGGCAGAAGTGATTGATATGGTAAGCAGTGGGCGAAAGACAGCGGCCGAAGCCGCCAGAGTTTTCAATGTTCACCCATCAACAATTGGCAGAATGCTGATGGCGGCCAGTAAAATCTAACGAATAAGTCAACAGGCCAATTAAGATATCCTCCTAATTTTAAGCTAATTGGCAAGCGTCTTTTTAAGATTTTATAGCAACATACCAACTACATAATTTTACCTGATTACCCACCAGGCTCAGCTATTGAGCCTGTGGTGGCCGCATAATGGAACCCTCTGAATATACGAGGGTTTCCATCATGCCAAAAAATACTATCCAGTTTCAAAAAGGGCTTGGTTTGCACGAATTTCTGGAAAAATATGGTACCGATACTCAATGCAGCCAAGCGTTGCATCGACTTCGCTGGCCAAGTGGATATGTTTGCCCAGAGTGCGGTAACGCAACGTGCTGCGAACTCAAAAGCCGCAAGATATACCAGTGCCATAAATGTCATCACCAGACATCGCTTACTGCGGGTACCATTTTTCATGGCACAAAGTTGCCTTTGAAGAAATGGTTTCTGGCCATCTATTTGCTGACCCAGCGTAAAAAGAGCACCTCTGCCTTGCAACTGTCTCGTGAGATTGGAGTGAACTACAACACTGCGTGGAAGCTCAAGCACAAACTGATGCAGGTAATGATGGAACGCCAGGGTAAGAAAAAGCTGACTGGCCGCATTGAAATGGATGATGCATATATTGGCGGTGAAAAACCTGGTAAGCGTGGACGAGGCTCCCGCAACAAAATCCCTTTCGTAGCCGCCGTTGAGACGACGCAGGACGGAGTTATAGTCAAATCTGGTGTTTAACCAGTTGAATCAAGCGGCGACCTGATCGACTCCTGTTACCTCAACACCATCTTTAAATTTGATTCCGGTTATCACCTTCGCCAGGTAACCGAAACCCCGTAATCGTCTCCACTTCTTCTCGGCACACAGGCCGAGTTTGAACATCATGTGTAGCATGCCGTCACGCGATAGGCAGCCCTTGGAACGCTTGGTTCGATGGCGGATTGTCCCGAAGGTTGATTCAATCGGATTGCTGGTCCGAATGCTCTGCCAGTGCTGTGCCGGAAAGTGATAGAAAGCCATCAGTTCCTCTCGGTCTTTGTGCAGACAGATGGCAGCCTTCGGATACTTCGGCTCATACGTTTTGATAAACAGATCAAAGGCCTTTTCCGCATCGGCCTGAGTCTCCGCCTGCCAGATGTTATGCAGTGCCTGCTTCGCTTTCGGCTGAGCTGTCTTTGGCAGGCAGTTCAGCACGTTCATGGTCTTGTGCATCCAGCAGCGCTGCTGGCGCGTCTCAGGATATACTTCCTCCAGCGCAGCCCAGAAGCCCATGGCACCGTCACCGATCGCCAATTTGGGCGGGTTCAGTCCGCGTGACTTCAGCTTCAACAGTACCTCCCGCCAGCTCTGCGTGGACTCCCGCACACCATCCTCAATTGCCAGAAAATGCTTCTCACCACGCTCATTCACACCGATCACCACCAGGGCACACAGCTTCGTCTGCTCTGCTCTCAGTCCGCTGTAGACACCGTCTGCCCACACATACACCCAATGCTCCTTATCCAGGCGCTCCTCACACCAGCTCCGATATTCTTCTGCCCAGACCTGCTTCAGACGCGATACCGTGCTGGCCGACAAGCCTGTTGCATCCGGACCCACCAGCACTTTCAGGGCCTCACCCATCTCACCACTGGAAATCCCCTTCAGGTAGAGCCACGGCAGCGCCGCTTCCAGTGACTTCGTCTTGCGTACATACGGCGGTACCAGAGCTGATCGGAACGTCACCGGCTCGCCGGTCTTCGCTCGAACTTTGGGGATCTCGACCGTGACCGGCCCCAATCCTGTCTGCAGTTTACGAGCTGGCAGATGACCATTACGCACCACACCCGCCTTGCCATCCTCTGTCCGTCGCTCGGTGTGCTCCGCCAACAGCTCCAGCAACTCTGCCTCTACCGCCTGGTAGATCAACTGCTCTGCACCGCTTCTCAGCAACTCTGTCAGCGGATCGATAATCGTATCTCGACCTGCCAGCTTAACAACGTTATTCTTACTCATGGTGGCGTATCTCCAATGGTTGTTTTGATGTCTCGCAACAACAAATCAACCAGATACGCCGCCCTTTTTCAACTACTCAAACACCAGATTCAGTTATAACTCCGCAGGACGGCAGGCCTTTGAAAATTCATCTGCGTCGTGTGCGTGGTTTTCGTAGTGCAGAAATTGCTCGATATGCCAAGTCCAGTCTGGTTTCTGGTAGCACTGTATTCTCTGATGGTCTCTGCTGCTTCAGAGCTGTCACTGATGCTGAATGCGATCATGTGGCCATTGTGACTGGTGGCGGTCGAAAAAGCGCACAGAGCTCCACCTTCAAGTGGGTGAACACCATGCTTGGCAACGTCAAGAATTCTTTGCAGGGAACTTTTCATGCTATACGAAAAAAACATGTACCTCGTTATCTTGCCGAATTCGAATATCGGTTTAATCGTCGCTTCAATCTTCCAGAAATGATTGAGCGATTGCTCTTTGTTGCGTTGCGTACACCACCAATGCCTTATCGCTTCTTGAGAATGGCTGAGGTTTATGGGTAATCGGGTAATTTTATACCATGCCCAAGTATTATAATTAAAATAGGCATGTGGATTATCGACACCTAACGAAGGTTGAACTAAACCGCTTCGCGGAGCCCCCCATCTACCACCCCCAGAGGCAGTAGCCCTCTACCGAGTCATCGACAACACTCTTTGTATGGTCCATTCAGGATCAGGCAACAAGGAGAGAGGCAATGACTCCCTTACGCAACAAAATGATCGAAGCCATGACGGTGCGTGGATTCTCCCCCCGCACCCACCAGAGCTATCTGTATGCAGTTCAAGCACTGGCTGCCTACTACCATCGTTCCCCCGCCAAACTTAATTTGGAACAGGTCAAGCGCTACTTTGTCTATCTGGCGACAGAGAAGAAGCTGGCCTGGTCAAGCTGCCGATTGGCACTTAATGGTATCCGTTTTCTCTATCTAAAGGTGCTGCAATGGCAGCGCTTTGATATGGAGATACCGACACCGAAGCGCAAGCAGAGAATACCGGAGCTACTCAACAGATCAGAGGTTGCAGATATTCTCAGTGCCTGCAAAAACCCGAAGCATCGTATGATGTTAAGTCTCTGTTACGGCTGTGGTCTGCGGGTCAGTGAGTTGACCCACCTCCAGGTAAAAGATTAAGCGAGTCTTCGATTTCGTGATGCAAAACGGGACATCCAAGTCCCCCTTTTGCACTCAATCTTCGACAGCCTATTAGTACCCCGGCCGTCCTGGTCACTAACCGCTACGCGATAACATCGCAAGCTCGTTACCGCTTCGCAGTCAGTTCCCATTGACTGGACGCCGTGTTCGGATGCCTACTTTGCTTCCCCTCTGGCGCGCTGCGCGCACGACGGGTAAGCAGTGCGGCCTCACGGCTACCGGGGATTACCAGCCCTCGCTTCGCTCTCCATGGCTGGCAGCGATTGATGGTGAGCGCTGCCTACTGCGTATCGAACAAGGCAAAGGCGCCCGGGATCGTCTGCTACCCCTGGGGCCGACACTGCTATATCAACTGCGTGATTACTGGCAACTCTGTCATCCGAGAACCTGGCTGTTTCCAAGTCGTACCATGGATATACCCTTGAGTGAAAACTCTATCCAGAAAGCCTTTAAGCGGGCCAAGAGGCAGGCTGGTGTAGAGAAGATGGGCGGTATCCATGGCCTACGTCATGCCTATGCCACCCACCAGTTAGAAGCAGGCATACAAATACATCGGCTGCAACACCTACTAGGACACCAAGACCTCCATTCGACACTGCGCTACGTCCATTGGGTACCCAGCTACAAGGAAGGAAGCGGGGCTCATGATTTGGTCGCTGGGCTGGAGGTGGATCATGACTGAACGGTCATCGATGCAAAGCATCATGCAGCAGCACCTGGAGTCACACGCCCAGAATCACCCCCTAAGCAAGCGCCAGTGGCAGGTCTGCCACCACATCCTCGACTGCCGCACCGAAGCCCTGGGGGGAATGAAGCTGCAGTGTGACCACTGCGGTGGTCAACAGGAGCACTACTTCTCCTGCCGTGACCGCCACTGTCCAGGCTGTCAGAATAAGGCCACCGAAGCGTGGAGCATGAAACAACAGGCCAATATCCTGCCGGTGACCTATCACCATCTGGTGTTTACTCTCCCCCACATACTCAATCCATGGATGGCGATCCAGCCACGAGAGATCTACGGGCTGCTGTTTGAATCTGCCTGGAACACCTTGAACAGCTTTGGCCGTAAACGGCTGAAGGGTCGTATCGGTATGGTGGCCGCCCTCCACACCTGGGGGCAGGTCATGACCCGCCATGTCCATCTTCACTGCCTGGTGCCAGGTGGTGCATTGAGCAGCGGCAGGCATTGGCAGGGCGTTAAAGGCGACTACCTGTTTCCGGTGAGAGCGCTCTCCCGACACTTCCGGGGCGGCTTTATCAGCCGGTTACGGCACAGCATTGGTAGTGGAGAACTGCCCCGCCTGAAAGATACCCTGCAGACTAAGGAGACCCTGAACCAACTCATGGCCGTAGAGTGGGTGGTGTACAGCAAGCCCTGTCTCCATTACACCGCCACGGTAATCGATTATCTGGCCCGTTATAGTCACCGCATTGCACTGAGTGACCATCGACTACAGGGAATAAATGACCGGGGCAAAGTGCTCTTGAGCTACAAAGATTACCGGGACCACGACAAACGAAAAACCCTCCCCCTGAAACCTGAAGAGCTAATCAGACGGTTCCTGCTCCACGTCCTGCCCAAGGGATTTATGCGTATCCGTCACTTTGGATACCTGGCGAACTGTTGCCGGAAAAGGTGTCTGAGTCAGATTAGAGAGTTGTTGGCGACACCTCAAGAGAGTGAAAGCGGGGTCGGGATGGCAACAGAGGTGCTCTTTGAAGGCTACCCCTGCCCAACGTGCCACAAGGGACAGCTCAGGATCATCGCGCACTTACTGCCCAGACGCTATGAGGGTGGGTGACCCTCATTGTGAGGGTGAGATAAGGAGAAGGATACCGGGCAGGCTACGGCTTGCTTATGGACGATTGCGACCTGGAGGGTGCAAACTGAATGAAAATCGGGTAAAAAGGGTAGAAAGCCCCATTAAGTGAAGGGGAGTTGCGATGCTGAACAGGGAGTATATGGATGAAGAGACGATCACAACCTATCACCGGCCATCAAGTGCCGTTTAGTCCAAAAAACAATCCCCTATTAAAGTAGAGCGCCGTGCAAGAAGCGGCTCAGTCCAACAGACATTTATCCGTCATGCTGAACTGCGCACAACAGATAAATGCTTAGATGTTAGATCGCGCGATAGCCGCGATCTGAACCGTTTGTTGGACAAGCCCGCAACGGTTAAGAAGTACTGCTCTTTAAGAAAATATCTTTTTGACTTTCTGTTGTGCCCAGGGCTCATTTAGCCGATGAACCTTGGGCGCATACAGATCTTGTTGCCATTGCAGCAACGTTGGCTCGTAAATCGAGTATTTATAACAGATATTCATGTTTTTCAGACAAGCGTCACCCTCAGTGATAATTCCACTGAAAATTTAACGGCGATTGACGAGAGGCGATCTACATAGCCAATGGTTCCACTCCATCTTTTGGTTTGCATTTTCCGGATGGAAATATCTGAGTTGTCAGAATCTGCATCGAGGCACCACAACAGCTACATTTCAATCGGGGTCGCTTAGCCTGTATTTCAAATGCTGAGATTGGCTTGAGATTGAGAAGATACTGCACCAGTTGGATTAACTGTTTGCTATTGGGATGCAAAAAACCAAAGTTCCTGGCACGCCTGAGACCCTTTGGCAATACATGCTGCATCAGCAGCCACAAGAAGGTTTCACCCTGCACGGTCTTATACACCATCTTCTTGGTTTTACTGTCCTTATACCGGTAGGTCACTTTTCCATCTTTACAGGTAACAATATCTTTTTCCTGAATGACACCGCGATAGAGGTAACGGCCAAGATAGATGAGTGCTTTTCTGCTACCACCGACGATTATCAAGATAGTTGTCCAATTCTCTACGCTGCTTCGTCTCTAATTCCAGCTCCTCTCGAGTCCTGATTCTCCGGGTTCAGCCATACTTCACCGACTGGCGTCCAGTTCCGTGTTTCTCTACTCCAACGCTCTGGGTTTCGTTGCTTTGCAGCTTCGTAGACCGTCTCCCCGATTCGCAAGAATCGACAGCTCCACACCACTATGACGTTGGGCGGGTGTCACGAACTGAATCCCGCTGTGACGGTGCTCTTCGTTATACCAGCGAATGAAATTGTAAACCCAGTCACGCGCAGCATCTAAGCTCTCAAACGGTTTCGACGGAAATGCCGGTGTGTATTTCATTGTCCCAAACAAACTCTCAGAATAGGGGTTGTCGTTGCTCACCGAAGGGCGACTGAATGACGGCACTACACCCAACTTTTGCAGTGTCGCCAGCATGGTTGCACCTTTCATCGGTGATCCATTATCAGAGTGAAGCACCAGCCCACGTTCATGGATACCCTCCGTCAGGCAGGCTTTACGGATCAACAGCGAGGCATTATCAGCTGTCTCATTTTCGTGGATTTCCCACCCGACAATCTTGCGGCTGTAGATGTCCATCACTAGGTAAAGCCTGTAGAACATTCCGGTGATGGTCGTTGCCAAGAATGTGATATCCCAACTCCATACCTGATTCGGGGCTGTAGCCTTGTAAGCCGCTGGCTTGCTCACTCGCCTCGGTGCTTGCACTCTCCCACGGCGATGCAACTGATCTTCCTCCTTCAGTACCCTGTAAAAGCTGGACTCGGAAGCGATATAGGTGTCTTTGTCGGCCAGTGCCGGTACGATCTGTGATGGCGGTAGGCTTTGGTATGCTTCCTCATTACACGTCTCCAGGATCTGCTGTCGCTCCTCCGGTTTCAGTTTGTTCGCGGGCTCTGGGCGTTTAACATCCGGTCGGCCATCGGCATTGACCGCATCACCATCAGTCCAGCGCTTATAGGTGCGCAGACTGATCTCCAGTACCTCGCAGGCTTTTTGCGCTGATGCACCGGCACCTACCGCTTCTTCGATCAATTCAACAGCTCTACGGCGATCTGGGACATTGATCATTCTTCCTCTCCGTCCCCCAGATCGCCTGGGCTTTTTTTCTCAGAACCAGTAGGGCTGCGGTTTCAGCTAGCGCTTTCTCTTTGCGGTTAAGATCTCGCTCCAACTCTTTGATCCGCTTCTCATCCACTTTACGGATATCCTTTAACCGCTTGTTCTGATTTCGATCCCAGTCATTCGCTTGTTCACAGGCTTCTCGCCACTCACCGATCTGTTCGGCATACAGTCCACGCTCACGACAGTAAGCGGATAGCTCAGCCTCATTCATTGGTGCAGTCTCAACAACCGCTGTGAACTTATCTGTGGCACTCCATCCGGTGGGAGTGCTGTCTCCATCAGGCATCAATCGCCCTTCAGCACGGGCTGCTTTTCTCCAGTTGTACAGCGTGCCTTCGCAGATCCCTTCCTCCTTGGATATCTCTGGTATCGTTTTATTGTTCGGCGGCAGCATCTTTTTCAGTACCGATTCTTTCCGCTCTTTTGGATAACCCATTTATTGCTCTCTATGCCCACTCTCATTGGTTATTGAAGTCCCATCCTACCGGGTGGACAACTATCCTGACAGAGGGGGCTGGGCTGCGCTGGAGGAAGTATATCCTGAGACGCGCCAGCAGCGCTGCTGGATGCACAAGACCATGAACGTGCTGAACTGCCTGCCAAAGACAGCTCAGCCGAAAGCGAAGCAGGCACTGCATAACATCTGGCAGGCGGAGACTCAGGCCGATGCGGAAAAGGCCTTTGATCTGTTTATCAAAACGTATGAGCCGAAGTATCCGAAGGCTGCCATCTGTCTGCACAAAGACCGAGAGGAACTGATGGCTTTCTATCACTTTCCGGCACAGCACTGGCAGAGCATTCGGACCAGCAATCCGATTGAATCAACCTTCGGGACAATCCGCCATCGAACCAAGCGTTCCAAGGGCTGCCTATCGCGTGACGGCATGCTACACATGATGTTCAAACTCGGCCTGTGTGCCGAGAAGAAGTGGAGACGATTACGGGGTTTCGGTTACCTGGCGAAGGTGATAACCGGAATCAAATTTAAAGATGGTGTTGAGGTAACAGGAGTCGATCAGGTCGCCGCTTGATTCAACTGGTTAAACACCAGATTTGACTATAACTCTTGGAGCTGAAGAAAGCGGCTTAACTGAGTGTAACAAAATCCTTGACCACGTCAGATAGTCCCCGGTAGTCGCGAGGCGATACTGGATGCCCGGCGTGCGCATAGCGCCAGAGGGAATCCAAAGATCGCATGCGAACGCGACGTCAAGTCATCTCGGGAGCCAGCGACGAAGCAGTAACGAGCTTGCGATGTTATTGCGTAGTGCTGGAGACCGGGACGGCCGGGGCAATAATAGGCTGTCGAAGATTGAGTTCAAAAGGGGGACTTGGATGTCCCGTTTTGCATCACGAAATCAAAGACTCGCTTAGTTTTAAATCTCGATAGAAATTTTCACGAAAACCTAACGCGATCAGTATAATCAATTTTTCCTTTTCTATGAATTGGTAAGCCACTAAAATCTGTTGTGAATTATATTTGTATTTGTAGACCTGAATACCGGATAAGTCTCCTGTCTTCATTTCGCCTATATTTGGGTCTCCTATAATTTTCTTGATTGCGTTATCTAATGACTTCTTTTCTTCTGGATGAGGCTTTTTAATTCTTCTCTTGAAAACCCCGCTATGCTGTACCTTCATCCAAACTGATACTCTGACATATCTTCAACCCTGATTTCCTCAATACCAATCAAAATATCTTTAACAAAAGATAATGGTATTTCTGGATTTTCGTCTGCAATCTTACCCATACGCGCCCAATATTCTATCTGTTTAGGAATACTCCTCTGTTGAGTTTTTCCGCATACTGCCGCATCGTGTACTAACTCAGTTGATAGTTTGACTGTTTTTCCCATGATGCTTACTCATAAATAATTATATGTAGTATTATTGTATACTAAAGGTTGCATATTGCAACCCATTCAATAGTGATAATTATTTTACCTGGTAAGATTGGGATAGCTAATATATGAAGCACTCTTACAGATATTGATTCACTTAATCAGGTAATTTGCAATACATTAGTTTGTTAAATTATATCTCATATATAAAACTTTGAATGGTAAATGCGGGAATTCTTTTATTCCGTTTTCTATAAACCCTAATCGTAGATACCATTTCTTTAATAACGTATGCTGTGCAATTATACCAATACTAATTTCTGAAACGCCTTTAAATTTAGCATGATTAAATACATGTTTGACTAACGTCTCTCCTATACCTCTATTTCTATTTTCTGGCAATACTGAGAGTCTATTTAGATAACCTGTGTTTTTGTTTGGATGCTCGAAAGCTACACAACCAACATTAGTATTTCCTATTTTATATATAAAATATTCTTTTCCTCGCTCAAAATCCGATATCACCCATTCCTTATTATAAAAAGATGGATGCCTTGGGTTGTTATTTATGTTTATATTAAACATCTCAGCAACTTCTTTATTTGATGTTGCTACTATCATAGATATTTCTTCTGCATCACTAATACTTGCTTTTCTTATTACAATATCCATCATTAGTATCCTGAAACACTATTACTAATATCGAGTCAGCTTCTCACTCTACATGGTGACCATTTCACTTGTATGATAGTAAGTCATGTATAATAGGGTCTTTCTAAACAGAGGTCACTATGAACAAAACTGAACTTATAGAGGCCATTGCTGAATCGTCAGGTACATCTAAAGCCACCGCACAAGCCGCCGTTAATGCACTCCTGAGTAATATCAGCGACTCCCTTATCAAAGGTGAGGATGTACAGATTGTCGGATTTGGTACCTTTACAGTGCGTGATCGTGCTGCCCGCACCGGTCGTAATCCACAAACAGGGGCTACCCTGGAGATTCCCGCTTCTAAAGTGCCCGCTTTTAAACCAGGCAAAGCGCTCAAGGACAGTGTAAACAACGTTTAGATAGTCTTATTGATTTTTTTGAGTCATCTAAAGATTGAAGCTGAAACGCTTTCACTCACAATAATTTACAGTCTCTAATAAAGTCACATCTGATCAAACTAATGCTTGTTGACAGGCCCGCATAGGAAGCAGGCTGCACACCAGAAAGTGCTAATGGCCAAAAATAGGCTTTCAACGAGCCCTTTCTTTCTTATCCATATGATTATTCAAGTTCACCAATAACCTGATCAGCGCCAATCAAAGGGATAAGGCGAAGGATCACGTCCTCCATTACGCCAGGGTCTCCCTTCGCCACTTTTTTTACCTTTCTCTCGCGCCAGTCGAGCGTATTGATCAAGTTCGATGCCACAACTGAGTGTGTATCGAGGTTATCAACTGGAACTTCTGTAGCAGCCCCTCTAATACTGGTACTGATTGGGCAGCATATCAGCAGGCCTGACTTCTGATTGTACACCTGGCTTGACAGAACTAGGGCCGGACGGTATTTGCCTATTTCCTTCCCCTTGGTAGGGTCGAAGTCAAGGAATACGATGTCATTCCTCTCTGGTATATACCTTCTCGACACTTCAACTCCCGACTTCGCTATCGAGGACAGTGGGCAGTTCATCTGCGTGTGCCTTGTGAGGAGTCATACCGACAAGCATGTCAGCTTCGCTATAGGGGAGTTTAAGGCGTTTCACAGCCTTCTTTCGGGAGATCATAAGTCCGGTTTCTGTTACCTCGATAGCAATCTTATCACCTTTACCCAGATGGGCCATATCGCACATCGGACGGGTGACGCGGATACCCAAGCTGTTACCCCACGGCTGTATCGTGCCCTCAAACTTTGCTTTCGCTAGTGCTGTCATACTGCTCCCTATTAGTTGTAACAATGTAGTTACGATCAAGTATATCCAATGTAGTTACGGTGTCAACCAAAAAAACGCCCGAAGATAGCTATCTTTCCCTCGCTGACCGCCAAGGAAGGCTGAAAGCCGAGGCGGTTAGTCCCCGGTAGTCGCGAGGCGATACTGGATGCCCGGCGTGCGCATAGCGCCAAAGGGCATCCAAAGATTGCATACGAACGCGACGTCAAGTTATCTCTGGAGCCAGCGACGAAGCAGTGAAACGAGAGGGTTCTATCTGCGCTAAGGAAGTAATTTCCCGCGAAAAGTGCCAAAACCGGACATTTCGCCGCTAAAACATACCCCGGTTGGGATTGGTATCTGCTCCTGGTTTTGCTAAGATACACATTTATGTACCCCGCTATCAACGGGGTTTTTTGAAACGTATTTTTTTGAGGATAGTAAATATGATTATGCGAATAGCTGAAAGTGCCTTATGGGACGATGTATATAAGTTAGAGGCAAAACTAAAAAATGCAAAGGATATTAGTGGGATAGCGTTGATAGTAGGTGAATTTGTCACTCTGATGGAAACTGAAAGCCATGCTTTCATAAGCTTACCCAATTATCCTACCCCAGAAATTAAGCTGATCATAACCAACTACGCTGATGACTGGTCGAATCAGTATTTATATGAAAAATTTTTCGATAATGACCCGCTAATTGACTATACAAAACACAATGTCGGGCCGCAAGCATGGAATGGATTCCCGAGCGCTTCCGTGTTTCATGCGGCTAAGCCGTATGGATTAATTGATGGCTTTATAAAACCCACTACTCTACAGACAGGACCAACATCTGCGTTTATTTTAGCCCGATCAATGGATCCTATTACAAAGAACGAACTTAGAGAAAAAAGCCCGTTTATTAATTACTTCACAGAAATGCTTCACGATAAGATACGAGAAATTTTTTCGAAAGAAGGCCTCTCTCTACCTGGGGTCACCCCACTGAGGATTTCCCACTTGTCACTGAAGAAGGCTGGTTTTACCGCGAAAGAGGCTGGGAAACAACTACATAGGTCACCAAGCACTATTGAAGACAGCATTACCAAGCTTGGAAAAGCACTTAATGCGGATGGGAATAAGCGTATCTTAGGTGAAGCCACAAATCGGTATCTAATTTAAAAAGATCCTGGCCTCGCTGTCAGTTTCCAATGACTGGCCGCCGTGTTCGGATGCCTACTTTGCTTCCCCTCTGGCGCGCTGCGCGCACGACGGGTAAGCAGTGCGGCCTCACGGCTACCGGGGATTACCCGCCTTCTCTTCGCTCTCCATGGATGACAGCGTTAGAAGGTATCTGTTATGTCTAATTAAGTTCACGTTTTCTCCTTCTATGGCTATCAGCGTGGGCTAAAACGGTGAATCTGTGTGAATACTTTTAATGCACCAGGACAAGAGCTGCGTAATAATATTACAAAGGAAAGCAGTGAGTTAGGTTATCATCCTGAACATAAGAAAAATTTCATAAGGCTAGCGAAAGGAGAAGTCATTTCTAGTGCCGATTATCCCTCTAGACTCATCTTTGTATGCGATGGATATCTGCTGCAGGGCCGTAAAGGATATAAAAAAAATCTAGGCTTACTATTTCCTGGCGACCTGTTAATTATGCCTGAAGCAAGCCAATTATGCATGGCAACCGCAGAATCAAACTGCACCCTGTTCGTTACTCTGGTGCATCTATATGATGACAATATAGACAGTGATATTTTAAAACAGCTATGGACGCATTTTGTTATGTGGGGGGATGAAATAGGCAATAGAAATATGGTTACGAATACTTCTTCATCAGTCCACGATAAATTGATTTACCTCCTGGATAGGTGTTGTAAGAAAGACTTTGAGTGGCGAACAGGTCAGCGAGATGAAATACCCGACGGCTACACCTGCAAGATACCACTGGGGGTGAGTGGTATAGCAAGAGCAGCTTCCGTTTCTAGAAGCCAGGCCACTAAAAAATTAAAGAAGTTGCAGGACATGGGCATTATAGATTGGACGTATGGGAAATTAGAGATTCTTAAACCAGCTGCCATAATGGATGAATTTAATCGTATATTCCCCCTTCACGTGGACGCTGATTAACGTGGTCAAAGATTTTGTTACACCCAGTTAAGCCGCTTTCTTCAGCTCCAACAACTGCTGCTCAAAGTCATTAGGGCTCATATAGTCCAAGTATGAATGTAGGCGACGGCTGTTATAAAACATCGAAATATATTCCAGTATGTCCTGCTGGGCCTCATAACGTGTCTGGTAGCTTCGCCAATGCACTCGCTCCTGCTTCAAGCTGCCAAAGAAGCTTTCAACCGCTGATCGCCATGGAAGGCTGAAAGCCGAGGCGATTAGTCCCCGATAGACGTAGGCGCTTGTATGTCCGGAATTGTGACCGATAGGGAACAATGTAGGGCATACAAAGAGCGCATCCGAAACGCCGTAGAGTCATGATGTAGTAGTGCACAAGCAGCTCTGCTGCAATGTGCAATACGGAATCGTGACGTACGCAGGACGGCCGGGGCATAACGGCTGTCGCGTAGGCGAGTTGATTTTGGGGACTTGGATGTCCCAAAATCTTTCACGAAGTAGCGACACTCTTGAACAGCGTTGACGCGCCTATGTCAAGTATTGATCGCAGCGTCGTTCAAATCAGCCAAGAGGAGAGGATATATCTCGCGAACAATGTAGCGCTTCAAACACCGACTGATCTCTTTGATTGATTTTCCTTCCGCGGTACGGCGGACAACATAAGCTCGAGTACGTGGGTCGCTCCGCATACGAACCATCGCTATGGTCCACAATGCATTATTGGCAGCTCGACTACCCCCCCGATTAAGGCGATGGCGCACTGTCTTACCCGAAGATGCTTGCAGTGGGTTGACTCCGCATAGCGCCGCTAGGGCTGCTTCACTGTGCAACCGTTCGGGATTATCACCGGCAACAGAAAGTAGTGTCGCTGCGGTCTGTGGCCCAATGCCAAACTGTTCACGCATTCGTTTTGCTGCGGTGCTTGTCAATTGATCTAGTATACGATCAAGATTCTTCAATTCATCCGTTAAGTACAACCAGCGTTTGGCTAGTAGTCGAAGGGTAGTGGCTAACGTTTTAAGCGCAGTGGTATCACCCAAGCTACGGATATGCGTGCAGTTTTTCACGCATTGATCGAGGCTAGACCTCCATAGCCTGCCCCGAACATTCTCGGGAGCTGACACGAGCAATGCTCGCAATTGATTGATTGTCTGCGTTCTTGCTTTAACTGCGCTGCGTCTTGCAACTGATGCAATGCGCATAGCCTCTGCTGGCCCCGATTGTGCTTTTGGAATTGCCGTGCGTTGCCAGCCAGGACTGACCGAGCCGCACTTTCCGCATCAGTTGGATCCGACTTTCCTCTGAATCGTCGCATAGAACGGTCTGGACGGTTGACCTCGAGGACCACAACCTCGTGATCTGACAGAAATCTGGACAAGCCCGCTCCATACGCTGACCGCCATGGAGAGCGAAGCGAAGGCGGTTAATCCCTGGTAGTGATTAGGGCGCACTGTTTTTCCGTCGTGCGATAGCGCCAGTGGAAAATAAAGCGGTAGGCATCCGAGAATCGCATCAAGCCATCTGTGGTAGCGCCACGTAGCCTGTACCGAGCTTGCGATGGTGTGGCGAAGGAGCACGGACGCAGGGCGGCCAGGGCGCAAACAGGCTGTCAAAGATCGAGTTGATTTTGGCGACTGGGATGTCCCAAAATGTTTCACGAGATCGAAGACTCGCTGTGGTTCCTGTGCCTTCTACTCCAGCACGCGACAAACTGCCGAACGACATTGCTGCGTATTCCGGCGAAGATGAACACCTATTCCGGACGAACGTGAACACCTGATTTCTCAACGCATCACGTAGCTGAACTTTTAACCCAGGTGTTCACCATCAGTCAACTGCCCCATCAGTTTTCTCATCGACTCTCCCTTGAGTTGGAGTCGGTGGGCGTTGTGCATTAGACGGTCGAGAATGGCATCCGCCAGGGTGTTGTCTCCGATGCTTGTGTACCACTGGTCGGTGGGTAGCTGACTGATCATCAGTGTGGAGGTGTGCCCATGGCGACCATCCATGATCTCCATCAGGTCATTGCGGTGGGCCGGTTTCAACGGCTCCAGCCCCCAGTCATCAATCACCAGCAATTGGATCTTGGCCAACTGCTTGAGCTGTTTATGGTAAGTCCCATCAGCCTTGGTCTGAGTCAGCTCCAACAACAGCCGTGAGAGTCGGTAGTAACGCACACTGTAGCCGTGCAGACAGGCGCTATGCCCCAGGGCACAAGCAAGGTAGGTCTTGCCGCTGCCATAGGGGCCAGTCACCAGCAAGTTCTGACCACGATTGATCCACTCCCCTTGGGCCAGTTGTGCGATCTGTGACTGAGTGATATTGCGAGGATGCTGATAGTCGATTTCCTGGATGCAGGCCCTGAGCCTGAAGCGGGCCTGGCGGATAAGGCGCTCCTGTTTGCGCTGATCTCGGCTGAGGCACTCCTGATCCAGCAGCAGGTCGAGTCGTTCGATAAACGGCAAACCCTCCGCTGACCGCCATGGAGAGCGAAGCGAAGGCGGTTAATCCCTGGTAGTGATTAGGGCGCACTGTTTTTCCGTCGTGCGATAGCGCCAGAGGAAAAACAAAGTAGGCATCCGAGAATCGCGTCAAGCCATTTGTGGTAGTGCCACGTAGCCTGCACCGAGCTTGCGATGGTGTGGCGAAGGAGCACGGACGCAGGGCGGCCAGGGCGCAAACAGGCTGTCAAAGATCGAGTTGATTTTGGCGACTGGGATGTCCCAAAATGTTTCACGAGATCGAAGACTCGCTGTATAGGTGCTGACCTGCTCCAGCTGGCTTTGCAGGGCATGGGCCATGCCACCAAGTTTGAGTTGACGCAGTTGCAATACGGTTTGACTGTTCATGATGTGTTCTCCCCCGGGTTAATGGAAGTTGTGAGGCCCACGGATATTTTCGTGGTTCTGGGGAAGCTCAGCCTGAAGGTCGAGCTGTTCGGGCAGTTTGTCGCGGTTACTTTGCAGGATTGACTTGACCTGCTTCAGGCGTAACAGGCCTCCTCGATTGGCGATTTTGCAGGCGGCATTGAGTCGCTCGGCAGGATACTCACGACTGAGATTGAGCAGGCCGAGACAGATCCGGTAAGCCTGCTCTGGATGGGCCTTCACCTTCAGTTGGTGATCCACCCAGACCAGCACCTCAGAATCGATCGCTGATCGCCATGGAAGGCTGAAAGCCGAGGCGATTAGTCCCCGATAGGCGTAGGCGCGGTTGTATGGCCGGAATTGCGACCGGCAGGGAGCGATGTAGGGCATACAAGGAGTGCATCCGAAACGCCGTAGAGTCATTGCGGGAGTCATGATGGAGTAGTGCACAAGCAGCTTTGCTGCAATGTGCAATACGGAATCGTGACGTACGCAGGACGGTCGGGGCATAACGGCTGTCGCGTAGGCGAGTCGATTTTGGAGACTTGGATGTCCCAAAATCTTTCACGAGGTAGCGACACGCTTGATCTTTTGCCCAGTTCTTCAGCCGCCCCGGCGTCCACTGCTGCTGTTTCTGATGACGCTTGGGCATGTGTGCTGCCTCGGTGGTTGTACCGGGCTGGTGTTTCCGTGGATGAGAGGCCACCTGTCGCTGTCGGAAGTAGAGGGTGACCAGCGTATCGCCGGCATGCAGTTCCAGTGTCTCACCGACGTACTGATGGGGAACCGAGTAGTGGTGCTGCCGGTACTGTACGTGATAGTCGATATTGACCTTGACCGGTTTGATATCGACGTAACGATAGGGGTGAATGGGCAAGGGTTTCAAAGCGGGCTTATCGAGCTGCTCAAAGGCTTGTAGTCGGTTGCCCGGTAGCTGCTTGAATGGCTTTTGGTTAAGTTCATTGAGCAGGGCACGGATGCACTGGTTGACCTCAGCCAGTGAGAAGAAGCTATGGTGGCGTAGGCGGGCCAGTATCCAGCGCTCAACGATCTGCACAGCCACCTCCGCTTTGGACTTGTCCTTCGGCTTATAGGGACGCGCTGGGATAACCGCCAACTGGTAGTGCTCCGCCAACTGTTGGTAGCTGGGGTTGAGCTGCGGATCGTAACGGCAGGGCTTGCTGACGCCGCTGCGCAGGTTATCGGGGATGACCAGTTCACTACAGCCGCCAAAGAACTCAAACATCCGTACATGACTCCCCAGCCAGTCGGGTAAAGATTGGCTGTACGTGGCTTCCGCATAGGTGTAGTTCGAGGCACCCAGTACCCCGACAAACACCTGGGCTGTGCGCAGTTCACCCGTGGTGGCACTGACGATGGGAACGGTCGGCCCACAGTAATCGACAAAGCATTTCTCTCCCGCCTTATGGGTTTGACGCATGGAGCGTTTCTGTTGGCCGCACCAGTAACGGTAGCGATCACAGAACTGTGAGTAGCTGTAGCAGCGGTTGGGGTACTGCTGGGTGTACTCCTCCCACAGCAGTTGTTTTGTCATCCCTTTACGCTTGAGTTCCTGATGGATCACTGACCAGTCAGGTACTTGATAGCGGGAGGAGACGGTGGTGTCCGCACCAGGGTAGAAGAGCTGGGCCAACTGGTTGTCATCCAGTTCATCCGGTAAGGGCCAGGAGAGTCCCAGCTCAACTGCCTTGGCCAGCAGTTTCTGGATGGCTCCGACACTGGCCTTGGTGCTCTCTTTGATCTGCTGGATCGATAACCCGGCAGCATATCGTAGTCGCAGAATATCTCTGATTTTTCGCATTGTGATCCTCTTTGCAGCCACAGCCTCTCTCCAGAAAAGGAGGGAGAGTAGCAAATAGTTGGAAAAACAATGCGTTGGGAAGGATTCCGGAGAAACGTGAACAGTGATTCCGGAATGGTGAACACCTATTCCGGAAAAACCGGCAAAGTGTTCACGTTGGATCAGAATGAGTGTTCACGTTCAGCCGGAATAGGTGTTCACGTTGAACTAGAATGGGTGTTCATGATGGGCCGGAATATGCAATTGCCTACTTCAATAACTGCTGATAGCCAGCGCTGTTGGTTTCTACGGGCAATACATCAAGCAATTTTCCATTATGGTTAATCAGTGCTCCAACGTGGATATCCAGATGCGTATCCACACCAAGAATAACTTCATGTAATATCGTTTGTTTATCCATCTCAAATACTCCCTGACGTCAGAGGTATCGATCACCAACCCACATTGCTGGACAGGACACTCAAGTTGCAGGACAAAGCTCCTATTAGGTCACAGGCAATGGGCCCGGAGATACTCGGGGAACGCCAGTATCCAACCGACAGGTCAACCGCTGACCGCCATGGAAGGCTGAAAGCCGAGGCGATTAGTCCCCGGTAGTCGTGAGGCGATACTGGATGCCCGGCGTGCGCATAGCGCCCGAGGGAATCCAAGATCGCATACGAACGCGACGTCAAGTCATCTCGGGAGCCAGCGACGAAGCAGTAACGAGCTTGCGATGTTATTGCGTAGTGCTGGAGACCGGGACGGCCGGGGCAATAATAGGCTGTCGAAGATTGAGTGCAAAAGGGGGACTTGGATGTCCCGTTTTGCATCACGAAATCGAAGACTCGCTTAGCAAAGGCAGCTTCACCAATCCCAGCACGGGTGAGGCTGGGCTGAACGTTCAATAGAATATTAGACTGAGTATCCCAGCAATCCCCCTTCCTGCTCATGCTGCCGTTAATACCATGAGCCTTCAGTAATCGCCGAAAAGCCTTGCTGGCGTACTGAGACCCACGATCCGAGTGGTGAATCAGTCCCGCTCTCGGTTTCCGGCGCCAGATCGCCTGCTCTTTGTCATTTTGTCACCTGTATTGTATTGAGGGTGATGATATCACCCATAATCAGGTGGCCAAATTAACTATGCCACTACACCTTGCCCCGGCTCACTGGATAGCCCAGTACATTGAGGGCTTTCTTCATTCGACGACTACCGTAGGTGTAGTCTGAGCTTTTGGCAATATCTACAACCCACTCCAGCATCTCTTGATGGACTGGATCATCCGGTCTGCTCTTCATTACCCTCTGGTACCGGTAATAGCCGTTACGGCTCACACCCAAAACCCGACACTGCAGGCCGATAGGGTAGGCATTCTTATGTTGGGTGATGAACGAGTATTTCACTTCGTTTCTGCTGCAAAGAATGCCGTCGCTTTTTTTAGTATATCCCTCTCCATCTCAAGGCGCTTGACCTGGGCCTTGAGTTTCCTGAGCTCTTCCTGTTCGGGTGTCAACTTGCCATTGCCCCGAAACACCAGTCCCTCCTCAGCCTGATTCTCTTTCACCCAGCGCCCCAGCATTTGAGGGTTGATTTCCAGGCTTGTGGCAGCCTTCTTTCTTGTATAACCCTGCTCAATTACCAGGCTGATTGCGTCCAACTTGAACTCTTTTGAATATTTCTTTCGTGTACTCATCTATCTCTACCTCAGTTAAGTCAGCAATAATGCTTAACTGGGTTGTACAAGTCCATTAGACCACCTCAGCCGGGGCAATAATAGGTTGTCGAAGATTGAGTGCAAAAGGGGGACTTGGATGTCCCGTTTTGCATCACGAAATCGAAGACTCGCTTATGATTATTTCTTTCGTGTACTCATCTATCTCTACCTCAATTAAGTCAGTAATAATGCTTAACTGGGTTGTACAAGTCCATTAGACCTCAGTCTACCAAGGCTGAGATTTTGATAAGGACGATGTGCGCGAATTTCATCGAGGCCAGAAGAACAAATGTTTATCGTAAACAGGCTGGGTATGAAGCGAAAACAGGTATTTTTACCGATTCACACCGCCATGCCGCTAATATAGCATTGGTCCATGATTTTTATTATACATATTTATTAGGATTATATTATGAATATAGCGCCAGTAGTGATTAGTAATGAGCATTCATATTTCAATGAGGTGCTTCATGTAACAGGAGGTATAAAAATAATTCACGGCAGGAAAAGTAGTTTTTCTGAGAGTGAACTTTCAGCTTTTTATAAATATCGTCAGAAGGTATTCATTGGGCGACTTGGTTGGCCTCTCAAAACCAATGGTGTTGCTGAAATTGATGAGTTCGATCTGCCAGATACGATCTACGTTATAGCGTTCAATGATAACGGTGATATATGTGGCCATGTTTGTTTGAACCCAACAACAGGGCCCTGCTTAATGGATATATTCCCTACTCTTTTTAATGGCTCGCCCTCACCATCCACACCATTAGTTTGGGAGATATCACGCCTTTCAACTCATAACAGTGATCAGTCTTCGCCGATAAAAGGAGGTATATCCTATACCAATGAGATGATAATGAAAACGTGTTTTTGAAATAATCGCTAAACATGGGGCAAGTCGTTTAGTGGCGGTCACGTCTCCTATGGTAGAGCGCTTATACTCTAAGAGTAATTACCCGTTACGCAGAGCCGGTCCACCGGAACTTATTGATGGTTCTCCAGTTATTGCTTGCTGGATAGAATCTAAGTGATCACTTGATCAGTGAATTATTATTTTGACGTATTTCTTAGCTAATATATTTATATAGGAGTAAATAATGGGCGGTAGTGAACTGCAAGAAGCCCCATCTAAAGAGGCATTAACGAATATTAATGGCCAAGAGAAGGTAGAAGTAAGACACAGTATGATAATTGGTGATGAGATATGGATTATGTGTGAGGGTGAGACGGCCCATCTAAAAAAGATAAATAGTTGTATATCCCTCGCATTATCAGGTTCTAGTAGTGGTGGCGTGCATGAAAGCGATGATCTTGATGATATTTACGATATACAAAATGGATGCTGCTACTTTACGGGTAAACCTATACTTTCTGGCAAATCAGACGCATTAATATTTCATCTGAAACCACTCGATTGCGGGGGTGACCACTGGCCTGGAAATATTATCTATGTGTCAAAAGAAATTAATCAAGATAAGCACTTTATGGCCGCTGCCCAGTACTGGCGCTTACTAGAAAAAATGCATGGTACAGAGTGGGTTAAGGAGCGAAAAAAGTAACACGGAAATTTGATGTGAAACGTAGGGCTGTATCCAGAAAGCGTAAGCGCAAAGTTGAATATGATTTGAAATTGCTTGAGGGTGCTTTGTCCGCTAATTATCCAGGAGAATATATTAGTTTGGAGCTGTGTGACGATGGAGTAGAGATGCGCGTTAATGGCACTATTAGTCAGTTACAAAATGACTTTCTTAGGAACAAAATAACGTTTAAAAGCATTGAATACTACAATGGGATTATTCGTTCCATTCTAAGACCGAAACACGAAGAAATAATAGCATCTGAACACGGCGTCCAGCAGGTGAACAATGCTCCAGTGGCACCATTGGCCGTTTAGAGTTTAATTTAAGTCATTGTCAATTAGATGGAGTATCTTTTTGGCGTGTTTATTATTTGAACAGTATGTTACAGAGATACATTATGAGCAATAAAGAGCGAAACAAGTATAGAGCTGCATATAGACGTGAATCAGAGTCTTATTGTGGTGGCGTATGTGAAAAGAAGATCTGAAAGAGATATATAAGATCCAAAATGGATGTTGCTACTTTACGGGCAAACCAATACTCCATGACTTATCAAACGCATCACTTGACCATCTGGAACCTGTACGCTCGAGTGGCAGCTACTGGCCAGCCAATCTTGTTTATGTTCTAAGAGAAGTTAATCAAGAGAAGCACTTTAGGACCGCTGCCCAGTACTGGCGATTACTAGAAAAAATGCATGGTGCAGAGTGGGTTAAGGAGCGAAAAAAAGTAACACGGAAATTTGATGTGAAACGTAGGGCTGTATCCAGAAAACGTAAGCGCAAAGTTGAATATGATTTGAAATTGCTTGAGGGTGCTTTGTCCGCTAATTATCCAGGAGAATATATTAGTTTGGAGCTGTGTGACGATGGAGTAGAGATGTGCGTTAATGGCACTATTATTCAGTTACAAAATGACATCCTTAGGAAGAAAGGGACGTTTAAAAGCGTTAAATATTACAGTGAAATTATTCACGCCCATCTAGACATGAAGGGTGGAGAAGCAATGATTTCTAAACACCGCCCCAAAGTTTTGATTGAAATACCAGGGCTACTAATAGCTGCTTGAGCAGTCGATAATGATAAGGGTAAAGATGCCAAAACATTTTTTATTCGGACGAGTTGTAAATAATTATGATAGATATAAATACAGAAAAAAAATACAAGCAAAGACTTACTCTACCAAGGAAGGGGGCATTGTCATTAAATCAATATGATAATAATATTATCATGGTAGATAAAGGCAGGGTAAGAGTTGAAGATAAAGATGACTTGGTGTATGAGACATATTTTGAAGGAGAGAGTTTTATGACTATTGGTAATGCTGTTGGTGCCAAGCTGGTAGCGCTTGATAATTCCACCCTATCTATTATTCCCGTTGCATCAATAAAAAGCGATATGGAAGGACTGAGTTCAAAGTGGAAAATCATTTTCATTAATCTCATAGAACAGTTAACTAATAAACATTATAGATCTAATATGTTGGGCTCTATGTCCATGGAGAGAAAAATAGTTCTCTTTCTGAAAGATATAAATAGACGCTGGCATTCAAAGAAAGTAAGTAACCGAGATCTTTCTGAAAACACGAGCTCACACATACCATTCAACAAGCAACAAATCGCCGAGGAGATTGGTGTGTCAAAACAATCATTAGCAAACAACAAAGTTTTAAAAAAGCTCGAGAAAACTGGGTATATTGAAATAAAAAACAGGCTATCTATTGCTATTCTTGATGAGGATCGTTTGGATAGGATTGATGTAGAGACCTTGCATAATACAGACCTTAATGATCTGAAAAAATAAATATGATATTCAGTATAATATCTATCTATAAAGAGTAATAAAATGGCAGTAATGTTTTTACTGATTATTTTAATTAATCAATGGAGGAGTGATAGTGATAAATTTATCTGATGATGGTTATGTAAGACTAAGTTCGTCATTACTGCAAACCAGAGAATTTAAGCATCATTTTTCTGGGCTCGATGATGAGGCAAATGGGTTAGCAAAGCATCAATATGAAGAGCTTAGTGAAATTTATGGTTACACTGAATGGGTTAGTTCCACTAATCCCATTATTTCTGTTGGGTGGGATTGGCGCCTGACTATAATAGATAGACGTATTTGTTATGAAAGAGTATCTGCAATCAGCTCTAATCTGATGTTAGTTGGTGATAACGGCGATCTAGGATCAAAGCAGACCGAAATATTACTTGAAGGTGTAATGGATACATCCGGCTGGCAACGAGTAGTTGAGGACTATTTTTCTGACATTTACCACTATAAAGAATGAAACTGAAACTGCTAGCTACTAGTCGCTGTAAGTCAGAGCTTCTTGCCCGATGTGCGCGTAGAGGGGAAACAAAATAGGTATCCGATTATGACATCCAATCAGTGACCAGAACGGTCGGAACATAAAAGTATTCTTGAATTGCGAGGCTGTTTCGTGGACGGCTAGAGAGTCTTGGCCCCGTGAAAAAACAAAGCGCTTACTCAGCAGGAAGTAAAAAATATTTAATTTTAGATTTCCGCCTGTTATTTAACAATTCTCCATGTCAACCTTAAACTGAGCCAAGGTAGTGTATGAACGATACTAACATAGATAGGTTGGAATTACCAACTACAGATAACCATACTTCTAAAGTAACGGTAGAAGCTATTGTAGAACTTTTAGCACAATTCATAGATGGGACTTCGTATTATACGGGCGATGACATTAAAGAATTACACACACAGCTTGATATTGAATATGGTATAAATTTTTTGATCTTAACTATTCACGATACTAGGCTAGGGGAAAAACCGGAAGCTTTTCGGAGTATTCATGAAGGCATTAAGGATGGCTGGGATATGCTATGTGTAAAGCATGGGTTTTATAAATACTCTAATATAGGTAGTTGCAATATAGACCTGACGAAAACTATCGCATTACAATCTCATAAACCAGTGTCATGGAATACGATACGTAAGACAACAGAAGGGGGAAAAAATCGAGTCTTAAAGATCGCACAATCATACGGCATGGCTGATGGTTACACTTATGCCTTAAATGCCAATGGGATTATAATATTTTGTTCTGCCGGCGTTAGCTCAGGTAAAGTGGCATATGAACAAAAAGAACTATTGGATATATTATTAATTCATTTATCTCAAGTTGCAGCGATGAATCAAAATATCTTTTTTAATTTAGAATTATCGGAAAGAGAATCTACAATATGTCGATCCATCCTTAATGGAAATACTCAAACAAAAATAGCCGGTGACCTAGGGCTGAGCACGCAAACTATTCGTAACAACCTGGAAAAACTTTGTAGACGCTTTGGTGTAAGTGATCCTTATGGGGTTATTGCTATATGTATTGATTTAAAATTAATACACTCGCTGCCAGCCATGGAGAGCGAAGCGAAGGTGGATAATCCCCGGTAGCCGTGAGGCCGCATTGCTTACTCCGTCGTGCGCGCAGCGGTCAGTGACCAGGACGGCCGGGGCACTAATAGGTTGTCGAAGGCCGAGTTTGCCTTTTTCGAATCTCTGGCCAACATATAGGCCTATGCTTCGTTTCTTGGGTCGTCGGCGCTCGGCCCGATATTTGATCCCGCCAGCTGGCACAGAGAACATGAGATGGTCTAATGGACTTGTACAACCCAGTTAAGCATTATCAGTGACTTAACTGAGGTAGAGCTAGATGAGCACACGAAAGAAATATTCAAAAGAGTTCAAGTTGGACGCAATCAGCTTGGTAATTGAGCAGGGTTATACAAGAAAGGAGGCGAGTTATAGTCAAATCTGGTGTTTAACCAGTTGAATCAAGCGGCGACCTGATCGACTTCTGTTACCTCAACACCCTCTTTAAATTTGATTCCGGTTATCACCTTCGCCAAGTAATCGAAACCCCGTAATCGTCTCCACTTCTTCTCGGCACACAGGCCGAGTTTTGAACATCATGTGTAGCATGCCGTCACGCGATAGGCAGCCCTTGGAACGCTTGGTTCGATGGCGGATTGTCCCGAAGGTTGATTCAATCAGATTGCTGGTCCGAATGCTCTGCCAGTGCTGTGCCGGAAAGTGATAGAAAGCCATCAGTTCCTCTCGGTCTTTGTGCAGACAGATGGCAGCCTTCGGATACTTCGGCTCATACGTTTTGATAAACAGATCAAAGGCCTTTTCCGCATCGGCCTGAGTCTCCGCCTGCCAGATGTTATGCAGTGCCTGCTTCGCTTTCGGCTGAGCTGACTTTGGCAGGCAGTTCAGCACGTTCATGGTCTTGTGCATCCAGCAGCTCTGCGTGGACTCCCGCACACCATCCTCAATTGCCAGAAAATGCTTCTCACCACGCTCATTCACGCCGATCACCACCAGGGCACACAGCTTCGTCTGCTCTGCTCTCAGTCCGCTGTAGACACCGTCTGCCCACACATACACCCAATGCTCCTTATCCAGGCGCTCCTCGCACCAGCTCCGATATTCTTCTGCCCAGACCTGCTTCAGACGCGATACCGTGCTGGCCGACAAGCCTGTTACATCCGGACCCACCAGCACTTTCAGGGCCTCACCCATCTCACCACTGGAAATCCCCTTCAGGTAGAGCCACGGCAGCGCCGCTTCCAGTGACTTCTCGCAATTCCGGCCATACAACCACACCTACGCCTATCGTGGACTAATCGCCTCGGCTTTCAGCCTTCCATGGTGATCAGCGTTTGAGGCTATCGACCGCCCCGTTCTTAGATCCTTGCCGCAGGATGATTATGAGTTCGCTGAATGGCGTATGGTCAAACCCGGTATCGATTACCATGTTGAGGCCGCAAAACGTTTCTACAGTGTCCCTCACGCGCTGGTGGGTCAGGTTCTGGATCTTCGCCTGACCGCTACCTCGGTGGAGGTGATGCACAAAGGACAGCGTGTCGCTTCCCATTCCCGCCATGGTCAAGGTCGTTTCTCCACCTTGACAGAATATATGCCTAAGTCCCATCAAGCGCATAGGGACTGGTCACCCGGACGATTCATGAACTGGGCAGGTGATATCGGTCCCTGTACCGCTCAGGTAGTCAAACAACAACTGGAGAATCGACCTCATCCAGAGCATGGATATCGCGCCTGTCTGGGGCGACTCAACCTCAGCCGACGCTATGACCGGTCTCGTCTTGAAAAGGCCTGTGAGCGAGCGTTGTCGATCCGTTCGGCCAATTACAAAAGCATCTCCTCCATCCTCAAGAAGGGTTTGGATAAACAGCCCATTGAAGGTGAAGAGGATGTGCAGAGTGAACTCCCTCTACATGCCAATGTTCGCGGCGCTGACTACTACCACTGAGAGGAGATTTCATCATGTTGAACCAACAAACCATTGACCAACTACGCACCCTTAAATTGACCGGCATGCTGGATGCGTTTGAGCAGCAGCAGGCGCAACCCGAAACCCATGCCCTTGCTTTTGGGGAACGTCTTGCCCTCTTGGTGGATCGTGAGGTGCTCTACCGGGAGAACCGCCGATTGGCGCGTCTGCTCAAGGCCGCCAAGCTGCGGGAGCATGCCTGTGTTGAGGATATCAACTATCGCCATCCACGAAACCTGGAGAAATCCCACATGGCTTCATTGGCGAGCTGCGATTGGATCCGGCAAGCACATAATCTGTGCATTACCGTCCCTACGGGTTGCGGCAAGACTTGGCTGGCTTGTGCGTTAGGTAATCAGGCCTGCCGCCAAGGATTATCAGTACACTACCTGCGCCTGCCCAATCTGTTTGAACAACTACGCATCTCCCACGGTGATGGGACCTATCCTCGATTGATGAATCGATTATTGAAGATGGATCTGCTTATTCTGGATGACTGGGGTATTCAGAAAATCACCGCAGCCCAGCGGCAGGACCTGATGGAGGTGATTGAGGATCGTCATGGCAGGAAATCGACACTCATTACTAGTCAGTTACCGACAAAAAACTGGCATGAATATATTGGTGAGGCGACTCTAGCCGATGCCATTCTTGATCGATTACTCCATGGCTCTCATCGACTGGATCTGAGTGGAGGCTCTATGAGAAAAACCACCGATCAGTTGACTGATAGTGACCGGTCGGAGTAAAAAAACGCTCCAGTGAGGAGCCGATGAGTTGATCGGTCACGATCAGCGGAATCGGCGGTCATCTTCGGCGGAATACGCAGAAACTCCTCTGTGTATGCTTGCGTCTTCTTACGTGCCATCTTGAGCACCTCCATATAGATAAATCTAACTATACAAGGTGTCTACTAATTGTGGGTAACTCGGAAACATAACGAGGCTGTAGATTAATATTTTTCAAAGTTTTTTTATCTCTATCTGTGAACTCTTCATCTCACAGCAATATTTGTATGATTATTCTGTCTCTGAATTTTTCCTGATAAATCCACAGCTCATATTTTCCTAATTTATTGTTGAATTTATCCCATATAGCCAGTTTTGGCCCTGTATCAGGCCGCTAACTCTCCATAGTTTGCCAGCTTCTCTATATTATGCGCCATGCAGTATAAGCACCACTGACCCTGCATCTTCTTTTTTCCTCTCAGGGTAAACCTGTCCAGTCGTTTGTTGCTTTCGATATTGCCAAACACTGGTTCGGCAACTGACATGCGGCGACTGTAGATCAGTTTTCCTTTGTCGCTATCGATACGCGCCTTCATCCAGTCAGTGTAGTTGGGGCGTTTTTCTCTTTCGATGATAAAGGAGACCTGTCTGCCATGGCCCTTTCTTCTGTCTGCAGCTTCCGGGTTGCGCATGCAGCGATGTTTTAATGAGCATGTTCTGCAATGGGTGAGGCAGCCCTCAAATAACTGCTTGTGGTTGCCGTTATTGTCTGTGCTTTCACTGCGTAACTACATCTCATGTTCTGCTGGGTAAGTGCAGGTTTTGTCAGTCGGATTGTGGGAGAACTCGGATGCCGCGATTGTGGTGGACTTGTTCTTTTTTGTTTGGCTTGGTGGCGCTTTCCGTCGCTGACCGCCAAGGAAGGCTGAAAGCCGAGGCGGTTAGTCCCCGGTAGTCGCGAGGCGATACTGGATGCCCGGCGTGCGCATAGCGCCAGAGGGAATCCAAAGATCGCATGCGAACGCGACGTCAAGTCATCTCGGGAGCCAGCGACGAAGCAGTAACGAGCTTGCGATGTTATTGCGTAGTGCTGGAGACCGGGACGGCCGGGGCAATAATAGGCTGTCGAAGATTGAGTTCAAAAGGGGGACTTGGATGTCCCGTTTTGCATCACGAAATCGAAGACTCGCTCGCTGATCGCCATGGAAGGCTGAAAGCCGAGGCGATAAGTCCCCGATAGGCGTAGGCGCGGTTGTATGGCCGGAATTGCGACCGGCAGGGAGCGATGTAGGGCATACAAGGAGCGCACCCGAAACGCCGTAGAGTCATTGTGGGAGTCATGATGGAGTAGTGCACAAGCAGCTTTGCTGCAATGTGCAATACGGAATCGTGACGTACGCAGGACGGTCGGGGCATAATGGCTGTCGCGTAGGCGAGTTGATTTTGGAGACTTGGATGTCCCAAAATCTTTCACGATCGTGTCGAGTAAATTCAGATCCGGGGGATCAAAAAGGAGGCTGTGAAACTGGATATTGCTACCCAGTGGGTGAAGGCAGGTGACTGTCTAATGCCCATCAGAGAAGGTTAGCCACTGGAACTGTAGTGAACCTGCATGCATATCCATGAAGGTGTGTATGAAGCCAGGTGTAGCGAGTGTGCAGGCCGCGTGACCGAGCTCCGAAAAGATTATTATCGTGGTCTGAAAGGATAACCCAGCGCAAGCGGGGAAAGCCGACGTTCTTCGTGAGACGGAAGGCAGCAGTCCTGGAAACGCAAAGGCAAGTTGAAGGGACACCACCGGGGTCCAAGAGCGGGGCATGTACACATAAGGGTAGACTGGGAACTCGAGAGAACCGCCATCTCCTTGCGGAGGGCACCGGGATAGGCAAACCGGAATACAAAAGCGGCCAGGCGCTTGCGGGGGATCTTCCTAACCCGTGGAGCGAGCCGAAAGGGGCACGAACGAAGAAGGGAGAACGCAAGGTATCGGAGAACGAGCGGAAAGCGAAGTGACCCGAGATGGAGAAGCGGTAGTCTTAGCGGATCATAGTACCGATGGTCGAAGGGAGAGGAAGGCCGATAAGGTGGGGAACCGAGACCCAAGGGACCCACTGAAGGGAAGGTGAAGCCGGGCATAACGTTTCCCGATTACCCATAAACCTCAGCCATTCTCAAGAAGCGATAAGGCATTGGTGGTGTACGCAACGCAACAAAGAGCAATCGCTCAATCATTTCTGGAAGATTGAAGCGACGATTAAACCGATATTCGAATTCGGCAAGATAACGAGGTACATGTTTTTTTCGTATAGCATGAAAAGTTCCCTGCAAAGAATTCTTGACGTTGCCAAGCATGGTGTTCACCCACTTGAAGGTGGAGCTCTGTGCGCTTTTTCGACCGCCACCAGTCACAATGGCCACATGATCGCATTCAGCATCAGTGACAGCTCTGAAGCAGCAGAGACCATCAGAGAATACAGTGCTACCAGAAACCAGACTGGACTTGGCATATCGAGCAATTTCTGCACTACGAAAACCACGCACACGACGCAGATGAATTTTCAAAGGCCTGCCGTCCTGCGTCGTCTCAACGGCGGCTACGAAAGGGATTTTGTTGCGGGAGCCTCGTCCACGCTTACCAGGTTTTTCACCGCCAATATATGCATCATCCATTTCAATGCGGCCAGTCAGCTTTTTCTTACCCTGGCGTTCCATCATTACCTGCATCAGTTTGTGCTTGAGCTTCCACGCAGTGTTGTAGTTCACTCCAATCTCACGAGACAGTTGCAAGGCAGAGGTGCTCTTTTTACGCTGGGTCAGCAAATAGATGGCCAGAAACCATTTCTTCAAAGGCAACTTTGTGCCATGAAAAATGGTACCCGCAGTAAGCGATGTCTGGTGATGACATTTATGGCACTGGTATATCTTGCGGCTTTTGAGTTCGCAGCACGTTGCGTTACCGCACTCTGGGCAAACATATCCACTTGGCCAGCGAAGTCGATGCAACGCTTGGCTGCATTGAGTATCGGTACCATATTTTTCCAGAAATTCGTGCAAACCAAGCCCTTTTTGAAACTGGATAGTATTTTTTGGCATGATGGAAACCCTCGTATATTCAGAGGGTTCCATTATGTGGCCACCACAGGCTCAATAGCTGAGCCTGGTGGGTAATCAGGTAACGTTTTGTCGGATGGAAAGATGAGAGATACCAAGAGATCAGAAATCATATCAACGCAACTTCGGCAAATTGCAGAGCAAGCGATCGTACATCCGGACAGGGTGTTTACCACCCTGATTCACCGCATGGACGTGGACTTTCTTCGAGAAGCCTACAATCGGCTGCGCAAGGATGGAGCGGCGGGCCTGAGCGGTGTAACCGTAAAGGACTATGGCAAGGAACTGGAAGCCAACCTGATCGACCTTCATGCCCGGTTGAGGGAGCAGCGTTATATAGCGCCGCCAATCAAGCGCGTATGGATCGAAAAGGAGGGAGGAAAGAAACGACCGATCGGACTATTGGAGATAGAAGACAAAATAGTCCAGAAAGCGGTAGCGATGCTAATGGGAACGGTGTATGAACAGGACTTCTACCCATTCTCTTATGGATTTCGGGAGGCACGTAGTGCCCACCAGGCGATTGGAGAGATCCGATCGCAGTGCATGGAGCACGGCATCCAATGGATTTACGATGCGGACATCAGTGGATTTTTCGACAACATTGATTGGAGCTGGTTGCGGACGTTCATCCAGCAACGGATCAATGATGGTGGACTGCTTCGCCTGATCGGGAAGTGGTTGAATGCGGGAGTGATGGAGGGAGATCAGATCACCTACAGTGACAGGGGTACACCCCAGGGCGGGACAATTTCACCCTGCCTTGCGAATATATTCCTCCACCATGTACTGGATGAGTGGTTCTTCAACGAAGTGAAGCCAAGGATGCGCGGGCACTGTTTTATCGTGCGGTTTGCCGATGACTTTGTCATCGGCTTTCAGTATGAAGAGGATGCCCGGCGGGTGATGGAAGTCTTGCCCAAGCGCTTCGAGAGATATGGACTGGAAATACATCCAGAGAAAAGCCACCTACTCGCCTTCGGAAAACCGGCCTCTCGCAAGGAGGCCACCCGTGGGGACAACACATTCGATTTTCTCGGATTTACCCACTACTGGGCGAGAACGAGGCGAGGTTATTGGGTTATCAAGCGCAAGACTGCGCGCAAGAAAGTCAGGAAAACCGTACAAGCCCTATGGACCTGGAGCCGTAACAACCGGCACCAGGACCTGAAGAAGCAGTACAGAATTTTGTGCTCGAAACTTCGGGGGCACTACCAGTACTTTGGTGTTCGCTGCAATATGCGAGCGATGGAGGTAGTTCTTCACCATGCAAGGCGTGGATGGAGGTTCTGGTTAAATCGTCGTAGTAGCAAGAAGACGCTGACCTGGGAGAAGTACGAAAAGCTGATGGAAAGTATGCCGTTACCGCGACCCAAAATTATCCACAATGTCTAAGAGTTTGCAGGGTAGTAAAGTTATGCGCCAGAGGTGTATTGAACCTCTGGTTACCGAGGAACCGGATGACCGAATTGGTCACGTCCGGATCTGTGGGGGGGATGGTCAGCGATGGCCGTCTCTACCTGGAGGTAGCGACACTCTTGTAACTTTTCCTTTTGATCAGCAAACTTTGGATCACGACTGCGGAACTGGTTGTCGGGTATGTAAGCATCTATCTCGTGTTCATGGAGGTACTTGTTGTTGCTCTCATTGGCAAAGCCGGTATCGGCGGTGACAATGGTGCCTGACTTGTAGATGTCTTTTGAAAGCTTGAGATCACTAAAGCGCTGTTTTACCTTCTCCAGTATGGGTACCAGGGTGTGGTGTTCCTGACCTTCACCGAAGATACTGGCATCGACGATGATCTGATGTTTTTTATCAGCGGTGGCGATACCGTTGTAGCCCTGCAGGGTACCCTTGCTGGTGGTCATCTTGCAGGATTCGTTGTCAGTGATGTTACTCTCCACCGCTGACCGCCAAGGAAGGCTGAAAGCCGAGGCGGTTAGTCCCCGGTAGTCGCGAGGCGATACTGGATGCCCGGCGTGCGCATAGCGCCAGAGGGAATCCAAAGATCGCATACGAACGCGACGTTAAGTCATCTCGGGAGCCAGCGACGAAGCAGTAACGAGCTTGCGATGTTATTGCGTAGTGCTGGAGACCGGGACGGCCGGGGCAATAATAGGCTGTCGAAGATTGAGTGCAAAAGGGGGACTTGGATGTCCCGTTTTGCATCACGAAATCGAAGACTCGCTTATTCCTTTGGTCTTTTACCTTGGCCCATCCTTGGGCTGGCTGACTTTAAAAAGTTATCTATCTTGTTAAAGGCCTTATTTAGGGTTTCTATCGCCTGTTCTGATCTTTTACGCTTCTCCTCATCACGGGCCTCCGATTTATCGGTGCGCTTGTGCTCCTGGAGGTGGTGGGTGATTTGTCGCTTGATCTTATCCCGTTTCTCTTCCAGTTCCTTCGCTGACCGCCAAGGAAGGCTGAAAGCCGAGGCGGTTAGTCCCCGGTAGTCGCGAGGCGATACTGGATGCCCGGCGTGCGCATAGCGCCAGAGGGAATCCAAAGATCGCATACGAACGCGACGTTAAGTCATCTCGGGAGCCAGCGACGAAGCAGTAACGAGCTTGCGATGTTATTGCGTAGTGCTGGAGACCGGGACGGCCGGGGCAATAATAGGCTGTCGAAGATTGAGTGCAAAAGGGGGACTTGGATGTCCCGTTTTGCATCACGAAATCGAAGACTCGCTTAGAGGGTTCCCGACCATTTCTTGGTGGCATTAGAGGTCATCTTGCCGTCGATGGCAAAGAGTTCCTTGCCCAGCAATCCTTCCTGGTCACAGATCAGTACGATCTGTTCAAATATCGCTTCGATCTCCTCTGGGTGTTCACTGACAAAGGCTGCGATTGTGGTGAAGTGGGGAACGGTATCGCAGGAGAGAGCCTTGAAGATGATGTTGTTTTCACAGCACCACTGGATTTCCCGGCTGGACTTAATGCCCTTGGAGTAGGCAAAGAGGATGATCTTGAGAAGGATCGCCGGATCGTAGGCAGAACAGCCGACACCGTCATTTTTGTAGTGCTTGTAGAAAACCGAAAAACTGAGCTTATTTTCCACTAGATGATGGAGGGCATATTCAAAGGTACCAGGCTGTAGCTGGTCCTTGAAATTAATTACGACCATCGCAGACTGATCATAATTATTGAGTAGATCGCGCTGCAAGTCGAGAGCGATCTCAGAAAAGGTGCCAATTGACTGCGTGTCTGCAGGGCGATGGCATTTGTCTGAAATTGCTGGAGTAGGGCTAAGAGTGCCTCACGCAGGGTGTCGACAGGTCTTCTTTTCGAGGACACAAAATGTTGTCCAAATGTTGCCCAAACCATGCCCAATGTAGCCCAAATCATGCCCAATGTAGCCCAAATCATGCCCATCCTTGGGCGGTACTAATTTCTAACACATTGATATCATTGAATAAATTGGTGGAGGCGGCGGGAATCGAACCCGCGTCCGCAAGTACTCCGCCATCGGCTCTACATGCTTAGACTGTCGATTATATTTAACCGGCTACTGCCCGACAGACAGGGCGTGTATACGGCGGTTCTGGTTAAGTTTTAGCGAATCCACCCCAGACGTGTTTCTTCGCGATCTTGTGAGATATGACGCCTGAATGTCCCGAAGGACCTGGACGCACAAGAACGGCTCCAGTCAGACGGCATCTACCGGTTATTAAGCGGCGAGTGCGTAGTTGTCGTCGTTGGCAACTATAGTGTTACAGAATTTTTCACGAGGGTATCTGTATCCTCGGCATGCACCTCCGGTTTTGTTACCCACGTCGAAGCCATGTCGCCCCCTGTTAGGTACACCAGAATGGACATTATAGGCGCAGGGAAGTTCATTGTCATTGGGGATTTTATCTATCGGGGGGAATAGTGGGGGGCGAACTGGCGCGGTACCGTCGCAGTTTGTAGGTGTGCTTTCTCGAAGCGCGATAATGATTTCTTCGCGGTTCGAGAAACCGCTCCTACGATGTTCTTTTAATGGGCCTTGAGGATACGCTGTTTGTCCCGCTGCCAGTCTTGATCTTTTTCGGTGGCGCGTTTGTCGTGGAGCTGTTTGCCCTTGGCGAGGCCGATCTCTACCTTGGCCCGACCATTTTTCCAGTACATGGCGGTGGGAATCAGGGTGAAGCCCTTGCGCTCGACGTTGCCGATGAGTCGGTCCAGCTCCTGGCGGTGGAGTAGGAGCTTGCGGGTGCGGGTGGGTTCCGGCTTGATGTGGGTTGAGGCTGTGGGCATTGGGGTGATGAGGCAGCCCAGCAGGAAGGCCTCGTTGCCCTTGATGTAGATGTAGCTCTCGGCCAGTTGGACACGCTTGTCCCTGAGGCTTTTCACCTCCCAGCCTTCCAGAGCGATACCCGCTTCGAAGCGGTCCTGGATAAAGTATTCGTGCTTGGCCTTTTTATTGAGGGCGATCGTTGAACCGCCGTGCCCAGCCTTTTTCTTTGATTTCTTTGCCATGGCGGTGGATTGTAAGTGACGGGGTGGGGAGGGCGCCACTATTTATCTTGGGGCGGCGACAATGACAACTTGTCAGGTCACGCTATTTCAATGAGAATAGAAGTCGCTTTAGATGAACGGACATAAATAGAAACACAAGTTTCGGGGTTCATTAGCCCCCTCTCCCTCAGGAGGGTGTCGTAAAAGTCCCCTCTCCCCACCGGGGAGAGGGTGAGGGGGATCAATAGATAACTTATTGATTTAATACACCCTCATCCTAACCTTCTCCCTCGTAGGGAGAAGGGACTGGTGCTATTACGACACCCTCTTCAGGGAGAGGGTTGGGGTGAGGGGTGTTGAAAAGCTAACGCTTTGATTCTTTTAATTTCCCTCATCCTGGCCTTCTCCCTCGTAGGGAGAAGGGACGGTCTATCCAAGCCTTTTGCGTCATTTGAACTCCGAAACTTGAGATAGAAAATCATTACTGCATGATCTATCCCTTGCCATTTTAGAGGGTGCTGTAGGCAATATGCAGGCAAGTTTTGACTCAGTAAGCCAAATAAAATCAGTTGGTTGATTGGTTTTATGTTGTACTCCTGACGACTAAGGAGTTCTTTTTCTACATCCTCTGCAGGATGAGAGGAGCGGCGCTTTTTCAACACACTCCACAGAGTGTGGTTTGTGCTTTATTTGCAGCCGACATTTGATGAAAAAAATGGCAGGAAGCTTAGGCTCCAGGGGGAGTCCTTGATTGTCTGAACAGATTTCGATTCACGGTCAGTGGTCATCACGTTTGACGTTTATTCTTGCGGCCACTGGTGCAGCGGTCGGGTTGGGTAATGTCTGGAAGTTTCCCTATTTGGTAGGAGAGAATGGCGGCGGCGCTTTTGTGCTGGTCTACCTTGTCTCGATTGCCCTGATCGGTGTACCGGTGATGATCTCTGAGGTTTTGATCGGCCGCCGGGGGCGTCAGAGCCCGATCAACAGCCTGCGTGATCTCGCCGGTGAGGCCCAGAGCAACTGTCGTTGGCAGTACATAGGCGCCTTGGGCATGGTCGCCGGCTTGATTATTACCTCCTACTACAGTGTTATCGCCGGTTGGACGCTGGCCTATGCTGTGCGCATGGCCGGCGGTGTTTTTTCCGGGGTAACCAAGGATGGTGCTGAGAGTATCTTTGCTTTCCTGGTGAGCGATCCAGAGCGGATGCTGGCCTGGCACACTCTGTTTATAGTGATGACGGCGATGGTGGTCTCCCGTGGTGTACGCTCCGGCCTGGAGCACGCTATAAAAATCCTCATGCCTGCGCTGTTCCTGTTGCTGCTGATTCTGGTGGGTTATGCCTATATCTCAACCAACGACCACTTTGGGCAGGGGGTGAGCTTTATGTTCAATATTGATTTCGCTGCGCTCACCACGGGTGGCGTGCTTACCGCCATGGGCCATGCATTCTTTACTCTCAGCCTGGGTGCGGGTGCGGTCATGGTCTACGGCTCCTATCTGCCCAGTGATGTACCCATCGCTAAAACGGTTCTTGCGGTTGCTGCTTTTGACACTATCATCGCACTACTGGCCGGGTTGGCTGTTTTTCCATTGGTTTTTGCCAGTGAGCTCGCTCCTGCAAGCGGCCCCGGATTAATCTTCCTCTCCCTGCCTATCGCCTTTGGTCACATGCCTTTTGGGTGGCTTTTCGGCACACTCTTTTTTATTCTGCTGCTGTTTGCCGCCTGGACCTCCGCCATCGCTCTGCTGGAACCGATGGTGGCCTGGTTGGTGGAGAATCGCCAGGTTCAGCGGATTCGGGCGGCAGTTTGGGTCGGTCTCTTTACCTGGTTGCTTGGGGTAGTCTCCATTCTCTCCTTTGGCGCCTGGTCGTTTGAGTTTGATTTTGCCGGTGAGGTGAGGCGCCACGGGGTATATGACCTGCTTGATATCCTCTCTTCCAGTATTATTTTACCCATCGGCGGTTTCGCTATAGCGCTGTTTGCCGGCTGGGTACTGCCAAAAACTTTGCTGGTAGAGGAGTTGGGGGGGAGAACTGGGACCGGTTTTCGGTTATGGTATGCCGCTATTCGAATTGTTGCGCCTGCAGCTTTACTACTGATTCTGCTGGGGGCGATTGGAGTTATTTAGTTGCCTGTTGTACATAAAAGCGCCTTGGTGGCCCATTCGGCGTCAGAGATGTTTGAGTTGGTCAACGACTTCGAGTCCTACCCACAGTTTCTTCCCTGGTGCCACTCCACCCGAGTGATATCAAAAGATGATGAGCGGCTTTGCGGTGAGCTGGAGGTGGCGCGGATGGGCATTCGGCAGAAGTTCTCTACCTGCAACCGTCTCTATCCCCCTGATCGTATGGCCATCGAGCTGCAGGAAGGCCCGTTCAAAAAGCTTAGCGGCGAGTGGCGTTTTACCGCACTGCGGGAGGATGCTTGCAAGGTTGAGTTGGAGCTCGATTTCTCTTTTTCAGGTAAACTAATCGATACCGCTTTTGGTGCGGTATTCAGCCAGATTGCCAATACTCTGGTTGATTCTTTCTGTAAACGTGCGGATGAGGTGCATAGTGGCAAGTGACCAATTTGATGTAGAAGTGGCTTATGCCCGTGACGATGAACAGCTGATTCTTACCGTTACCGGGGAGAAGGGGATGACCGTCGAACAGGCCCTTGAGCGCTCAAAAATTAGTGATCACTTTCCGGAGATCGACTTAGCAAAGACTAAGGTTGGTATCTTTGGTAAAGCGGCAAAAATGAATGTGGAGTTAAAATCAGGTGATCGGGTGGAGATTTACAGGCCATTGATCGCTGACCCCAAAGAGGCGCGTAAGAAGCGTGCGGCGGAAGGAAAGGCGCTCAAAAAAGGCACCTGAATGACGTTAACAGCCGTGCAGTTTCATCTGTTCGGCCGCATCTCTTTTCATGCAGGGCTCTCACCCGTGTAGACCTGAAGGGAGTTACTCTTTGGTATCGACCCCGATTTTCTGCAGTGTCTGGGTAAGAAGGCCATCATCGCCGGTGTAGTCGGGGACGGTAATAACTACATCCTCTGCTTTTTCACCACCTTCAGCAACGGGCTGAGGGCGGAAATCTCCATCGATCCGTATTAGACGGTCATCCTCAAAGTAGAGGGCAATCCTTTCCTGGGTGGTCTCTCCCCCTCCTTTTTGGACTCTGTAGATGTAGTCCCAGCGCTCCTGGTGAAATACATCAACCAGCATCGGAGTTCCCATCAGGTAACTGACCTGGCTTTTAGACATACCCGGTTTTAGCTTGTTGACCACCTTCTGATCTACCACGTTACCTTGCTGGATATCGGCTCGGTAGACCAGTGAAGTTTTGGCGAAGGCATCAGGAACGGCCCCGGTTAACTCTTCCATGGACGAGCAGCCGGAGGTGATCACAGCCGCAAGGCAGGCCAAAGTGACGAGGTGTTTCTGCATTCGAATTTTCCGCTTCCTGATTGAGTGGTCTATCACCCAGATAATACCTGATTAGTTGGGATGTTTCAGCTGTACCATCTCTCTGGCGTGGGCAAGGGTCTGGCCGGTGATGTCGAGCCCTCCAAGCATCCGCGCGACCTCCTCAATCCGCTGTTTCTGATCAAGTTGGGTAATGTGAGTATGGGTACGCTTCTGTTTGGACTCCTTGTGGATCAACAGGTGCTGATGCCCCAGGGAGGCCACCTGGGGTAGGTGGGTGACGCAGAGTACTTGGCGTGACTCTCCCAGTTTTCGCAGCAGACGACCGACTATCTCTGCAACACCGCCACCGATACCGACATCCACTTCATCAAAAATCAGTGTTGGCACCTTGGCGCAGCTGATGGTGGCTACTTGAATAGCGAGGCTGAGACGGGAGAGCTCACCACCGGAGGCTACTTTGCTTAGTGGCTGAGGGGGCTGTCCCGGATTGGCGCTGAAAAGCAGCTCAATTTGGTTGAGGCCAAAGGCCGAGGCTTTTTCATCGTCAAGCGTGATTACGTCCACCTTTAGCATGCCGTTGGACATGCCGAGGGAGTGAATCCCCTCAACCACCTGCTTGCTGAGTTTTTTTGCAGCAGTTTTGCGGCTTTTGTCCAATCTTAACGCCTGCTCCCGGTAGTCGCTCCAGAGTGTCGCCACCTCCTGCTCCAGGTTGGATAGCTGAGTAGTGGTGTTTTTCAGCTGATCCAATTCTGTGGTTAACGCCCCCTGGGTTTCGAGTAGCGTTTCCGGGCGGCAGCGATATTTTCGCGCCAAGTCGTGGATCTCTGTCAGCCGGCGGTCCAGTTGATCGAGTCTGTCGGGGCTCAGCTCCAGACCGCTGCCGTAGTCTCGCAGATTAGAAGCAGCCTCTTCTACCTGGATAGCGGCACTCTCCAACATCTCACGGCTCTCTTTCAGTCCGGGGGCGGGATCATTGAGTGAGTTCAGCTCGCTTAGGGCGCGATTGATCAGGGTGAGGGCGGTTTCGTCACCATCGTTCAGGGTATTGAGTATTCGATTGCAGCTCTCGATCAGCTCGCCTGCGTTGCTGAGTCGTTTATGCTCATCCAGTAGCGTCTCCAGCTCACCCACCTCAAGCTTCAACTCGTCCAACTCATTAATTTGGTAAGAGAGTAGGTCGATTCGGGCCTCACGGTCGAGAGAGGCAGCTGCCAGATCGGCCAGCCTCTCCTTTGCTGATTTCAAGTCGTGGTGAAGTGCTGCGGTTTTTTCGCACAAAGTCTGATGGCCTGCGTAGCCGTCGAGAAGTTCCCGTTGGTGATCGCGCCGCAGCAGTGACTGGTGGGCGTGCTGGCCGTGAATATCCACCATTAGCTCCCCCAGTTGCTGCAAAGTCTTTACTGGTGCCGGGCTGCCGTTGATGAAGGCGCGGGAGTTGCCGGTGCGTGTCAGAACACGGCGCAGTATGCATTGGTCACCATCGTCCAGGGCATTTTCTCGCAACCAATCGGCAGCGGTCCCTTTTTCGTCAATGGTGAAGCCGGCGGATATCTCAGCACGTTCACAACCATTGCGGATCATGCCGTTATCGGCTCGGTCACCCAGCACCAGGCCGAGGGCGTCGATGAGAATCGACTTGCCCGCCCCTGTCTCACCGGTAAGGGCTGTCATGCCTGGACAAAACTCCATCTCCAGGTCGGTAACAATGGCTAGATCTTTAATATGGATGTGTTGGAGCATGGTGGTATTTATCTAAAGAAATACATTAAAAATAATCTGTAATAGATTGAATTATATATTCATATATCAACAGCGATACCGCCGCTAACCTAAGTACATGATGTGCTGTAGGAGTGACTTTAGTCGCGATGGGTATGGCACCAATAGTTGATATTCTACCAAATTCTTTCGCGTCTGAAGTCGCTCCTACAACAAGAAATAGGCCGTACCGGTTTTCTTATATGTTATCTCTGCGGCATCCAAGCGTACGCTGTGACCGGCTTCTGAGAGTCATCAGGTTGGATGATCTCCCCAACCCAGCTTCGCACGCAGTATATTGAAGTGATCGTGGTCGTGAGGATGCAGTAGCCGTACAAGATGTGGGTGCTTGCGGATAGTGACTTCCCTGCTCTTGAGCGGTAGACAGGTCTGTCCATCGCTGGTGACACGGAAATGGTCAGTATCGATATTGGGACTGACTCGTACTTCGATTGTACTGTCACCACTGACAACGATCGGCCGATTGCTCAAGGTGTGGGGGCAGATAGGTACCAGCGCTATGGCATTGAGACTGGGGTGGAGTAGAGGTCCGCCGCCGGAGAGGGCATAGGCGGTGGACCCTGTGGGTGTAGAGATTATCACTCCGTCGGAGCGCTGTGCATCGACAAAACTTCCATCGATATAGACCTCAAACTCTATCATGCGGGCACTGTTCCACTTATGGATCACCACATCATTAAGGGCGGTGTAGAAGGTGCCGTCTACCTCTGCGGTGAGTAGGAAGCGTTGCTCCTCTTCATAGTGACCGGTGAGTATCTGCTTTATGGCTCTTCGCATCTCACTCGGGGAGATATCGGTCAGAAAGCCGAGACGGCCCAGGTTGACGCCAAGCAGAGGGATGTCGTAGTCGGCGAGGGAGCGGGCGCTGTGCAGGAGCGTACCGTCACCACCTACTACAATGGCCAGGTCGCAGCTACTGCCGATTTCATCCAGAGTGGCCCTATTTAGAGTCAGCTCCGCAAGGCGCAGGGCGGTCTCCTCCTCCAGTAAGACATCATGCCCAAGATCAAGTAGAAACCGGCTCAGTTTGACCAGTGTCTCCTGGGGTGTGGCGTCGCCGTGTCTACCTATCAGTCCTACTTTGTGGAATTTTTCTGGCATGGCTTTGATTATGCTTATTAGTGGTGATGAATCAAAATTACCACGGAGGAAATGGCCCGCCAACTGTTATCTTCGGTTAGTTGATGATAGCTTGACAGCATAACGGTCGAAAATGATAATTTCCGGTCCCCGGCACTCAAAACAAGATGCGTCGGCCGGGCCATTTTTACAGTATCAGGCTTTGGTATTTCCAGGGGGAGGTAGAACTCTCTCCATTAGGAACGCCGGTAAAAGAGCATTTTTGCCCAGTGGTCTGAGTAGTTTCATCCGAGGTTTGCAGGTGACAGAGACAAAAGGGCTGAGTGGAGGAAGCATCAACGAGCGAGCGCAGTACTTTCTAAAAGTGCTGATCGAACGCTATATAAAGGACGGTGAGCCGGTGGGGTCCCGCACTCTGGCTCGTGATTCCGGTCTCGACCTCAGTCCCGCAACCATCCGAAATGTAATGTCGGACCTGGAGGAGTTGGGACTGGTGGTCTCCCCCCACACTTCGGCAGGACGTGTACCCACCGCCTCCGGCTACCGTATGTTCGTTGACTCTCTTGTTACCCTTCGTCCGTTGAAAGTCAATCAGGTCAAGCAGCTGCAGCACCAGCTGGAAGGTGAGGGGGATTCAAAAATTTTGGTGGAATCCGCCTCCAAACTGCTCTCCGGTTTGACACAGATGGCCGGTGTGGTGATGGTGCCGCGCCGGGAGCAGGTGATCTTTAGACAGATCGAGTTTCTACCGCTCTCAGGAAGTCGCGTCTTGGCGATTCTGGTAACACGCGAGGGCGAGGTGCATAACCGCATCGTCGAGACGAGTAAAAACTACTCAGCCTCCGAGCTAGAGCAGGCAGCCAACCTGCTTAACCAACACTACGCCGGTGAAGGGCTGGAGGAGATGCATCGACGGCTGGTGTCGGATATGCGGGAGACCAAGAGTAATATGGACCGGATCATGGCCCGTGCCCTGGAGATGGCAGAGCAGGTGATAGACAGTACCAACAGCAATGGTGATTATGTCATGGCCGGTCAGACCAACCTAATGGGGTTCAATGAATTCACCCAGGTGGAGCATCTGCGGGAGCTGTTCGACTCATTTTCAGAGAAACATCAACTGCTGCAGCTGCTCGATGCATCGATGCAGGCCAAGGGGGTTCAGCTGTTTATCGGAGAGGAGTCCGGCTATAAAACCCTGGATCAGTGCAGCCTGGTTACCGCCCCCTACGGCACCGACGATCAGGTGGCGGGTGTGCTGGGCGTGGTTGGTCCCACCCGCATGGCTTATGACCGGGTCATTCCTATCGTCGATATTACTGCAAAAATACTTGGTGCGGCCTTGAAATCCCGTTAACCACCCCCAACTTGTGGTTGTTCATTTAACTACGGCACTCCGGAATTGCCCAGTGAGTGCCCATGATTGTCCAGTTATCACATTTTTTACAGAGAGCTCGAGGAAGAATAATGTCGAAAGATCAGGAGGTAACCGCTGAGGAGGCCGAGGTCGAGGCCCCTGAAACAGTTGACCGGGAGACCGAGGCCACAGAGCAGGCGTCGAAATCCATGGAGGCTCTCTCATCCGAAGAGCTGGTCCTGATGTTGGAAGATGCGCGCAGCAAGGCCGACGAGCACTGGAATCAGTTGATCCGCAGCAAAGCTGAAATGGACAATCTGCGCAAGCGCCAGGACCGCGATCTGGAAAATGCTCACAAATATGCCCTGGAACGTTTTGTCAATGAACTGTTGCCGGTGCGCGACAGCATGGAGTTGGGACTACTCGCCGCCCAGGATGAAAATGCTGATGTAGAGAAACTGCGCGAAGGTACTGAGCTGACCCTGAAACTGTTTGGTGATGTGATGGAGAAGTTCACTGTCTTCCAGATTAATCCCGAAGGTGAACCGTTCGATCCGGAGCTGCATCAGGCGATGACCATGATCCCACGGGATGATGTCCCCCCCAGCACCGTCGTAACGGTAGTTCAGAAGGGGTATAGCCTCAATGGACGCCTTGTGAGACCTGCGATGGTGATTGTCTCTCAGGGGTAAGTATTAAAAGAAGACGAACAGGCTTGAATAAGTGGATGTAACACCCCATCTGCACAATAGCCCGAATTAATTTAAGAATTAAAGATTTACCAGACTGGAGATACCTGAAAATGGGAAAAATCATCGGAATCGACCTGGGTACCACCAACTCCTGCGTAGCAGTGATGGAAGGTGACCAAACCCGCGTTATCGAAAACAGCGAAGGCGATCGCACCACCCCCTCAATTGTTGCTTTCGGTAGTGACGGCGAGATACTGGTCGGTCAGTCTGCAAAACGCCAGGCAGTAACCAACCCTACAAACACGTTGTATGCCATCAAGCGCCTGATCGGCCGTCGTTTCGAAGACGATGTGGTACAGCGTGATATCAGCATGGTGCCTTACAAGATCGTCAAAGCGGACAACGGTGACGCTTGGGTTGAGGCCAACGGCAAGAAGATGGCCGCCCCCGAGGTTTCCGCCAAAATTCTCCAGAAGATGAAGAAGACTGCTGAGGATTACCTTGGCGAAGATGTGACGGAAGCGGTGATTACTGTTCCCGCCTACTTCAACGACTCCCAGCGTCAGGCAACAAAAGATGCCGGTCGTATCGCCGGTCTGGATGTAAAGCGTATCATCAACGAGCCTACCGCCGCGGCCCTGGCCTACGGCATGGACAAGAAACGCGGTGATCAGAAACTGGCAGTCTACGACCTTGGCGGTGGTACCTTCGATATCTCCATCATCGAGATCGCTGAGATCGATGGTGAACACCAGTTTGAAGTGCTCGCCACCAACGGTGATACCTTCCTCGGTGGCGAGGATTTCGATATGCGGATCATCGATTTCCTGGTGGAAGAGTTTAAAAAGGAACAGGGCTTCGATCTACGTAATGATCCCCTGGCCCTGCAGCGTCTGAAAGAGGGTGCGGAGAAAGCGAAGATCGAGCTCTCATCCGGTCAGCAGACAGACATCAATCTACCCTACATTACCGCTGATGCCTCCGGTCCCAAGCATCTCAACATCAAGCTGACCCGCTCCAAGCTGGAAGCACTGGTTGAAGAGCTGGTCACCCGTACCATCAACCCCTGCAAAACAGCCCTTAATGATGCGGGCCTGGATGCGGATGAGATTGACGAAGTGATCCTGGTAGGTGGCCAGAGCCGTATGCCCAAGGTGCAGGAAGTGGTCGAGAAGTTCTTCGGCAAAGCGCCTCGCAAAGACGTCAACCCGGACGAAGCTGTGGCCATCGGTGCTGCAGTTCAGGGCGGCGTACTTGGCGGTGAAGTAAAAGATGTATTGCTTCTTGATGTCACCCCACTCTCACTCGGTATTGAGACCATGGGTGGTGTGATGACCAAGCTGATTGATAAGAACACCACCATTCCTACCAATGCCAGTCAGGTATTCTCGACTGCCGATGACAACCAGACGGCAGTTACCGTCCATGTGCTTCAAGGTGAACGTGAGCAGGCGTCCGCCAACAAATCACTGGGTCGTTTCGATCTGACCGACATCCCGCCGGCTCCTCGTGGTATGCCACAGATTGAGGTGAGCTTCGATATTGATGCCAACGGTATTCTTCATGTCTCTGCTAAAGATAAGGCAACGGGCAAGGAGCAGTCGATCATAATCAAGGCCTCCTCCGGCCTCAGCGATGATGAGGTCGACCGCATGATCAAAGATGCAGAAGCCAATGCTGATGAAGATCGTAAATTCCAGGAATTGGCGCAGGTTCGTAACCAGGCTGACAGCATGATTCACGCTATCAAGAAGTCGATGGACGAGCTGGGTGACGACAAACTGGAAGAGGGCGAAAAGGAGTCTATCGAGGCTGCCATCATGGATCTCGAAGAGGCGATGAATGGTGAGGATAAGGATGATATAGAAGCCAAGACCAAGGTTCTTACCGATGCTTCAGCCAAAATGGCCGAGCGCCTCTATGCCGATAAGGGTGGTGATGCAGAAGCCGCTGCCGCTGCCGCTGCTGCGGGTGAAGGCGACTCTTCCGGTGCCGATGACGATGTCATCGATGCTGAGTTTGAAGAGGTTAAAAACGATAAGTAAGCAGGAATCCACGGGCGATTAATGCCCGCTTAACAACCGCAAAAGCGTGGGGGCGTGGAGAGTGAGTAATACTTTCTGTGCTTTCACGCTTTGATGGTTTGCGAAATAGATCAACTATGTCGAAGCGTGACTATTACGAAGTTCTGGGTGTAAGCAAGAATGCCAGCGAGGCCGAGCTTAAAAAGGCCTACCGCCGATTGGCAATGAAGCATCACCCTGATAGAAATACCGGTGACCAGGCAAAAGATGCCGAGAAGCACTTCAAGGAGGCCAAAGAGGCCTATGAAGTACTCTCTGATGCCCAAAAACGAACCGCCTATGACCAGTTTGGCCATGCCGGAGTCGACCCTTCCATGGGTGCCGGTCGTGGCCCCGGGGGTGATGGCGGTTTCAGTGATGTGTTCAGTGATGTCTTTGGTGATATTTTCGGCGGTGCCGGCAGGGGTGGCGGCCCCAGAGTCCATCGTGGCGCCGATTTGCGCTACAACCTGCAGGTCACCCTGGAGGAGGCCGTAACGGGCACCAAGGCCAAGATTCGCATCCCGACAATGGTGAAGTGCAATCCATGTAATGGTACGGGTGCCAGAAAAGGCTCTAAGCCAAAAACCTGTGATACCTGCGGTGGTCACGGTCAGGTCCGTATGCAGCAGGGCTTTTTCTCTGTGCAGCAGACATGCCCAAGCTGTCGTGGCAAGGGAACAATGATTGATGATCCTTGTCCCGCCTGCCGTGGTGCAGGTCGGGTACAGGAGCATAAGACACTCACAGTGAATGTTCCCGCCGGCGTTGATAACGGCGACCGCATTCGTCTAAGTGGGGAGGGAGAAGCGGGAGATAGTGGAGGGCCTTCCGGCGACCTCTACGTACAGATCGCGGTCAAGGAGCACCCGATCTTCAGTCGCGAAGAGAACAACCTCTACAGCGAAGTACCTATCTGTTTTGTTAAAGCGGCCCTGGGTGGAGAACTCGAAGTACCCACTTTAGATGGCAAAGTGGTACTGAAGATACCCATGGGTACACAATCCGGCAAACTCTTCAGAATGCGTGGTAAGGGTGTCAAACCGGTACGTGGCGGCCCTATGGGTGATCTGCTCTGTCGAGTGACAGTGGAGACGCCGGTAAACCTGACAGATAAGCAGAGGGATCTTCTTAAGAAGTTTGACGCTACCATGAAGGGTACCGGTGCCAAACACAGTCCCCAGTCTTCAAACTGGATGGATGGTGTGAAGAAGTTTTTTGAAGGTATGGGGTTCTGATGTATTGCTGTTTATACCAATAAAAAACAGTAAGTTATATCTATTTATTAAGGTAATATAGCATGGTTCGTATAGCTGTGGTTGGTGCCGCCGGGCGTATGGGTAAGTCGCTGATCCAGGCGATTAATGATGGTGAAGGGATGCTGCTGGGCGCCGCCACTGAAAGAGCGGAGAGCAGTCTCGTCGGCTGTGATGCCGGTGAATTGGCTGCTGTCGGTCACTTGGGTGTCACCGTTACAGACTCTCTGGAGAAGGTGATAGATGACTTTGACGTGGTGATCGATTTTACTGCTCCTGTTGCCACAATGGCTCACTTGGCAATCTGTCGTGCCAACGGCAAGCGTATGGTCATAGGTACTACCGGGCTCGATGATGAGCAGAAAGAGGCTTTGAGCAGTGCCGCTGATGAAATAGGTGTTGTTTTTGCCCCCAATATGAGCGTTGGCGTCAATCTCTGTTTCAAACTGCTCGATATTGCTGCACGGGTAATGGGTGATATGGCAGACATCGAGGTGATTGAAGCCCATCATCGTCACAAGGTCGATGCCCCCTCGGGTACCGCACTGAGAATGGGTGAAGTGGTGGCCGAAGCGCTGAAGCGTGATCTCAAGGAGTGTGCAGTTTATGGCCGTGAAGGGAACACCGGTGAGCGTGACCCCAAAACCATCGGTTTTGAAACGATCCGAGCGGGAGACATCGTCGGTGATCACACCGTACTTTTTGCCACCACCGGTGAAAGGGTGGAGATCACCCACAAGGCCTCCAGCCGCATGACCTTTGCCAACGGTGCCGCTCGCGCCGCCGGCTGGATCTGCCAACGCGATAATGGCCTGTTCGATATGCAGGATGTGCTTAGCCTGCGGTGAGCGCCACTCCCTGTAGGAGCGGTTTCTCGAACCGCGATGAAAAGTGTGTGCTCGAATAAACGCGAATATGGCGCTTCACGGATAAATTGTCTGGATGTTGTGCTCAAATAATCACCAAGGGCATGTTCAGACACTTTGCAATAGGGGGAGCATTTCATATATTTGCGTTCATACGCGTTTATTTGCGGCCAATATTGGCTCATTTCCTTCTATCAGTGGCTGAGCATTGAGGGTAATGAGAAAGGGTTATAGATAATCATCCAATTCAATTTTCAATAGACGGAGTACCCATGTACGAATTCAATCTTACTCTTAATCAACCCTTCGACCAGGCAATGGAACAGGTACGTAAGGTGTTGATGGAAAACCAGCTGGGTATCGTCAGCGATGTGGATGTTCAGGCTACCTTCAAGATGAAGATAGACAAGGATATCCCTGCTTACCATATTCTTGGTGCTTGTAATCCTAAGCTGGCCGACCGGGTGCTTACTGCTGAGCCCAACGCCGGTGTATTGTTACCCTGCAATCTGATCGTACGTGAGCAGAGTGTTGGTGAGACAGTTGTCAGTTTTATGGATCCCCAGGCTGTGCTGGGCCTGTCAGGCTCTGCCGAGGTAAAAGAGGTGGCTGATGAAGCGAGAGAGAAACTGCTGCGAGTTGTGGAGCAGTTGCAGAACGCCTGAGGCCGAAAGCCAACATATAATCTAAGAGGCTCTGTACTAATTTACTGTTCCACGGCTCTTAAACTACCTGTAGGAGCGGCTTTAGCCGCGAAAAAGCGACGAGTTCACTCTGATCGCGGCTGAAGCCGCTCCTACAAGGAATCCGCATTGAGACACAGTAGTTTCGTGCAGAGCCATTTAGTTCAAAGGATGCAGATGCGCAAAACCGGTCTTACTCTCTTATGCTTTTCTCTCCTGATGCTTGCCGGATGTTCAGAGGAGAAGGTCTCTCCTGAAGATGAAATTCGTGCAATGCTATCTGCCGGCGAGGTGGCGGTGGAGTCCCGCTCTGTCACCGAATCCGCTGCTTTTGTCTCTGAACAGTATCAGGATGAGAGTGGGCGGCATCGTAAGGACATTATGCGCCTGCTCGCAGGCTATTTCCTGACGCACCAGAAGATCCATCTGCTGGTTCAGGTTAATCGAATCACACTGACTGACGACGCCAGGGCTGAAGTGACCCTGTTTGCCGCTGTTGCCGGGCGACCGGAAAGTTCACTGGAACAGCTCGTTGCGCTACGTGCCGATCTGGTTCGTTTCGACCTGAAGCTGGAAAAAGAGGGTGGTGAGTGGCTCGTCCACTCCAGCCATTGGCGACGTGCCCAGCAGTCAGATTTTTTGGAGTAACCACCGTCCCATTACTGTTCCGATAGATTTGGCATCAGTGTTGCACTATTTGATGCAGCAACCTTTTCTATCGAGGGGCGATAAATGGAAAATCTCATCTCCACCACAGGCTTGAGTGGTCTGACCTCTCTAAGTGAGGGCAATACCACTACAGGATCTTTGCCCGCTGTTCTCGGGGAACATACTGATTCTGAAGGATTTTCAGAGATTTTTTCCCAGCAGGGACTGTCGGCTGAAATCATAGAGAAGCTAAAGGGTTTTCTGCCCGAGGGGCAGCTTAAAAAGCTCGAATCCCTGTTTGCGGATGGCAAGCTGTTGCCGCAGGTGGCAGAAGTTGCCGCAAAGATTGAAGCGATTCTCTCAGATAAAGGCTTTACACCCGAGGTGCTGGAGCAGTTGCAGGCACTTGTTCCCGAGGAGAAGCAGGGACAGCTGAAGGCGATTTTCTGGGGCAACAAGCCAGTGCCGGAGGAGGTCAGCTCAATTGATGGGGAGCAGGTGACTACACCTGAAGAAGCTCAGTCTGAGGCAGAGCCTGAAGGTTTGGAGCCGGCGATAACTCAAACCACAGATCCACAGGTGCTTACCCCGGCAATGACGGGCACCGTGACAACAAACAACGAAACACCACCACAACGGGGCGTGATTCTCGATGGGGAGGTAAAGGAGAGACCCCAAACCCTCTCAGGAGAGCCACAGCTGAGAGAAACTCCCTTGTCGGCCCTAAATCTTGCCACACCCAAAGATCGTTTACCGGGAGACGAGAAGTTACCGCCGGAGGTGATAAAACAGTTCCTGGAGCGTGGAGAAGGGGTGGCAAAGGCACCGGTTGCCCGTACCACTCATCAGGATCGTCCAGATGAACCCTTGCCATCCCTGATCAGGGGTACTGAAGCGACACTCAGCGATAAGCGCTTGAGTGCGGTAGTTGCTGACAGAAATATATTGGAGCTACCGACAGCAGCCAATACAGTAAGGATCGCTCCTGTTCTCTCTGAGGGCATTCCTCAACTGGTTAGCGGTTCAACCTCATTACCTCTGGTCAACCAGCCGGTTGGTGAAAGCCAGGCAGTGCAGCGAAGCGAGGTTCCCCTCCCTATTAACACTCCACCGGGGAGCAAGGGCTGGGACAGTGCTGTCGGTGACCGTATTCTGTGGATGGTGGGACAGAAGAGCCAGAGTGCATCGATCCGAATCAATCCCCCTCACCTGGGACCGATTGAAGTCCATGTAACCGTGCAAAAGGATCAGGCCAGTGTCAACTTTACTGCACTTCACGGTGTTGTCAGGGATGCCCTGGAAACCGCCATACCGCGCCTTCGTGAGATGTTTAACGATAATAACTTACAGCTGGTAAACGTTGATGTAAGCCAGAAAGACGCGGGTGATCAACGCTCGCTACAGGATTTCTCCAGACAACACGAGGGGGAGGATGGACAGCTTGCAGGTGCTGATGGAGGACAGGTTGGCCACTCAGGTATAGAAGATGAAACACTGACTCTCACTCAACATCTGGAGGCTGGTGGTCGCGTCGATTACTACGCCTGACCAGGTCAGCTGGTCTACACAACCGGACATCGCGGTGGCGTTGTCCGGTTTTTTTTGGTTTCAGCGATTGCCTGGGTACGTATCAGCTCTGATCTTGGGTATGATGTCATCTATTATAATGTGAGTTGTCGGATAACGGAGACCTCAAAACGTGCGATTTCTTAAGCTTCTGTTCGTTCTCATCATCGCCCTTGTAGGTGCGGCGTTTGCGGTAATGAATGCCGAGGCGGTCAACCTCAACTACTATTTTGGCACGATGGAGTTATCGCTTTCGATTATTCTCGTTGTCGCAGTCATCGTTGGTGCACTGTTGGGGGCGGTAGCCGGGCTCGGCGGGGTGATCAGCCTCCGGCATGAGAACAGACGGCTTAGACGTGAAGCGAAACTGGCCTCTCAGGAGATCACCAGCCTGCGAACCATCCCAATCAGGGATAAGTAGCCGCTGCTATGGAATGGATGAGGTTTTGAGTCAAAAACAGTTATTATTTAGGGATAAAACCAGTGTTTAAGATGTATGGAACGGATTCAAAATGATGGAGTTGCTCTGGTTACTGCTGCCTGTTGCCGCCGCTTCCGGCTGGTTTGCAGCAAAGCGTAACAGCGCGCAAAAGGAATCCCCGGTATTTGACTGCACCCCTGCCTATTTTCGTGGACTGAACTATCTGCTGAATGAGCAGCCGGACAAGGCAATTGATGTCTTTGTAGAGATGCTTGAGGTGGACAGTGAAACGGTTGAGACCCATCTTGCCTTGGGTAATCTGTTTCGTCGGCGCGGTGAAGTGGATAGGGCAATCCGAATTCATCAGAATCTGATTGCACGTCCGACACTTAGTCGTTCTCAGCGTGCTCAGGCACTCCTTGAGTTGGGTCAGGACTATATGCGGGCGGGACTCTTCGACCGGGCGGAAAATCTTTTCAAAGAGCTTGGTGATCTGAACTACTATCAGGATCAGGCACTTGAGAATCTGCGTATCATTTACCAGCAGGAGAAAGAGTGGCGCAAGTGCCTTGAGGTGGCTGCAAAGCTTGAGAAACTGACTGGCGAGTCATTGGCTGGTGAGTGCGCCCACTACTACTGCGAACTGGTGGAAGAAGCCCAGTCCCGTAAAGACGATAGCCTGGCAAGAAGCTTGTTGAAAAAGGCACGGGCAACGGATCGAGAGTCGGTAAGGGCAAACCTGCTGCAGGCTCGAATGGAGGCGGCTGAAGGTTCATTTAACTCAGCTATTAACACCTTTTCCCGTATTGAACAGCAGGATCCAGCCTACATAAGCGAGTTTTTACCGGCGCTGATAGAGTGCTACAGGCAGCAGGGCGGCAAACGGGAACTGGCTCATTACCTGCGTAAACTGTTCAGTAAGCACCAAAGTATACCCTCAGCGCTGGCCCTGGTGGATATTCTTCAAGAGGATGAGAGTGATGAGACGGCTATCGCTTTCCTCAACGATTACCTTAACCGCGAACCCGACCTGGAAGGGTTGGGTAAACTGATAGCACTTAACTTAAAAACAGTCGGCTGTAAGGAAGAAGAGATGTTTTTGATGATTCAACAGTTGATAGGCAAACTGTTGAAAAATCGTCCGGCCTATCAATGTAGTCGTTGTGGCTTTACCGCTAAAACGCTGCACTGGCAGTGCCCAAGCTGTAACACCTGGGGGAGTATCAAGCCCCACTCAGGCCAGTTGGACAGCGAAGCCAATGGCGGCCTACTTAACCATTTTCCCAAGAAGGCATGAATATAAAGATGAGTGTTATAGAGAGAGAACCCCGTATTATCGTCGCCCTCGATTTCCCATCCGCCGCACCGGCTCTGGATCTGGTTTCCGGCCTGGATCCAAAGCTGTGCCGACTTAAGGTGGGTAAGGAGATGTTTACCCGACTCGGCCCCGCCTTTGTCGAGCAACTGGCCGGCAAGGGCTTTGATGTCTTTCTTGACCTCAAGTATCACGATATCCCCAATACGGTTGCCGCCGCTTGTGCCGCTGCAGCCGACCTGGGTGTTTGGATGATCAATCTTCACGCCTCTGGTGGGCGGCGTATGATGGAGACCGCCCGGGAGCGGTTGGAAGGGCTGAGTCACCGTCCTCTACTGATTGCCGTTACCATCCTGACCAGTATGGGAGACAAGGATATTGCCGAGATTGGTCTCCATGGAGCTCCTGTGGACAACGTGGTCCGGCTGGCTAGGCTAACCGATGAAGCGGGCCTTGACGGTATCGTCTGTTCACCTCGTGAGGCCGCCGAAGTTCGTCCTCTGGTGACTCCTGAATTTCTGCTGGTGACTCCCGGTGTTCGTCCCGCCACCGCCTCTCTCGACGATCAGACACGCGTGATGACACCACTGGATGCACTCAACAACGGTGCCGATATGCTGGTAATTGGACGACCCATCACCGCAGCGGATGATCCTCTGCAGAGCCTCAATGCCATTCAGAGTGAGATCGCCGGTTTTAGTCGCGCTTGATTCAAGGCAGTGTTGCCTGGCACGGCCAGTTCAACAGTCCCTTCTCCCTACGAGAGGGTGTCGTAAAAGCACCAGTACCTTCTCCCTACGAGGGAGAAGGTTAGGATGAGGGTGTATTGAATCAAATTAAGTTACCTATTGAGCCCCCTCACCCCAACCCTCTCCCCCGGTGGGGAGAGGGGGCTTTTGCGAGACCCTCCTCCTACGAGGGAGAAGGTTAGGTCGCTACGGGCTCCTGCCCTCTCGCGACACTACTACGTCCATGTAGGTCGGATGAGGGTTTATTAAACCAATAAGTTACCTATTGATCCCCCTCACCCTAACCCTCTCCCCGGTGAGGAGAGGGGACTTTTACAACACCCTCGTGGGGGAGAGGGTGCTAAACGGACACTTTATAGGCTCTCCCGTGTGTGAACTACATAGAACACGAGTGTCACTATAATAAATTGCTGCACTGGCTCACCTAATGAGCCTGCACACAGATACAATAACTATAACTTTCCAGACCACCCAAGGACACGATGCTCCACCTCTACCACAGTAACCGACTGGAGCAACTGGCTGACCTGTTGGCAGAGCAGCTCTCGGATGCACCCGACGATCCGTTTCTGTCAGAGTCTGTGGTGGTACAGCACCAGGGGATGGGACGTTGGCTCTCCCTACAGCTGGCTAAGCGCCTCGGCATCTGTGCCAACCTAAAGTTTCCTCTTCCCGCCGGTTATATCTGGCAACTGCTCAAGGTGATGCTGCCTGATACGCCGGACCAGGATCACTATCAACCCGATGTGCTTCAGTGGCGTCTATTTGAGCGCCTGAGCGGTCCCCTTGATGGGGGCGATTTCTCTGAGCTTAGGGATTATCTCAAGGATGCAGATGAACTGCGTTGCTTTGAGCTGGCAGGGGAGCTGGCCACGGTTTTTGATCAATATCTGGTCTACCGTCCAGACTGGATTGTGCGCTGGGAAGCTGGAAATGAGGCGGTCGTCGGGGACCATTGGCAGGCGACACTGTGGCGTGAACTGATGGCCGGTGGTGATGCTCACTGGGTTGGGCTGGGACGACAGCTTGTCGATTTGGCTCGCCGGGGCGGTATAGATCAAGGGCAACTGCCCCCGCGGGTAATGTTGTTTGCCGTCTCCTCTCTCTCTGTAGGATATCTGGAAATACTCTCCCTGCTGTCACAGCAGATCGATGTCCACCTCTTTCTCCTGAATCCGAGCGAGGGGCACTGGGTTGATCTGATCTCCAGGGAGGAGAAGAGCCGCCGCGAGCTGATGGCGGAAGAGTACGATCTCTATCTTGACGTGGGCAATCCGCTGCTCTCCTCGTTGGGAGGGCAGGGTAGAGACTTCTTCTCCATGCTGCTGGAGTTTGATCCCGGTGCACACGAGCTGTTTGTTGACCCTGATAAAGAGCAGATGTTGAGCTATCTGCAACAGGATATTCTGCAGATTCATGATGGCTCCGAGGATGATCCCCGCCGAATGATGGCGGTCGATGATAACTCGATTCAGTTTCACGCCTGCCATAGCCCGATGCGCGAAGTGGAAGTGCTCCACGACCAGTTGTTGGCTCTGTTCGATGCTGACTCCCGGCTGCAGGCGGATGATATTCTCGTGCTGACCCCGGACATGGACAGTTATGCGCCCTACATAGAAGCGGTTTTCAGCGATACCGCAGGCGGTGGCTACATCCCCTTCAGTCTGGCGGATCGTGGCATTCTCTCCTCCACTCCACTGATCTCCGGTCTGTTTAATTTGCTTGCCCTCAGGGGCGGTCGATACGAAGTTAATCAGGTTATCGCCTTGTTGGAACTGCCGGCAGTGAGGCGTTGCTTCAATATAGAGGAGGCCGATCTGCCACTGCTGAGAGAGTGGATTGAAGCCTGTGGTATTCGCTGGGGGCGGAATGAGAGCACTCGTACAGCGCTGGGTCTGCCGCCTACAGATCAGAATAGCTGGCAGGCGGGACTCGATCGGCTGGTACTGGGGTATGCTCTGCCTCCGGCAGGTAGTGAGCTGTTCCACGGAGTACGCCCTTATGGTGATGTCGAGGGCTCCAGTGCCACACCTTTGGGGGGGCTGTTGAGCTTCACCTCTGCACTATTTGACCTTGAACAGCGGCTTGGCGGCAGCAGGCCGTTGTCTGAGTGGGCGTCACGGTTGGAACAGCTACTTGACCGTTTTTTCACCGCCGATGGGAGAGAGGAGGCACAGCTGCAGGCGGTGAGGGATAGCCTCTCAATACTGGTTGAAAATGCTGGGAGAGCAAGGTTCAGCCAAGCTATCTCTCTGGATCTGGTGGTGGAAAAGTTACGCCGACAGCTGGAAGTCAGTGGTGGTCAGGGAGGTTTTCTCTCCGGTGGTGTCACTTTCTGTGCGTTGACACCCATGCGCTCGCTGCCATTCAAAGTTATCTGCATGATCGGGATGAATGACGGTGCCTTCCCCCGACATAGGCCTACTCCCGGTTTTGATCTAATGGAGGGAAGCTACCGTCCCGGCGACCGCTCTCGCCGTGCCGATGATAGGTATCTGTTTCTCGAAACCCTGCTCTCGGCCCGCCACAGCCTCTACTTCAGTTATGTGGGGCAGGATATTCGTGATAACAGCAGGGTTCCCCCATCTGTGCTGTTGAGCGAGGTACTCGACTATCTGGATCAGGGGTTTGTTACCGATACGGGAGTGCCTGTCTCGGAGAAAATTGTTACCCACCACCCCCTGCAGGCATTTAACCTGCGCTATTTCACCTCTGAGGATGAGCGACTGTTCAGCTACTCCAACATCAATTGTGATGCGGCCGGTGCACTTATCAGAAAAGCTCCGGAGGAGCGCAGTTTTTTTGATGACAGCTTGTCCGAGCCTGGGGCGGAGTGGCGGCAGGTGGAGCTGGATCAGTTGATCTACTTTTTCACCAATCCCACCCGCTATCTACTGCAGAAGCGGCTCGGTATCAGGCTTGAGTCGGGGGAGGGCGAGCTGGAGAGTCGTGATCCGTTTGAGTTGGGTTATCGTCAACGTAACGCACTATTCCAACGGCTGGTTACAGGACTCCGCAGTGGTGAGACAAATGAGCGCATCACCCACCTGGAACAGGCTTGCGGTGAGCTGCCCCATGGTGCTGCCGGTGAGACACTCCTTAACTCGATGATGGAGAAGGCAGATCAGTTCGCAGAACAACTCTCTGAGGTTGATAACAACAGAGCGCCTATTGAGGAACCTGTCACTGTCGAACTGACTCATGGAGAGATACATTTAACCGGCACCCTTCAACAAGTGGCCGGTCACGGCATCCTCGGCTACAGCATCAATAAACTACCCGCCTGGCAGCTGGTTGAGCTTTGGATCAATCATCTTGCACTTAACCATGCGGCTCCCGACGGGATCGAACCTGTGACGGTTTGGCTTGATGGGGAGAGGACGATCCGCCTCAATCCAGTCGATAATGCAGGCGAGCTACTGGGAGGGCTGTTGGACCTCTATTGGCGGGGATTGTCTACACCACTGCACCTGTTTCCCAAAAGCTCCCGCGCCTATGTCTTGGCGATAAGAGATAACCAGCCGGTAGAGAAGGCACTGAAGGCGGCGGAGAAGTGCTGGTACAGCAACTATAACTTTGGAGGGGAGGGCGAAAACCCCTACTACAAACTCGTCTTTGACACTGGTGAGCAGCTCGATGCGGTGTTCTGTGATCTGAGTGAACGCCTGTTTCTGCCACTACTCAATGCCATGGAGGAGGTCTGATATGGAGCGCCTGGACCTCTTCAATACGCCACTGCAGGGCGTCAATCTGATCGAGGCGAGTGCCGGCACCGGTAAAACCTACACTATCAGCGGTCTCTACATCCGCATGGTTATTGAGCAGCAGCTGCCGGTGGAACGCATTCTTGTCGTCACCTATACCAAGGCGGCAACGGCAGAGTTGCGGGAGCGTATTCGAACACTGTTGGTGGCGATGCGCTCGGTTCTGGAGGGCGGTGACAGTGATGATACCCTCTGTCAGCAGCTTCTTGAGTCGGTCGATGATCAGCAGGATGCACTGAAGCGGGTCAATCTCGCCATCCTCAGCTTCGACCGTGCCGCCATCTTCACCATCCACGGCTTTTGTCAGCGGGCACTCTCCGATGCCGCATTTGAGGGCGGCTTGCCGTTTCATATCGAAATGGTAGCGGATGATCGCGATCTGCGTCAGGAGATCGTTGATGACTTCTGGCGGATCTCTATCCAGGATCTTCCTTACGGTCTTCTTAACTACTTTACCCAAAAAAGGGTGACGCCGGATACGCTGCTTAAAACTCTGAAGGGCAACCTTGGCAAGCCCTACCTCACCGTCCGCGCCCAAAAGATGCCGGATGATCTCGCCACTCTGGAAGCAACCTACGATCGGCTGTTTCAGGAGGTGATGGATCTGTGGACAGACTCCCGACAAGAAGTATCCGATCTGCTCTTCAAGGCGTTACAAGAGGATCAACTCAATAAAAGGAGCTACCCGGAAAATAAGATTTCAATTTGGTTGGATAGCCTGAACACTCTTTTTGTTGAAACGCGAGGAGCGTGGTTTGATCACTTTGATCGTTTTACCCTCAGTAAACTGGAATCCTCCACAAAGAAGGGGAAGCTGACACCGGAACACCCTTTTTTCGATCTCTGTGACCGGCTGTGGATAGCGCAACAGAGCCTTTCCAAGTGCTATGAGCAGGCGCGGGTCGCCTGTGTTGCTGAACTGATTGCCTATGCCGATAGCGAACTGCGACTGCGCAAGGCAGAACGGCGGCTTCACTCCTACGATGACCTGCTACTCAATCTTGACGAAGCGTTGAGAGGTGATTTGGGCGACCGGCTCGTCGGTGCGATACGTCGCTGTTACGGTGCCGCGCTTATTGACGAGTTCCAGGATACGGATCCGATACAGTACCGGATATTTCGGCGGCTCTTTGCTTCAGGTGATGAGCCGCTGTTTCTGGTAGGTGACCCAAAACAGGCGATCTACAGTTTCCGTGGTGCCGATATCTTTGCCTACCTGGAAGCTCAGAGTGATGCTGCACACTGCTATACCCTGGATACCAACTGGCGTTCATCACCCGGCTTGATTAGTGCGGTAAACACCCTCTTCGGTGCGTCGCAACGGAGTTTCCTATTTGACGATATACCGTTCCATGATGCCTTGCCTGCAAGCGATGCCGAGAACCGCCTGAAAGTGGAGGGTGACACCACGGCACCCTTCAATATCTGCTTTATCGATGGAAAACTTACTAAAGAGGCGGCTTCTGGAGTTGTTGCTGAGTGGACGGCATCGGAGATCAGTCGTCTATTGGCAGCTGCTCGGGAGGGAAAGGCGTTTCTCGGAGAGCGCCCTCTGAGAAGTGGTGATATCGCCGTATTGGTGCGCAGCCACAAACAGGGATCCATGGTCGCTAATGCGCTGACAAATTTGGGTATCCATAGTGTTCAGCGCTCTCGGGCGAGTGTCTTTCACTCTACCTCCGGGGTGGAATTGGAGCGCATCCTCAGAGCAGTGGCGGAGCCCCTGCGGGAACCGTTGCTCCCCGCCGCCCTGGCAACCGGCGTGATCGGTTTCGACAGTCACCGGCTTGAGAGTCTGCAGGATGATCCAGCGGCACTGGATGGCTGGATGGCGTCATTTCAAAACTATCACAATCTCTGGCTGCAGTATGGCTTCATGCGCATGTTCCGTTGCCTGCTGGAGGAGCAAGGTGTGGCTGGTCGGTTGCTACAGTGCAGTGACGGTGAGCGTCGTCTGACGGATCTGCTCCATCTCGGTGAACTGCTGCATACCACTGAGCGTAGTGAGTCGCCGGGTATGGAGGGGTTGGTGATGTGGCTCTCCCAGCACTGCAGCGGTGATATGCCTGATGATGAGGCCCACCAACTGCGTCTCGAGAGCGATGAGGCGTTGGTACAGATTGTGACGGTTCACACCAGCAAGGGCTTGCAGTACCCCGTCGTCTTCTATCCCTTTGCGTGGGACAGCGGTGTCCACAATATTAAAGTGGGAGAGAGCTACCAGTTTCATGACCCGAATATGGATCACCAGGCGGTTCTTGATTTGGGCTCCGATAGCTGGAAATCGGATCAGCTTCACGCAGATCGTGAAGGGATGGCGGAGAGCCTGCGGTTACTCTACGTTGCGCTCACCAGAGCGGAGCAGCGCTGCTATATTCACTGGGGCAAGATCAATGGTGCCGATCAGTCCCCTCTTGGCTGGCTACTCCATGGCCCTTCAGATCCTGATGCAGCCGATGCGCTTCAGCAGATGAAGAGCGGGTTCAAATCTCATGACGGCAGCAGCCTGCAGATGAGGGTTGAGCAGCTGATAGGGTGCGCCGACGGTAACCTCTCTCTCTCCCTGGATGTACCCATGGAGAGTGCTTCTGCCGACAGTGGCGGCGATATTCCACGGCCGGAGCCCAAGGCCAGATCGTTTTCACGGTTTCTGAAGAGAACGCGTCAGTTGACAAGTTTTTCGGCACTCTCATCGGGCTATCACGAGATGAGTGAACTGCCGGATCACGATGGCGCCTCCAGAAAAGACTTGGAGGTTGATGGGGGAGGGAGTCGGTATGATATTTTTCACTTCCCTCGGGGCGCGGCACCCGGCAGTGCCCTTCACGCTATCTTTGAAGAGCTCGGCTTCAACAACTATACGGAAGCTGAGTTATCACAGCTGGTTAAGACTAATCTGGAAAAATATGCCATCGACAGCCGCTGGAGCAGGGTGGTGGAGAAGATGGTTGCTGAAGTGTTGACCAAGGAGTTGGAACAGGGAAGCGGCCTAAGGCTGGAGAACCTGACGGCACGCCAGTGTCTGGTTGAACTGGAGTTCTATTACCCAATCAACCGGCTAACCACAGATGGGCTGGCGCAACTGCTTCTACAGCATGGCTTTGCCGATACGCCGGAGATTGAACGGGCGATTAGCGAATTGGAGTTTTTGCCGGTGCAGGGGTACCTGAAAGGGTATATCGACCTGACCTTTGAACAGGGTGGCCGCTACTATCTCCTCGACTACAAATCCAACTGGCTGGGCGGAGAGAAGAGTGACTACGGCCGGCAACAGCTCAGCGAATCGATGGCCCGTGAAGGTTATTACCTGCAGTATCTTCTCTATACTCTGGCACTGCATCGCTACCTTCGTCAGCGCCTGCCCGGTTACCACTACGAACAACATTTTGGTGCTGTCTTCTATCTCTTTTTGCGTGGTATTGATGTCTCAGACAACAGTGATCTGGGTATCTATCGGGAGCGGCCTGATAGCTGCCTTATTGAAGCGTTGGACGACTATTTCTATGGTGTAGAAAACAACGATGAGACGAGAGGGGGCGAGCAATGAGCAGTGACAATCAGACGCTGCTCAGCAGTTTTCGGATGCAGCGCCTGCTGGATGAGATGGATTACCATTTTGCACTGCTTGTGGGGCGTCTATCTGGTGATTCTTCTACCGAGCTGGTGCTGGCTGCGGCCCTGACCAGCAACCGAACCGCCCGGGGTGATACCTGTCTGGAGTTATTGGAGTGGGGTGGGCGCACCCTCGGAAAATCCAGTGAGGGTGAGACCTTCAGCCTGCCGGATTCAGCAGCCTGGGAGGAGTCTCTGTCTGCAACCCCCGTGGTCTGTCGGCCAGGCGGTTACGCTCCTCTTGTATTGGATTACCATGGAAGGCTCTACCTCTATCGTTATTGGGAGTATCAACAGCAACTCGCGGAGATGCTGCTGCAGAGGGCCGGAAGCCCCGTCGATGATGTAGATGAGGAGGTGTTAAAGCGTGGGCTCTCTCAGCTTTTTCCCAGCGGTAATAAGGTGCAAACCGATTGGCAAAAGGTGGCGGCCGCCACCGCTGTGCTACAGCGTTTCTCAGTGATCTCCGGTGGCCCCGGTACAGGTAAAACCACTACTGTGGTGCGTATTCTTGCGCTGCTCCTGCAGCAAGCCGGTGCCAAGGGGCTCTCTATTGCTCTAGCCGCGCCTACCGGAAAAGCGGCGGCGCGACTACAGGAGTCTATTCTTGGTGCAAGGGAGGGTTTGCCCCTTGAAAATTCATTGTGTGAAATGATTCCCCGCCAGGCGGTAACGCTTCACCGCCTGCTTGGGAGTCGCCCGGGGTCTGTTTATTTCAAACACAATCGACAAAATCCGCTACCCATCGATCTTCTTGTTATTGATGAAGCGTCAATGGTCGACCTGGCACTGATCACGAAGGTGGTGCAGGCGTTGCCTGCAAAGGCCCGTCTGATTCTCCTGGGTGATCGTGATCAGCTTGCGTCAGTTGAAGCCGGGGCGGTACTGGCGGATATTTGTGGTCGCCAAGCGGCATGGACTCAGCCTTTCAGGCAGCGAATGGAGGATCTGTGTGATCAACGGTTGCCCCAGCGTGCACAATCCGATTCGCCCATGGCCAACGCCATTGCCTTGTTGCATCACAGCTACCGTTTTGATGATGAGAGCGGCATTGGGCGTTTCTCCCAGTCAATCAAAAAGGGTGATGGAGTAGCTGCCGTCAAGCTGATAACCGACGCTTCTGTGAATGACGTCAGTTTGATTGAAGGGCGTGATCAGTTGGTCGATATTGCCGTCTCAGCTTACCGGGAGTATCTCCAACGGATTGGTAACGGAGATGATATCACTGTCATTATGAATGAATTTAACCGCTTCAGAGTGCTGGCCGCTCTTCGTCATGGTCCCTTGGGTGTTGTTGAACTCAATCGCCTGATTGAGCGAGCGCTGCATAGGTTGGGTCTTATTCGTTCACCCGATGACTGGTATCCTGGGAGACCCGTTCTTATTCTCAGAAACGATTACAATCTACACCTCTATAACGGTGATATTGGGATCTGCATTCACACCGAGGAAAATCGGCTAAGCGTCTGTTTTCCAGACAGTGAAGGTGGAGTCAGGCAGATTTCACCAAGCAGGATTTCAGCCTGTGAAACGGCTTTTGCCATGACGGTACATAAAAGTCAGGGATCCGAGTTTGATAGGGTGCTTCTTGCACTACCCGCCGATGACAGCACGTTACTCAGTCGGGAACTGCTCTATACCGGGGTTACCCGTGCTCGACGGCATATCGCTCTCGTTGCAGATATCGACCTGCTTCCTGAGGTCATTGGGCGGCGGGTGAGGCGTCCATCAGGGCTAAAAGATGCGTTATGGGGCGGAAGCTAGGGAGCGGCGCTCAAAGTTAGACGGAGTCGCCACTTTTTGTTAACCTCCAGACTTGCCATTAGTCAATTTAAAGATGATAATTCCCATGGGGTTTTCAGGGTACTTAAGGTGCTTGGCTTACTTAGTGGTTTAGCTGGATCAGATCTCCAGAGAGGCGGATCGATCACATAGAACATGCACGCCAAAGGATCGTAGAATTCAGCGGGCAAGACAAAATCGCAAATTGAGGGAATGGCGGCCCCATGCGTTGATACCTTTTTCGGGAAACGAGAATATGCACACCATCATGGTGCTTAATGCGAAGGGCGGCAGTGGGAAAACGACCATTGCGACAACGCTGGCCTGCTACTTTGCGGGTCGCGGCTACAACACCTCACTGATGGACTATGATCCGCAAAACTCCAGTGCCCACTGGCTCTCAATTCGCAACGACGATCAACCCAAGATCACCTCAATAGACGCCGTCCGGCCAAAAGTTGGACTGACGCGTAGTTTTCAGCTTTACGGTGGCAGTGGAACCGACATCACCATTATGGATACACCTGCGGGTGTTGCTGGTGGACAACTGAGCGATCTATTCAATCGAGCTGACACCATAATTATTCCAATTATGGCTTCGGTAATTGATCTACATGCGGCTCGGGGCTTCGTCACTGAGATGATGCGCATGGTAAAGCATCGGCTACATGGGAAACGGATCGGTTTAATAGCCAATCGTGTGCGGTCTACATCGGGTGCCTACGAATCGATTGAAGAGCTTGCCGAAGGGGCCGGTATACCCTTGATTACCTCCCTGGGTGATTCGGTAAACTACACCATCGCCATGGAGTCCGGCATAGGTATCTGTGAGCAGAAGCACTATCTCAAATCGAAGGATTACAAACAGTGGGAACCGGTCTACGAATGGCTGATGGATGAGATTCCGGTCAAGGAGTTACCCATTGAGACAAAGCCGGTAACGACAGAACCGGAAAAAATCAGGCAGATTGCGGAGCAGTGCAGCTGGGATTTCAGCGAAACAAATTTGGCAATGTCTTAAAGTTTCAAAACTAAACTCTCCCTGGAAGCCTGTCCGAGAATAGGCGCCGTAGCGAGGGGAAGCCATTTTGAGTCCATTTTTTTGATCATTTGAGGCGAATAGTCGCTCTTATTCAACGAAAATGAGCGGAAAAATGGGCCAAAAGGGCTTTCCCACAGTAGGTTCTCTATTCTCGGATAGGCTCCTAGAGAAGACTACTGATTGAGAGCCGGGAAATCAAAATCCTCTCAATGATATACTTTTGTCTATATTTCAATGTAACAATAAACACTTATATTCAATATAAAACATATAGTTAAATAATTTTTATAAAGTTAAATATCAGGTTTGTTGCTGTAATCAAGACTTCGGCTACATGCTGGATCAGATGATGGTTTCGTCTTCGATATTTAATACGGCATTTTTAATGCCATTAATTGGCACCAGTCAAACGTTTTTTTACTGGCCTTATAAATAGAAACTAGAGATATCCCGGGCTCCCATGTGGTAGGGTATTTCCGCCGTTTAGTAAGTATTCATCACAGCATAAATGCGGATGAATATGCGCGATAATCAGGCAGCTTAATTAAAGAATATTGGCTGCTGCATGTCTGACATGCAGTAGAAGAATAATTAACATACTCATATCTCTCACCTTGCAAGGAGACGAAGCCAGATGATCAATCCTGTCGGATCCGATAAACTCCAGCCACTTTTTGTCTATGACACTAATAAGCATCATGAACTGATGCGTGAGGCTGAAACTCTGCCCTCTGTGGTAATCAGTTCACAGGCTGCAGGTAACGCAGTCATGATGGGCGGTGGTTACTTTACCCCGCTGAAAGGCTTCATGACCGTTGGCGATGCCGTAGGCTGTGCCGAAAACATGAAAATGTCTGACGGTAGCTTCTTCCCGGTACCGGTACTCTGTCTGCTTGAAAACATTGATGAGATCAAGAGCGCCAAGCGCATCACCCTGCGCGATCCCAATATGGAAGGCAATCCAGCACTTGCGATCATGGATGTCACTGCCATTGAAGAGGTGAATGACGACCAGATGCAGATGATGTCCGAGAGGGTCTACGGCACTACCGATGCAGACCACCCCGGAGTTGCGGCATTTAACAGCCAGGGTCGCTTTGCGGTCTCCGGCCCTATCCAGGTGCTTCACTTCAGCTACTTCCAGGACGATTTCCCGGATACCTTCCGCACAGCGGTTGAGATTCGCAATGAGATCAAGGAGCGTGGTTGGAAGACCATCGTCTCATTCCAGACTCGCAACCCCATGCACCGTGCCCACGAGGAGCTGTGCAAGATGGCAATGGAAGCCGTGGACGCCGATGGTGTGGTGATTCATATGCTACTGGGTAAACTGAAGCCTGGTGATATTCCCGCCCCTGTACGTGATGACGCTATCCGCAAGATGGCAGAGCTCTACTTCCCGCCCAACTCGGTTATGGTTACCGGCTACGGCTTCGATATGCTCTATGCCGGTCCCCGTGAAGCTGTACTACACGCCTATTTCCGTCAGAACATGGGCTCCACCCACTTCATCATCGGTCGTGACCATGCCGGTGTGGGTGACTACTACGGTGCTTTTGATGCTCAGACCATCTTCGACGATGAGGTACCTGAGGGCGCAATGGATATCGAGATATTCAAGGCCGACCACACCGCTTACTCGAAGAAGCTTAACCGGGTGGTAATGATGCGTGACGCACCAGACCATGCCAAGGAGGATTTTGTCCTCCTCTCTGGTACCAAAGTACGTGAGATGCTGGGAAAGGGCATGGCGCCTCCTCCTGAGTTCTCACGCCCCGAGGTAGCCGATATCCTGATGGATTACTACAAGACTTTGAGCTGAGTCTCCATCAGGTCGTAAAACAGCCTGTGCTGTTTTACGACACACAAAAAACCCGCTCTCCATCATCGGAGTGCGGGTTTTTTTAGGCTTGTTGAGTGACTTTTTACTCAAGTTTCGGAGCTCGTTGGTCCCCTCTCCCTCAGGGTGTCGCAAAAGTCCCCTCTCCCCACCGGGGAGAGGGTTAGGGTGAGGGGGATCAATCGCTGCCAGCCATGGAGAGCGAAGCGAAGGCTGGTAATCCCCGGTAGCCGTGAGGCCGCACTGCTTACCCGTCGTGCGCGTAGCGCGCCAGAGGGAAGCAAAGTAGGCATCCGAACACGGCGTCCAGTCACTGGGAACTGACTGCGAAGCGGTAACGAGCTTGCGATGTTATCGCGTAGCGGTCAGTGACCAGGACGGCCGGGGCACTAATAGGCTGTCAAAGATTGAGTGCAAAAGGGGGACTTGGATGTCCCGTTTTGCATCACGAAATCGAAGACTCGCTTAAGGTAACTTATTGATTTAATACACCCTCATCCTAACCTTCTCCCTCGTAGGGAGAAGGGACTGGTGCTTTTACGACACCCTCCTGAGGGAGAAGGGACGGCCTATCCAAGACCTTTTACGTCATTTGAACTCCGAAATTTGAGTTATTAGCGGAGATTCTCCTTGTAGGAGGGGATCTCTGCATTCAGTGCCTGTGAAAAGTTGGCAAAATCCATGGTGACCGTTGCCAGCTCAACACCGGCGAAATTACACCCCGCAACGTTGGCGCTACGCAGAATAGCCCCTCCCAATACAGCGTTACTGAAATCGACATCGGCAAGATTCGCGTTACGGAAATTTGCATCTTCAGCAGAGACGCCTCGCATTTTTGCACCACTCAGCCTGGCGTTTTCAAAGTTGGCGAGATTGATAACGGTAAAACCCTTGGGACTGCAAGACTCCAAAACAGCCCCCGACAGGTCTGCAGAGATGAGAACGGCATCATTGAGGTGGCTGTCACTGAGGTTACTCTGACTGAGGTCAGCATCTCTGAGATTGGCCCTGATGAACAGCGCATTGATAGCGATAGCCGAGGTGAGATTACAGGAGGAGAAGTCAGCACGTCGCATGTCGGCACGGGTAAGTGTGGCTCCGACCAGATTACTCCCCCTAAATTCAACATTTCTCAGGTCTGCCCGGCTGAGGTCAGCGCCAGAGAGGTCACATTGCAGCATCATGGTTGCCAGGGTATGACTTCCCGCCCCCAGCTTGGCGCCGCTCAAGTTGGCGCCGTTCAGGTTGGCACTGTTTAGACTGGCCGAGGTAAGAGTGGCGCCACTTAGATCGGCACCACTGAGATCCGCATCCGAGAGGTCTACATGCTCCATTCGGGTGTTACGTAAATCGGCGCCCGCAAGGTCTGCACCGGCAAGCCGCATCTCCCGGAGGTCTGCGCCTGCAAGGCTACTCTGCTCAATTGTTGCCAGTAGATCACCACTACTCTTGTGCCTGATATCAACCATTACCGACTCCCTTATTGTTGTCCTCTTAGTTGAAGTTTAACCTACTGACACAAAATTTCTTCCTAATCCGAATTTTCCTCCAATCGGCGCTTCTCCTCCTTAAAAGCCAGCTCCGACTGCTCAATCTGTTCGTGGGTCATTGCGGCCGCCGCCGCACGTTGAAACCTCTCGGCTTCCTTGTCTCCAGTGTCGGCGGCTAAACCGAACCAGACATAGGCTTTCTGATAGTCTTTATCGACTCCGATACCGTAGAGATAGAGCGCGGCGAGCTTGCCATAAGCTCGGATATCTTTAGCCTGAACCGCCTGACGATACTGCTCCACGGCAGTGACATGATCGCCACTTCTATAAGCAGCTTCTGCCGCCTCAAAATCAGCGTAGAGAGGGGTGTGGAAAAGTGTGAGGAAGGGGAGTAAAAGTGCTTTATGGAATCGTTTCATTTCGCCACAGCTGCTGGTTGGATGTAAAGCACCATTATAAACCAGGAGTTGAAGGCGAAAAAAGTAGTTAGATCAAGTGGCGCTGTCAGCGCTGAATTAGCTGACGATAGAAGAGGTGGAGGATAACGCCCCATGGTCTTTTTTAGAGTTCGTTTAAAGAAGCCTGTGCATCCTTGATGGCGGTTGCCAGGAAGTCTTTGTACTCAGCCACATTGTTATAGCCAATGATCGGTGGAGTCAGCTGATTACCGTTGTAGTCAAGCAGTACCACGGTAGGGGTGGCGTATATCTTGTAGCGGTCAACAAAGATTCTGCTGCGAATACGATCACCATCAAAATCGACTACCTTGCCACCACTGCTAATGTTGAACTCATTGATATGAACCTGTTTATCCAGTTCACCATCTTGCATTAGAGGCTTAAGCAGGTCACTCTTCAATTTGTCACAGTAGACGCAGCCTTCAGAGCTGAACACAACCATCACTGGGAGTTGATTACTGTTGGCACTCATCGCTTCGGCTTCCCAGTCTGTGGCCAGTGTGATTTCTGATGCAGATACTGAAGAGATCGCCTGAAGAGAGGTGATAATGAGGAGAGTTGCAACTAGGGTCAAGTACTGCTTCATTGATCTAGACCTGTAACACTTAAGAATATAAGTAATTTATAATATACGTTAATATAAGGCAAGCTTTTTCCGCCATTAAGTACGCTTTTCGTCCTTCTAAGGAATTATAGTCAGGTATTTTAAAATATGGAGTACAACTTCACACTTTTATCCAGTAAGACGGAGTTTCAGGGGTTTTTGAAACTGAATCGCTATCAGCTTACACATAACCTCTTTGCCGGTGGTGAGAGTCAGGTATTAACCCGTGAACGTGTCGAAAGCTTTCGGGCAGCCAGCGTGCTCCTGTACGACCCAAAAATGGATGCTGTAGTGATGATCGAACAGTTCAGAATTGGCGCAATGGAACACCCGGAGGGCGCATGGATACTGGAAGTGGTCGGAGGGATCATCGAAGGGGAGGCCACACCGGAAGAGGTGGCCAGACGAGAGGCTATGGAGGAGGCAGGCTGTCATATCACCGACATCATCGATATCTGTGAATTGATGGTGAGCCCAGGTACATCCACAGAGCGTATCCACCTCTACTGCGGCCGTGTTGATGCTTCAAAGGCCGGTGGTATACACGGACTGGACGAGGAGGGGGAAGATATCCGGGTAGATGTGCTGCCAGCTGACGAAGTGATCGGAGAGCTCTACGGCGGGCGCGTCAACTCGACCAGTTCAATCATTGCGGTTCAGTGGTTGATGATGAACCGGCAGCGGCTTCAAAATGAGTGGTCTGAGTAGCGGTGGTCCGGTAACAGCTGCTTTCTTCTAGTAATCTCATCCCGATGCATAGTGAAGCCCTGTGAATTTAACGTCTTACCGTCTCTTCGTTCGCTGCCAGCCATGGAGAGCGAAGCGAAGGCTGGTAATCCCCGGTAGCCGTGAGGCCGCACTGCTTACCCGTCGTGCGCGTAGCGCGCCAGAGGGGAAGCAAAGTAGGCATCCGAACACGGCGTCCAGTCACTGGGAACTGACTGCGAAGCGGTAACGAGCTTGCGATGTTATCGCGTAGCGGTCAGTGACCAGGACGGCCGGGGCACTAATAGGCTGTCAAAGATTGAGTGCAAAAGGGGGACTTGGATGTCCCGTTTTGCATCACGAAATCGAAGACTCGCTTACGTGGTACATCTATGTGCCACTGAGACAGACTGTGGCACGATGAGGAGGGCCATTATTTTTTTGCATATTTTAAATAATAAGAAGTAAAGAAATAAAATGATTGACATAACCCTGATATTTGTAGTCTTATGGAATAGGAAGTTAATTATTTAAGAATAAAGCCTACTAAAAGGATTTAGGATGGGGGTTAAGGGAAGTAATTCAGAAGGCGTAGAGGATATTGACCCTTCGGCAGATATTACAAATGAGAAAGTACCCCAAGAAGAGAGCATAGATACCGGGCTGGCCTGTCTGGTACTGATGGCCCGTTTTCATGGGCTATCTGCCGATGCCAAACAGATCGAGCGTCAGTTTACAGATGGCACTCCTCTTTCCGGGTTGATGCTGTTACGTGCTGCCAAACGTCTGGGGCTGAAAGCAAAACAATCCACCATCAAGTGGCAGCAACTCGATACAACCCCTCTCCCAGCCATTGCCAAAAATAAAAATGGGCAATATTTTGTCCTTGCTAAAGTCGACAATGACACCATTCTGATTCAAGATCCGGCGGCAGGCAGACCACAAACCCTCAATGAAGAGACTTTCCTTGAGCGCTGGTCAGGCTCTCTTATCTATTTCACAAAACGCCTGGGTAACCCGACCACGGGCCACAATTTTGACTTTACCTGGTTTATCCCCTCGCTGGTCAAATATCGCCGGCTGTTTGGTGAAGTGCTGCTTGCCTCCCTCTTTCTACAGCTCTTCGCCTTGGTCACTCCTCTATTCTTTCAGGTGGTTATCGACAAGGTACTGGTACATCGGGGCTTAACCACTCTGGATGTACTCGCCATTGGGATGATTATCATCTCAGTTTTTGATGTGGTGATCGGTGGTATGCGTACCTACCTATTTTCCCATACCGCCAACAGGGTGGATGTGGAGCTGGGCGCCAAGCTCTACCAGCACCTTACCGCACTTCCACTGGGCTGGTTCAAGGCGCGCCGGGTGGGTGACAGCGTGGCGCGGGTGCGTGAGCTTGAAACCATACGCAACTTCATTACCGGTTCTGCACTCACTCTGATTATCGACCTGTCATTCACAATCGTGTTCTTTGTGGTGATGTACTACTACAGCCCGACATTGACCTATATCGTCCTTGGCGCTATTCCCTTCTATATACTACTGTCGATTTTTGTCACCCCCATTCTGCGCTGACGGCTTCATGAAAAGTTTAATCGTGGCGCCGAAAACCAGGCCTTTCTGGTTGAATCGGTCTCCGGTGCAGAGACTATCAAAGCGATGGCGGTGGAACCGCAGATGCAGCAGCGATGGGAGGCCCAGTTGGCCGCCTATATCCGGGCCGCCTTCAAATCAGCCAATCTGGGTAACATCGCCTCCCAAACAGCCAGCCTGATCAACAAGATCACAGTGGTGCTTATCCTCTGGATTGGTGCCCGCCTTGTCATTAACGGCGAACTCTCTGTTGGCCAACTGGTGGCCTTTAATATGCTGGCCGGCCGGGTCAGCGGCCCCATATTGAAACTGGTTCAACTCTGGCAGGATTTTCAGCAGGCCTCCATCTCGGTGCAGCGATTGGGAGATATTCTCAATACCAAGCCCGAACCCCAATACAGCCCCAACCGAGCCTCACTGCCGGAGCTTAAAGGTCATGTCTCTTTTGAGCATGTCGGCTTCCGTTACCGTCCCGATGCCCCCAGCGTCTTGAACGACGTCAATCTCACGGTCAAAGCCGGTGATATTGTGGGAATCGTCGGTCGCTCTGGTTCAGGTAAAAGCACTATTGCCAAACTGATTCAACGCCTCTATGTGCCGGAGAGTGGCCGTGTGTTGATCGATGGTGTCGATCTGGCGCAGGTCGAGCCCGCCTGGCTTCGTCGCCAGGTCGGTGTGGTGCTTCAGGAGAGTATCCTGTTCAACAGTAGTATTCGCGATAACATCGCATTGACCGAACCGGGCATGCCGATGGAGCGGGTTATAGCCGCCGCCACGGCATCCGGCGCTCATGAGTTTATTCTCGAAATGGCCGAGGGCTACGACACCATCGTCGGTGAACAGGGATCAACCCTCTCCGGTGGTCAACGCCAACGAGTTGCCATTGCAAGAGCTCTCGCCACCAATCCCAGAATACTGATCTTTGATGAAGCCACCAGTGCGTTGGATTATGAATCTGAAAGGATCATCCAGCAGAACATGCGCACCATCTGTCGTGGACGCACGGTCATTCTCATCGCCCACCGCCTCAGCACCCTGCGTGAAGCAAGCCATATCCTGGTGCTTGAAAAGGGTAGGGTGAGTGAACAGGGCAGTCATGAAGAGTTGATAGAAAAGGGGGGGCAGTACGCCCATCTCCATGCCCTGCAGGTGGGTGGTCCGGTGCCGGTAGGAAAACAGCAAGTACAGGTAACTGGATGAGATATGGATGTAACTACTCAGTTGGTCACCGGGTCGGAGTTGATTGCATCGGAAAGCGGTGTGTTTCCCGGCAAACTTAACGCAATCGACTCCGACCCATTGCTGTCCAGTACCTTCTCCCTACGAGGGAGAAGGTTAGGATGAGGGTGTATTAAATCAATGGGTTATCAGTTAACTCCCCCTCACTCTAACACTCTCCCCAAGGGTAACTCGGTGCCGCTTGACAGTAGAGGGGGTATACGGAACGGCAGTGAGCCCAAGCCCGTGAGGGAATGCCCACTAAACAGGTGCATTTGAATAGTTACGTATGAATATTAACCGAGAGATAAACAAGAGTGTCGCTACCTCGTGAAAGATTTTGGGACATCCAAGTCTCCAAAATCAACTCGCCTACGCGACAGCCATTATGCCCCGACCGTCCTGCGTACGTCACGATTCCGTATTGCACATTGCAGCAAAGCTGCTTGTGCACTACTCCATCATGACTCCCACAATGACTCTACGGCGTTTCGGGTGCGCTCCTTGTATGCCCTACATCGCTCTCTGCCGGGCACAATTCTGGTCATACAGCCGCGCCTACGCCTATCGTGGACTTATCGCCTCGGCTTTCAGCCTTCCATGGCGATCAGCGTTTGTGAGAGGCATGACCAATAATCTGAAGCGACATGCCACCGTGTTTATCAATGCATGGGGGCATCGTAATCGTCTCACTGAAACAAAACGGACACGCCGGGAGCTTGAGTTTCTTCCGGCCGCACTTGAAGTGCAGCAGACACCACCTTCACCCATAGGCCGTGTGATTCTCTGGCTTATCCTCTCTTTTACCGTCATTGCGGTTACCTGGGCATCGGTGGGTGAGATCGATATCGTTGCCGTGGCCCATGGCAAGGTGATCCCCGCCGGTAAAAGCAAGGTGATACAGGCCTATGAGATCGGTAAGGTGACCGCAATCCATATCGAGGAGGGTCAGCGGGTAAAAGAGGGAGACCTGCTGATTGAACTCGACTCCAGCATGACCAGCGCAGACCATACCCGGCTGAAACAGGAACTCTCAACGGAGTTGGCGGTACACGCCAGACTCACGGCACTGGTAGAGATAGCAGAAAGAGAAGATATCACGTCAACCATTCCAAGTGTTGATAAGGCAAGATCTGAACATATTGATGAGCAGAAAATCATCCTCAAGGCCGAACTCAACGAATACCACAGCAGGTTAAAGACCCACCAGGAGACCATTGCCCAATACCGGGCCGAGGCAGAGACCCTCAAAGAACAGATCAAGAAAGTGGAATCAATAATTCCACTGATCAACAGGCGACGCGATTCCGTTAAAAATCTTTTCGACAAAAAACATATCTCCGAGACCGAATACCTGAAACTTGAACAGGAACGTATAGAAGCGGTACAGACGCTGGCTGCTCAACAGAGCGAACTCAAAGAGACACACAAGAGAATAGACCAGGCCCGTTCCCAGTATGAAGGCTACCAGGCGGAGTTCAGCAACAGGTTGCTGCAACAGAAAGCGGAGAGTCAACGCAAGATCAAGGGGCTGGAGCAGGAGCTTATCAAGGCCGCTACACGCCAGGCACTGCTGCGCATCACATCCCCGGTTAATGGACAGGTACAGCAGCTGTCGGTCCATACCATCGGTGCCGTGGTGAAACCAGCAGAGCCCCTGATGATGATCATCCCGGAAACCAGAGGGCTTGAAGTCGAGGCATTTATTGAAAACAAAGACATCGGTTTTATCCACAAAGCACAACAGGCAGAGATAAAGGTAGATGCCTTCCCCTTCAATAAATACGGCACTATCGATGGCAGCATCATCAGCTTGTCAAATGATGCCATAGAGCATGAAAAACTGGGCTGGAGATTCCTGGCAAGAGTGCGCATGGAAAAGAATCAGATGAGTGTTGAGGGTAAGCAGGTCAACCTTACCCCAGGTATGTCTGCATCGGTAGAGATAAAGACAGGAAAACGCAGGGTGATGGAGTTTTTTCTAAGTCCGCTGTTGAAAGGTATGAGAGAGGCGGTGAGGGAGCGGTGATGGAACTATGGAAATCACTATCAAAGAAATAGATGGTTATTTGAGATGTCCCCTTTATTTTTTACTCTTACCCCAATTATCTCCAAATATTCGATCTAATTTTTCGCTGACAAAAAATATGCATAACAACCAATATTGGATAATAAAATGAAGTTATATATTAGTGGTCTTTCTATCATGGTGCTGATAGTTACCTACCTTCCGCTTGTTGTTTACCTGTTGGTACGATTTCTACGTAATAACGATCCGAGTAAGTTTTCAAAAGCAGAAAGAAAAGGGGAAGCAAGAAAAGGGGACGCGCAAGAAAAGGGGACGCATCTATTTTTAGAGGACAATGGAGATTGTTATGCCAAGAAAGGCGAGAGTTTTGGTACCAAACTGCCCACACCACATAGTGCAGAGAGGGCATAACAGGAAAGCAATATTCTTATCAGATCAGGATTACCAATTTTATTTAGAAAATCTTAGAGAATGGAAGAATAAGTTAGGAATAAAATTATACTCATGGTGTTTGATGACAAATCATATTCATATTGTTGCAGAGCCAGGAAATGATGCTATGGCACTCTCATTGTTAATGAAGAGAGTTAATGGAAGACAGTCCGCCTATGTTAATAAACTGGAGGGCAGGAGCGGTTCATTATGGGAAGGACGGTATAAAGCAAGCCCAATACAGCGAGATAGTTATCTATTGTGCTGCCACCGGTATGTTGAATTAAATCCAGTTCGTGCGGGAATGGTTAAAATGGCTGAAGAGTATCCGTGGTCAAGTTACCAAGAACGAATTATTGGAAGTAATATATCAATGCTTGACAAAAATGCCCGCTATACCGGTTTGGCTGATACTGACATGGAAAGAAATCGTTGTTACCGAACATTTCTAGAAGAGGGAATGAATCTGACTGAAAAAAGGTTTATAGATGAATCGGTCAATAGAAATCAATTGACAGGCAATTCTCGCTTCGTTGATGAAATAGAGAGAAGAATAGGTGTCAGGGTTGCAAGGCGAGGGAGAGGAAGACCGAAAAATGAACAAAAATAGATGCGCCCCCTTTATCGATCGCTCGTATCGTGATCTCTCGCGCCCCCTTTATCGCAAATATTCTAAATATTCAATAAAAAATATGGGAGTGTTAGTTTTATGATGGCTCTGGGTTTTTTGTTTGTTTTTATCGTATACCTGATAATTTCAATATTAGTGGTTAGGTATTTTGTTAAGGTAGCACGTAAAAGAAATATCAAAGGTTGGAAGTTCGGGGTCCCGGCGGCTTTGATTATGTATTCGTTTGTTTTTTGGGACCATGTACCTACGCTTGTTTTACACAAATATTATTGTGCAACTGAAGCAGGACTTTTTATTTATAAATCACCTGAGCAGTGGATTATTGAAAATAATAATATAATTGATTCAATAACATGGAAGAAGAGAGGTAGTGGACCATTCGCTGATATACCTGATGGGGTTACTGATAAGGATGGTGTTTATAGGCAGATATTAAATGAACGCTTCAAGAGAGAAACTCGCAGTGTAAAAAAATCTATGTTGCCAATAACAATTAGAAAAACTGAAATCACGGACTATGTAGTAGATATGGTTGTCGTGAAGATGACAGTCGTGGATTCTGGTTATGGAGGATTAGGTGCTGGAACAGGTATTAACTCGTGGAAAATATGGGTGAATCCAGGTTTATGTACTACGGGTAGTGATGATTTTAAAGAAATTTATATAAAATACCATAAAATAGGGAGAGAGTTATAATGGATAGTAATATTAAGGCATACTTCGACTTGTCTTCACTGGCTGAAGCAAGCTATATTCATTTTAATGAAGCAATCAAGGATCAAGTAGCAATCAAAGATGCAATATTAGCTAATAATACATATGGTGGTGAATTCAGTAACACACAAGCTGATGTTTTTTTAGCAAACTGGGAGTTTATTCATCAGCAAGAAGATACTGAATCAGGTTTTTCAGCCACTTTATTCAAAAGCAAGGATCCAAGCGTTACCCAACCCTATGTGTTATCGATAAGAGGCACGCAGCAGGGAAAAGAAGATTTAGTAATAACAGATGGTGCTGATATTGTTCTTGACGGTCTTGCGATTGATCAGATAGTCGATCTTTATAACTATTGGAAAAAAATTACAACACCTCTTAACGAAAGCTATGAAGCAGTTAAATTGGTCACATTAAAAGCAGAAACCGCAGCATTAGCCCTATTAAAATTAGGCGCATCTTTCATACCAAGCTTCAATATGTCAGCAACTGCTTTCCGTGTATATCTAAGTTCACGTACAGACATTATTATCGATAACGGAACTAATGGGTTATTAGGTGAGCGAGTTCGTACAATTGAATCGGCTAATAAAGCACTGAATGACATTGGTGCTACCGGAGTAGGTATATTAAATTCGTCTGATTTATCTTCTGTAACCGGACATTCTCTTGGTGGTCATCTTGCTGCCGCATTTACAAGACTGTTTGATGATATCAATATTGATGCAGTAACGATAAATGGTGCAGGATTTGCTACAGGTATTATTCCGGGACTCGGCCTTGATGCAGGTGTTAATATACGGAATCTGTTTTACATGCTAGGTGGTGCAGATACATTCACTCCTTCTCGTATCACCAACCTGTTTGGTGATCGCTATCCGGAATTTGTCACCCAAAATGGAGGGCTTGGATTATTTCAACAAGGTGCACACAGAGCTGTATATATAGAACATTCATCAGTGTGGGGTGATAACGCAAATTTGTTGGGGCATGGCAAAGAACAAATGACCAACAGTCTCGCTGTTTACGACCTGTTTTTTCAACTGGATGACAGTACAAGTAGTGATCCAATCGAAACTGTGTTAGAAAAGTATTTATCACTTTTCTATACAGCCACACCAGATGATCTGAATGGCAACCCATTATTTTCTGGTGCCAATGCAACACTTGAGACGGTAGTTAATCAACTGGCACAATTATTCTATATTGATCTAAGAATAGATAAAAATAAAATTGATAATCGTGAAGCACTCTTCAATACAATACTTGCTATACAAGCTTCTTCGACATTTATCAATGCGGTACAAAGCAATCTAAAAATAACACCACTGTCAAACATAAATATTGATGGAGACGTAACAGAATTATCTGCTTCCGATATAAGTGCAGAGGCGAATGCAGATACCAGTGATGGCCTCGCCTACCGCTACGCCCTAAAACACCTCAACCCCTTCGTCATCCTCGGTGATGAAACTATCTACAACCCCCACAAGAACAATGGAAATCTTGATTTATATCACCCGGAAAACAATCCCAACGGCATGACACCCGACTACATCGCTGATCGCACTGCAATGTTATCAATCCACCTACAAAAAAATATTGCCGACAGCCGGATTGCAACGGCAGAAGGCTTCTCCCCCAGCACCTGGACTGATCTGGGTAGTAGCGGTGTACAGTTCACCAACAACCCGTCGTTTGACGGTTTGCTCAATGGAAAGTTACACAAGACAGAAATGGACCCCAATTTTCGGACAGCCGCTTAAGTGTATTCTGCCTCTCTGATTATGCTGCTTCCGGCAACATGATTTCACCAAAATATGCCTGATCCGGGGTTTTTCCCAAGCTCTGGTGTTTCCGTTCCGAATTGTAAAACTTCAAGTAGTCGCCAATTCCGGAACGTGCTTCATTCACAGACTCATAGGCCCGCAGATAGACCTCTTCATATTTGACGCTACGCCAAAGCCGCTCAATGAAGACATTGTCCACCCAACGCCCCTTGCCGTCCATACTGATCTTTACCCCTGACGCCTTCAGTACGCTCGTAAATGCCTCACTTGTGAATTGTGCTCCTTGATCTGTGTTGAATATCTCTGGTGCACCATAACGTCTAATAGCTTCCTCCAGTGCATCAACACAAAAGTCACTCTCCATCGTGTTGGAAAGACGCCAGCTCAATACTCTGCGACTATACCAGTCCATAATTGCCACCAGATAAACAAAACCTCTGGCCATCGGAATATAGGTAATGTCACTGCAGTAAACCTGGCCTGGGCGATTGATATCCAACCCCTTCAACAGGTAGGGGTAGATCTTGTGTCCCTTGCCTGGCCGGCTGGTACCCTTCTTGGGATATAAGGCCGTTACCCCCATTTGGCGCATCAACCGCTGTACACGTTTGCGGTTGATATCGTAACCCTCTTCCCATAGCCAATCACGAATCCGGCGGCTGCCATAGAAGGGGCGCTTCAGGTGCATCTCATCAATGCGGTGCATCAGCTTCAGGTCTTCGTCTGACACGCCCTTGGGCTGATAGTAAACAGAAGACCGATTCAGTGACAGCAACTGGCATTGACGGGTTGCAGGCAAAGTATGCTGCCGATCGATCATCCCTTTCCTTTCGGACCGTGAATCCTTTCCAGTCCTTGTTCTAAAAAATCCCGTTCCATAGTTAGCTGACCAATCTTGGCGTGCAGCTCTTTGATCTTGTGCTCACTCTCCTCGGCCTGTTTCTCAGAGCGACCAAATACCTGATCGGCATTGCCCATCAGTTGACGCCTCCACTCGGTGATCTGATTGGGATGAACATCAAACTGTTCAGCCAGTTCTGCCATAGTTTTATCACCCTTCAAGGCTGCCACAGCTACCTTGGCCTTGAAGTTTGATGAATGGTTTCTACGTTTTCTTCTCATCTTCTGCTCCTGTCTCTCGGACAATAGTGTTGCAGAAGACACTTAAACTTTCCTTATCCCTGTCCGACTACTGGGGTCCACCACTGACAGTTAACGAGCAATATATTTTTGGCTCTGATAATGCTGATATTTTAAAGGGTGGCTCAATGGGAGACCGCCTCTACGGCGGTAGCGGTAACGATATACTTCATGGCGATGGCGGTAATGACTACCTGGAAGGTGGCCAAGGTCTCGACCTCTACCACACAGGCAACGGTGACACTCTATTCGATTCTGATGGAGAAGGTATAGCCTTTCTCAATGATAGGGTACTTACAGGTGGCTTTCACAAAGATGGTGATCCTGCCAATCTATACCGCTCCGATGACGGTCTGGTGACCTACCAACTGAACGGAGATACTCTGACGGTTTCTACAGCAACGGAAACCCTCACAGTAAATCACTTCAATAAAGACAATGCAGACCTGGATATCTTCCTCGAAGAAATTACTGTTCCCGGTGGCATTCTAAACCTGAATAATGAAGACAACTATGCGCCCGGCCGCTGGGAGAAAGACGGTGAAATTATCGCACTGTTTGACGGTTATGATGGTGTGAATGGAATGGGTGGGAACGATACAATCTTCATCGGCTCTCACAGAACAAGTTTCGTTATTCGAGGTGGAGCTGGCGATGACTCTTTATTTGAGGATGAGCAAAATCCTCAAGGTCTCCCAAATTCACCGGGAAATGGCGCACTAATTTTCGGAGAAGGAGGAAGTGACACGATATTTGGTCATAATCGTTCAAACTTTCTCGATGGTGGGGATCAATCAGACCTTGTTGATGGTGGTGGTGGTGACGATACACTATTGGGCGGCAGTGGGGGGGATATAGTCGTTGGCGGGACGGGTAAAGATGCGGCTTACGGTGGAGAGGGTCAAGACGAACTGTCTGGTGGGGCGGGAGATGACCGAATATGGGGAGGAGATAATAACGATGTTATCTATGGCGATCGCAGCAGTGGTTCATTACTAGAGTGGATTGATCGTTCTGTATGGAATGGTCCTCATAATGGCTGGCAAGAGGGGCACTACATCTACAACTCTGGTGACGGCTTCAGCCATAATATATTGCAATCCGTGATGGATGGAAGTAATTACGTCTATAACGAAGCCCGTGGTGTTGAAGCCGGTAACGATATTATATTTGGTGAAAGTGGTGATGATTTCATCATTGGCGGCGAGGGGAAGGATTATATCAACGGCGGTATAGGACGAGACCTTCTTGAAGGTGAGGAGGGCGGGGACGAGATCTATGGTGGATCGGATGATGACACTATTTACGGTGATATCAACCCTAACACCTATGTGAATGATACTGCTGTATTGGCAAGCGGCAAGAAAATTGGCGATCAAACCTGGGCTGTCAGCTATCGGCTTGATTTTGCCGGAATCGGGTATTCCAATATTTATAGTAGTGACCCTGAAGCCCGGATTGTTTCCGTCAGCAACGGCTACGTGAATTTTTATACGGGTGTAACCTTCTTTAATCCATCAAGCTGGACGTTGCAAACACGCTATACAATCAATGGCCCGGATGCTGGCGGCAACGACAAGCTCTACGGCGAAGGTGGCTCAGATGAACTCCATGGCGGCGTTGGCGACGATATTCTCGATGGTGGTGATGGGGGCGATATCGATGTACTGATTGGTGGAAAAGACAACGATAGCTACCATTTCGGACGCGGCTATGGCATTGACGTCCTCTGGGACGAACAAGGAGATACCGATGCCATTAAACTCGGTGAAGACATCAGTAGCGAAGATGTTGTCTTGGAAAAAATGGGTCAAGATCTACTGATTAAACTGCTATACAACGGCAGCACAACTGAGGATCAGCTCATCGCCAGTGGTTGGTATAGTGGCTACCAGGTCGAAACTATCGAATTCAATGACGGCACCACCTGGACAACCACCGATATAGAGCAGCGTTCCAACGTCACAGCAACCCCAAGCGGTGGCACAGAAAAAAATACAACCCTCATCATCGGTGGCAATATCGCCGACACTCTGTCGGGCACCAATGAAGCGGACACCATCTACGCTTTCGATGGTGACGACTTAGTAACAGGCGCGACGGGTGACGACCACCTCACGGGCGGGCGCGGCAATGATGAACTGCAAGGAAATGATGGAAATGACACACTGCTTGGCGGTGCCGGTGAAGATTCACTCTACGGTGGTGCAGGGAATGACTATCTACATGGTGGAGCGAATAGCGATAGACTTTTCGGTGGTGATGGTAATGATACGTACCGTATCGGAAGAGGCGATGGATTTGATTATCTGGATGATTCATCCGGTACAGATACAGTAGAGTTTTTTGGTGATATTAGTCAAAGCGATATTAAACTCACCGCAACCGGAGAGGGTATTGATATTACTCTGAATGATGAATCAAGCCATTTACATATTAATGGTGCATCCCTGAATACCTCACTGGTAATTGAAAATATCCAGTTTGGCGATGGAACTGCATGGGATGCAGATGAAATAAGGCAGAGACTATCCCACAAAATCGGTACAGAGGGTGATGACCATATCGATGCCATCAGCCAGAGTGATAATCACCTGGAAGGTTTGGACGGTAATGATCAGCTTGTCGGCTTAAGCGGCAATGATCTTCTGGAGGGAGGGGATGGTGAAGACACACTAATCGGTGGTGGAGGTGATGACCGCCTGATTGGAGGTTTAGGAAATGATAACTACATAGTGGGTGATCAGGATCAGACAGGTCATGTGATTATTGAAGACAATGGACAGTTTGATGAGCTAAATATCGTAAAGTTTGAACCAGGAATTATTCCCAGTCAGCTGTCTGCCCAACAAATGAATGATGATTTGTTGATCAGTTGGGGAGTGGCCGATAGCGATATGACCATCAAATGTTATTTTCTTGATCCGCAAGCTTGGCAATTTGAATTGGGCAGTGGAGCGGCACTGGACGTAGATCGTTTAATTAATCCGCAGACCGCAGTCAATGATGTTCTAGTGCTGAAAAATGCCTGGATGGATTTTTTGGAGATTTCCTATGCCGGACTCGTTGCTAAGGCAGAGGAGAAAAAAACCAGTCGCTATGGTATTGATTCCCCGTTAAATCACAACGTAGAACTGACCTACAATTCAAATAATTCACAGCAATCCAACTTCGAGCTGATCCAAACTGAAGAGGGTTGGTATGTACTGACCACGCCAGGGAACACCGCTAACGGTTTGAATAGTTGGGGCTTCGAACGCTCTTACCCTCAAGGTCGTGGCGATGGTGAAGTGAAAATCACAGACTTTGATTTGAAAACACTGGGTCAATTCACACCCCTCCGTGCCAGTACCTACAACATGAACTATCACGATGGAGAACTTGTACTATCACCTCGTTTGATTGATACCCCTTATACTTATTCTCAGTACAACACGCAGTACACCACGATAACCAGGTTAGCAACCGATATTCTATATGGTGACGAGATAGGCAGTGGCTCAGGACTAATAGTCAGGGTGCCTATTGGCCTATCAACCTATAACCTACAGCGAATATTAGGTACGGAAAAATCCGATATTATTGATATTCCTGCATCTGGTCCTATATTTCCAGCACCTGCAATGATCGATGGCCATGAAGGTGACGATCAACTGATAGGAGATGATGCTGATGACATGATTTACGGCAGTGAAGGTGATGATTACATTGTAGGTGGCTACGGTGATGACCATCTTGCAGGTGGTGCAGGTAGCGATGCTCTTCGTGGCGGCATGGGTAATGATACCTATTATGCCGGATTTGATCATGCTGGTATTGATCACATTGAGGATGATGGGCTATTTGTGAATTCAGTAATCGGCTATCTGGTCCAATATGGGTTACCAAAAAATATACAGAGTGAGTACCCTGATTTTATTGGAAATGAGGAAGGAGAAGGCGAGGGCAGCTCGTTTAATGAAGAGATTGTGATGGAATATCTGAAAAATGCCAGTGAAGATGAAATGGCAGGGATTATTTCACAAATGCAGAATGATGGCTGGGGATGGGAAGTACCTTCAATGATCAACGATGTCATAAAAATCAATGCTGATCTCTCTGACATATCTATGTCTTGGACGGTAGAAGAGGGGAGCGGCAGACTGTTACTTAATATCAATCCAAAAGATACTGGTGATCGGGGGATTGTTGTCTCACTACGCCAGCTTGGTAGAGATGTTCTTGGTTATGGCGTTGAGTTGTTTGAATTTAATGATGGTGTCATTTCACGTGATGACCTGATTCAAATGATGCCGGCACCTATGCAAGGAGGTGATGGTGATGATCTGCTGCGTGGCGGTGATGGTGATGATCTGCTTTTTGGTGGGTGGGGGAATGACCGCCTTTTTGGAAAGGAAGGCAATGATGTCCTTTTTGGTGGTGAGGATGATGACAGACTGAATGGTGGTGTTGGTGCAGACCGCATGACCGGTGGTGCCGGTAATGACACCTATAGCGTAGATAATCTTGGCGACACGGTAACCGAACTGGCGGATGAAGGGCTTGACAGAATCTACAGCAGCATTGACTACCAGCTTGGAGTGAACCAGGAGCAGTTGACGTTAACAGGGGAGGCCCACCTCAACGGTACCGGCAACACGCTGGATAACCGACTGAAGGGGAATCTGGGTAACAACCTTCTGATAGGAGGAGAGGGTAACGATGTCCTTACGGGCAGAGAGGGTAATGACAGCCTGATAGGTGATGACGGTAATGACAGGCTCTATGGTGGCGATGGCAATGACCTATTGGATGCAGGATCGGGAGATGACTATCTGTTTGGTCGTGTTGGTAACGACACTTTGATGGGCGGTGCCGGTGTTGACTATATGAAGGGCGGAGAGGGTGATGATACCCTTGATGGCGGTGCAGACAATGACCGTCTTTATGGCGAGGGAGGCAATGATCTCCTGATAGGTGGAGAGGGTAATGACCGGCTCAATGGTGGTGTCGGTGCAGACAGCATGATCGGTGGTGCCGGTGATGATACCTATACCGTGGATGACATCGGCGACACGGTAACCGAACTGGCGGATGAAGGGCTTGACAGAATCTACAGCAGCATTGACTACCAGCTTGGAGTGAACCAGGAGCAGTTGACGTTAACAGGGGAGGCCCACCTCAACGGTACCGGCAACACGCTGGATAACCGACTGAAGGGGAATCTGGGTAACAACCTTCTGATAGGAGGAGAGGGTAACGATGTCCTTACGGGCAGAGAGGGTGATGACAGCCTGATAGGTGATGACGGTAATGACAGGCTCTATGGTGGCGATGGCAATGACCTGTTGGATGCAGGATCAGGCGATGACTATCTGTTTGGTCGTGTTGGTAACGATACTTTGATGGGCGGTGCCGGTGTTGACTATATGAAGGGCGGAGAGGGTGGTGATACCCTTGATGGCGGTGCAGACAATGACCGTCTTTATGGCGAGGGAGGCAATGATCTCCTGATAGGTGGAGAGGGTAATGACCGGCTCAATGGTGGTGTCGGTGCAGACAGTCTAATAGGTGATGCCGGTAATGACAGGCTCTATGGTGGTGAGGGCAGTGATACTCTGGTAGGTGAAAGTGGTGTCGATTGGCTGTCTGGTGATAAAGGTGATGACATACTAATTGGTGGTACTGGCAATGACCAACTTCGAGGTGGTGTCGGAAGTGATATTTACCACATTGCCCGAGGTGATGGTGGGGATAGAATCACTGACTTGGGTGGACAAGATAGGGTGTTATTTGATGGTTCTATAGCACATGATCAACTCTGGTTCTCAAGAAGCAGTGACAATCTGAAGGTTAGCTTGATTGGCACAGATAACCATATTCAGATTAGTGACTGGTTTAGCAATATGGAAAGCCGCATCGAAGTTTTTGAAATAGATGATGGACAATTCCTTTATGACCAACAGGTGCAGCAGTTGGTTGACGCCATGGCGGCCTTCGCTCCACCGGCCAGTGGCCAGTTAAATCTTGCTGATGAATATAAAACAAGTCTTGAACCAGTGATTGCTGCGAGTTGGCTAAGTAGCTAATACTGGTAAAAGTGAAGATTTGCTATTGCTGGCTCTGCGGTGTTGAAACACGCTATTGGCAATATCCCTGGCTGATTAAATATGAATGCGGGTAGTTAAAATTTTGGCTTTAAATGGTCATTTGATATATGTGAGTTTCTACCAAGACGAGGTAGCCCATTGCGCGTAGTCCACACTACGTAGTCCATGCTATACTTCCGTTATAGCAAATTCATGCGGAGGCGGATTGTGTACGCAACAAATGTAAGAAATTTAAAGAAAAATCCCTCTCTTGCTCTGCGGCAGGCCGAGGAATCGCCTGTGCTGGTTTTGAAAGGAGATGAGCCAAATGCCGTTATCGTGCACCTGGATAAATCTATCATCGATGCTGAGCAGTCGGTAAAGCCGTCATTGGCAGCAACGTTTTTCAAGGATGGAATCCTCTCGCTGGGTGGCGCAATCCGCCTCAGTGGCCTAACGATGCAGGCGTTTCTTATATTTTTGGCAGACTTGGGGATTGAGGTTGTTGGTGCTGATGAGACAACGGATCATGAGGTTGAAGATCTGAGTCGATGGCTCGCGTCGTAATTGCTGACGCGGGTTCCTCATTGTTTTTACCAATGTAGATGAGCTTTCTGTTTTGAGAGCACTTTTTTCTGAGCTCTATGTTACAGAATCGGTCAAAGATGAATGCTTTGGTAAGCCCGGCATAGATATCCAACGCATTGAGGTTGCCATTGACGAGGGCTAGTTAGTTCTTTCTCCTCGAACTGGCGCCGGGCAACTATCTCCCAGCCTGGGGCTTGGCGAAAGCGATTCGATACGCCTTGCCTGTGATAATCAGGAGGAGTCGCTTCTGATCATCGATGACCGATTGGCGCGTCGATATGCATTGAAACAGGGGCTTAGTATCGTTGGGACCGACCGGCTGCTCGATTTAGCAGGGCAGCAAGGTCTGATCGTTAGTGTCGAGCAGTCTATTTGTGAGATGGCGTCTGTTGGGTACCGTATTTCGGTAGAGCTCCTGAGGCAGATCAGAGCAAAGTAGAGCTCCAGTTGCATAATGCGGAGCAGGATAGTGCCGAATAAATTTTACCTGCAAGGAAAAATGCCCCCTTCCTATTTGGAAGAGGGGTGTTTTTTAACTTACATCTTTGAAACCGGGTATTACTCGCTCTTATCCATGTGAACATCCATCTGCGGATAGGGAATGGATATGCCGCTCTCATCAAATGCGATTTTGATCTTTTCGTTAAGATCGAAGTTAACCGCCCAGTAGTCGCCGCTTTTAACCCAGGGGCGCACATTAAAGTTGACACTGCTGTCGGCCAGTTCGCCTACCGCTACCAGCGGTGCAGGGTCTTTCAGTATTCGCTCATCTGCCGCCAGAATGCCTTCCATAATCTCTTTGGCTTTTTTGATGTCATCGTCGTAGCCGATGCCGAAGACCATGTCGATACGGCGGGTCGCTCTGGCTGAGAAATTGGTGATGGTACCGGAGTAGATGGCACCGTTCGGGACTATCACTTCGCGGTTGTCACCGGTGCGCATGACGGTGCTGAAGATGCTGATGGTTTCAACCACACCGGAGGTGCCACCGGCTTCGACGAAGTCACCGCTTTTGAAAGGGCGGAAGATGATCAGCATCACTCCAGCGGCAAAGTTCTGCAGTGAGTTCTGCAGTGCCAGACCGACTGCCAGACCGGCGGCACCGAGCAGGGCGATAAGGGAGGTGGTATCCACTCCCAACTGGTCCAGTGATGCGATAACGACAAACAGCAGGAGTATGGCGTTGCCGATGGCGAGAACGAAATCGATCAGCATGGCATCCATGGATGAGCGGGTGAGCAGTTTCCGCACAAGCTTCAGGACGCCTTTGGCCACCCAGCGTCCGACAATGAATATAGCAAGCGCCATCACTATATTGATGGACCAGGGGAGGATATAGGTGGTGATCAGTTGGTTGATATCCAGGGACTCAATCATTGAAAAACTCCATTATTCGATTCATTTTCAGATACATATTAGGGCTTAACGTAACATGGGGCAAAGTTAACCCATGGAATATCATTAAAACTTTAACTGGTTCAGTACAATAACCCTGAGGTTGGTTGTAGGAGCGAACCTGTACGTGAAGAACATGCCTCGGAGCTGATCGCGAACAAGTTCGCTCCTACAAACGCAACTCTATTCCCATCGAGATGGTTGTCAGGATTATTGTGCATAGCTATGAGACTTTAATATATCAGCATAACCCTGATATTGAGATCTACCGGGAAAAACAGGTCGTGAGCTCCACCTGATAAGTGTGAGTATACAGTGATCATTCAGTGCTCAATTGTATAATCTTGTAAAGATGATTCAGGAAATAGGCAGATCACGAATATCCTCCTTCTTTTAATGGAGGGGAGCATAGTTGCCCCGTATCTGCCAAGCAGCTCTACAGATAGAGGCGGCGTAGTACGGTGTCTGGTTCACTGCACTCCCAGATCTTCATAAACTTTTCAGTCATTCCTCGGGCTGTATAACGGTCATTGAAATCGGTACTGGCCTCATAGCTGGTATAGAGGGGGCGGATGAGGTAGCCACATTCATCGGCCAGCAGGTAGTTCTCCAACTGATCGATGTGGTCTGCATGGGGACGGCGAATCTCAATTTTGCTTGTCAACCTACGGGCTAACTCAAGGAGCCTGTGACCCTCCGTCTGCACCCTGTGATTATCCTGCAGCAGGATATTGATCTGGCTCAAGGGACCACCGATGGCCAGTTGTTTCACCGCTTCTAGAAAAGGTTGCCGGTCAAACAGCTGGGCATCCAGATCAAAGGTAAAGATATCCACTCTTCTCACTGCTTGTTCAACCAGTCTCTGGCAAGCCAGTTGGACCTCTTCTATCTCCATGAGGTGAAGCTTTACACCCTGTTGTCCCAGTGATTGCTCTTCGATGAGACGCAGTGATTCTTCGCTCATTGCTCCCTCTCCATTCGGTAGTGAATAATTCCCGCTTCAATGAACTGCGGACCGACAATTCGAAATCCATGACGTTTGTAGAATTCCACAGCAGTGATCTGGGCATTAAGGAAAAGGGGCGGTTCCCCCGTCGGTGGCGGTAACTCCATAAGGCGGAGGAGAATGGCACTTCCCACCCCCCGATTACGCCAACTGTCAATTACGGCCATTCGTCCAATTTGTCCGCTGGGCAGGCGTCTGCCGGTTCCAATTGGGCGATTATCGCAATCCAGCGCCAGGACGTGGATTGCATCCTGGTCAAGAGTGTCCCACTCCAGCTCCTTTGGCACATGCTGCTCATGAATAAATACCCGCTCACGCACCCCCGATAGCGCTTCTTGATCGCTACTCCAAAATGCCTGTCGTAGTGAGAATCCGTTATTACTCATCGGGAAGTGCAAGGTACCCATCATTATAGAGCTGTGTCATAAGCTGCAGACAGTCATCATTTTCAAGCCAACTGCTCATCTCATTATAGCTGAGCGTTTTGACCCCGGTGAGTAGTTGCAGGAAACCCTCCCGCTCTTTGCCAAGGGGGTATTCTGTGCCACTAACGTAAAGGTAATCGAGCGCCTCACTCCCATTGATAAAGGCGAATCTGGCCCAGCCATTATGGCTAATTCGTCCCTGAGATCTGAATTCAGTGAGAAAATCGGTGGCTTGAAGGGGCTGATCTTGTGGATCTACCTGGAGGTGGATTTTTGGCTCTGTTATAAATCGCCCGAACCAGCGCTCCTGTTGCCGGGGATTCTGGGCGGTAAAGCTTTGGAGCAGATCGCGTACTCTGGTCAGAGAGTGTTGGCTTATTTCCGCTTTAGCCTGTTGCAGTTGAAGTGATCCGTCACGATAGCGCCCATCGGGCACCTGGCACTGAATCAGTTCATCAAACCAGGCCGATGCCATCTCTTGGAAGGTGGGGGCGCGAAAACCGACGGAGCAGGTCATACAGCCATCGCCCTCGGCGATTCCCCAGTGTGGTACGTTAGGGGGTAAGTAGAGGACATCACCTGGTTTCATCAACCACTCGTTATCGGGATTTATCTCCGGCAGTATGCGGAGATCCAGCCCCGGAATATGGTTACTCTCCTCACCCGGCTGGGAGTCGACCAGCCAGCGCCGCTCACCTTCCACCTGAATGAGAAAGACATCGTAGTCATCTATGTGGGGGCCGACGGAGCCCTGATCCGCCGCATAACTGATCATGATGTCATCCAGGCGCCAATCCGGGATAAATTGGAATGGCTCCAGCAGGTCAGCCACTTCCTCGATATGCTTGTCCACATCCTGGACAAGAAGAGTCCAGTGGCTCTCAGGGAGTGATGCAAAATCCGCCTCGCTGAAAGGCCCCGAGCGCCCCTCCCAGGGTTTACTTCCATCCTTCTCAAGGACGATACGGGATTCGATCTCCTCTTCGCAGGCCAAACCGGCCAACTCTTCAGCGGTTAGTGGGCAGTGGTATCCGGCGAGCCCTCCCGGCATAAGGAGAGGACGTTGCTGCCAGAAGTCTCTGAGAAAGGTGTCGGCAGTCAGTTCGCCGGGAAAGTTTAGGTGCATCATTGCTCTGCTGTTCGCTTGTTGGGTAGTAGGATGTTACAAGATTATACATTTGGTGCTGGAAAATCAGGATACACTTATCTCCAGCGATTGAGAGTTTATTACGAAGGAATTTTCCTGTTGTATCTCTATATCGTGACTATACTTATCATCGGTACAGTCATAATGCTGTAGCGAGTTATAGGACTACGGCGTGGGGTCTCTTTTTAAGTTACTAAGTAAATTACTGGAAATCGCTATTGCGCTGTGACATTCTTGACCAGAACGAGCGTATTTATAGCCACTCTCATCTGCAAGGTGAGTGTGGTCATGACACGGTCTCATAGCTATGGATGCTGTAAACGATTAAGTGAGGAAAAAAATGAATCAGAAAAAGATTGTTGCACTGCTCGCTCCACTTGGGCTGGTAGCAGGTATGTCAGTCACTACGGCTGGTATTACAGCTGAAGGCAACACCTATGCACAGGATGTTACCAGCGGTGTCGTCATGAGCGGCCACGGTGAGTGCTGGCAGTCGGCCGGTGGAGCTATGGCAAGTCTTCCCGAGTGTGGAGATGTTGTCGATTCTGACGGTGATGGCGTTTATGACGATAAGGATAAGTGCCCGGGAACACCAAAGGGTGTCTCTGTTGACGCCATGGGTTGTCCTCTCGATAGTGACGGTGATGGTGTACTTGACTATAAAGACAAGTGCCCGGGAACACGTAGTGGTGCAAAGGTTGATATGAACGGTTGCGAAATCGTTGCAGCCAAGCCCGCACCTATAGAGAAGGTTGTTATAAGCGATGTTATGCTGTTTGGTTTTGACAGCGCCGTACTTAAGGATGGCGCAACCAGTGCTATTGATCGTGCCTATGCCCAATTCCGGGGTAACGCGAATGTGGCAAAGGTGGTTGTCACCGGGCATACCGACAGCAAGGGTTCTGAAGCGTACAATCAGGCACTGTCAGAAGAGAGAGCTAAAGCCGTTCTCACCTATTTGGTTAACAGTGGTGCCAGCAGCGAGATGCTTGAAGCCAGAGGCATGGGTGAATCTCAGCCTGCGATGAGCAACGATACTGAGCAGATGCGTCAGTTCAACCGTCGTGTTGAGTTCCATGCAATCATGAAATAGGCTTTATCAGCCGGGGAGGGTAACTTCTCCATAAAAAAGCCACCCCTGCTCTGCAAGGGTGGCTTTTTTTATCAGCTCAAGTTTCGGAGTTCGTTAGCCCCCTCTCCCTCAGGGAGAGGGTTGGGGTGAGGGGAGTTGAAAAGCTAACGCTTTGATTCTTCTGATTTCCCTCATCCTGGCCTTCTCCCTGAGGGAGAAGGGACGGTCTATCCAAGCCTTTTACGTCATTTGAACTCCGAAACTTGAATTATCAGCATAAGAACAAACGTCAGATATTTTTTGCCTGCTCTACTGCGTTGCCGATGTAGTTTGCCGGGGTTAACTTGCTCAACTCCTCTTTGGCGGCTTCCGGCATATCCAGCCCAGCTACAAATGCTCTCAGCTCCTCAGGGCCGATACGCTGCCCCCGTGTTAGCTCTTTCAGCTTCTCATAGGGTTTTTCTATGCCGTAACGGCGCATCACCGTCTGAATTGGTTCTGCCAGCACTTCCCAGTTATCGTCTAGGTCTGCTGCGAGTTTTTCACTGTTGGCCTCCAGTTTGCCGATGCCGCGCATCACCGATTGCAGGGCGATGCTGGTATAGGCAAAACCGACGCCCATATTTCGCAGTACCGTGGAGTCGGTAAGGTCGCGTTGCCAACGTGACATCGGAAGTTTCAGAGCCAAGTGGTCAAACAGTGCGTTGGCGATACCCAAGTTACCTTCACCGTTCTCAAAGTCGATCGGATTCACCTTGTGAGGCATGGTCGATGAGCCCACCTCACCTGCGATGGTCTTCTGCTTGAAATAGCCGATGGAGATGTAACTCCAGATATCGCGGCAGAAATCGATAACAATATTGTTAAAGCGTGAAACCGCATCAAATAACTCCGCCATATAGTCATGGGGCTCAATTTGTATGGTGTAGGGGTTCCAGGTCAGACCGAGAGATTCGATAAACTCTTTGGCAAAAGTCGGCCAGTCGAGATTAGGATAGGCTGAAAGGTGGGCGTTATAGTTACCTACGGCACCATTTATCTTGCCCATTATGGCAACTCCCGCCGCCTGATCACGCTGACGCTGTAGCCGGTAAACTACGTTCGCCATCTCTTTGCCGAGGGTGGTGGGGGAGGCCGGTTGACCGTGGGTGCGTGAGAGCATCGGTTTATCGGCATGCTCATGTGCCAACTGACGGATCGCCTTGATCAGTTCATCCATCTGTGGGATTAGCGTCTGACCGCGTCCCTCTCTGAGCATCAATGCATGGGAGAGGTTGTTGATATCCTCTGATGTACAGGCGAAGTGAATAAACTCACTGACCGCTTCCAACTCCTGATTCCCGGCAATTTTCTCCTTAAGGAGATATTCAACCGCCTTCACGTCATGGTTGGTGGTGCGCTCGATGTTTTTTACCCGTTGGGCATCTTCGGTGGTGAAGTTTTCCACAATACCATTGAGGACGTTGTTGGCGTGCTCACTCAGTGGAGGAACTTCAACAATTTCCTGGTGAGCTGCAAGTGCTTGCAACCAGCGTACTTCAACCAGAACACGATGTCTGATCAAACCATACTCACTGAAGATTGGGCGTAAATCAGCTGTTTTGCCGCCGTAACGGCCATCAACAGGGGAAACCGCGGTAAGTGTAGAGAGGTCCATGAGCATCCTAAATATTAATAAAGTTCAAAACAGGTTGATTATATCACCCCCATAAATCCCCTAGGGTCCTTATTGCTCATTTTTTTGACTGTTCGTGCTGCACTGCAATAGATCGGCTGCTTTTATCAACAGCAGGCGACAGATTACGGTCTCTCCCTCGCTGACCGCCAAGGAAGGCTGAAAGCCGAGGCGGTTAGTCCCCGGTAGTCGCGAGGCGATACTGGATGCCCGGCGTGCGCATAGCGCCAGAGGGAATCCAAAGATCGCATACGAACGCGACGTCAAGTCATCTCGGGAGTCAGCGACGAAGCAGTAACGAGCTTGCGATGTTATTGCGTAGTGCTGGAGACCGGGACGGCCGGGGCAATAATAGGCTGTCGAAGATTGAGTGCAAAAGGGGGACTCGGATGTCCCGTTTTGCATCACGAAATCGAAGACTCGCTTACTATTTTGAAATGTCAATTAAGCCACCCCGGCTTTGCCGGGAGTGACTTAATTTTAGGATTCATATTCGCGTGTATTTGCGTTCATTCCCGGCTGAGTTTCAGGTGTAATCGGGGTCACATATTGTGTGATTTCACAGGTGCAGGCTCAGCGCTGTTCTCTTTGGTTACGTTTTTGTAAATCTCCTTGGATTTATCCACGATGGCACCGCTCACCTCACCGGCTTTAGTAACAGCAGCACCGCCCATCTCCTTACCATTCTCGTAGGTATCACCCGCTACTTCTTTGGTGCTGTCCCAGGCCGAACGGCTCTTATCAGCCACGACGGAACCCGCCTCACTACCGTTCTCTTTAGCCGACTGGTAGAGAGACTTGGATTTATCAACGGCTTGCCCGGTTACCTCTTTTGTCTTCTCCCAGACCTTGTTGCCAAGTGTCTTTGCGGATTCCACCACACCGGGTTCGCTGCCGCTGTTACTCTCTGCAACACAGTTAGCCGAGAGTGAAAGGGCGAGAATAAGTATGGAAATAGGTCGAATCATTGGTTGCTCCAGGTAGTGATTTTCTTGATTAGCACGAATATTCAGCTATGGAACCGTAGGAGCGGCTTTAGCCGCGATCAGTGCCAAGTCGAAGCATGGATCGCGGCTAAAGCCGCTCCTACATGTGCGATCATCGTGCGCGTATGCGATAGCTGAACATTCGTACTAATCAATACGATTTTTACAATCTAACATGTGATGGGTGACCGAAATGCGCACCTGTTTACACTTCAAGGTATCAGTTGTAACGGCCATCCATAATTACCATTATCCTAGAATCCTCAGTTGGGCAGGGTGGAGAGTGCACTTGCGGTGGTGCAGTACAAGGCACAACGACGAGGAATAGTTGTTCTATTCCAAGGAGTTGTAACGCCGTAATGCGCCACCGCAAGTGTGCTATCCGCCCTGCAGCGTGATTCACCCTGAGAGTGAAATAGGCGATCGCAGTCAATGCAATTAAAATCAATGTATTGCTCGTAGAATGAAGCGGCCAACTGAGGATTCTAGGATTATCAACGGTAACTCAGGGTAGTTACTTCACTTGTTGGAAAGGATATCTTCAATCTCCTGCTGTAGTCGTTTCCGCCCAAGCAGAATCTGTAGACGCCCGCCTCCACACTGACGCCAAAGCATAGCGGAACGAATACCGGCGAGCAGCAGGGCTCGTATTCTGTTTACATTTTCCTGGTTCTGTAGGTGCAGGGGCTCTCCCTGAATCATTACCCTTGGCTTGAGTGTACTGATGGTATTGGCGTAGATATCCGCCAATTGGGCAATGATGTTGGTATGCAGCAGGTGATAATGTTCCAGACGTCCGGTGGCTTGTTCTATACCCTGTGAGATCGACTCGGCCATCGCGCTGTTCTTTGATAACTTTCTTTCAAGATGCAGCAAGGTGATGACATAGCGTGTCACCTCACCCTCTTTCTCCCGGCCGTTTGTGAGCTGGTTGAGCAGTGTGATGAGTCCGGTGGTGACACCGGAAGTACCGCCATAGACTGCCTCCACCGACGCTGCATCGATCTGAAAAAGGCTGTGGATACTCGCCTCCACGGCACTGCTCTCAGCAATGCCCTGGCGTGCAATACGGGAAGCGAGTTTTGCCGCCTGGTAAACCCCGGCGATGGCAATGGCTCTGTCTCTCTCTGTTTTCATATATTCATCATGTTTTAAGTTTGGTTCTTAGGCTGGACTATTCAGCTCTTCACTGAAGGTGCTATCGATAACTCCGCCACCGAGGCACTCTCGTTCGAGATAAAAGACAATCGACTGTCCGGGAGTGACGGCGCGTTGCTGCTCCCGGAACTTAACCTGACAGCTATCCCCGTCGATCTTGGTTATTTCACACGACTGCAGCGGTTGGCGGTGGCGAATCCGCGCCATACAGCGTAACGGCAACTCTGGTGCATGAGCTGATACCCAGTGAAGCTGGGAGGCCAACAGACCGATTTTCATCAGCAGTGGATGGTGGTGGCCCTGTGCTACGATCAGGCGGTTCTGCTGCAGATCTTTCTCTACAACAAACCAGGGCTCGGCATCCGCCTCAACCCGTCCTCCGATACCAAGACCTTTCCGTTGCCCCAGGGTGTAGTACATCAATCCCTGGTGTTCTCCTACGAGTGTACCGTCTGGGGTCACCATGGGGCCGGGATTGGCCGGCAGGTAGCGACTGAGAAAATCTCGGAACTTACGCTCACCGATAAAGCAGATGCCGGTGCTGTCTTTCTTTTTATGATTTGGGAACCCCGCATCCTCAGCCAGTTGCCGGACTTCGCTCTTGATCAGGTCTCCAAGGGGAAAACGACTGTGGCTCAGCTGCTGTTGGCCCAGCATATAAAGAAAATAGGTCTGATCCTTGTTCTCATCTTCAGCCCGGAGTAGATGAACTCCATCGGCATCTTGGTGTGTGCGGGCGTAATGGCCGGTCGCTATACCGTCTGCACCAATCTCCAGTGCATGGTTGAGAAATGCCTTGAATTTGATCTCCCTGTTGCAGAGTACATCCGGATTGGGTGTGCGACCTGCACGGTATTCATCAAGAAAGTAGCTGAATACATTGTCCCAGTATTCGGCTGAGAAGTTGATTGTGTGCAGGGGGATGCCAAGTTGTGATGCCACTGCTGCTGCATCGGTAAGATCTTCCGCAGCTGAGCAGTACTCTGCAGTGTCATCCTCTTCCCAGTTCTTCATGAACAGGCCTTCCACCTCAAAACCCTGCTGCTGCAGGAGGAGGGCGGCTACGGAGGAGTCGACTCCCCCGGAGAGGCCGACGATGATTTTCTCTTTTCTAGGCATCGGCTAATTCTAACTGAATTGCCTAAGAAATTTACTGCGAATATATTCTTGATATGATGGATTCTAGGATTATTGTGCAGAGCAATTTTGAGTGCCAGGGTGAGCTGTTACCCACGCCGACGCTTCTGCTGTGGGGGTACCTCTGCATATTTCCACTCTCCCGGCTGAAGATCGCCCAGGGACCAGTTGCTTATGGCTGCACGTACCAGTCGTAGGGTTGGATGTCCCACCGCTGCTGTCATCCGCCTGACCTGACGGTTACGGCCCTCCCGGATCTTTATCTCCAGCCACTGGGTTGGGATACTGGCACGGTAACGCACGGGTGGATCCCTTGGCCAGAGATCAGGCTCACCGATCATTTTTGCCTGCGCCGGTAGGGTGGGGCCGTCTTTGAGTTCCAGTCCATTGCTCAGTTGCTCCAGACACGCCTCATCCGGGATACCATCAACTTGAACCCAGTAGGTCTTCCAAGTCTTGAAGTTAGGATTGGCTAATCGGTGTTGCAACTTGCCGTCATCTGTCAGTAGCAACAAACCTTCACTGTCCCGATCCAGCCTGCCTGCAGGATAGACGCCTGAAATTTTCACGAAATCGCCCAGAGTTTGGCGCCCCTGCTGGTCTGTGAACTGGCTGAGGGTGTCGTAGGGTTTGTTGAGTAGGATTAGCCGTGACATCTATGGTGTTTTCATTTGCTGATTGAAGGGCTGTTGTCGGTGGGTGAGCGAGTCGCCGAGGCAAACTCCGGGTAGCTCAGACCGAAGTTTGCGCCAAACGCCATGAGGGTATCAACCCTATTGACGGAGTTAGAGCTCGAGAGGCCAAGTTCCTCCTTGATGAGGGTGCGTAACTCTGTATCCAGAGCGCGAAACCAATAGCTGTTCTTGACCGTGGCGCGTACACCGGGATCGGTACGGTTCCACAGTGTGAGTAGGCGTCGATTGCTTGTGTCATCCCAGGTATTACTTCTTACAAATGCTTTGATGCCATTTTCCAGCTCTACTTTCTGAGACATTGTGGTCACAGGCTGTTTAGCTGCAGAGGTTTGCTGTTGTGCTAGGTCGTTCTCACCTATTCCCGATTGATCTTCCGGAGCCATCAGCAGATTGAGCCCCAGGATGGTGATGAGTAGTGCTATTACCACTATTGCAATTATCAGTACTAAAGGGGGCTTTTGAGGGAGTGCCGGGGCTGGGTGATTATGTACGGCTCCAACCATCTCCGCTTTACTTGGGTGTAAAGGCTGAGCGAACTTCTTAGAGGTCAATCCATCCAGTAGCCTCGCCCTTCGACTGCGATAGGTATGCTTGTCAATCCTGCCGGTCGTAAAGGCGTGGACAAGTTGACGAAGAGAGAGTTGGGGCTCTGTGTGAGGCATCTCTAAAGTTTTATCTCCCTTAACAGACGGAATCCGGTCAGTTCATCCGCACCGCCTGTGTGATTGCGTACCAGAGTGATACTGCAGTTATCGGCCGGATCGTTATAGTGGCCTCCTGCAGCCTTGGAGGCGGAGCCGCTGAGAATCAACTCTTGAACATTGCCGACATAGTTATATATGCCCCATGGATTTTGCGGCGCTGTATTGACATTGACTGGTGATCCCCCTTTAACAGTTGCCCCCCCGCTGAGCAATAGGCAGTTGAAATCAGTTCCGGCAATCTGTTTGCCGGAAGCGGTGGCGGCATGTGCCCACTCATCCAGATTGGGCAGACGATAAGTGGCGCCTGTTTTTCCGGTCAGCCATGTAGCATATTTTTTGGCTTCGCTGAGTGTGATGCCGGTCACCGGCAGTTTTTTCTTTTTTCCGGAGACTGCTGTGCAGGCACGGCTCAGCTTGCAATAGAGATTATAGTCGCCAATGGAGATCTCATAACGGCCGATGGCATAGGGTGTCGAGTGTCCACCGCCGGGCGGCACCACCACCATAATGGGGCCCTTGCTCTTTCCGCCAAGAGAGTCGGAACAGCGAAACTTACTGCTGCGCTTACCATAACCCGCAAACTTTGGATTACATCTCTCCTTGTATCCGGCTGTAGCCGCCACCTTGGCCTTACTGAGTTCTGTCACTCGTTTTTTGTAAGTTGCGTTGTCTTTCCAAATGGCCAGCGCCTGTTTCAGCTGCGCTTTAGCCCCGGCCCGGTCATTTGCTTTCAGTGCCCGTTTGTATTTGCCAAATGCAGCCTCAGCTTGTGCCCTCTTTTTCTCCAGTTCTTTTGACAGTCGCTTCAGGTCTGGATGGCCGGCCTCTTTGCTTTTTGCTTTATCCAACAATTTGCGGGCTGAGCTGAGCCGTCCCGCCTTGACTTCAGAGAGACCCTTGGCGGCGATGACCGACGGTTGTGGCGGTTGCTTGATAGTGAGGTTCTGCAGCTTTTTGCTGTTGGGGAGCAGTTTGCGTGCGGCATCGAGGAGTTGTTGCGCCGTCTTAGCATTACTGATCTTATCTACGCGCTTGGCCAGAATTGTAGCGAACTCATCCAGTGCCTTCTGGTAACGTTGCGGATATTGCTGCTTCAGTCTCTCTAGTCGTGGTTTCAGCCCGCCCAGCTTTGCTGCAGTTGTTTTTGCAATTGCTGTACGTTCAACCTTGACGGCAGCTTCCTGGCGATACTTTTCCAGACTCTCTTGCAGGGTAGACATGGAGGGAGCGGCCTCCAGGCCGTTCTCTACAAGCTTGATGGCACCGGTGAAGTCATCACGTTTTGCTCTGCGTTCTGCAAGACGAAGATAGGCACTGGCGATAGCCTCGGGACCGGTTTTGGTCAAGAAGGGATCATCCGCCTCCAGTTGACCACGCAACTGTTCCAGGGTCTTGAGTGCTTTGGTCGTATCATTGGCCTTAGCCTGGGTGAGCAGGGACTGCTTGGCGCCCTCCAGGCTGGCCAGACGTGCGTGCTCCTGGTTCTCCTTCTCCCAGGCCTGCTCATCCGCCTGTAGTGCGAGCTGTTCAGTGTTGAAGGCTGTCTGCATGGTGGGGGCGAACCGCTGTCCCTGCTGGAGAAGGGCTCCGGCTTTGGCAAACTGTTTCCCCGTGCGACCCTTGAGAGCCTGTTCCAGATAGAGGCGTCCGGTACGCTCACGGGCATCAACCAGCCAGGGATCTTCCGCGGTCATACGGTTTTCCAATTCCCTAAAGGCATTGGTCAGCTCTTTGACCCAGCCGTTAGTGTACTTGGCCTGTGCGATCAGTTGTTCGATAGCGGCCCTGCGCTCCTCGATATCCTGAGTCTGCTCGGCAAGCTTCTGATTTTCGAAGCCCTGCTGCAGTTGTCCGAGATGTGTAGCAAGTGAGGGCGACTCAGGGATGACCGAAATACCTTTTTGAACCAGGGCAATGGCTCCTTGCCAGTCACCACTCCGGCTCAACTGTTCTCCCCGCTCAACAAATCGACCGGCAATCTGTTGACGCCCCTTTTCCAGCAGAGGGTCGGTAGGATTGAGTGCCGCCAGTTTGTCGAGGCCTGCAAGCATCTTGCGGCCACCCTTGGTGGTCAGCTTCATTTTCTTCAAATCTTGATCGAACCGTGTATAGAAAGCCTGGATTTTCTCCTGTCGTTCCTGTTCCAGCTTCTGTCGTTCCGCATCCGCCAAGAGCTCACGGCTTGCCTCTTCCGCGCTTGTGATGGCCGGCAGCTCAGCGTTGAGTGCCTCGTTTATCCGACCGAGCGGTTTAAGGGCCAAGCCCTGTTGAACATAGCTGCGGGCCGGATCCCATTCACCTTTGGCACGGGATTCACGGGCGAGATCAAGATAGGTGCGGGCGAGAGCGGCCAGATTTTGCTCGATACGGGGATCATCCGGTACCAAATTCCGCGCCTTGGCCAGGGTCTCCATGGCATTGCGACCGGTTGGTTTGGTGATTCGGCGTTCGGTGATAGCGTTGGCCAGGTCAGTGAAGAGTGTATTGATACGCTCTTCGTGCTCTCCTTGGGCCTTGCTCAGTTTCAACTCCCGGGCATCAAGATAGGCATCGGAGAGCTGATTGCTGAAATCTTCCAGTAGGTTTTCACCCTGCGCCCACTTCTTATCCGTGATCAAGTCGGCCAGGTGAGTGTCAAGCAGGGACTGCAGCCCCTTCTCGGCCTGGACCAGCAGGGGGTCGTTCGGGCTCAGGGAACTCAGTTGCCTCAAAGGTTCATTGAGTCCCCGGTAATCATCAAGAGTCTTGGTTGCGGGAATCTTTTGCTGCAACTCTTCCCGTAGGCCGGCTAACACGGCTTGGTTTCTGGCCTCTTTTTGGGCGATCTGGATTCTTGCCTGAATGTTTGAAAGGGCTACGTCACTGGGAAAGATTGCAAGACCCGTCTGCACATAGCGATCTGCCTGCTTAAACTCCCCTTTGCCCAAGGCTGTTGTTGCCTGCCGAGTATAGGCGACTGCCAGTCGCCGGTCGGTCAGTAGAGGGTGTTTTGGATCAAGCTGCCCCAGGATGAGTAACACATCGGCGGCATCATCCTTATCGGGAGTGGGAAGGAGACGCCCCGCCGCCAGGTTTTCATTGAAACGGCTGTCCAATTCATTCAGCAGATTGTTGCGGGCCTCATCCATACGCTGCTGGGTCTTAAAGACCTGAACTGAGTCAGGGTAGAGTGTGCTGACCTGGGTCAGGAAATCCTCGGCGGTGATGTAGTCGAAACGTTTTTCCTGAGGTGCGAAGGCGCTGTCTGCCTCTCCCTGGTAGTATGCAAGGATGGCATCCTTGCCTTCGCTGAGGATCTCCTGCTTGAGGTCTGGAGGCATCTTCTGCAGTGTTATTAGTGCCACACGGATCTGTTCCGCCGTGCCGTTGCTGATGGTCTCCATGAGTTGCGCTATCGCCTTTTCAGCGAGACTTTGTTGGCTCGCCTCATTGAGGTCTACAGCACCCTTTAGAATTGATGGGATTTGAGGTAGCGCCGCCTGTTCGATAGCAGTGATCAGCTCATCCACCCGGCGTTTTTCCAGGTACTGAGGCAGCAGTGCCCAGGTAAGTAATCCCGCTCCAACGGCGGTGAGGCCAAAGATCAGTGGAAGGTGGGATTTGCGGAAACGCAGGTCCTCCAGGAACTCCTCTACCGATGGAGTGCGGTCCTGACGTTTGAAGGCGAGCCCTCGCTCCAGCCCCCGCCATTGGCGGGAACTAAGACCCTTGATCCGGGCGGGGCTCATGCCATCATGCATCGCCTTATTGGCCGGTGTACGGCCATAGGGGCGGGTGCCGGTCAATAGTTCATAGGTGACAATGGCAAGGGCGTATATATCATCCCTTGGATCCGGCTCATCACCCTCAAGCATTTCCAGGCTGGCATAAGTAGGAGTAAGTGCCCCCAGAGTACCGGCATCGAAGACGGTCGTCTCACCTTTTGCGTCCATACCCTTAGGCTTAGCCGCCCGGGCGATGCCGAAGTCGAAGACCTTGATGTCACCATCATCGGTGAGAAAGACATTACCCGGCTTGAAATCTGAGTGAATGATGCCGGGTTTGTGGTTATGCCCGGCGGCCAAAGCGAGGCCCATCTTTTTCACCTGATCAATGGCCTCCCTTGGCGGCATGCCGCTTCCATGAAGTTCCTTGATCAAGGTGTCTAGAGGTTCTCCCTCGAGAAACTCCATGGCGATGAAGTAGTTGCCGTTCTCATCCTTATCGAAATCAAAAATACCGATGACGTTCGGGTGCTTCAGGTCCTGCGCCTTGCGGGCTTCACGCTGCAGGGCCATGAGTGACTCTTCATGCTGCTTGAAACTTTCGTTCAGCAGCTTCAGGGCGACATAGGGATGCCGGTCCCTGGCTTCGACCTTTCGTTTATCAAGCGCTTTGAAGACCACACCCATACCGCCACGGCCGATCTGCTCCTCCAACACAAAACGATCCTTGAGAACGTCACCAACAACCGGCTCGTTGGTTATATGGCGGGTGGAGGTGCGTATGCCCGTAGTGGAGGGTGGTGATGTTCCCGTTGTCGGTGGAGCCGTTCCATCGGTGGTTGATGTGGTTGGTGGCCTGCTGGTGATTCTTGTACGCTCCTCCTCGGAGGTACCTGGTGCAGCAGTGGCGATTCGTGTGGCATCCCCATCGACCGGCGGGGCAGAGGTACCACCGGTTGCAGGCCCGCTGGTGGAAATGCGTGTACGATCGCTCTCATCCAGTGTGCCGGGGGCGGGTTCGGACGGCCCGCTAGTGGCCGGCGTCTCATCCGGCGTCAATACCCCCTGCAGATGAAAGCGAAGGGTATTGTACAGCTGTGGTGGAAGGCGCCCTTGGCGATAGAGCCCCTCAAGCTGAGTGATGAGCTCAGGAATTTGTGTTGGATCTTCTGAAGCAATTTCATCTATACCCTGGAACAGACCGGCAAAATCAATTCTGCCTTGGGTAAATGCCTCTAGTATTTCTGTGATCTCCGACATATTCGATTAGGTTATCCGCTTTTCCGCTCTGGCCAGGACTACGGAAACATTGTCGCGTGCGCCACGAGATAGGGTGAGGTCGATAAGGGCCTGATTGATCTCCTGCATGGGCTCGGGTCTTGACAGCATGGCGGCGATTTCACGGTCAGTCACCTCTTTGTTGAGGCCATCGCTACAGAGCAGAAAGATATCGCCTTCCAGGATCGCATAGTCGACCAAATCCACGATCAGTTCATCCATCGCGCCAACGGCACGGGTGATGATGTTGGCAGAGGGGTGGTTCTCCACGTCGTCCCGAAGCAGAAGCCCCTGTTCCACCAGTTCTTCGACCTCAGTATGATCACGGGTAAGCTGCTTTAGCTGACCGTCGCGAAAGCGATAGGCGCGGCTGTCGCCAACCCACAGCAGCAAACATACCGTTTCATAGGCGAGCAGGATGACCACGGTACTGCCAATGGTGGTGTCGCCGCTTCGCCGAATCGCCTCATCAAGCAACTGTCTGTTGATCGCTTGCAGGTTATCCTCCAACAGGTCAACAGTATCGCTGAGAAGGTCCGGGAGAAGGAGCCGTTCCAGCGTGGTGACAATAGTACTGCTGGCGAGATCACCGGATGAGTGTCCCCCCATGCCGTCCGCCACCACCCATAAGCCGGATTCGGGGCGCTCAAAGCAGGCATCTTCATTGATTTTCCGGACCTTTCCTACATGGGTAATCGCAGAGGAGTCCCATTGAAAGCTGTTACATTGACGGTTCATATGCTCTCAGCCCATCCGCACCTAGGCGGTGCTGTTGCCCTGGGCGCTGAAGTTTTCCCAACCCCACTCCGCCCAGTTTCCGCCCAGCAGACCGGCGTAGCCCTCAATGGGGGGGAAACCCTCAGTAATAAGAAGTGATGGCTCGATATGCTCAGAGCCGTGGGTCCACCACAGACTGTGGGCGGGCATGAGTTTCTTCAGCAGGGCCTGGTTGAGGTTATTTGTAGCGATATCAAGGCCCTCCAAAGAGGGCAGTTCGAAGTGCCAGGCGGGCTTGGTCGCGCGTTGTTTACTCGTGGCCTGCAGCTCATCCTGCTGAGTGGGTAATCCCAGAGCTTCTACCCCAAGATCAAAGGCCTCAAGCTCATAATCCTCCTGCAAGGCGCCAAGTGCCAACTCTTCGCAGCGGTCGAACCAGGATTCATTGTCGGTGGCAAGCGTCATCAGATTGCATCCACCGGTTAACGGGGCTGCCAGGGTAAGGGGAAAGTAGCGGCCCACCCGGTCAACGCTAGGCATAAGAATACCGGTCCAGGCGCTGTCGCCACAGAGACCAGGTGATAGAGCAAAACGCCAGAGTGGACTGGTCAGATAGATATTCAGCCAATCATCAGCCAGCTGCTCACGACTGTCGGCAATGGCGTTCTGTAGCCACCGGTCCCATGGATCGGTAAAGGTTCGTGGTAGGCGTCGAGAAAGAAAATCCCCATGTTTTGGCAGCTTACCAAAAAATCCTACCTTGGTGGCCTCTGTGGTCTTGGCTACAGATTCGGACAATTGAACGACTCCAACATCCGCATGCGGAAGGGGTTGATGACGCTGTTGGCCTTCAACTCCAGTTCGATCTTATGACCTTCCCGGGTGAAGGTGACCAGAAAACGATCCGCCAAGGGGGTCTCTTTCACATCGGCGTCTTTCAGTAGTTTGAACCAGCCCCACACACCTTCTTCGACCTGGCTGAAGGTGCCTCCATTGACATCTTCAAACAGAATCTTGCTGCGACCAGTGGTGCCGTCGGGAGGGGGCCAGGTCAGTTTTGTGGTGCGGGCCGGGCCGTGGCGGTAGGCCAGTTTCTGACCATCCAGATCCAGTACGAAACGGGAAGATTTAGAGTCGAGGAATACGGGTTTGAGACCGAACCGGATCCTGGGTTGCTTCCCTCCGCCGGCGAAGAAGGTGTCACGTATCTTAGCGATCTCCTCGAACTGTCGAAGTACGCGATTGGACGCCCCCATGGGGTGTCCATCGGTTTTGCGCCAGCGCCAGGGAGTTCTGTTAGTGTCGGCGAAGGGCTTGATATGCTCATTGAAGAAACTGTCTGTGAGCTGGCCGGGTCCGAAGAAATTGGCAAAGTCCTGCAGTGTAACCTCTCTGGCTGGATCCTTGGAGAGAGGGAAGCGCCCCTGAATACCTGTCTTACAAAGAGGTAGAACATCTTGTGTCCACATCCGCGACAGCTGGTTTTTGGTATCACCAACGACAACTTTTCGCCCTCTGTCGGAGAGGGCGAGAACCCAACTGTTGACCGGCTTGGGTAGGCGTCTGGCTCTGCGTTGCAGTGTTTTTATTGGATCTTTACCACCACCGGCTCGCTGTTTTGCCGCACTCAGGCCACCACCGGCGGCCTCAAGGTCGGAGAGATAAGCAAACAGGTCGGCAAGATCGCCGATCAAACCATCCAGTGGAGCCGGATTGTCCCCTCGTTTCTGGCTCAAGGCATTGAGATCCTCAAACTGTCTGTCGACCAAGAGGGCTGGGGATTCCGCCTTGGCAAGGCCACCTCCAACACCGGCGGTATCGGCAGCACTCATAAGCCGTTCGAGGCGGTTCTTCTGAGTGGATGCCGCCGTACTTACCACAGCGGCGCCTTCCGCTACACCCTTGAGCATACCGGCGTCCGGCAACCCGGAAGCTCCACCGGCCGGTGGGCGGCTTAGGAAGGTATTTCTCTCCACCGCCGCCAACAGTTTGCGCAGAGGTGTTGATGGCCCGGATGCCACATCCAATACCTCAACGGTGTGGCTGAGGTTGCGCAGTTTAACAATACTCAGATTACCCAGCAGTCGACGCCATTGGGCGATGTAGTCCTCAAGATAGAGCTCCTCAACCTCCTGCATGGCACGTGATAACTCTATTTTGCTGGGATCGTCTCCGATAGCATCATCATCAAGGACCCAGCTCTCCTTAAAGGTCTCTGTGGTGATATTAAGGTTGGCCGGTTTGAATAGTTCGTAGTAGCCACTGTGAGTGTAGAGTGCGGGAATACGTGCCGCTTGCAGGTCACCATCGGAGTAGGTGAATACAGCATCTCCGTGACGTCCCAGGGCACTGCTTAATAGGAAGTCACGACTGTGGTCTGCTGCTGCCTCTTTCTGGATGCGGGCATAGATTTGGCGTGAAAGGGGTACCCGTGTCAACACCAGTCTAGCCTGCTGTACCAAGGACTCATTTAGCGGCAGTGGCTTGAAATTGCTGTTGAGCAGGGTGTCGAGATGGGCCAGTAGCCTGTTCTGCTTGTCACTCTGATTTGGCAGGCTGTTTGCCCAGTCCAAGGACATGAATAGCTTGACATCATCAGCCTGAAGTCGCTCCGGGTGACCCAGCATCAGATAGGTTCTTAGCGCTTCCCGTAACAGATCTTCCTGTCCGGTGTTTTGCAAAAACTCCTCTAGCCTGGCGCCCAGTGAGTAGAGGAAACGTCCTTCCAGGACCCGCTGGTAGGCTCCGTGGGCCGCCGGGTCGAGCTTCTTGCCTTGGTACAGCCCCATGCCCATCAGCCAGGGCACATCTTCGCCGTAAACCTCACTGGCACTGCGAACATCGTCGAGACTCGACAACAGGATATCGAAATCCGTAGTGCGGTAGGGTAGGTTGGGGATCTCCTGCTGGTAGCGTCCGACATTTGCCTCCAGGTTGGCGATTCCGGTTTGGTTTTGAGTGAAGCTGGTGGTCCAGGCCAGGGCTGTGAGTACCGTCAGGATCAGTGCTCCGGCATAGGCTCCCCGCTGGAGCCAGGCCCGGCGCAGTTCCGCTCCTCTGTTGGTACCCACCAGATTGGCCTCCGGGAAGGCTACTGCGCGAAACAGATCCTGGATAAAGTAACTGCGTCCACGCCCGCTAAAAGCGGGAAGGTTGATACGGTCAAGGCCAAAACTGGCGGCCAGATTACCCATCAGGCGATCGATGGGTGTGCCCTCCTGGGTACCGCTTGTCAAATAGACGCCTCGCAGCAGGGGGCGCTCCTGGTAGCGACTGGGACGGAAGATCTCGCCAATAAAACGGTTGATAGGCTCTTTTAGGGCAGCCATCTCCTGGGGGAAACCATAGATCAATGTGCGTCGGGTGGTGTCCCGCTCTTGATGCATACGCCACAGCATCCGGTCATTGGTCCGTTGCAGCAGGGCGTCGAACTCCTGTGGGAAGAGGGCGTTCACTCCGTCGCCGCCTTGTCCTTCATCCAGAGGCAGGGTCATACCCCAGACCTGAGCCCGGTCCTCTCGTCCCAGGTCATCATAGAACTCGGTAAAACCCGCCACCAGATCGCATTTGGTGAAAGTCATGTAGATCGGGGCGCGGATACCCAAGCGTTTGCTCAACTCCTCGATGCGGTTACGAATGGCGCGGGCATGCATGTCACGCTCGGCTTCGGTCTGCAACATCAGGTCTGCGATGCTGACGGCAATCAGGATACCGTTGATGGGGCGGCGCTTACGGTGTTTCTTTATAAGGTCGAGAAAGCCCAGCCAGGCACTGGAATCTGCCGCTTCGTGGCTGTCCTGAGTGGTGTAGCGACCAGCAGTATCCAGTAGGATAGCCTCTTCACTGAACCACCAGTCGCAGTTACGGGTGCCGCCGACGCCGCGGATGGCATCGCGACCGAACTGGTCGGAGAGGGGGAAGTTGAGACCGGAATTGACCAGTGCAGTGGTCTTCCCTGATCCCGGTGGGCCGATGATGATATACCAGGGAAGTTCATACAGGTATTGGCTGCCGCTGACCTTGCCGCCCTTGCGGGCTTTTTTCAGTACCCCCAGGGCTTCGTCGAAGCGCTCCTTAAGGATCTGCAGCTCCTCTTCAGACTGATCGCTCGCCCCTGACGTATCCGCCTGGCTGATATCCTGCATCATCTCCTGGTCGGCCTTTTTGGCCCGTGTCAGCGTCCACAGGAGGCTGAGTATCCAACCAAGCAGAACCACCAGGATAACGATCAGCCGCACCATTTCGCTCTCCAGCGGGACCATGCCGGCGATGGCGATCAGGGGGCCGATAAACCATATGATGATGCTTAGGGCGATAACACCAAGAAGCTGTATCACCCACTTTTTTTTGAAAAACTCGATGATAGTGCGCATCACTTTTCCAGAATTATTTCTACCCGGCGATTCTTTGCCCGGTTCTTGGGAGTGTCGTTTGGTACCAAGGGTTCGTTATCCGCCCGGCCATCCGACGTTATCATTTGTGTGATAGCCGCGTTACCTTTGAGGAACTCAGTTACCGCCTCGGCGCGTGCCATGGATAGATGCCAGTTGGAGGGAAAGCGTACGGTATGGATCGGCACGTTGTCCGAGTGACCGGCCACGATGATATTGCCCTTCACCGTAGTGAGTGCATCAGCGATACGTTGCAACAGTGGGTGGAAGGAGCTGCTGATCTGTGCACTGCCCGAGCCAAAGAGCCCCTTGTTACGCAGGCGAACGATAACATCAGCCGGATTGTCGATCACCTCCACCAGGCCTTGTCGTATCTCCTCCTCAAGGAACCCAGCGATACGATCATAGAGTCCGGTTTCCAGTGGCGGCGGTGGCGGTGCAGCGGCAAGTACCGCCTCGGGAGGCTCTTCGCGCCCAATGGTGTAAAGTTCCTTGAATACCGGCGTGGATGACTGATTGATGAAGTAGCTGAAAACAAGATATGTGGCCAGCAACAGGGCGCATGAGAGGGTGGCGACAACCCACAGGGGGATGTAGAAGCGCATGGTATTGCGCAAACCTTCCTCACCACGCCAGTGAGGGGAAAGGTCGCGTTCAAACTCCCCCCGCTGCCGACGAATTGTTTGGAAGAGGGTCTCGCGTACCTGCTCGAGGGTGCGTAAACCACCCTCCAATACCCGATATTTCCCCTCGAATCCCATGCTTAAGCAGATATACATCAGCTCCAGCATGTCGACGTGGCGTGCCGGCTCTTTCATCATACGTTCGAGGATGACGAAGAATTTTTCGCCGCCCCAGGACTCCTGGTGAAAAAGGATCAGCAGACTTTTGCCGCTCCATGCGCTTTGATTGCCCCAGGGGGTGTTGAGGACGGTCTCGTCGAGGACGGTGCAGAGGCAGTAACGCGCAGCGTGGATGGTCTCCCTATCACTCTCGGCCGTTGCTGCACGTGACTCAAAAGAGCCGATCTCATCCTCCACATGTCTGCGTAGGCTTGATACGTCTCGGTGCGTCGAAGTGTTGCGTAGTTTTGTGATAAGGGACAACAGCGGGGAGGCTGCTGTTACCAGTGGATTGAGCCCACGGTCGATGGTGTAGTCGCCGCTGGCGGCGGCGGGCATTTGCGGGGGAGGCTGATTCGACGGGGGAGGAGGCGCACCTCCGTTCGGCCGTCGACCGCCGGGGGAGGGTCGGATGACGGTACGGTCGCTATCGTCGCTGTCGGCACCGAAAAACGGATCATCTGTATTCACGGATCACTAGCCCTTGATGGCCCAAAATTCAAGTTCAAGACCGGGGAATTCGCCACCTATATGGAAAGCAAAGCCGCCGGAAGTCTTGAGTTGTTTCCACAATTCACTGTTGCGGTCCAGTTCGAAATAGTTAAATCCCGCATGGTATGGGATCTGGCGGGGCGCCACGGGCAGAGGTCTTGTTGCGATGCCCGGCAGTTGAAGATTGACGAGGTTCCGAATCTCTTCAACCGGCCCGATCTTGACCTGGGTGGGAAAGCGGGTGCGCAGCACATCAGCCGCCACCTGAGCACCGACGGCCAGTACGAAGTTGGCACCGTCGAGCAGTTTGTGGTCGGCCACCACCGCGACGTAAATCCCATACTTGCGCTCCTGCAGGGGAATGGCGATGGCATTCTGTTCCAAGACCATGCTGAGAGACTGACGCAGTGCGGCCATCAATCCATTAAAGGTCGTTTGCAAGTCGTCGTGTCGGTACGGGGGGAGGGCTCCCGGGCGTTTGCCTTGGGCGGTAAAGGTTGAGAGTTCGCCCGCCACCTGGGCGCCGATTCGATAGAACTCTTCGGGGTGTAGTCCCGTCATGTCGACAAAGTGGGTGAACAGGGGCTCCAGCCTGTTGACAGCCTGTAGCATCATAAAGTCGGCAATCTCCGCAGCACCGCCGCGGCCAGACTCCGTTATACGGCCCGCCAGAGCTTCAGCACGATGATGCAGCAGACCCTGTAGCTCCTCTAGAAAACCGTGAAGTCTGGGTACCGCCCGGCAATCAAGGCTGGGGGGAATAAACTCGGTGTCGAGTAGAACATTCTTGTCAGCACGGATCTCGATTATTCTGAACAGTGGCATATCAATGAAAGCACTGCGCTCATCCGACTCCAACATCAGTTGCAGACGTAAACTTCCGGTCTGCACTCCTGCATCCATATCGGCGCCGGCATTGCTATCACTAATTTCCTGATCCCTTGGGATATAGCGTGCGAGAATCTCCGGGGTATCGCTTGCATCAGCCTCGACCAGACCACTGCGGCGTGCCGGTAACGCTAAATAGACGCGGGTGTTTCTTGTGTTTTCCGGGATGTCGAAGATTTTTGGAGGTTCATCCTCTCCACCTATGTCAAATGGAGTGCCGTCCGGCATCACGCCACTGCAGCTTTGGATCGAGAGCTTACCTTGGGTTAGTAGATCCTGGTCAATGCGCAGATCCCGTATCCCCCAGCCATAGGCCCGAAGTGTGGCGCACCGGGACTCCAGCAGGTTTTCGATATAGCGGTCGTGCTGTTGAAAATGTTGCGGACGAAGGAACATGCCTTCAGTCCATACCACCTTGTTTCGCCAAGTCATGGCACTACCCGTTTCTAGAAATCGAATTTGGATTGGTTATCGCCGTCTGTTTTGCTTTTTTTCTCCTCTGCGGGATTTGACACTGTGATTGCGGTCTCTCCCAGCCGAATGATAAAAGCGTTGTCTGCATGTGCGGTGATTGGGAGCACTGCACGCCAGCGCGACTGTTCCAGATCACGATAAGCGGCAACAATACCGATAAACTGGGTGGCGTTGTCCAACTCCCGCTGAACTGTCTGCTCTGTCCCGGGATGGATCTCTAACTCATCCCGTCCAAGCAGATCGTTTTTCAAGATATTTTTGTCTGGATCGGTCAGATCAAAAAAATCGGTGGCTTCGAAAACTGCAGTTGATTTGAGTTCGTAATACCGAATGACGATGGGAGAGGATTTCCCCAGAGTGTTTGGGTTCACGTGAATGGAGCTGAGAATACTCATCTCAAGCGTAGCGGGTGGCGGTGGCTCTTTGGTCATGCAACTGACTAACAGAAGCGATAGCAATACCAGTGAGCCGGTGATCAGCTTATAACGAGAGCGCATAGAAAACATCCTTGGATTTGCTATTGAGTCATCACAATTATTATATTTTGTGAATATGACTTCCAATTACTGATAAGTTGATGGCATCGGGTCCTAAATTCGGCTCAAAGAGTGACTATTTCGCATCTTAATGTGCCGTTTTTTTTGTATATGTAAAGAACCTATCGTTCCAAAGTATAGGGTATTTTTGTCTGAGCAACACCCCTGCAAAGTTAAAAAATATTATGTCGGCTGTTTTGCTCACTGCGCCCTGTTCGATTTCCCATTGCTCCCGATGGATTCAATCTATGTCTCATCTTTTTGCATAAGATTGCGTGCTTGAACAAGTTTTGCAGTCTGATCCTGGTAGGCACGGGCAAACTCCTCTCCAAAGAGATCCTGAAAGTTGTCTTCCGCCTCGGAAAGAACTTCTTTGTACTTCTCTTCAAATTGCTCCCAGTACCAGGATTTCTTACTCCCCAACAGGCTACGTCCTCCCTTATTCTCAAAATAGCGCTCCAGGGTTCCGGGCTCAAAGCGTTTGAGCATGGCGGAGAGGGCCGCCTGCATACCGGCCATCACCGCCAACTGATGAGCCTCAATGTTATCCATTGCTTCATTCAGGGCCACACGAGGCGGAAGATAGGCATCACTCTGGGGAGCCAGTAGGTTGCGCAGTGCCTCGTCAATGCCGGCCGAGAACTTCAGCGGATTGTTCTCCACCGGCCGTATCGTCGTCAGCTGCATGCGGAATTCACTCTTGATTTCAGCCCGGGCCCGCAGCACCTCCATCAGACCGCCGACCATTTCCCGCATCAGCTCACCGATGGTTTCGAGGAGCGCCTCTGATTCTTCAGGGGCGACTTCGAGACTCTCAATGTTCGCACCTTTGAGAAGAATTTTCAGGGCGTCCACGCTACCGTTGGACGAGGTCGCCCTTTGCATAGTCGGCTGTGGGGGAAGGTTTGACTGTGGCTGTAGCGGGGGTGGCGTAATAGCGGCTTCCGGCGGTGGGGTGGTTGAGGGCTGCCCGGTTACACCCATATCACCGAGGATGTCCCAGTCATCGGGAATGCTTTGTGATGATTGTGAAAATCCCCCTTGTGCCGGGATGCCGCCGCTCTCTGGAATGCTTTGAGGGGGCTGAAAAAATTGGTTCTCCGAGGGAATGTTGTCGGCTTCGGACGCACTCTCTGGATAGGGAGTAGAGGATTCGCTTGATATAGCGCTGGATGCGGCAAAGAAGTCGTTGCTCTCAGGGATTCCTCCAATCTCATCTGCTCCCTCGGCGAAGAGATTTGAGGGTGTGGAGGGAAAAGGTTCTGAAGTTGGGCCGGTACCCTCCAACTCAGGAAGGCTCATATCTTCTCCGCGTGGCGGTGCGAGAAAATCGTCTTCAATGGCTTGGGGCAAACTGTCGCCGAATGGGGATGCACCCATCGCCGGCAACTCATCGTCAATAACTATTTCGATCGTGTAGTCCCCGATTACCAGGCGTTGGCCATTGTGTAATTCCGCACTATTGTCACGCCCCAGGGGCTGGCCACTGTCGTCCAGGTAGAGCCCGTTAGTACTGGTGTCAGTGATGACGAACCGCTGCCCCTGAAAAGAGATGGCTGCATGCTTGCTGGAGATGAAGCGCTCGGGGTCCGGCAGAACACAATTATTACCTGCGGTGCGCCCCAGCGACCCTCCCTGCTCATCAAAGAGTGCCGATATGGGAGCGATCGGTGGTTGATTTCGGTATGTAATGACTTTTAGATGGAGTTTCATAGGGATCTGGTGAGTAATTAAAGGTGGTCTCCACAGTAATTCTAGCTCTGTTTGACGTTGTTGGGCAGCCCCTGTTTATTTAAGGGGCCTCATAACCAACTCTGAGCGAATTGAATTGTGCTCAGACTGTGTAAAAGCAATGAGCGATTACAGCCAGTAGCTGGTGCAGATGCTGCACAGAACAACTGCTCATAGCGCGCTTAGAGACTTCTTGCGCTTACTGTTTAAGTAGGTATCATAACCTTATGTTCCGTGAGTTCTAGGATAGGCTACTACACCACAGATCGCCTAGGTATTTTGGATGGGCATCTGCGAAAGCGAGAGGTGGAATGGATATATTGGTAGGTGGGAGAGAATTGATCGGGTCAGGGCTCCGCTGCGTGCTTCTGGGTTTGCTCGTCACTTTTTTCAGTGGGCATGTGTTGGCTCAGGCAGTGCCCGACGCCGGCAAACCAAGGGATATAGAGGGAAGCTTCCCCACTCGTGATATCTCTCTACCGGATGAGGATGTCGGAGACGGTAGCTTCGGTTTTATCGTTCCGCCAAAGCGCGAACGCCTGCCTGATGATAAAACGGTCAGGATCAGCCATGTTGTCGTTCAACGCTTGACCCCCAGGGATAAGTTGTCCGATAAGTGCAAGATTGTAGACTCAGTTGAAGTCTGCCCGGTGTGTGTGGACGTGGAGTCCGAGGGATTCTGTGCCATCAGGGTGGTTGATCCGGAGCTGGATCAAATACTATCTGAAATACTCAAGAGCTATGACAATCAGCTCACCCTCTTCGATCTTGAGGATGTGGCAGGCGGCATTACCAAGTTCTACAGGGAGCGTGAGCTTATTCTCGACGCCGCCTTCCTCCCTCCACAAACCATCAAAAATGAAACCCTGGTCATCCATATACTCCAAGGCCGCCTTGGCCAACTGACCGTTAAGGGCAATAAACGTTATCAGCCCGACGTTCTATTGGCGCCATTCACTGAACTGGCCGGCAAGCCTGTATCCCGCGCAGCGATCACCAATGCGCTGCTAAATGTGTGGGAATATCCCGGCTTGGCCATGGCTGAACGCAAGTCGCGGCTGACCTTCCTGCCGGGGCAGACTACCGGGCTGACGGATCTGGATCTGGAGGTCTATGAAGAGGAGTCTGCCTATAATCTGAGTTTTTCGCTGGACAATTCAGGCTCTGAGTATACCGGTGTCTATCGCGCCAGGGTCGATGTAGATTTCAACAACCTCACCGGAAACGCAGATCGTCTTTCAGGATCGCTGTTGCGTAACTTCAATCCTGGCAATGGCAACTTCTTTTCGCTGAGTTATGACCGTCCAGTGATCTCATCTGACTACCGTATGACCGTGGGGGGCGCCCGTAACGCGTTCGACTTGGGCCAGGAGTTGGCGAGTCTCAATATCGAAGGTACTGCCGAACAGGCTTACATATCACTTGAGCGCTCTTTTCAGCGCTCTTTTCGCGAGCGACGTACGGGCTACGCCCGCCTGACCGTGAAAAAAGCGGAAACCCTTAGCGATAATATTCAGACTGCGGAAGACAGGCTGACGGTACTGGATGTCGGTACAGACTACCTGTTCGCGGATGAGTGGAAAAGTCCCAGTGGTAAGGCCAATCAAACCCTCGTTTCTGCGGTCTTCTCCCATGGCTTTGGTGGTCTTTTTGGCTCCATGGACGCAAAAGATGATTCCAACGCAAGCCGGACGGGCTCATCCGGCAAAAAGGCCGGCGGGCAGTTCAATAAAGTCGTGGCCGAAATGACCCGTAAGCAGCAACTTTCCGACGATAGCTGGCTGTGGTTACGTTTAAACGCCCAATATTCGCCAAATCTACTGGTCTCTCTGGAACAGATGAGTCTTGGTGGCCCAAATAGCGTCCGGGCCTATCCTTCTGCAGAGTATCTTCGTGATAGCGGTTATTTTGCCTCCGTTGAGTGGTCAAAGAACCTCTCATTTTTGGATGAACATCCTGTACCAGAGTGGCTGTCGGGTGGTCGGCAGCTGAATTGGGGACGGGCGCTGGCGTTTACGATGTTCGTCGATTATGCGGCCGGTTGGCGAAATGAACCCCTGGCCAACGAAAAGCGCTATGCACAGCTATCAGGCTATGGCATAGGGCTGAATTTACATACATCGAAGGCGTTCATCAACGCTACTTTGGCCTCACCGGTTAATAGTGAGTCGCCGAGTAATGGGGATAATCCCCAGTTTTTCATTAGTGCGAAATTTCAGATGTTCTAGTTCGACGAGAGACCGAAACACTATTGGCCTCTGGCCATCCTGTTTTACTGAAATAACGTATTTCAACTGCCTAAAGACCGGAAGCAGGAGTCTGGATCTATGAAAAAGTGTGCTCAGAAAGGAACAGATGCAACCCGCCTGATCCAAAAGGTACTTGCACTCTCCGCTGGTGCGATCATAGGAATGTCCGGGCCGGCCTACTCGGGGCCCGAGGGCGGGCAGGTGATGGGCGGTACCGGTCTTATCAGTCTGCCGGATGCTGCAACCACACTGATCCAACAGCAGTCCCAAAATCTCGCTATTGACTGGCAGCGCTTCAATGTCGCCTCCAATGAGCGCGTCCTTTTTCAACAACCCTCCGCCTCTGCTGCTGTACTCAATCGCATTCTTGACCAGAATCCCAGCCAGATTTTCGGCTCCATCGAGGCCAACGGCCGGGTATTCCTCAGCAATCCCAATGGGATCATCTTTGGAGCATCGGCCACCGTCAACGTGGGAAGCCTGTTCGCTACCGGCCTGGACATGAGTTCTGCTGATTTTATGAGCGGCCGCTACGAGATGGGACTGGCTGACGGTGAGTCAGCCGGCGTGGTTATCAACCGGGGGATCATAAGTGCCGCCACCGGTGGCTCCGTTACCTTGGTGGGTGGTGCAGTCAGCAATGAAGGGTTGATTATTGCGGATGTGGGTTATGTCAATCTGGCCGCCGGTCGCAAGGCAGTGGTGGATTTTCGTGGTGACGGCTCGATCCGTTTCCAGGTGGATGAAGCGGTGCTGGGTAACCCTGTCGGCCTGGATTCCGCCGTCAGCAACAGCGGTGAGATTCGCGCCGAAGGCGGGCAGGTGCTCCTCTCCGGTCATGCTGCACAGGATGTCTTTACCAGGGTAGTGAACAATGATGGCGTAATTCGCGCCGGGCGTATCGACGACTCCGGCGGCACCATCCGTCTGCTGGGCAGCGGTGGCGATGTCTATAACAGCGGCACTCTCGATGCCGTCTCCGGCAGCGGGCAGGGGGGCGATATCGATGTGCTGGGTGATCGTGTAGCCATTACAAGTGATGCACAGATCGATGCCTCAGGGACCACAGGCGGCGGCAATGTGCGTATTGGTGGCGACTACCAGGGGGCTAATCCCGATGTCCATAATGCCAGTCACACCTATGTGGGGTCTGATGCAGTCATCAAGGCGGATGCTACTGATGCCGGCGACGGCGGGCGGGTAATCGTGTGGGCGGATGGAAACACCGGATTCTACGGAAGTATCAGCGCCCGTGGTGGATCGGAGGCTGGAGACGGTGGCTTTGTGGAGGTGTCCGGCAAGGGAAGTCTGCAATTTGACGGCAAGGTGGACGCCACGGCGGCCAATGGCAAGTGGGGGCACACTGCTGCTGGACCCTACCGACATCACTATCCAGTCGGGGGCGGGAAATCTGGATGGCGAGATCGATGCGGCATGTCAACCAGTTCGACGATAGCATGCTGACGCTGAAGGCGCGGCGAGACTTCAATCGACTTGATGCAATAGCGGAGTGCAACTGCTAGGTTACCCTCAGACCAGCGGCGACACCATTATCCTGCAGGCGAGCAGCGGCAATATCACCTTCACGGTGGATACCACGCTCCGGTGCCGGTCTGATTATGCAGGCCGGTGATGATATAGACGTCAATGGAAGTATCACTCTTAACAACGGCGCTGACTATCACCGTGAGGCCGGGAGCAGGAACCATGACGCAGGCGCTACCCCATTCCGGATCAGGTGATGGGACCGGTTCCATTATCATCGGTGCAGCCGACACACTTCAGACCGCAAGCGGCGCCATGACGCTGATCGAGAATTTTCCGCCACTGACGCTACCGAACACTTCACAGGCGCCTATTCACCCTTGCGAAATCGGTGAACGGTGCCACCCTGGCTCTCGGCACCGCTGCTGGTACGATTCTCAGCGATACGGAACTCGATAACATCACCACGTCAGGCACGCTGACCATTGGCGAGGCCACCACCAAGGGCACGGATGGTGCCGGTGCCAGTGCATCGACACTGACGGCCGGTGCGATTACCTTGGACGAACTGACACTGGTCAGTCAGGATTGACACTGATCTCCGGCAGCACCATCAACGACGATGATGATACCGGTGCAGCTATAGCGGCGATGACCATCGGCGCTGCCTCAGGGGGGCGACACGGCGGCCCTGCGTGCGCAAGGGCTGGATTCACCGATGGTGACATTGACCCGGTTACCATCACCGGGGGAAATAACGTCACCGGATGACGCGTAGTGACGCCCTTATTCTGGTACGTCGAATGCTGCATGGTGAGATGGAACTGTTGATCTTACGGTCGGCGGTGACCTGACCCAGTAAGGGCCATTATGGCAGCCGCTGGCCTGGTTCAGTGCAGCCAACACGACAGTGTGTACGGGTACCCTGGATCTGACAGCCGGAAGCAATGTGACTGACGGTGCCGGCGTGGGTATCACCGCGGGGACTCTGGCGGTCAATGCGGGTTCCGCCAATTCCGCCATCCTGGACAGTGGCAGTCACAATATCACCAACCTGCGACGGTGAATCTTACGGCTGGTGGAGACTTGACTCAACAACAAGGGATTATGGCTACCAATCTGAGTCTAACCGTGACGAGCGGGGATATCGTTACCTTGGGCAGCGACGGTGCAGTGGTGCTGGAGATGTGGGCACTGGTGTCTATAACCAGAATGATGTGGATATCACGGCGGGTGCCGGTGATATCACCATCACCGCTGATGATCTGGCGCTGACTGATAATACGGACAACAACGCCCTGACAGATGGGTACGGTTACCATAAAAACTGTTACTGACAACGTTCAACTGGTAATCTGAGGATCGGAGGCTCTGATTGTGGTCTTGATTTGAGTACCGTCCGGTCTAAACATTTCGTTGACCAATAAGCATGGTGACGGTGATGTGGAGATTGGCGGCATCAATGTGGGTGCAGGGACGGTAACCCTGGTTTCAAATGAAGCAATTGGATTTGGCAGCTATTACAGTCAGCGTGGCTGGATACGACCTCAGACGACTGGAAATACCACATTAACCGCGCCATTACCGCCGGTTGAGGCCCTGCACCTGTCAATAGCACCAGCGGCGATATCGGTGACCAACAACACGATGATGCGGCACTCGGATGTAACGGTAACCAACCTCAGTCTCAATACCGACAACGACAATGCCTACGTGGTTTCCACTGGAGCTGTAAATTTCAGTGCGGCCTCCAGTGTGGGTACAGGAACCGGTCGACCTGACGGTGGATCTGACGGCAATGTAACCGACAGTGCCAGTGGTGGTATTACAGCAGCGACTTTGAACGGTCGATGCGGGTTCGAGCTATTCCGTGATTCTGGATGAAGGCAGTAACACGCCGTCACCAACCTGGGGACGGTGACCGCCAGTGGCGGCTTCACCCTGGATAATGGCAACAACAGTCTCACCGTAGATGATGATATCAATACCTCCGGCAGCAACGGGGCGGTGGTGTTGAGTGCCGGGACGGGCACCTATACGCAGAATAATGGCGACGACATCAACGCCGGTACAGGCACTATCACCATCACTGCGGATACCGTGGCTATTAACGAAAGCAACAGCAGTAATGCCCTGCAGGCCAGTACAGTGACCCTCAAACCGGCCGGTGCCGGTCGTACCATGAGCCTGGCGGCTGCATCGGACTTCGACCTGACCCAGGCAGAGATCACCGTCATCCTCGATGGCACTGATAACCTCGTGATCGGGGACAGCGGTAGTACCGCGGCCATGACCATCGGCGGGGCTGTGAGCTTTGGCACGGATACGGTTACCCTGCGCGCCGGCTCCTTCACCGACGGCAACAATGCATCCCGTACCGTCACCGCCGGCACATTGAACCTGGATGCGAGGACCGGCGATATCGGTTCATCGGCGACGAATGGCGAGATCGACGTGGCGGTGACCAACCTGAGCATCAACACCCAGTCCAACAACAACGCCTATGTTAAGGCCACAGGTGCGGTCAACATCAGTGAGAATTCCAGCGTGGGTACGGGTACCCTTGACCTCACCACAGCCGGGGATCTAACCGATAGTGACAGCAAGGGCATCACCGCGGGCACCCTGATCATCGACGCAGGGAGTAACGCTGTTGACCTGGACAGTGGCAGTCATGCCGTCACCAATCTGGGGGCGGTGAGCAACATCACCGCGCTGACGCTGGATAACGGCAACAACAGCCTGACGGTGACCTCGGCCATCGATACCTCGGGCAGCAACGGTGCGGTGGTGCTGACTACCGGTACGGGTATCTATAGCCAGAATGACGTGGATATCACGGCAGGCAGTGGCGCCATCACCATTACTGCGGATAGCGTGGCGCTGACTGACAATACGCTCGACAATGCCCTGCAGAGTACCGGCACGGTCACCCTCAAGCCGGACAGCGCCGGGACCACCATGAGCCTTGCGGGTTCCTCAACCTTTGACCTGACCCAGGCAGAGATCACCGACATTATCGGTGGTACCAATACCATTGTGCTCGGCGATACCGGTAGCACCGCGGCCATGACCATCGGCGGGGCGGTGAGCTTTGGCACGGATACGGTTACCCTGCGTGCCGGCTCCTTCACCGACGGCAATAACTCAGCCCGCACCGTCACCGCCGGCACATTGAACCTGGATGCGAGAACAGGTGATATTGGTGCATCGGCGGCGAATGGCGCGATCGATACCGCTGTTACCACGCTGACCATCAATACGGTATCGGGCAGCAGCTACATAGCGGATACCGGGGCCGTTGCCCTGGGATCAGTGTCTACTGACGCGCTCACCCTCTCTGCCGGTGGCAACATCACTGACAGCGGCGTACTGGATATTGGTGGTGCTGCCAGCTTTACCACCACAGCGCTTAACGGTTCCGTGACTCTGGATCAGGCAAGTGATATCGACGGTGCACTCTCAGTAACCACCAATGGTACAGGTACCACCAGTGTGACCGGCCTGACAGACGCCATTGAGCTGGGTACAGTGACCACCGCCTCGTTGATAGTCTCAGCGGATGGGAATATCACCGACAGCGGTGTACTGGATATCGGTGGTGCAGCCAGCCTCACCACCACGGGTAGCAACGGCTCAGTGACCCTAAATTCGGCGAGTGATATCGACGGTGCACTGTCAGTAACCACCGATGGTACCGGTACTACCAGTGTGACCAATCTGACGGATGCCATCGCCCTTGGTACGGTGACCACTGCTGAATTGACCATATCGGCAAATGGCAACATTACCGACAGCGGTGTACTGGATATCGGTGGTGCAGCCAGCTTCACCACCACGGGTAGCAACGGTTCAGTGGCCCTGAATTCGTTGAGTGATATCGACGGTGCTCTGGGGATCAATACCAACGGCACCGGCACCACCAGTGTGACCAACCTGACGGATGACATCGAACTGGGGGCGGTAGATACCACCTCACTGACAATCTCTGCAGACGGGAGTATCACCGACAGCGGTGAAGTAAATGCCAGTGGTAATGCCCTGTTCACGGCGGCAAGCGGCGCCGATATCCTGTTGGGTACGACCACTAATACCTTCGGTGGCACAATCACCCTTGCCCCTGCAGGCACTCTCAATGATGTAACACTTTATGATGATACCGCTCTTGCTCTTTCGGCACTGAGCATCTCAGGTGATCTTACAGTCACTACCGAGGGAACGCTGGCTATTGATGGTGCGCAGGCTTCGACAGGTGGCGATATCAGACTGGTGGCTACAGGGAATGTAACTCAATCTGCAAATATCACGGCGGAATCAGGATCGGCAAAGGTATTCTCGGATAGCGGCACTATCACGATGGGTGATAATGTGGTGACCAGTGCAGGCGCCAATGCCAACGACCGGGCCATTGTTTATACCTCCTCCGGTGATGTGACCATTGCGGTTCTCGAGACCAGGAACTCCGGACTGACAGTAGAGGTGACCTCTCAAACAGGTGATGTGATGGGAACGGCTGATGGGACCGGCCACCCTCTGGAGACTGCAAATATCACGGGCACGAGTGGTACCACCGGTACCATCGCCAATATCCATGCGATAGCTGCAGATAAGGATATTGGTGCGGAACCCTTACCTTTTCGTTTTGATAATAGTGCGGTCAGTGAGATCAACTATGGCCTGAATGGAGGCACTCTCTACCATAGTGGTGAAAGTGGCAATCAGCTTGCCACTCCGCCAATAACGCTGGAGGAGTATCCTGGTCTGTTTTCCTATGAATCGAGCAGCGGCCTCAATAACGTTGTATTGGCTGGTGGTTCTATAGTGGATGTTCCCGGGCTTATCTTATCCGGCACATCTGGGGCTGCGGCTGCGGCTGAGAGTGCATTCCTGAACATTGATGCCTCCCTGCTGAAAAAGAGAATCAAGATCTATAACATCGTCGGCCAGGGACTTTTGCTGCCAAAGCATCAGCTTGATGATGACGATGAGGAAGATGAGCTGGAGCTGGAAGAAGAAGAGGAAGGCGGCTTGACCTATCTCTTTCCATTTCTGCCTTTGCTCCCTGAACAGCAAGCAGCAGTATGGTGAAGTGCTACCATCCCTGATAGGGATGGGGGGAAGGGTGCCCGGGGTGAATAGGAAACCGCGATTGGGATTTAACGGGCCTATTGAGGGATATGATTCCGAAAGGTCGGTCTCATTATTAGAGGGGCTCTATCGGATCGAATAGGCGCATTATATGCGTGGCCGACCGTCACGGTATCCCTGCTTGTAGCCGAGGTTGAAGGCCTCATTCAAGAGAGAGGCATAATGAGAAGCGCTCTGCTTGTCGGCGCAAACCATGATCGTACGGCCTGACGGCGAACAGACAGCTGTGTCGTTTTCTCCTTCAACTAGTGTATAGGCCTTTTGCGTGTCGCTATTTGGGAGACTCATGATTTACCTCACTCCATGCGGTTCTACAGGGTTTCAGAATGGTGACTGAGAGAGGGGTATCTCATATCCAGCAGATAATAACCCTCTCTCTCCTCATTCGCTTGAATTCATCTCCAGATTAACCTAGATATATACAGAGAAGTCTGATTATTTATAAATGAAGTTAGCTGTAGAAAGTTCGACGTTAGGCCTCTTCTCGATCTCACGGGTAGGACACAAACTATGAAAAACATGATGTCACTGTTTCATGATCTGTTTCGTATTACTGGCAATGAGGGTGGGCACAGGGCGTTCAACAGGATCTTCAGGGGAGGGCTGTATGGCCTTTTTCTGTGGATTGCCCTAGTGGGCGGTTCCAGCCTCGTTTTTGCCGTGGAGCCGATCGAGATCACTGTAGAGACGACAGAGTGTGGCGGAGAGATTGGCTTTACATCCTTTTTTTCCAGCGACCTGTATAAGATCCAATCCGCCGATTGCTCCGATCCCAATGAGCCTGGTAAAAAGCTTCAGCAGGTGCTGCTTAAGTCCACCTCTGGAGTCTCTAGTTTCAATGTGCTTTGGGTGACTCAGGCCGAAGCCAGAAGCATTATGCAGCAGATCAGGGAGTCGCGCGGGGCTAAACTGAAACACCTGACCAAACCCAAGGTCATCATTAAGAAGGAGACGGTGATCAAGCATGAACCGGCACGACCCGTCGAAGAGCGGGGTGCTGCTATCCACCCCCCGACGGCGGCATTGCGCGGTGAGCTCGTCGGCCCAACCATCAACTTAATCGATCCGCCAGTCGCAAATACGCGCTCCATCACCAATGTGATCACTCCCGCCGGAACCGAGGGACGCCTGATTGTCGGCAGGGTGGATGCGCCCGCCGGGCTATTGTCATTAACTATCAATGGCCAGCCTTTTGAAGCTGATGCGCAAGGACTATTTAAGGCTAATGTACCCGTGAGCAAGAGCAAGACACCGGTCAGCATTGTGGCCGTGGATAAGCAGGGGAAGCGCAGTGAAGTGGAGTTTCGGCTTTTACCCGAAGCCGCTCAGGAGAGAGCCGGCACCGCTGGTGGTCAAGCGGCCGGCGACGGAGTTTTTGGGACATATCATGCTCTCGTTATTGCCAATAACCAGTACCAAAAACTTGATGATCTGAGCACTCCAAGCAACGATGCCGATGCGGTTTCGCAGATCTTAAAGCAGAAGTATGGATTTACGGTGACCCGTCTTCAGAACGCTACTCGCTATGAAATTCTTTCGACAATGAATAAGTTGCGCAAGAGTTTGACCGAAAAAGATAACCTTCTGATCTTCTATGCCGGCCATGGTGAGTATGATAAAACGAACAACCGGGGTCACTGGTTGCCGGTGGATGCAGAGCGTGACAGCACGGCAAATTGGGTCTCCACCATCGCTATCACGGACATTCTCAATGCCATGTCTGCCAAACATATTCTTGTAATCGCCGACTCCTGTTATTCCGGGGCCTTGACAAGGAGTGCCAATACCGAGCTGGATCCCGGTATGTCGGATGAAGTCCGGATGAAATGGCTACGTGCCATCGCCAAGACCCGTTCACGTTACGTGCTCACCTCCGGCGGTGTAAAACCGGTACTGGATGACGGCGGCAATGGCCACTCCATCTTTGCCAGCGCCCTCATTGAGGCCTTGAATCAGAATCAGGGTATCCTGGAAGGTTCCAAACTGTATAGAGATGTAAAGGCACGTGTTGAGGTTAGTACGGAAGAGTTGAATGTGGATCAGACTCCACAATATGCCAAGCTCAAACGTACCGGCCATGAGTATGGTGAATTCCTGCTTGTGGGTGAGAAATAGGAGGTCGTCGGCATCTGCCGGGGAGGGTGGCTGCCGTGTTTTGGACCTCCAATTAGGTGGGAGCCCGATGGTTCATAGGCATTTTCTTGAATCTAAATATAAGAATCAGGGTGACACAGGCTTTAAATGATCGATTTCAACTCGGTTCTAAATCAATTCTTTGCCGGTAAACTGGATTTCAACGGCTTGTTGCGGGAACTTGACCTGCGGCTCTCCGAGGATCCTGCTTGCTCACCTCAGATCAATAGGTTGCTAGAGGATCTCCTGCGCCAAGACCGGCTCCCGATACAGATTTATCTGGCCTTGAAGGAGCGAGTTGGTGGCGCTGAGTCTGCCGGCTTGCCGGACGCTTTCGGGCAACAAATCCCAGATGGAGAGGGTAGCGCTGCCGTAGCCGATGATCAGCGTACGCGCATGGCGCCCAAGGATTCTCATTTGCAAGGCACAGCCAAGGTGTCTGGCCCTGGCCCGGGAATGCACAGGTCCACCGTCCCAGACTCCCCCTTAGCCGATATGGATTATCCACAAATACCTCAGGTAGGGACTGTGCTCAAAGGTCGCTTCGTACTTGAGGAAGAGGTTGGCCGGGGTGGTATGGGGGCAGTCTACAAGTCCCGGGATATGCGCAAGGAGGAGGCGAGGGATCGGGACCCCTTCGTCGCCGTTAAGGTACTGAACGAGGATTTTCGCGGTAACCCCGAGGCCTTTATCGCATTGCAACGGGAAACCAAGAAGGCCCAGCGTCTTGCCCATCCCAACATTGCCACCGTCTATGATTTCGATCGGGATGGAGATCTTGTCTTTATGACCATGGAGTTGCTGGAGGGCGAGTCCGTGGAACAGTTGGTGAAACGGGTCAGTTCCAGTGGTCTCCCGCTGCAGGAAGCACTGCCGATTATCGAGGGTATGGCCGGCGGGCTGGAGTACGCCCATGAAAGGCAGATCGTTCATGCCGATTTCAAACCGGGAAATGCCTTTATCACATCGGAGGGTACGGTGAAGGTGTTGGATTTTGGTATCGCACGTGCTGTAAAACGACCGGGACAGGCAGCTCAGGACGCGACGGTGTTCGATCCTGGAAAATGGGAGGCCTTAACCCCGGCGTATGCAAGCTGTGAGATGTTTGATCAAGCCACGCCCGATCCTCGGGATGACGTCTATGGTCTAGCCTGTGTAGCTTATGAGTTGCTCGCCGGTCGTCACCCATTCAATAAACTCCCGGCAAACCAGGCACGCAACCGAAAACTTGAGCCGGAGCCCATTAGGGCCCTGAGTCAGAAGCAGAATCAGGCACTGCGACGAGGCCTGGCCTTCAACCGAAATGAGCGCACAGCCGGCGCCGATGAATTATTGAATGAACTCAAGGTGGGGACAGGCACCGGGGCCGGCCGTTCGGTGTGGATTGGTGCATTGGCATTGACGGCTATGCTGATCGCCGGCGGTACCTACTATTTTTTCCAGCTGCCAGTGGATGTTCCACCCGTCATAAAAGCACCCATCACAACTCCGGAAGTCGTATCACCGGTGGAAGAAAAACCGACAGAAGTCCCACTTGATCCTGAAACCCAGGCAAAAATTGAGCGTATACTGGAGATAGCCGATCTGCATTTGGCGATAGGAAGGCGGATAGAACCCGAAGGCAGCAATGCCGCAGAGGCCTACAGGGCGGTGCTGGACTTTCATCCGGTGAACGAACGGGCATTGGCTGGACTGCAGCAGATCGCCACCCACTATGAGCAGCAGGCCCGCACAAGCCTTGGCAACGGTGACCTGAATAAAGCCTTGTCCGAGATAGATGCAGGGCTGAAGGCCTACCCAAGACACTCTGCGTTAATGCTACTAAGGGAGAAAGCCAGGGGTGGAGCTGAAAAATAAGGGGCGATCGAATGGAAAATGCCCACCAGTTCCGACACAATGGCTACTAAGAAGAGTACAGATCCATCCAATAAATTTCAGGGTGCAATATCATTGCAGGTGAAAGGAGCTTAAATACCCATGTTAAGGTTGAAAAGAAGATTCCTGATATTAGGCGCTATATGGGCCATGAGTGTGGCATCCATAGTGAGAGCCGATTTTTTGGCCTACTCCGTAGATGCAGAGGGTACCAGGCGACCGCTGCCACAGAATATCACCCATATTGAGCCAAAATATCTAGTCAATCTGGAGTGGGGTAAATTTGGTGGCACCAAGAGCCGTATCGGCGTTCTGCCTGTTGAAAACAACTCATCCTCCTCGACGGTAAATGTAACGGGTTCCGGCGGCACCATGACCTACACTGGCGGTGGTGGGGGTGTCCCCGTGCAGGGTATTGAAGCGATTCTCATGGATGCCATGCATCGCACTGGTCGTTTCCGCTTGGTAGAGCGTAAGGTGTTGGATAAAACGCTGCAGGAACAGGACCTCGGGGCGACAGGCCGAATTGCAAGATCATCGGCTGCAAAAATCGGCAAGGTACTGGGTGCGCAGTATCTGTTTCAGGCGGTAGTAACCAATTACGAAGCCGGCGTGGAAAACAAGGGCGGTGGTTTGGGTGGCCTGATAGGTGGTAGTGCCGGCGCCCTTCTCGGGGGACTTTCCATTAAATCCTCCAAGGCAGTACTTGGTATGAACTTTCGTCTGATTAACTCTGAGACCAGCGAAGTGGTCTATACCGATCAGGTCCAGGTTGCCGTCGAGGAGTCAGGACTCAGTTATGGTGGTGCGGGATATTCCAGCGGTAGCGGGGGGCTGGGTGGCTTCTTATCGGACTACTCAAAGACACCTATTGGACAGGCGGTCATCTCTGCAGTTAATCAAGGGGTCTTTGGCCTGGTGAAACAGACGGGAACTTCCAAGGTAGAAGGTGTAGTCATCAAATCCACCCAAGGAAAGATTTTTCTTAGCTTGGGAGAGGGTGCGGTAGCGGCCAATGAGATGTTGGACCTGGTTAAAGTCGGCGAGCAGTTGATCCACCCGGTTACCGGCGTTTCACTGGGTGGAGAAGAAGAGCTGGTTGGCTCGCTCAAGGTGGTTTCTGTTAAAGAGAAATACTCCATTGCCAAGCCCGTAGGGATCAAAGCATCAAAGGTCAAACGTGGTGACAAGGTGGTATCGCGCCGGGCGGCAGAGCCCCTGATGTATGCACCCACCTGGGAGGCACCGGAAGAGAAGGGCTTCTTCGGTGGTAGCAAGAGCAACACAGGGGGCGGTGATAACTCTGGAAATCCATTTTCCAACTTTTAAACGTGGATAAAGTTTATAAATAGTGGCTGTGAATATGACTACATAGCTGGTCATTCCACTCCCCTATACGCCCCGGATTCCTATGAGACTGGGAACAAAACAGCAGATCAATGACGATCAAGCGATCGACAGCCCGGATTATCTGAGAAGCCGGCTCTGTATCGCCTCGCTTTACCTTGTCTGCGTGGTGTTATCGGTTTTTCTGGTCATTAACCTGATCAGCAGGAGCTATCAGGTGTCGTTTATTGTCGGCATCATCCTGCTGGCAACCTTGGCAACCCTCACAGACTACTATCGCCACCAAAACCTGAACCGCATGAGCAATGCCGGCATCGGGATCCTCTACCTGTTTTTGGTACCCTTACCGCTGGTAGCTGAAAATCATGACTACACGCTGATATGGACTCTCTTCTTTCCGGTCTTTGCCATCATTGCAAAGGGGGGGTACATAGGGCTGCTGCACACGGCTATCTTCTACATCATTATCTTTACGGCAGGTTTTCTTGGTATCGGTACCTGGCGGGATGGTGCTTGGAACACCGAGAGCATGCAGCACTTTGTGCCTGCTTCCCTGATGCTCACCTTCCTCGTTTACTACTTCAAGCAGACTCATGATCTGGTGCATGAAAAACTGAGCGCACTATTGAGGAATGAAAAAATTGAGAGTAGAAACCTGCAGGAGATCACCGCTACTGACCCACTTACAGGTCTTCGAAACCGGCGACATATTGAGCAGATTTTTATCACTGAGGCTAACCGGGCGAAGCGCTACGGCCACTATCTGGGCTTCTTTATCTTCGATATCGACCATTTCAAACGCTATAACGACCAGCTGGGTCAAAAAATGGGAGACAAGGCGCTGCAGACTATCGCCAACATCTTTCAGGCTGGGATGCGTCGTGGTGGTGACTACACATTTCGGCTGGGAGGTGAAGAGTTCGGTGGCCTGATGGTGGTGGAGCGAAAGGAGGAGGTGATGCCCCAGGTGGAGCGGCTACGGCGCGCCGTGGAGGCGATCGAGATCAGCTATCCTTATGAGGGAGAGCAGGTGAACTTGACCATATCCGCCGGTGTGCTTATCACTGACGGCAGCAGGTTCGATAATGCTGATGATATCTTTACTGCGGCAGATAGCGCGCTGTATGGGGCAAAGCGTGAAGGGCGAAACCGGGTTGTTCTATTTCGGGGTGGTTGAAACAGCGAATATTTAGGATCAGAGTAAATATTCTCATCTGTATTTTGTCGATTATCTATTTTTAATTTTACTCTGATCCCAATTATTCTCTGACCCCAATTATTCTTAGCATATCAATGGTGACTTGACAGCAGAAAGCCGGGGGCTTGCATGCCCCTATGAGAACGCCACACCGACACAGAATATCTGAGCTATTCTGTGAGATAGGGAATAGCTTATCGTCTGCCCGTGAAGGGAGCCGCCTGTGCCGAAAAGAGACATGCCTAGTTCATCGCTGGAGACGGCCGGTGCCAGGGGGGCCACAGGAGTATCCAAGCACTATTCACTCCACCTGAGCATCAGTGCGCTCATCACCCTGCTTCTGGTTGTCGCCAGCAGCGCCATCGCCTGGTACAACTACAGTCAGAACAAGAGCGCGACCCTGCAGACCACTGAGGCCCTGTTCGACCGCATAGCGGATCAGATGGCCTCCAGCCTGAGCCATACTTATGCGCCGGTTGAGTCGCTGGTGGATCTGACAGTGGAACTGGAACAGGTGAAAAGCGGTGAGCCGGAGCACTCGGAGGAGCTGTTCGACTTTTTTATCACTGCCCTGCAGGCCCATCCACAATTGAACGCGGTCTTCATCGGTTACGCCGGGGGGGAGCAGTACCTGGTTCGGGCCTTACAGGGCGATCCGGCGGCCATCAAGGCGGTCTCCGCCCCCCCGGGAACCGAGTACGTAGTACAGCAGCTGTCAATTTCTGCGGAGAGTGGAAAAGATATCCGCTATCTCTACTATGATGCCCGACGGCAACCGCTGGGCAGTGGCCGGCCATCAAATTTCGACTACGACCCACGTAAACGTCCCTGGTATAAGGCGGCCATGGCCAATGAAGGACTGCAGCACACCTCTCCCTATGTCTTCTACACCACCGCTGAACTGGGGGTTACGACCAGCCGTGTGGTGGCGAATAGGCAGGCGGTGGTCGGGGCCGACATCCGCCTGCATGACCTCTCTCTTGTGCTCTCACAACACCGTATAACCCCGAGCACCGAAGCGGTGGTGTTCGACAGTGGCGGCACGGTCATGGCCTATCATGACGTGGAGCAGGTAGTCCGCCTGGTGAAGCAGGGTGATACCGGCAAGTTGCAGACCGCCCACCTGGGAGCGCTGCAACACCCGGTGATGCAGGCACTCTATCAGGCTCGCCAGGAGGGGCTAGGTGAGGGGCGAATCGACCTCGAGCTCGCCGAGGACCAGTGGCTGGGTTCGGTTTCAATACTGCCAAGCCGGGGTAAGCGGCAGATCTATCTGGCCATACTCGCACCCCATCGAGAGCTGCTGGCGCCGCTTGAGCGCACCCGGAGGGAGAGCCTGCTGATCTCCCTGGCTATGCTGCTGGTCGCTGCCGGCTTGGGATGGCTGCTCTCACGGCGTATCTCCGAACCCCTGCATCGTTTGGCGGGGGAGGCGGATGAGGTTCGCAAGATGCGGTTCGAAACTCCCATCGACGTCGTCTCACGGATTGCTGAGATCGAACTGCTGGCGCGGACCATGGGTGTGATGAAGGGTTCGGTGCAGCATTTCGTGGAGATCGGCAAGGCGCTGTCGGCTGAGAAGGATCTCGACCGCCTGTTGCAGATGATCCTGGAGGAGGCGCGACAGGTCTGCCGGGCCGATGGCGGGACTGTCTGCCTGTTGAACGAGGATGGCCGGCAGCTCGATTTTGCACTGCTGCGCAATAATCGCACAGGTGCCGCTTTCAGCGATGTGGAGCGGGAGACTCCATCCATTGCCCCTGAGATGCTGAGTGAAGATCCTGCCATAACAGGCGAGACCCTGCTCGCCCGGGTGGCCAGGACAGGCAACTCACTGGCGGTGGATGATCTGGATCACTACCACGATGTGGACCGCGATTCGGTCCGTTCTCGTTACGAGCAGGGGGAGTATCGCTGTGTCTCCCTGCTGGCGGTGCCCCTCTTCAATCGCCAGGGAGAGACTATCGGCGTGCTTGAACTGGTCAACGCACGAGATCCCGCTAACGAGCACACGGTAGGGTTCAGTAGCGAGATGATGAGCTATGCCGAGGCCCTGGCCTCCAGTGCCGCCATCGCCCTGGAAAACCACCGGCTGTTGAAGGCGCAGAAGGATCTGCTCGACTCTTTCATCCAGGTCATGGCCGGTGCCATCGACGCCAAATCCCACTACACCAGTGGTCACTGTCAGCGGGTGCCCGAACTGGCACAGGATCTGGCACAAGCCGCCTGTGATACACAGCTGCCTCCCTTTGCCACCTTTACACTCGATAGCGATGATAGGGAGACCCTGCACCTGGCCAGTTGGTTGCACGACTGCGGCAAGGTCACCACACCGGAGCATGTGGTGGATAAGGCGACCAAGCTGGAGACCATCTATAACCGCATCCATGAGATCCGTATGCGCTTCGAGGTGTTGTGGCGTGATGCCGAGATTGAATACTACCGCTCACTGGCCGAGGCGTCGGGAGACCCGGCAGCAGGGTTAGAGCGCTTGCGGGTGCGACAGGCCCGACTACGCGAGGATTTTGCTTTTGTAGCGGAGTGCAACCGGGGTAGTGAGTTCATGGCGCCGGAAAAGCTGGAGCGGCTGCAGGTGATCGCTTCGCAGCGTTGGATGCGTCAACTGGACGATCAGCTAGGGCTTTCCGATGAGGAGCAGAGTCGCAGGGGCGATGCCCCCATGCCGGTGTTGCCTGTGGCTGAACCCCTGTTGGCCGACAAGCCGGAACACCGGATAGTGCGATCGGCGGGGGAGATGCCCTTTGGCGACAATCCCCACGGTTTCCGCATGGCGGTACCCGAGGCCATCGCCAACCTGGGGGAGTTGCATAACCTGAGCGTGGCCCGTGGCACCCTGAATGATGAGGAGCGATTCCGTATCGACGAACACATCACCCAGACCATCATCATGCTCAACCGGCTCCCGTTCCCCAGGGAGTTGCGGCAGGTGCCGCGCTGGGCCGGCAGCCACCACGAAAAACTTAACGGCAGCGGTTATCCCCGTCGCCTGGAAGCGGCAGATCTGTCGATCCCGGAGAGGATCATGGCTATCGCAGATATCTTCGAGGCCCTGACCGCCAGTGACCGCCCCTATAAGCAGGCAAAAACCATCGCCGAGGCGCTGCAGATCATGAGCCTCATGCGTGATGACGGCCACATCTGCCCCGAACTGTTCACCCTGTTTGTCTCTTCCGGCATCCCCCAACAGTATGCAAAGCAGCACCTGCGGCCGGAGCAGCTCGATGTTGTGGATGTGGAGTCCGTACTGCGGTCAAAGCGATAATATTTCCGGGTGTTCTGTATCTACCGCTTTGTGGGTGAGAAACTTGAGCAACAGCTCACAAAGAAGACAATAGGCGACCTGAGATATCACTTCTATTTTACTCTGACCCTAAATAGTTCTGACAGATTTTGAAGTGGTATTTCGCAATTTGAAGTTAGAGTTGAGGTTGCATCAGACCTATCACCAAAAAAGTATATGGATCCATTGATCTTGACCCCACAAATCCTCCTACCGCGGTGGGAAAAACTGTTTGGGTGGGCCAAGCACGGCGGACTCATTCAAGAACTTCGTGCTCTTGCCCAAGCCAAACCAGCCGGCGGTGGAAACTTTCAGCTCCACAATCGCCTGATAGAAGAATTTCCACTGATCGAGGTGGTTCCGCAATCCAAAGACAAAGGCGCCGGTCTTAGGTTTGAATCCACCACCAAGTGAGTCCATTTCGAATTTCTTGAACCGGCGGCCAAATTTCATAGTCTTGTAGAATCTTTTTTTTGCTGCCAGGAGATTTTCGTTGGTCACCTTTAGTGCGTAGTCCATTTTGGTGACCGTGCCACACATGGCGCCCATAGGGTCGGGCAACATCCCGTTGATCGCTCCGGTACAGGCATGATTAGCTCGCGACTCTGTTTGGATATGCAAAGTCTTTCCAGTCATTCCCGTGGACTCAAAGATGGCCTTTGCATCCGTGTAGGTGTTGTTATATATCTTGGATCCGTTGGCATGGGTTACTGTTGGGTTGGTGGCGGTGCCATGCACCTGAACAGTGCACCCACTGAGCATGGAGGTCATGAAAATGCTCGGACCGTCGTCACCGGCTGGTATGGTCATCTCTGTCGCTGCATTTTGGCACCAGGGAAGGAAATAAAGTCGCTGTGATCCCTCTCGAAGTTCAGTATAGATATCCGAGACGATTAACGTGCGTGAACTGGCCACAGGCCCTACGGTGAAATGGAGGTGGTAGTCATCGGCGTCAAGAGTCTCACGAGTGTTTGCGTCTACGGAGGGTTGTAGCCTGCCGATATGTTCGGCGACCAGCATGACGTACTTGGCAGTGAGGTTTCTGGCGAGAGCCTCGGTTTGGAAGTCGGCGGCTGATGGCATGTTCTCGTTCCCGTCCTGATAAAGTAGGATGACTCTCCATATATCGAGGTTCAGATGAATCTATTATATTTTCTCTGTCCCTTAGGCAACAGCACCCGAGCAGTCGGCATTTTTGTCAAAAAATGACTTATATCCTTGCTCCCCTACAAGAATAGATCATATATCTGACTCTTGTTGACGGTTGCCAAAATTCGCGCATGACACTCTATTCAAATCCATAACTAAACTCCCCCCACAATCCCAACATGCACCCTCGCTGACCGCCAAGGAAGGCTGAAAGCCGAGGCGGTTAGTCCCCGGTAGTCGCGAGGCGATACTGGATGCCCGGCGTGCGCATAGCGCCAGAGGGAATCCAAAGATCGCATACGAACGCGACGTCAAGTCATCTCGGGAGCCAGCGACGAAGCAGTAACGAGCTTGCGATGTTATTGCGTAGTGCTGGAGACCGGGACGGCCGGGGCAATAATAGGCTGTCGAAGATTGAGTTCAAAAGGGGGACTTGGATGTCCCGTTTTGCATCACGAAATCGAAGACTCGCTTAAATCCGTCCCATTTTTACGTGGGTGAAGGAACGTATCTGAGCTTTCCAAACTGAATGGCCCTTGGGGGGGAGGTATGCGCATGAAGCTTCATAATCCAATTGGGCTGTATTTCGATAGCTCGTAGTACCTGCATGGCAAACTTTACACAGTTGGTGCCTTTTTTGGTCTTTGTTCTATGAAATCTCTCGCTTTCTATACCGTCTGTGTCGATACCCCTGGTTATCTCTTCATCGAGGCCGCTTGACAGTTTTCGGCAGACCAGCCGTCCCTTCTTGGCTACAGCTGTAGGTACGGAAATCGTCTGGGCTTTATATTTCTTGTCTTCGTTATTTTTCTTGGTCCAATCAACGTTGTTGGGGAGATTTCGTTCATAGTTGTCTATGGGGAGCAGTTTAAAGTCATCTTCATTAAATACTTTGTCCTTGAATTTCGCTGTAGCTTTCCTGTAGCCGCCCACGTCCCCCGCAAAACCGTATTTGCTGTTTCCAAGAGAGATCTGTTTCAATACGGCAGCTTCTGTTCCCTTGCAGTCCTGGTCACATCCGGATTTGAGAGCAACGAGGTGAAACACAACATGCTGGTAAATGCCTGCATCGTTCATGTATTCAAAGGCTAGGTGGGTGTGGCCACCAATAGCTGCAGAATAGGCAATCATGGTGACGGCGCCATTTTGGATGTCAATCACTATCGTGCGGTCGTAGGCCGAGGTGGTTTTGATATTTGCTGCAACTCTGAGATCGAGCACCGCCAAGGTTCCTATTCTCATGATCTCAGCGTTATACTGGTTGCAGCCGATCCATGTCTCATAGGCAATCTTCAGGCCTTCTATGTTGGCAGGGGTTAAACGTTGATCAAGAAGTCGATAGGCCAGTGTCAGCTTTTTCAACTCTGCACTCTGCATAAATACTGGAACCTTGATAACGGATCTTTTCCAGTCTTGATAACTCATTTTAGTTTCCTCTTATTATGCAATGACCATTGATGTTCTTGTCATGACAATTGGCCGGCCCCCATTTCTGCATTATCAATATGTGTCAAAAGAAGAGTAGATCTGTCAGGTAGTGCATATTGTGATGCACACCACCTTGGAAGGGAGTAGGGCAAGTGGCTGCGTGTCCTGGATCTTGAGGCCGTTGGTGGCAATCATCCTGCGGCACAGTCCGGCCACTTGTTCAAGCAAGGCTTGTTCCCTCTCGTACTTCGCCTGGAGTTGTCTACGCAACTGGGTATGGCGGCAATCCGGGCTGTCACAGGTCCCTCCGCGTACCTTTTGATGTACATTCAGGGGCTGACCATAAATTGAACGGTGGTTGGTATCGGCGGGATTGATGCTTGGTGCTCTATCAACAGTCATTCGTTTGGAAAAAAACGATCGCCTGCAAAAATATTATTTGCAGAGATTCTCATTTATTACCATCTCCTTGCATCATGGCTTCCCTTCAATTTACCGGGTTTTCACCTCCCGAGTTGTCAGGTCCACAAAAAAGTTACGGCCATGCTCATCCTCGATGACGAGTTGTGTACCATCTTCGGCCAAAGATATGCGGGTGATGAATATGTCCTGCTTGTCATTTTCCATGTCCCCGTCATAGTGAACGTCATATACCTTCAGGGTCCAAAGCTCTTCATTCGTCTGCGCATCGCTTGCGGCTATATAACCGCCGTTTTGCCCCAAGTCGCGAACCTTGCCCCAATGCAGGGCCGAGTAGCGAATGCCATTGTGATGGACCGGCGCTACTTCGATTGGGCCACCTGCGCGTTTTTTTGATGGTGCCGTTTCAGTGTGGGATGCCTCACCGGTTGCGATGGTTTCTTCAGCTTCCTCTTCGATCAGGATAGCCTGCGCGGGATCGGGTTCACTGTTGCAGCCTGATAGCAGGGTGATCATGCCAAGGAAAGCAACAAACGATAATGATTTATTCATGGCGGCAACTATTAATGGTGTTGGAAGGGGTATGTTGATTCTCTTAAACTCGGTCGCTTGCTATGACATCTCTACTTTCCTTGAGTCCAGGTCCACAAGGTATCGTCCCCCCCGTTCGTGTTCGACGATGAGATAGTTCCGTGCTGCGTCGATGGATATACGTTCAATGAAGAGATCCTGCTTATCAGCCTCCATATCGCCATCGTATATGACGTCATACACCTTGAGCAGCCATAGTTCTTCGTCAGTGGCCGTGTCAATGGCAGCGATATAGCCGCCGTTCTGATCAAGTCCACGTGACTTGCCCCAGTGGATTGCCTCAAAGCGAATACCCTGATGTGTCACCGGTTCAACGGGCTCTGGCCCTACTCGTTTCTTTTGTGGCATGACTCTTACCTTTGATTGTTAGTAACTACTCAGCTCACTACCGAGGCCAATGTCCGTCGCGGGAATAGCCGATTGATGCGGTTGGTGCCTCATCACGTCCTACGCGCCGCCCAAACCTTGCCCGTGCGTAGGATGTGGCGAGCTTGCGAACCACATCGTTTGTTGGCATCCATCAACATTCTGTGTCTCCGTGGTGAATAGTTACGATCATTATTGGCTATGATCAACAGGCCTCTACACCAATACCTTTTTGCGATCTGATGCCGATAGCTTGCCAGCGAGATCTGTGGCGAAATAGGACCAGCTATCCGCATTATTGATGGCCTTGGCATAGGGGAGTGTCGCCTTTGCAGGCTTCAGGCCGGAGGTGTCATAACGATGGTCGTCGGTTTTTACTGCGCGATGTGTTATCTCATGGATGATGGTGAGTGCACATATCCAGAGCTTGCCGCTGTTGCCAGCCTTGAGGAACGCGCCCTGCAGGTAGAGGACTTCCTGGCTCTCAGAACTGTATACAAACGCCCAGTCCTTCCATCCTCCCCTGGCGCGATCCAATGGTTCGTCTGAGAAGATGAGCTTCGATGAATTGGCCACATTCGAAACCTTCTTAAAACCCTCACTCAGCTTGGTAATAGCCGCGGTTATCTGTTGGTCAGTCGTGTCTTCATCGGCAAACCAACGCCGGACCATGGCTTTGGTGTCATCCGAGGGTGATCCCAGTTTTGCTACTACATTCTGTGACCAGTTGAGAGCCAACAATAACGCATCGCACATGATGCCTTTCTCTTTGGCAGAGTAGACTTCGGCACTCTCATTAAGTTTTGTACTCCTTACAAGGGGAGCACCTGTGATGTGATCATAAACCCATACTTTATAGGCCACGGGTGGAGAATAGATCCAGACGTTCTGTCCTCCACGTTTACTGCTCAGATAGAAGTGTTTGAGAAACTTTAATGTGGCAGCGCGCTTTTTGCTATTGGCACTGGCGAGCAGAATGGTGTCACCAGCGGTTTTGCCATTTTCGACGTTACCATAGAAAAGCTTTTTAAAAAAACCAACCTTTGGCTTGTCGATTTTGTTTCGCAGTTTATCCAGTCCCCCGGCAAAGGTCGTGCTGGGGCCATCGCCGGCCAGCAAACTGCTGGGCATAACCTCTTTATCGAGGTATTTTTGCCATCCTTTGGAAAATCCTTTGCGTTTGATGACCTCACGGGACTTGTCGTATGCCTGAGTAAAGTTTTTCATGGTACCTGCTTCCTTTTCTCGCCGTCAGAGGAGATGGCTTGTGATTTACCACTTTTTTCCTTTAACCATCTTGTCTAAGGGCTCGCGAAACAATAACTCCCTGCTTTGGATCGCCGGTCCATCCCGCCTGGCGGCGTTGTGAAAAGGGTTGCGTAGGCTAGCTATGCGCCCCTTTTCGCGCCCTGCCGGACGGGCGCCTCGACGCCCCAAATTCAGATACTTATTATTTCGCGAGCCCTAAGTATCCATGGTGAGCATTTATGTTAGTCATTTCAGATCTCATATGCTGTGAAACGATAAATGGGGGGGCAGGCTTGCTTGAAACAAGCCCAGTGCACCCTAAATTATCTACTCAAACCCATAATTAAACTCACCTTCCTCAACCCCCACATGCACCCGCTCCACAGTCTGCCCCTGCATCATGCGAGTCAGCAGCTCACCACTAATCTCCGGCAGCACGGTATTAGTAAGTATAGCATCGATCATCCGCCCGCCACTCTCCAGCTCGGTGCAGCGTTCGGCAATAAGCTTGATGACATCGTCATCGTAGCTGAAGGGGATGCTGTGGTTATCCTCGACGCGTTTTTTAATACGGCCAAGTTGCAGTTTGGCGATAGCTCCGATCATCTCGTCAGTGAGTGGGTAGAAGGGGATCACCACGAGACGGCCGAGCAGGGCGGGGGGAAAGACCTTGAGTAACGGTTCACGCAGGGCCTTGGCGATACCCTCTGGCTCCGGCATCAGGTCCGGGTCGGCGCAGAGGTTGCTGATCAGCTCGGTACCGGCATTGGTGGTGAGCAGGATCAGGGTGTTCTTGAAGTCGATCACTCGGCCCTCGCCGTCCTCCATCCAACCTTTGTCGAAGACCTGGAAGAAGATCTCATGCACATCCGGGTGGGCTTTTTCCACCTCGTCAAGCAGCACAATGCTGTAGGGTTGGCGACGAACCGCCTCGGTCAGTACACCGCCTTCGCCATAACCGACGTAGCCGGGAGGGGCACCCTTGAGGGTGGAGACGGTGTGTGCCTCCTGGTATTCGCTCATGTTGATGGTGATAACGTTCTGCTCACCACCGTATAGGGTCTCAGCCAGTGCCAGAGCGGTCTCGGTCTTGCCCACGCCGGAGGTGCCGGCAAACATGAAGACACCGATGGGCTTGTTGGGATTGTCGAGATTGGCGCGGGAGGTCTGGATACGCCGGGCGACCATCTGCAGCGCGTGATCCTGGCCGATGATGCGTTTCTTCATGATCTCCGGTAGGTTGAGAACGGTCTCAATCTCATTCTTTACCATGCGACCGACCGGGATACCGGTCCAGTCCTGTACCACCGAGCCGACGGCGGTTTCGTCGACACTGGAGAGGATCAGTGGGTCTTCGCCTTGTCTTTCATGGAGATCGTCCTGCAGCAGCTTCAGCTTGCTCAGGAGCTCCTTGCGATCGACTGTCGTTTCTGCTTCTACTGCTGCATCTGCATCTGCATCTGCATCTGCTTCCGGCCCTTCGCTGGTTTCGACGGAGGTGGTCTCTGCCGCCTCGTCGGCAGCTGCCTCAAGTTCGCTGTCGGTACCCTCCACCTTGTTGGTGTTGTCGCGCAGTTGACTACGGATCTCAAGAATTTGACTCACCAGTGACTTCTCTGTATTCCACCTCTCTTCGAGTGCTTCCAGCTGGGCGTGTTCCGCTTCAAGTTTTTTGCCGGCGGCGGCTTCACGTTCATCAGTATCGACACCCACCTCCTTTTCGCGTTCGATGATCTCCATTTCGTTGTCCAGAGCATCGATGCGTTTGCGGCAGTCGTCCACTGTTGCGGGTACCGCAGATTGGCTGATGGCAACACGGGCGCAGGCGGTATCCAACAGGCTCACCGACTTATCCGGCAGTTGACGCGCCGGGATGTAGCGGTGGGAGAGTCTGACTGATGCCTCCAGTGCTTCGTCCATCACCTGGACTTGGTGGTGATTCTCCATGGTTGAAGCAGCACCACGCATCATCAGAATAGCTTTTTCCTCCGAGGGCTCAAGTACCTGCACCACCTGGAAGCGGCGGGTGAGGGCGGGATCTTTCTCAATATGTTTCTTGTACTCCGCCCAGGTGGTAGCGGCCACGGTGCGCAGGGTGCCGCGGGCCAGGGCGGGCTTCAGCAGGTTGGCGGCATCGCCGGTTCCTGCTGCACCGCCGGCACCCACCAGGGTATGGGCCTCGTCGATAAACATGATGATCGGTTTCTCGGAGGACTGAACCTCCTCAATCACCTGCTTGAGGCGGTTTTCAAATTCGCCTTTCATGCTGGCGCCGGCCTGTAGCAGGCCTACGTCGAGGGAGCGCAGGCTGACATCCTGCAACGGCGGGGGGACGTCACCCCTGGCGATTCGCAGCGCAAAGCCTTCCACCACGGCGGTTTTGCCCACACCGGCCTCGCCGGTGAGAATCGGATTGTTCTGGCGGCGGCGCATGAGGATATCGATGATCTGGCGAATCTCTTCATCGCGTCCGACGATAGGATCAATCTTGCCATTGCGGGCATCTTCTACCAGATCCACGGTGAATTGGTTGAGCGCCTCCTGCTTACCCATCTGGGCCGGCGGCATGGCGCCACTGGCTTCGCCCGGGGCGGCACCACCACCCACATGGAAGCCATCGGTGGCACGCAGCTGCTCCTCGGTGGAACCACCGACGATCTCATTGAAATCATCGCTCAAGGCCTCCACTTTGATCTTTTCAAACTCTTTGGAGATGCTGGAGAGGGCGTGGGTCAGACGCTTGGTCTTGAGTATGCCCACCACTAGATGGCCGGTGCGCACCTGACTCTCACCATACATCAGTGTGCCGTAGACCCAGCCCCGTTCCACCGCATCCTCGATATGGGACGAGAGGTCGGTGATGGAGGTGGAGCCTCGCGGTAGCTTGTCGAGGGTCTCGGTGATGTCCCGCGCCAGATGACCGGGCTCGATCTCAAAGTGCTTGATGATGTGCAGCAGATCCGAGTCTTTGAGCTGCAGGATCTGATGAATCCAATGCACCAGCTCGACATAAGGATTGCCGCGCATCTTGCAGAAGACAGTAGCGCTCTCGATGGACTTGTAACCGACGCTGTTGAGTTTGCCGAACAGGGCGACACGATTAATTTCAGACATCCCTAGATCCTTTTGTTTGAGTTATCTACATCGAAATATGAGTATTCCAGTCTCTTAGCTGGCCTTCACGAATGGGTTAAGCATCAGGTCATCACCATCATCTGGTAGGGGTTTGCTGGTCATCCAGGTAGTCCACCCCAACTGCCCTTCGCCACCCAAGCGCAGAGGCGGTACCTCACTCTTTTTTAGGATGAGATTCAGATCCCAGTGTAATTCATCACTTATGTAGTTGCGCACGATAGCGATAAGCCGTTTCAGACCGTCCCGTCCCGGCAACAATCTTTTATACTCTTCAGCATCCAGTGGCCCCATGATGATGCGAAATTTGTTTTGTCGGTCCCACACCCGTGTACCGATAATGGCGGTCATGCCCAGTGCGCCCGTATCCTTGGTTTCACCAAGGCGGAAACGACCTTCTTCGGGGATCTCCATCCAGTTGCCGACAAACTGTTGAACCCTGGTCGGCAGCTTGAAGAAATCTGCGACGATGGACTCAAGGCCGTCAGCGCTACGGGTCTGAGAGGCAAACCAGCCTGCATAGTGGAGTTTTGCCAGATCCGGCATAGCGTCACGTTCTTTCAGTGACGGCATGCCCAGACCGAAGAGCGCTCCCAGATCGGAAGCGAAATGGTCCTCCTGTGGGCGATCAAAACTGACTGATGGCTGGGCGTTGGCCCAGGCGCGATAGAAGAGAGAGAGCATGCGGTGATGGAAGATATCAGCAAAGCGGCTGAAGGTTCTGTCATCGGCGTTGTGTTGGCGGTCCTTGGCGTACTCGGTCAGGTGTAGGGGTAGGGGACCGTTAGGTCCAAATAGGCCAAAGTGTAGCACCTCCATGCGTGACTTATGTCCCTCCTTCGCTGGTGTGAAATTGCTGATTGTGGAGGGTGCAAAGGCAGTGGAAGGTTCCTGGCCAAAGCGCACAGGGTCATCCTTGGGACGCAGGGATTCCCCTATTTTTGGATTGTCCGGATGAACGCACTCAAGCAGCCGCATGGCCCAGTAGAAGTCGAATTCGTAGGGCACCTCTTGCAGTTTGTCGTGCGTGTTCAGAGCACGTGTCGCTGTCCGGTGCGTAACGGCCATCGCATGATCTCCCCGCGTTCTGCGGTAGTGATGATTGTTTGGGTAAATGAGTTAATCGAAGCGTATCTGGCGAAAAAGCGTTCCAGCACTGCGCCGAGAAGAAAGCCACCGGTACCCTCGAAGGCATCCTCATCAAGGGTTAGTTTGATCTCCTGTCCACGCCCGAGGGCAATGGGGCCTTCAACCGGAATACGCCTAATGACGGGGCGGGTACTGATCATCCTGACGCCACTGATCTGCTTGCGCACGGTTGACTCTCCTATATCGCCGTAGAGAGACAGCAATTCACGTAGAGCCTCGGCACCTTGTGCCTCACTACTGTTGGTGATCGACAGATAGTTGAGTGACAGGTGACTGATCAGGCGCCAGCTGCTGTCGCCCTCTGCCCAGGAAGGTTTTGGGCGGGTGGGGCCGGCTGCACATCTGATTGACTCGACCGGGGCGCTGGCCTCCAAGGTGAAATCCGTGTTCTCTTTGCCGATGGGTATGCTTAGTGGTAGGTCCCGGTTTGTGCACATGGACTTGATGCCCAACTGGCGCAGATCGGCTTGATAAGGGGCTTCATCGGCATCTACTAGGGAGACAAATACTTCACTGCCGATATAACTGGAGCGTGGGCCTTTGCGTTTCTGCCGGGAAGAGAGTACACGGGGCTCCCTGCGTTGGGTGAAGAAAGTCAGATCCGGCTGCTGGGCCGCAACGTCATTGGATGCGTAAAAGGGCAGGAATTCCTGCTCGAGGCCGGTATCTGTGCCGTAGCCGGTGATGCCGGAGATGGAATAGACCTCGAAGTCCATAGGGCGAGTTCTATCCGGCACGACGTGGGGTTCACTGAACTTATGTGACAGGTGGATACGGTCGCACTCTTTGGGAAACAGGTTGATGGCGGGAGTACAAAACAGGGCGAAATTTGATGCATCAAAGCGCTTTTCCAACTCGCTGTCATTGCGATTGAGGAGGATAACCAGTTCCAACTCATCATCTTTACAGCGCTGTACTGCCGCCCCAAGGCCCGTAAACTCTATAAACATATAGCGGGCGGGGAAGGCGAAGTACTCATGCAACAGGCGGTAACCCTGGAAGGCACGGGGTCCGCAGGGTAACAGGGCCTGATCGTCCTCAAAGCCCATGGGCCTGATATGTTCCTTGGTGATCACCTCCTGCCAAGGGGGTGGGCGGCTGACAGGCCGGGCCACCAGAGCGACAGCATTGCCCAGTATCTGCTCGTAGAGGTGCATGGGTAGCTCATCGGCTCCACGCAGATAGAGTGGGAGGTTTTCAAGTTGCAGCTTATCGAAGGTCAATCCTGCGGTACAGCGCAGACGTAACCTGATCGCCGACTTAACCCCCGGCATGTCGGGTAGTCCTGTACCGGCCAGGGTGGTCAGATAGCCTGCCTCGGTCAACTCCAGTGGCCAGAGATCCACGTCATGCGCTGTACGGTACTCACAGGATGTCTGCTCATTCTTGCCGAGCAGGCTGCGGAGTTTGCTCTCCCGCGGCAGCTTGAAACCTTCCGCCAGACCACCTTCTGTCAGATCTGGTTGAAATTGGACCACGGCCATGGAGGGTGTGGGGGCTAGGTAGTGAGGATAGACTGCTTCCAGAAGATGCTGGGTGAAACGGGGGAACTCGGCATCAAGCTTGAGCTGCACACGGGCGGCCATAAAGGCAAAACCCTCTAGTAGCCTCTCCACATAGGGGTCGGCGCACTCGAATCCCTCGAGTCCCAGACGTCCGGCAATCTTGGGGAACTCTTGGGCGAATTCACCGCCCATCTCCCGTATGTGCTGGAGTTCCCTGTTGTAATATTTGAGGAGTCGGGGGTCCACTAGGCGGGGCCTCTACCTGAGTAGTCAGATACGGTGACCTGACCGACCTCCAGATCAATTTCGGTTTTCATAAACATGTGCAGTGGCACCGGTTGGGCCCATAGCTCACCTTCGATGTCGAAGGTCATAGCGTTGTGGTTCATCTGGCTATCCGCCAATCTAAGGCGGACTTTGACCGTATTCCGCATAAGGCGGGGTTCAAAATCGAGGATGGCTTGGCGCAACAGGCGTTCCAATGCATGGATATCCACCCCTGAGGCGGTATGCCCCGCCAAGTCGGGCATACCATAATTGACGACCGAGCGGGCGACCTCTGGATACTCATCCAGGTCCTGGACGGCACTAAGGTTGACAGAGTTGAGCAGCCAACTCAGATCACGCAACACCCCCTCGCGGAGTTTTCGCATTGAGAGCACGCGCTGATCGCGAGACTCCTGCTTTTTGTCCGGGGTATCATCAGTCAAACGGTCCAGAAGGGAAGGTTGCAGGCGCTCTTTTGTGGTGAGTTCTGCCACGATTTACTCGATCTCTGTGGTTTGATCCTGGTCGAAATCCAGCTGTGGATCGACACTCTCCAGAATGATCTCTCGGATATCCATGAGTGGGTACTCCCCAATATCGGTGGCCAGCATGCGCTGACCAGTGCCGAAATAGAGTCCCCCCTCTTGTTCAATCCATTCTGTCTTGCGGCTCAAACGTATGAAGGGATCCTCACTCAGTTCGGAGCCGGGATAGCGGGTGGGTATTAGTCCCACGGCTTCTCCACCGTTAGCCCAGGTAAAGTGGGCAGGCGTCCACACCATGTCCCTTAGATCCACCGGTTCCTCAATGTTAATGACGTGGATATTCTGTAGGGGGATCCAGTAATACCGACCATTAACGATAACCTCCATCAATGGACCCAGCCGAGGATCGGCATCAGCCAGCCACTCGAAACCTTGGCCGTCAATGGATCCTTCTATGGCAGGTGCGGCTTCAAAGGCCTGGTCACGAATCACCTGTGACTGGCTATACTTTCCATCTGCAGCCAAGCGTAAAGCTTCGATTACCAGTGCTACCCATTGTGGTGGTTCGCCAAAAATCAGGGGGGATCGTTTGCCGGCAAAAACTTCCTGACGGAAGGCCTCACAACTCAGGGCGGCTTCGTAGGTTTGAACCATGGCAAGGGTGCCGTCATCCAGATCACCAGCAACCTTTAGTTGGGTTAGCGCCCGCTCCCAGTTGCCCATTATGGATAGCAATTGAAACAGAAAAGTACGATATTCAGCCTTAGATGGATCTTTCCGTACCTGGTCCTGAAGCAGGGCCAAGGCCTCTTCTATATTGCCTTCGTGCAGGCTCTGCTCTGCAAGCATACCACCCCCTAAATCAGAAGGCGCTCACTCGTGTACGCCTTCATAGCATGAGAAATAATCACCACGATCCCGGTGTTCACCGGGATCGTGGGGTTGCAGTGCTATATCTTCTCGTTCTTTGCGATATCCCAGCCATATTTGATCTGACCACCATCTGCAGTACCGTCCTGCTTCTGTGGTTGATAGTCATATTTCACCTTGGCAAAGTTTAAGGTAACATTTTCCGTCAATCTATCCTCGCCGCCACTACCCCCGGAGGATACAGATGTGACGATGACATCCGACATGGTGATGATAACGTACTCCAGCGGTTTGTCTCCCCCTGCTTTGCGCACGGTCAGCGTGGCCTCAGCCATCTGTTTACCGCTGGAGCAATAGCCCATCAGGTTTGGTGTGGATTTATCAACCCACTTGGTAATGGAGAGGTCCTGGACGGCAACCTTGCCGCCGCCACCACCACCACCTATGTGCATGGTGCCGGATTGAGACATACCCCAACTCCAGGCCAAAACATCAATCTCTTCTTTGTGCGAACTATCTTGGGATTCACCTTTGATATCCCCGATTTTGATAAACATGTCGACAGCCATGATGAATCTCCTTGTTTCAATTAACAGTATTTTGTGCCAAGTAAACTTGGTTAAACCCTGGGCACTCGTACTTCTTTAAAGTGCCCAAGGCAGCACCGCGATTATCGCGGTTGTTCTCGATTAACCGCCTTTGGCTGACGGTAGTTTCGATACCAGCCTGAGCGAAACGGTCAAACCCTCAAGCTGGTAATGGGGGCGCAGGAAGAACTTGGAGCTGTAATAACCTGGGTTGCCCTCAATCTCTTCGACCACGACTTCAGCTGCCGCAAGGGGATGTTCCGCCTTGGTGGTTTCTGAAGAGTGCTCCGGATCGCCATCCACATACTGCAGGATCCAGTCCTGCAACCAACGTTGCATGTCATCCCGCTCTTTGAAAGAGCCAACCTTGTCACGCACGATACACTTCAAGTAGTGTGCAAAGCGGCAGGTGGCGAACAGGTAGGGTAGGCGGGCTGCCAGATTAGCATTGGCAGTGGCATCAGGGTCATCGTATTCCACCGGTTTCTGCAGGGACTGGGCACCGATAAAGGCGGCGAAGTCGGTGTTTTTCTTGTGGATCAGTGGCATGAATCCATTTTTCGCCAACTCTGCTTCCCGGCGGTCGCTGATTGCGATCTCGGTGGGACATTTCATGTCCACACCACCATCATCGGTAGGGAAGGTGTGTGCGGGTAGGCCTTCAACTGCACCACCAGACTCGATGCCGCGGATACGTGAGCACCAGCCGTACTCTTTGAAGGAGCGGTTGATGTTGACGGCCATAGCATAAGCGGCATTGGACCAGGTGTACCTACTATGGTCACCATTGGCCGTATCCTCTTCAAAGTCGAACTCCTCTACCGGCTCAGTTTTGGCTCCGTAGGGCAGGCGGGAGAGATAACGCGGCATAGCCAAGCCGATATATTTCGCATCATCTGAATCACGCAATGAATTCCAGGCGGCGTACTCAGGTGTTTGGAAAATTTTGGTCAAATCCCGTGGATTGCTTAACTCCTGCCAGGAGTCCATCTGCATCACATTGGGGCTTACCCCGGCGATAAAGGGTGAGTGGGTTGCGGCGGAGACTTTGGCAATCTCTCCCAGCATTTCCACATCCTGGGGGCTCTGGTCAAAGTGATAGTCGCCTACCAGACAGCCGTAGGGCTCACCACCAAACTGTCCATACTCTTCCTCATAGAGCTTTTTGAAGATTGGACTCTGATCCCAAGCGGTACCTTTGTACTTCTTGAGAGTTTTGTGGACCTCCTTCTTGGTGATGTTCATGACCCTGATCTTGAGCATCTCATCCGTTTCGGTATTGTTCACCAGATAGTGCAGGCCGCGCCAGGCACCTTCCAGTTTCTGGAACTCCTCATTGTGCAGGATCAGATTGACCTGCTCCGTCAGTCGCTTGTCGATCTCTGAAATCATCTCACGGATAGTGATGGTGACATCCGCCGACACAGTGACTGATGAGGCCAGGGCCTGTTCCGCCAGGGTCTGTACGGCATTCTCCACATCTTCACGCGCCTGATCAGATTTGGGACGGATCTCCTGGTTTAGCAGGGACGCAAAGTCACCGGCCTCCAGGGCCGTTTCACCGGCTTGCGCTTGAGCGCTGGTTTCTGTTTCAGCCATTTTTTATTCCTCCTCGGAGTCTGAGGGTTTTGGTGCCGACGCGAGTGACTGCAATAGTGCCGGATCATTCAATGCCTTGGATATCAACTCCTCCGCACCCACCTTGCCGTCCATGTAGGTCATCAGGTTGGATAACTGGGTACGTGCCTTGAGTAGTTCATTCAAGGCACCAACTTTTTGTGCCACTGCGGCGGGGGAGAAATCATCCATGCTCTCGAAGGTAAGATCAACGCTGAGGTTGCCTTCCCCGGTGAGGGTGTTCGGCACCTGAACTGCCACTCGTGGTTTCATCGACTTGAGGCGATCATCAAAGTTATCTACGTCGATCTCCTGCATCTTGCGCTCTGCGACCGCTGGTAGCGCCTCTTCCGGCTTACCGGAGAGGTCTGCCATCACGCCCATTACAAACGGAAGCTGTACCTTCTTTTCCGCACCGTAAACTTCAACGTCATACTCGATCTGGACGCGCGGTGCGCGATTTTTAGCTATAAATTTCTGGCTGCTTTTTGCCACAAGTCACCTCCTGGTTGATGTATTAGCCTCGGAACCTTACCAATCACTTCCTCCACTTCCTCCACTACCTCCGCTACTTTCTTGTTCAGTGGTTTCCGGCCTGGTTTGTACTTCATCTTCCGGGCCACGGATCATCTCCACTTGGGAGATACCATCTGGTGCAAGGTTCTTCATGATCTCCATAAAATCCATATGGACCAGTCTTCGTACCCTGCCTATCAGTAGAGGGACCGGGCTGGTCGGTTCATATTGGGTGTAGTAGTCGGTTATTTTATCCAGAACACGGGCTACATCCTGACGGCTATTGATCTGACCGCTCAGGGCGGGACCACTCTGGTTGCCACCGGTCGCCATTGCTTCGCCACTGGCCGCATCGCTGTTGCCTGTTTCGTCAGTTTGGCCAACACCGCGTCTCGTCAGCTGTTCACTGAGGGTCTGCTGGGCTTCTTTGAGTATGCTCGTCAGGTCTGAAAAACTGGCGGCGTTGGCGACGCCAACCTGATCAGTTATAAAACTCTCGATTTCGGTGATCTGATCGATGGCTTCAGTTGCCGCAGTCGCGCTGGCCTGAAGATCGTCAAGGTCGGCATCCATAAAGGCGCCATCGATGGTGGATTTTTCTACAGGTTCGTAATTGGCAGGTGGCGCTGTCTCCCCCGTTGCTATGGCTATATCACGTAAGCCAAAACTACCTAACATACGGGATTGGACCAGAGGAACCATGCGCAGGGGGCGAAGTACGCTCTCCTCGTCAAACAGGGTGACAAGGGCATTGATGCGCATGGTGGGGTCACCGTCATCCTCATCCAATTGAGGATGAATTTGCTCCCAATAGCGACTGAGCAGTTCTTTGAGGAGAACCAGGGCGTCTCTAAAACTGGTTAGTCCGTCCATGTGGAGTATTGACCGAATGAGATAGATCAATACACGGATATCTTTGGTTTGGGCGAGGAGTTCGAGGGACTTTTTTTGAACCTGCTTCCAATCTGCGGCTTCACCCTCGATGATTGAATCACCAATCTGCTGTTCAGCTTTGCCTTTGGCGATGTTTTCCAACTCGATAAATGCAGGATCGTACTCCAGATCCTCGCCGCAGGGGGTATCGCTGGAGATCTCCTGGAGCAGTGCCTCGGTGTCTATTGCGCTCATCATGAACGTCCTGTTTGTGACTCACTTTACACTCGGGATAAATGCCGACATATCCTTGGCAAGTTGATTGTTTTAATTTAGATAGTAGGTACCAAAAGAAACCACACTTTTTATTCTATGCTCCGCAAAACAGACTTTCAATCTCCCGTAACCACAAAACAGGGCAGGAGATGCGCTTTTGTGCTTGGATATCCGCCTCTACTCAGTATAGACCCAAAGAGCAGAAATTGAGTCCTCTTTTGCATCGAATTTTAGTGATGCTTAAACAATTACCCTTTCATCGATTGATCGTTACATAAAACCAGCCGTACGAAGCCATATTTGCAAACACTAAACTGCCTGGAAAAGGTGGCCTAGATATCTTTGCCCGACCCTCCGTTAGCTATATTGACTGCCTGATTGAAAAAAGTACGATACTTCTCTGGAGCCTTGTCCGGCTCACCTGCAACTGCCGCCAGTGTCAACGCTGCCCAGACGGCTTTGCCGGTAAGATCTTCAGCAGGGGGCACCACGGGGGACTCTGCCGGGGCCAGGCTGCCACCACTCCAAGCGACTGCAGCGGCGGCAAGGCCTGCAGAGGTTTTAAAGCCGGTAGTTTCAGCAGCCGTCACGGCCAGCTGCCTGTTCTCTTCGGTCGTCTGGTAGACCCACCTTTCAGCCTTCTCGACAGCCTCCTTATCCGCTTTTGGGGAGTCATCATCGAGGGTGCCTTGTGCGGCAAGGCAGGCGAGCCAGGCGGCTTCGCGTTTAGGTAGGGCGTAAGCCATAAAGTGTACCGCCTCGGGGAACTTTTCATTTTCCATAAGGCGCGTGAGGAGTTGAACAGGAGTGGATTCATCCGTTAACAGGGCGGCGGTATCTTCGTCCAGCTCATAGAGCATGCACACTTCTGATGCTGTTTTTGCTGTTACCTTCTTGAGTTCCAACTGGGTCATATTGCCGCTTCCCTTAGTTGACCATGATCACGCCGCCCTTGAGCGTCAGGACTGCGTCGCCTTTGACCGTGGTCATAGGACTTTTCGCATCAAGCGTAGCCTTGGAATCGATTGTGGTGACGGTACTTTTTGTATCAAGCGTGGCATCAGCCTCGATCAGAATTGCCACCGATTTGATGGTGATCTTGGCTGGTTCAATCTTGATGCTGCTGGCACCTACCTTCAACTCGATGAACTGCGCCGCCTCTTCAGAGATACTACCTGCATCTACATTGATGGTGCGATCACCCATTTTTACCTGGATAGCATCACTACCCGTCTCCAGGGTGGTTGAACGATCCTTGTGTATCTCAGTGGTCTGGCTGCCATCGCTGGCGGCGGCGCAGCCGATTTTTGTCGTTTGGTTATTGTAGATTTCAACGCTCTGGTCACCATCTTCCTTGTCTTCGAAACCTACCTTGAGGGTGTCGTTGTTCTCCACTACCCGGTTGAAGTCTTTCTCGGCATGGAAATAGACCTCTTCCTCGCCCTTCTTGTCCTCAAAGCGCAACTCGTTAAAGTTGTCGGCGCTACCCCCCTTGCTACTGCGGGACTTGAAGCCTGACTGGGTCTGGTTGTCGGGAAGTGTATAAGGCGGCATGGTATCGGCGTTGTAGACACTGCCGGTGATGATGGGACGATCCGGGTCGCCTTCGAGAAAATCCACAATCACCTCGTGGCCGATACGGGGCAGGAATACGCCGCCCCACGTTTTGCCCGCCCATGGCTGGCCCACGCGAATCCAGCAGGAGCTGTTCTCGTCGCTCTTGCCCAAGCGGTCCCAGTGGAACTGCACCTTGACCCGGCCATACTGGTCCGTCCAGATCTCTTCGCCGGAGGGACCCACCACCATGGCGGTCTGGGGGCCCCGAACCACCGGCTTGCGCGTTAGCCGCGGCGGGCGATATTCCCTGTCTGAGATCATGGCCTTGAATTTGCAGCTATATATTTGTGCCATGCCTGGGTCTGCGCCGGAGATATAGTCATCGGAACAGATCTGGTACTCGGCGGAGGTGATCAGGTATTCCCGATTCTGATCCTCCCGCGGGAATTGCTCCAGGGTGAACAGGCTGCCGACGGAGATCTTTCGGGCATCGCCACTGCCGGCGGCGATTTCGTAGGGGGTCTGCAACTCCTGAAGACGAATCTTGGCATAGTTGTCCCCAACCGAAGTCTCTGTGTATTCGCCCGGGTAGTCATATATCTCCCCTTCGGCCTGCGAATGAACTGCCGGGCTGGAGGATATGCCCTGCAGTTCGGTCTTGGGTTTTTCGAAGTCGAAATCGGCTGTCCGGTAGCTGCCCGGCTGTACCTCTGAGTTCAGTAGCCAGGATTCGATGTGCTCTGCCTCGCGGCGATTATGCACATCGGGGGGGAAGTAAGGAATGTTGTTCACGCTCTCGTGGTTGCTGACCTCATCGGCCAGTACCAGGGTGTGTTTGCCCTCTTCATGTTCGAAGTGGTAGTAGATCCCCTCCTGTTCCATCAGCCGGCTGACGAAGTTGAGGTCGGATTCCCGATACTGCACACAGTATTCCCAGTCGTGATATTTGCCGATCAAGTCATCCCTGACATATCCCGAAAAGCCATGTTCCTTGAATACCTCTTTGATAATGTCAGGGACTGCCTTCGCTGCCAGCCATGGAGAGCGAAGCGAGGGCTGGTAATCCCCGGTAGCCGTGAGGCCGCACTGCTTACCCGTCGTGCGCGCAGCGCGCCAGAGGGGAAGCAAAGTAGATATCCGAACACGGCGTCCAGTCAATGGGAACTGACTGCGAAGCGGTAACGAGCTTGCGATGTTATCGCGTAGCGGTTAGTGACCAGGACGGCCGGGGTACTAATAGGCTGTCGAAGATTGAGTGCAAAAGGGGGACTTGGATGTCCCGTTTTGCATCACGAAATCGAAGACTCGCTTATTGCTGAAATATCCTGCAGTCTGTGGTGCGTGAGAGAAACCAGAGCCAGGGCTTCAGGGTGGCACGATAGCGGCTAAAGCGGTCTTGGGTGCCGCCATAGGAGAAGTTGGTGATATAGCCGTTGAAGTAGCGCTTAGAATCATCATCTTTGGTCAGGGTTACGGTGGCGGTCTGGCCGAGCAGGTCTTCATAGAGAATTTCCCCACCATCACTCAGCAGTTCCAACTCGTAATTAAATAGTTGACTGAGACTTTCACTAGCGTCCATGCGTTGGAAGACCAGTACGTCCTCTCCCAGGGGGGTAGAGATGGAAATGTTTCTTTCTGTTTGAATAATTGGCACGTTGGTACGCCTCCCTGACTCTTACACCTGTAAGATGAGTCTATATTATCTTGCTAAACTTTGCCCACACCGGTAAGAGGTTTATTGGCGTTGTTAATCAGGTGAATTGACTGCAGAAGTAAATAGAGGGAGCCTCTGAATAAGTCGTGATTGCTTTACACCGGCTAAAATTTCCCCAATTCACTCCGATAGATTGCAGTAATAGAATGGCTGTTACTACTCACTTCGAAACAAATTGAGGCAATTTTATTTCAACCTAAATTTAACCAGACTTATTCAGAGGCTCCCAAGGGCTACAATGATACTGGGCTTCTAAAAAAGGGGTGTGAAATGCCGGGGCGAATGGAGTTTGAGTTCGGATTCTCAACAGCTGGTGTAGCAGGCAAGAGACGTGGTGAAGGGGCCATGCGAATTCTCATGATGGGGGATTTCAGCGGCCGGGCTAACCGTGGTGTGATGGAGAGTGGGGAGAGCCTCGCTGCACGTCCACTGTCGACGGTAGATGTAGATAATTTCGAGACACTGATTGAGCGCTATCGGCCACGTTTAGAGTTTCCACTGGGAGGGGCGGCGCAGATTCTGGAATTTGCCGAGCTGGATGATTTTCATCCCGATGCGCTCTACCAACGATTGGAGCTGTTCACGTCTCTCAGATCACTGCGTAGTAGATTGGCAAATCCGGAAACTTTTCCCCAAGCGGCAGCGGAACTGAAATTCGATGCAATGCCGGCAAAGGAGCCCACCGACAGTGAGCCGGCTACCTCACAGCAGCAGGAAAACGAAGATAATATGTTTCAACGTTTGCTGGGCAAGGCGCCAAGCGAACCGGAAGCGGCAACAGTGGCCGAGTCAGCCGGTGTTGATAAGTTTATCCGGGATATCGTCGCTCCCTATGTGGTGCGGCAAGATACCCAGCAGCAGGAGGCCTACATCTCATCGGTGGATGATGCCATCAGTAGCCAGATGCGGGGTCTGCTCCATAAGCCGGCATTTCAAGCTCTGGAGTCGACCTGGCGATCGGTTCATCGGCTGGTAAGTGGCCTGGAGACCGGTGAAGAGTTGAAGCTGTATCTACTGGATGTCTCTAAAGAGGAGTTGGCGGCGGATGTGGCCGGCGCAGGGGGGGATCCGGAAAACTCGGGACTCTACCGATTGCTGGTGGAGCAGGGTATTAGAACTCTGGGAGGGGAGCCTTGGTCTCTGCTTGTTGGTGATTATCGTTTTGGGCCTGATAAGGAAGAGACAACTCTATTGGCAGCCCTGGGTGCCATTGCATCACATGCCGGCGGTCCATTCCTGGCCGCTGCGTCACCAGCGATATTGGGATGCTCCTCGTTGGTAGACAGTCCGGCTGCAGAAAATTGGCAAGGGCTGGAGAGAGAGATGGAACGGTCTTGGCAGGCCTTGCGAGGGAGTTCTGTTGCACCATGGATAGGATTGGCGCTGCCCCGGGTGTTGTTGCGTCTTCCCTATGGACGTCAGGGGGATGAGATCGATAGCTTCCGCTTTGAAGAGATTGCCGGATCTTCGAGCCCCGATCATGATTCTCTTCTTTGGGGCAGTCCAGCTTACGCCTGTGCCATGCTGCTTGGGACTGCCTTTCAAGAGCGTGGCTGGGCCATGGAGCCCGGTGACCTGCAGGATATTGAGGACCTGCCCGCCTATACCTATGATGATGACGGAGAACGTAGACTGATGCCTTGTGCCGAAACCCTACTCAGCGAGCGTACAGGAGAGGCGATTTTGGCTCAGGGGTTGATGCCGCTACTCAGTTACCGCAATCGTAATACCGTAAGGGTGCTGCGCTTCCAGTCTATCGCCTCTCCCGGGGCTGCACTGTCGGGGCCATGGGGTTAGTTTTTAAAAGCGCTCTATGCCAAACAAAGAGGCTCCTTACACATTGAACCAGTGTTAGTTTAGATGTATCTATTCAGCTACATAGACTGGGATTGGTAGGTTGCATCTACGGGGCTGGCTGTAGGAGCACTTTTTCAATGCGCGATGAACAGTCGTACCAAGGCGCCCGCTCCATCGCGGTCCGAGAGACCGCTCCTACAGGGAGTGTGCAGTAAGATGTGATCACTCATCCTGTGTATTTGCAGCTGAATAGTTACGGTTAGATTAGGTTAGGAGTAGATATATGCCCATGTTTCAGGGGTCCGGATTTGTAATTGATGTGCCGGAAGAGTGTGTCGACGCATCCGTCTACACCTTTGCATTTCCGGAAAAGGGCGGTTATGCAGCGAACCTGATGGTGAGGTTCGAAGCAGTGGTGGGGGCGTTTGATCTTCAGAAGTATGTCAAGGAGCAGTTGGACGGCCTACAACAGAAGGTTGAGGAGTTTAAGCTTGTCAGCCAGGCAGCCGGAAAGCGTGGCACCAGTGATGGTGTTATGAGCGTCTACGAGTGGGGCAAGGAACCCGCACGCATCCGGCAGAAACAGGTCGTGCTGTTCGTTCCGGGAGAGCAGCCGCGAAAATATATCCTTACCGCCACCGACTTGGCCTCCCAGTCGGCGAATTCTGATCCTCTGTTCGATCAGATGCTTCGAAGCTTTGAGATTAATGTAGCCTAAACGTTACGACGCCTCAGGATTTGATCGATTTTGCCGTCACCAGATGTACGCTGTAGCTCATGGTGCTGCGATCGTGTATCCGTGTATGCCAGGGGAAATCCATCAGCTCATTGGTGATTTGCAATCCGTCTATAGACTGGGGATGCGCACCGGGGGTGAGTAACGATCTCAGTAAAGGCTCACTGGCTCCTTGGTCTGGGCCACGTTGGGAGTGGCCTCCGATCCAAGCCTCTATGGGTGTCACCACTGCTGACCAGTCATAGGGAGTGGCGATGATAGTGGATCCGCCAGGCTGAAGTGCCCGGCCGATGGATTCAAGAAGCTCACGCGGTGAGGTGACTGAATCGAGTACATGCAGTCCCACCGCCAGACCAAAGCTGTTGTCGGAAAAGGGCAGGGCGAGACCATCGCAGGCCCAGAAGTCTACCTGTTTTGAATGGTTGAACTTCACTTCGAATTCCTGACGATCATAGACGATACCTGTACGGCGTCTTGGATAGCGCACCCTATTGTCAGCCAGCACCCCTTGCGCAACGCGCAGCATGGAAAAATTCGTATCTATACCTAGTACCAGCCGATTGCTGTTTGCGGCAAGTTCAAAGCTACTGCGACCAACGGCGCAACCGATATCGATCGCCGGACCCTCGCTGCCAGCCATGGAGAGCGAAGCGAAGGCTGGTAATCCCCGGTAGCCGTGAGGCCGCACTGCTTACCCGTCGTGCGCGTAGCGCGCCAGAGGGGAAGCAAAGTAGGCATCCGAACACGGCGTCCAGTCACTGGGAACTGACTGCGAAGCGGTAACGAGCTTGCGATGTTATCGCGTAGCGGTCAGTGACCAGGACGGCCGGGGCACTAATAGGCTGTCAAAGATTGAGTGCAAAAGGGGGACTTGGATGTCCCGTTTTGCATCACGAAATCGAAGACTCGCTTAGTGTGGTTTCGCCAAGCAATGTCAGGCCCGCCTCCAGACACCGTTTCACTGCACCTGGCTTGATAGCCGTATCGGCCTCTATATCAGGACCCAGGTCACCATAGTTGTCCCAGGTATAGGTGCTGAGATACTGCCGGGTGCTGTTGTACAGGGTGTCGGGGCCTGCAGCATCCCCCAGCAGGGACTCCAGTGTCTCCGGAAGGTCATCCCGTGAGGTCAGGTGGGGCAGGTTGTCACTGAGGTACGCCCGCACATTTGGGACGATGATCGGCACCCCATCGATGATCGGATACTCCTGCCGGCAGGCCGAATTTGAACAGTGCAGTAGTCCCTCAAGAACACGCTCCTCCTCTTCCCGCAGGATCTTGGCGAGTAGCAAGGGGTGCTCCCCAGCCTGTCCGAGACGGCAGCGCGGGCAGACCGGATGCAGGGTTTCAAAGTGTGTGTGACGCAAGGGCTATTTAACCTAGAATCCGTAGTTGGACGGGGTGAAGTGTGCGTTTGCGGTGGCGCAGGGCAAGGCACAACGACGCGTAATAGTTATTCTATTCCAAGGAGTTGTAACGCCGCCATGCGCCACCGCAAGCGTGCAGTTCACTCCGTAGCGTGGCTCATCCAGCAGGTGAAAACGTAAATTGATATCAATGGTTCTCATGTCAGTGAGTTAGCCGCAGAATGGAGCGGTCAACTGCGGAATCTAGGTTTAACCGCCTATGAGTACAGTGGGACAACAGGGCGGCAGGATCTTCCCTGTGGGGCTCGGGATTGGCGCGACACAGCTTGGGTGAGCGGTCATATCTCCCATGCGTGCCGCCGGCATGTTTCCGATGATTACCGTGGCGGAGCCCAGCGCGATCATCCCAGGCCCCGCAGGAACACAAGCGGGAAGCACACAAGGAATTGTTTTGTCTGTTAAGCGGGCAGCCGGCAGGCCGCCGATGAGTACATTGGCTTGGCCGGAGATGATGGCGAGCGGCAGTGCCGGATGTGGCACGGGTGCCGGCACGGGTGCGGGAGGATGAATCGGTGCATGACAATGCGGCGCATCCTGTAGCACTAGATCTGAGATTCTGGCGGCTGGTTTTCCCATGGCGATTAAAAATTATGTACCGTGAATAGGCCTGTTTAGAGAATAGCCCTTTGTCCAGTGCGACACAAGGTCGGAGGCGAGCTGGATTTGTCACTGGATGAAACACTAAGCGGCCGGATTAAAAGCTGTATCTACTGTATCAAAAGTAGTCTCTGAATAAGTGGAATACCATTACATGGCCCACTAGGCATGTGGCGTTTCGCATAGAAAAAAGAGCCGCCTGATCACAGGCGACTCTGCAGTGGCGTCAAAGTTAAAAAAGTTCAGGCTTCAGTCAACAACAACCCGATTTCGACCACTGTTTTTGGCTTGGTATAGCGCCTTGTCCAGACGTTCGAAAAATTGGTTGCCGTCATCTTCACTTCGCAACATGGTGACGCCAAGGCTGACAGTCAGTTTTAATTCCTTTCCGGGAACAGGGTCGAGCCGTGAGACATTCACTCGAATCCTCTCTGCAAGGAGTTCCGCTCCCTCAGTATCGGTATCGGTGAGGACAATCACAAACTCCTCACCGCCGTAGCGGAATACCATGTCACTTTCACGAATGGTCTGTTCGGTGCACTCAGCAATCGACCTTAAAGCCTGGTCGCCATAGAGGTGGCCGTGAGTATCGTTAACCCTCTTGAAGTGATCGATATCGAGAATAATGCAGGAGAAGGGAGATTGGTGGCGCTGGGCCAGGCCAATCTCACGCTTCATTGCACCGTTCATGGCAGCGCGATTTTTCACACCTGTCAGTGGATCGGTGCTGGCCGAGTCAACGGCACGTTGGTAGAGCAGGGAGTTACGCAGCGGGTAGAGCAAGCCTGCGATCAAGCCCTCGATATTTTCCAGCTCCTCCTCTTCAAAAGGGAAGTCACGGGAAAATTTGAGGTCACCCAGATGTTCATCAATTATTACTAGTTGATAGGCACAACTGTGTAGTGCCTGTTTGCCAATACTGACATCGAGGCGCAAACCGGGGAACTGGTAATTGAGACCGTCATAGGGAACAAAACGTCCGATCTCTTTCGCAAATATCGCTAAAAGTTCATGGGTCTCCAGAGTGGTCTGAAGTACCCCAGTGAGTTCCAGAACTCGAGAGGCAAACCGGTTCTTCGTCTCTTCATTGAGTGACGGGTGGGCGGGGTGTGTTATTACCGAATCGAGATTGCCGGCCGAGCTTGGATTCTGTGTAGTCATAATTCAGCGCTTCCAATAATTATTCCGCTGAACAAGATAAAGCAATACTCATACCAATATGTAAATATGCTTACGAATCAGAATGATGCGCTTTAATCGATTTATTGTGACAGGAAAATGACGGTGATTTTCAGCCGAAGGCGGCTAGTTATTGCCGCATCTACTTCCTTTTGCCGTAGCAGGCTGGAGTGGAGGCTACCAGTTTTCAGGGGAGAGGGACTGTCCGGTAGTACCGATACTGTCAGGTCCCATCAACCAGAGGTAGAACGGCATCAGAGTTTCTGGTGCTTTAACTGTCTGAGGGTCTTCACCAGGGTACGCGTGAGCCCGCAGGTTGGTTCGGGTGGGGCCGGGAGCGAGTGTATTGACGCGGATGTTGGTGCTGTCGCAGGTCTCCTCGGCCAATACCTGCATCAGCCCCTCAACACCAAATTTTGATACCGCATAGGCGCCCCAATAGGCCTTGGCCTTACGGCCGACATCATCGGAGGTAAATATAATAGAGGCATCTTTTGATTTACGCAGGAGCGGCAGGCACGCCTGGGTCATCATGAAAGGGCCATTCAGGTTGACCTGCATTACTTGATACCAAGTCTCGATATCGTAGTCATCCAATCGGCTGAGCAGTCGCACCTGGGCGGCACTGTGGAGCAGGCCGTCAAGGACACCAAACTCATTGCCGAATGTTTCAGCCATCTCAAAGTAGTCGTGGTCGGTTGCCCCTTCAAGGTTCATCGGGTAGATCGCCGGCTGAGTACCGCCCGCTGCCTCGATTGCATCGTACACCTTCTCCAACTTGGCCAGGGTACGCCCAAGTAGTACCACCGTGGCGCCGTATTCTGCATAGGCAAGGGCCGCCGCACGGCCGATACCGTCACCGGCGCCGGTGACTAAAATGGTGCGTCCTGCTAACAGGTCTTTATTGGGCTGGTAGTCGCGCATCTGTCGCTCTCTGAATATGGAGTTTGGTTATTCTACCCACTCCAGCCTGACTCTTCGAGCCTATTTTGGGATTCTACGGCTGCACTGGGAGAGCAGATTATGAGAGCGGCGGTATAGACAGCCCTATCTGCTGCAGGATTTCAGTGGGATGGTTGATTTCACAATCCGCACCCCACTGCTCAGGCCTGTCGCCATCATCAAGATAACCGAACAGAGCGGTCATAGTAGCGGTGCCGGCACGATGCCCCGCTTCGATATCACGCTCGGCATCACCTACGTAGAGACACTCATCAGGGCTGCACCCCACCAGCCTGCAGGCGTAAAGAATCGGTTCCGGATGGGGCTTGCTATTGCCGGTTGTGTTACCGCTGACAATACAGGCGGCCCGCTGAGAAAGTTCCATCTCCTCCATTAGTGGGTCTGTAAGCCAGTCCGGCTTATTGGTGACTATACCCCAGGGCAGATGTTGTGATTCCAGCTGATCCAGCACCTGCGCCATACCGGGAAACAGCCGTGTCTCACGGCTGATGTTCTCTCTATATACGGTAAGCAGGTCCTGCCGGTACTCCTCAAAACGGGGGGCATCCTGGTTAATGCCAAATCCTGCACGGATAAGGGCAATGCCGCCATGAGAGACGTGGGGACGTATCTCCTCAAAAGAGAGCTCCTGATGACCATGCCGCTGCAAAGTGCAATTAAGTGCGTACGCAAGATCTGGAGCGGTATCGGCAAAAGTACCATCCAGGTCAAATAGGACAAGGCGGATCGCTCTACCGTTAAAGTTCGCCGTTTCAGTCATCTTTACTACAGCTGACCATATAATTGACGTCGACATCCCGGGGATCGAGGCGGTACTTGCCGGTAAGTGGATTGTAGGTCAGCCCTTTCATATCTGTACTCTCAAGACCGGCGGCACGAATCCAGCCGTCCAGTTCAGAGGGGCGGATAAACTTTGAGTAGTCATGAGTCCCTTTTGGTAGAAGCTGTAGAAGGTACTCGGCACCGATAATGGCGAAAAGATAGGATTTAGGATTTCGATTTAGGGTCGAGAAGAAGATGTTGCCGCCCGGCTTGCACAGACGGCTGCAAGCCTTAACGATAGATGAGGGATCAGGCACGTGCTCCAGCATCTCCATGCAAGTAACCACATCGAAAGACTCCGGTTGTTCATCGGCCAGCTGCTCAACAGGTATCCGCCTGTAGTCGGCCTCAAGACCGGACTCCAGCAGATGCAGCCTGGCTACCTCCAGGGGGGCTTCGCCCATGTCGATTCCGGTCACTTCGGCACCCGCTGCAGCCATGCTTTCGGAGAGAATGCCGCCGCCACAGCCGACATCCAGCACCCGCTTGCCTTTCAGGCCGGCGATATCATCGATGTATTGGAGGCGTAGCGGATTGATCTCATGCAGTGGTTTGAACTCACTGTGAGGGTCCCACCAGCGGGCGGCCAGCTCCTCAAACTTACTGATTTCCGCCTGATCCACATTGAGAGTCTGCTCACTCATACCGCTACAGTTCCGAATGGTTAAAAACGGTGATTATACCTAAGTAAAAGGCGCAGGGTAGAACGACACCGGAATCAGGTCTTACTCAACAGCTTCGCGAACAATATCGTCCAGCAGTTTGGTGAGATCAGCCGTTACCGCTGCCGCATCACCAAGCATCTTCGGCTGACGGTAGCTGACGTAGGTTGTATCCGGTGCGCCGACCTTGGTGTAGATGCTGACGGTTAAAGGGCAGATCGACAGATTAGCGGGGTGGGCCGAGGACATGCGGTAAGACATGATGACACTACAAAACTCCAGTGATTCAGCCATCTCATAGAGTTTGTCACCTTTACCCGTATCCTTTGCCGTCCGCTCCAGCATCTGGCTGACATGGAGGGTGTTGGTGATCAACATGCCACGATCACTGATTGCAAGCTCCAGGTTCATTTTGACGTCATCAAAAGTGCTATCGGCCTGGTAGATGATGATCGGGGAGTCTGCTGGAGTGATCGGCTCTTGAGCCGATATCAGACTGCTCTGGAGTAGCAATAGCGCTGTAAAAATGGTGCGGAGCATCGGGAATTCCTTCGGCTTTGGTCGTTCGTACAGTGTAGCACCTCACCACTTCTGTGGATTTAGGTGATTTTCTATGGTTTTTGTAGGTGGGAACCGGAATGACGCTGGTTGAATTCCGTTGTGCCGGTGCAAGGTGGGTTTAGTGGAGTTCTCTATCAGCATGCATGATTAGGTATTGAACATCACATGCTAATCTTCGATAGTCTTTAATCCATCCGGTGGAGGATTCCTCTTCACCATTTTATCGGGCAGATCACCTTTGTTGGCCATGCTGAGCCCACCGTTTCCAAGCACCAGCGATACAAATATCATGACAACAGTAGGCATCACACCAATCCGTGTTAGTGCTACCGGTAGAAATTTCTGTGGGCTGGATGGGTCTATATTGGTACCGATGTACCAACTCAATATAAGAATAACTGTAGTAATGCCGTAGGCAATATACAGAAACTTATATCGCCGGAGAGCCAAATTCCAATGCTGTATGACAAACCAGTGGGTGGTGCCCTGGCTTTTAAAGTAGCTGTAGGTGAAAAAGATAAGTGAAAAGAGCAGCGGCAGCAGCAATCCCAGACGTCCTATATCGAGAAAGATTGCCGCCGGACCCAACAGTAGCTGTCCACCCAAGCCAATCATAAAAAGATCGTGGGGAAGTTTGGCTTGCTTGCAGATGCCCTGATCAACATCAAATTTCATTTAATGCACCTAGTGCTATGGCCCATTAAACTATAGATTAGTGATTGCTAATGCCCAATGAGAAAGCTCAATCCTCCCTGATTTTCTCATACCACTCCTGAGTTCGTGTAGCGATCTCACGACTGTCGAGGGTGGTGAGTTCACCTCCATTCACCACCTGCTTTCCCGCCACCCAGACATCTGAAACTTTGTCGCGGCCGGTAGCGTAGACTAGTTGTGAAACCGGGTGATAGATCGGCTGGGTCTCCAGGCTGCCTAGATTGACAGCGGTAATGTCTGCAGCTTTGCCCGGTTCAAGAGAGCCTGTCTCATCGGCAATGCCGAGGGCGATGGCGCCGTTGAGGGTGGCCATGCGCAGTGCGGTGGCTGCGGGTATGGCGGCGGCGTTGTTGGATACCCCTTTGGCGAGGAGGGCGGCGGTGCGCATTTCGCTGAACATATCCAGGTCGTTGTTGCTGGCGGCGCCGTCGGTGCCGATAGCGACATTAACGCCGGCTTTGTGCAGCTCAGCTACCGGGCAGAAACCAGAGGCGAGTTTCAGATTGGACTCGGGGCAGTGGACGACACTGGCGCCGCTTTCGGCAAACAGGGTAATCTCATCTTCTTCCAGGTGGGTCATGTGAACCGCCATCAGGGAGGGGGAGAGCAGTCCCAAGTCATGAAGCCGCTGCATTGGCCGCTTGCCGTGGCACTCCAGCCCCTGAACAATCTCATCCTTGGTCTCATGGAGGTGGATATGCACTTGCACCGAAGGCTCCAGTTCATCCACCATGGTGCGTACCCGATCCAGTGGGGCATCGGAGACGGAGTAGGGTGCATGGGGGGCGAAAGCGGTGGTTATGAGACTATCATTGCGAAATTTATCGTGGACCTCCAGTCCCCGACTCAGATACTCGTCGGCATCGCCGGCCCAGGCAGAGGGGAAATCGATAATGATCATTCCCATTACCGCTCTGATGCCGGCGGCGGCGCTGACCATACCGGCAATGTCTGGGAAGAAGTACATATCATTGAAACAGGTGGTGCCGCCGCGCAGCATTTCCGCCACCGCTAAACGCGTGCCATCGGCGACAAACTCTTCACTTACCCAGCGCCCCTCAGCAGGCCAGATATGATCGTTCAGCCAGGTCATTAGCGGCAGATCATCTGCCAATCCGCGCAGCAGGCTCATTGCCGCGTGTGTATGAGCGTTGATAAGTCCCGGAATCAGCGCATGCTGAGCCAACTCGTGAACTGTCTCGGCACTGTACTTCTTACTGGCTTGGTCACTGGGGAGTATCTCTAGTATTCGGCCACCCTGAATTGCCAGGGCATGATGCTCAAGTACGGCATCTTCAGGAATTACCGGAATAATCCAGCGCGCGTGTATCAGTGTATCGATAGTCAAGACGGCCTCTCAATTCGTGGGTAGAATAGTCAGAGTTCATCCAGAAACACACAGACAGGACGCGGAGGTCGCAAAGGGGAGCAGAGTGCGCAGAGAGTTTATGCCGAAAGCATAAGTTTCTCTGCGACCTTTGCGCTCCTCTCTGTTCTCTGCGTTCCATTTTTTTGTTTCGGAACGAAGACCAGCTAAATTTGCCACGGGATAAGATCAGATGGAAGCACAACCTCTCAATATTCGCGCCGATGCCGATCACGCCATTGTCTGGGACAACGATCGTCTCTATCTGCTGGACCAGAGAATACTTCCCGGCCAGGAGAAGTATATCGAGTTACAGACGGCTTCCGCGACAGCCGATGCCATCCGCGACATGGTGGTCCGTGGTGCACCCGCTATCGGTATCACAGCGGCATTTGGGGTGGTGTTGGCAGGCCGTAGTTGTTATAGCCGGTTTAGCTCTGAGTGGAAACGACATATGGGTGAGGAGCTTGGGATACTTGCCGCCTCCCGGCCTACCGCCATCAATCTCTTCTGGGCGCTGGAGAGGATGAAGCGACTGGTCGCCGGTCTCGGTGACGGTGATCCTGAACCTGCTCTGCTGGCGGAGGCCAAGCTGATCCACCAGGAGGATATCGCCTCCTGTAAAACGATGGGCGCCTTCGGTGCCGAGTTGATTGCGGAGACTACTTCGGTGATCACTCACTGCAACGCCGGGGCGCTGGCCACCGGTGGCTATGGCACCGCGCTCGGAGTGATACGCAGCGCTTATGCCGCCGGCAAGATCAATACTGTCTATGCTGACGAGACCCGGCCCTGGTTGCAGGGATCACGACTGACTGCCTGGGAACTGATCCGAGATGATATTCCGGTGACTCTGCTCTCTGACGGCGCAGCCGCCAGTCGCATGGCGCGAGGCGGAGTGGGGTGGATTATTGTCGGCTCGGACCGTATCGCCGCCAATGGTGATGTAGCCAACAAGATCGGTACCTATCACCTGGCAGTGGCGGCAAAGTATCACGGCGTTAAGGTAATGGTGGCCGCACCCACCTCTACCATCGATATGTCGGTCTCCTCCGGTGCTGACATTCCCATTGAGTCCCGTGCCTCAGAAGAGCTCCTCTGCTGCGGTGGAAAACGGGTGGGGGCAGAGGGACTGTCAGCTTGGAACCCGGTATTTGACGTCACTCCTGCCTCGCTGGTGGATGCCATCGTCACTGAGCGGGGAGTCGTGCTCTCGCCAGACTCGAAAAAGATGATCGATTTGATGGCAATTACCCCTGAGAGGGGCTGAAAGCCGTTTTAAGGCGTTTTAGTGACAGACGGCACCCCAAGATCGTGTTAGTATTCGGGGTCTGGATGTGCTCTGTTTTGACTAGATCTTACCGCCTCAGATCTAGTGAAGGAGCTTGGGGTTTCAAGCAATTGCCGGTAGCGGCAGATATAACAAATTACCTATGACCGAATTTGCGAAAGAAGTTCTACCGGTCAATCTCGAAGACGAGATGCAGCAGTCCTACCTCGCCTACGCTATGAGCGTAATCGTCGGACGCGCCCTTCCCGATGTCCGTGACGGACTCAAGCCTGTTCACCGCCGCGTACTCTACGCCATGAGCGTACTGGGAAACGACTGGAATAAACCCTACAAAAAATCGGCCCGTGTGGTCGGTGACGTTATCGGTAAGTACCATCCTCACGGCGACACCGCTGTGTACGACACCATTGTCCGCATGGCACAGCCATTTTCCATGCGTTATATGCTGGTCGATGGTCAGGGTAACTTCGGCTCGGTGGACGGTGATGCACCGGCGGCAATGCGTTACACCGAAGTGCGCATGGCCAAGATCGCCCACACTATGCTGGACGATCTGGATAAAGAGACGGTCGATTTCACCCCCAACTACGACGAATCGGAGCATGAGCCTTCGGTTCTTCCTGCGCGTACCCCCAATCTACTGATCAACGGTTCCACCGGTATTGCTGTTGGTATGGCGACCAACATACCGCCACATAGCCTGACCGAGACGGTCAATGGCTGTATCACCCTTATAGATAATCCGGAAAGCACTATCGACGAGCTGATGGAGGTGATACCCGGCCCGGATTTTCCAACTGCTGCGATGATCAACGGTGCCAGTGGTATCCGTGAGGCCTATAAAACCGGTCGAGGCCGAATCTACATCCGTGCCCGTGCTGAAATCGAAAACATGGAGCCCAGTGGTAAACAGCGGATCGTTGTCACTGAACTGCCATACCAGGTGAACAAAGCACGGCTGTTGGAGAAGATTGCCGAGCTGGTGAAGGAAAAACGCATTGAGGGCATCACCGAACTGCGTGATGAATCCGATAAGGATGGTATGCGTATGGTGGTGGAGCTGCGCCGTGGCGAGGTAGCCGAGGTGGTGCTCAATAACCTCTATCAGCACACCCAGATGCAGAATGTCTTCGGCATCAATATGGTCTCCCTGGTAGATGGTCAGCCACGTCTGCTCAACCTTAAGCAGATGCTGGAGTACTTTATCCGCCATCGCCGCGAGGTAGTTACTCGCCGCACACTGTATGAACTGCGCAAGGCGCGTGCCCGTGCTCACGTGTTGGAAGGTCTGGCCGTTGCACTGGCCAATATTGATGAGGTAATCGCGCTCATTAAGGCCGCTGCCAGCCCGGCGGAGGCCAAGAAAGGACTGCTGGAGCGCCTCTGGCAATCGGGTACGGTAGAAGCGATGCTCGAACGCGCCGGTTCTGATGCCTCAAAGCCTCAAGATCTGGATCCAAGTTTTGGTCTCACAGCTGAAGGCTATCGCCTGACAGAGATCCAGGCTCAGGCCATTCTTGAGTTGAGACTGCACCGTCTTACCGGGCTTGAGCAGGATAAAATACTCAATGAATACAGTGAGATAATAGATAAAATTAAAGAGTTACTTGATATTCTATCCAGTTCTGAGCGGCTGATGGAGGTGATCCGTGAAGAGTTGGTTGCCATCCGCGACCAGTATGGCGATGAGCGCCGGACTGAAATCATTCATAGTCGACTCGACCTGACACTTGAGGACCTGATAACCGAAGAGGATGTGGTGGTCACGCTCTCTCATGCCGGATATGCCAAAGCCCAGTCTGTGGATACCTACCGTGCCCAGAAGCGGGGCGGCAAGGGTAAGTCTGCCACTGCGACCAAAGATGAAGATTTTGTCGATCAGCTATTTGTGGCGAGTACCCACGATACCATTCTCTGCTTCTCCAGCCGCGGTCGGGTCTACTGGCTCAAGGTCTATCAATTACCTCAGGCAGGGCGTAATGCGCGTGGCAAGCCAATCATTAATCTGCTGCCTCTTGAAGAGGGTGAGCGTATCAATGCTGTGCTGCCCATCCGTGAATATACGGAAGATAAGTACATCTTTATGGCTACCAGCTCCGGTACGGTGAAGAAGACGCCTCTGGTCGCATTCTCCCGCCAACGAGCCAGCGGCATTATTGCCGTCGACTTGAGAGATGACGATCAGCTTGTCGGTGTTGCCATTACCGATGGTAATCAGGACATTATGCTCTTCACATCGGCCGGTAAGGCGGTTCGCTTTGAAGAGAGCAAGGTGCGAGCCATGGGGCGCACAGCTTGTGGTGTGCGCGGCGTGCGATTGGATGAAGGACAAAAGGTGATCTCCCTGATCATTACCAAACCTGATCACACAGTCCTGACTGTTAGTGAGAACGGCTTTGGCAAACGCACACCAGTCGATCAATTCCCGGTAAGAGGGCGTGGTGGTAAGGGGATTATTTCGCTCAAGAGATCCGAGCGTAATGGTGCTCAGATTGGTGCAGTGCTGGTCGCCGATGATGACGAGGTGATGTTGATCACTGACGGCGGTACGCTTGTCCGTACCCGGGTATCCGACGTCTCGGTGATGGGGCGTGACACCCAGGGCGTGATGATGATTCGCCTCACCAAGAAAGAGAAACTGATCGGCATCGCCCAAGTCGAGTCTCTGGACGAGGAAGAGGATCAGAGTAGTGAAGATATAGAGAGTGATGAGGCGTAGGGCGATGGCGAAGTAGCTGCTTTCTCTACCCGGAAATCACATTAATTTTAATAACCTAAAAGATATTGTGTTGGAGAGTTGAAGATGTCCCGAACTTATAATTTCAGTGCCGGTCCGGCCGCTTTGCCAGAAGAAGTTCTGAAACAAGCCCAGGAAGAGATGTTGGATTGGCAGGGTTGTGGCATGTCCGTGATGGAGATGAGTCACAGGGGCAAAGAGTTTATGTCTATCGCCGCCCAGGCGGAGACAGACCTGCGTGATCTTCTCGCCATTCCCTCTAACTATAAGGTCATGTTCCTTCAAGGCGGCGCATCCAGCCAGTTCTCCATGGTTCCGATGAACCTGCTTGGCGGTAAGAAAGGTGCCGACTACATTAACACCGGTTCCTGGTCCAAAAAGGCGATTGCCGAAGCGAAGAAATACTGCGAAGTAAATATTGCCGGCGCATCACCTGATGGCGTCTTTACCGTACCCTCACAGGGTCAGCTGCAGCTCAATGCAGATGCGGCCTACGTCCACTACACCCCCAACGAAACCATCCAGGGTATTGAGTTCCCCTACATACCTGAGACAGGTGATGTTCCTCTGGTGGCGGACTTCTCATCCACCATCATCTCTCGTCCCGTTGATGTATCCAAATATGGCATCATCTACGCTGGTGCACAGAAAAATATTGGCCCGGCCGGGCTGACGGTGGCGATTGTACGCGAGGATCTGATCGGTGATCCCATCGAAGGTACTCCTGCAATGTTCACCTACAGCACCCTTTCAGGTGCAGACTCGATGTACAACACGCCCCCGACTTACAGCTGGTATCTTGCGGGCTTGGTGTTCCAGTGGCTTAAGCGTAACGGTGGGCTTGAGGGTATTGCTGAGATTAACCAGCGCAAAGCAGCAAAGCTTTACAGCGCTATAGACAGCTCCGACTTCTACGCCAACCCGGTGGAGGTCAACTGCCGCTCCTGGATGAATGTTCCCTTCACTCTGGCGGACTCAGCTCTTGATGGCACCTTCCTTGAGGAGGCAAAAGAGGTAGGGCTGGTGACCTTGAAAGGCCATCGCTCAGTAGGTGGTATGAGAGCAAGTATCTATAACGCAATGCCTGAGGCCGGTATTCAGACACTGGTCGATTTCATGGCTGATTTCGAGAAGCGTCACGGTTGATAAACCACTACCAACGCGCAACTGATTATATTAATGATAAAGGTTAAAAATGAAGCATAAGATACTGACACTCAACAATATATCTTCAGCTGGACTTGATCGGCTACCGCATGAAAAGTATGAAGTGGCGTCAGAGATTACTCACCCTGATGGCATTCTCCTGCGCTCATACAAGATGCATGACATGGAGGTTCCAGAGACGCTGAAGGCGATTGGGCGCGCCGGTGCCGGGGTCAACAATATCCCGGTAGACAAAATGACGGAGCGGGGTATTCCGGTATTCAATGCTCCCGGAGCCAACTCCAACGCAGTAAAAGAGCTAGTACTCGCCGGCATGCTGATAGCGGCAAGAAATATTGCTCAGGCTTGGTCTTTTGCCAAGGGCCTTGAAGGAGAGGACACTGCAATCAGTAAGAGTGTAGAGCAGGGCAAAAAGAATTTTGTCGGCTTCGAGCTGCCTGGTCGTACTCTTGGCGTAATCGGCCTTGGTGCCATCGGTGTGAGAGTGGCTAATGCCGCGCGCGCGCTGGGGATGAATGTTATCGGCTACGATCCCACCATCACTGTGCAGAGTGCCTGGCAGCTGGAGTCCGGCGTCGAGCAGGCACTCAGCGTTGATGACCTGGTATCAAGAAGCGACTTTATCACATTCCATGTGCCACTGATCGATGCTACCAAGCGCATGATTAATGCTGAACGCATCAGGCTGATGAAGAAAAACGTCGTACTGCTCAACTTTGCCCGCTCCGGCATCATTGATGACGAGGCGGTGGTAAATGCTCTCGATGAGGAGCATATCTACGCCTATATGTGTGATTTTCCGAGCAACCTGCTGAAAGATCATAAGAGATGCTTAACCTTGCCTCATCTTGGAGCTTCAACGAAAGAGGCTGAGGAAAACTGTGCAATTATGGTTGCTGACCAGGTAAGTGAGTATTTGGAAAACGGCAACATCAAGAACTCCGTTAACTTCCCTGATATCAACCTTCCGAGAAATGGCGGTCACCGGATATCCGTAATTAACTCCAACGTTCCAAATATGGTAGGGCAGATATCCACTGACCTGGCTGAAGGGGGCTTGAATATTATCGATATGCTCAACAAATCGAAAGATAATATTGCTGTCACCCTGCTTGATGTCGACCGTGAGCCTGACCAAGAGACCCTGGATATAATTGCCAATGTTGAAGGTGTACTCTCCGTTCGCTGCCTCGGCTGCAGTAAGAAAGCCTGAGTGCAACGAAATGAGTGATCAGGACAAACTTGATGCGATCCGTCAGCAAATTGATCAGTTGGATCTACAGATCCAAGGTTTAATCAACCAACGGGCAGCCGCTGCTCAGGAAGTGGCGAAGATCAAGTTGGAAGAGGACAAGGATGCCTTTTTCTACCGGCCCGAGCGGGAATCGGCGATTCTCAAGCGAATCAAAGAGCGCAATACCGGTCCCATGGGTGATGAGGATATGGCCCGCCTGTTTCGTGAAGTGATGTCTGCCTGCCTGGCTCTGGAACAGCCGATGAAAGTCGCGTTTCTTGGCCCGGCGGGAACCTTTACCCAGGCGGCCGCCTTAAAACACTTCGGTCATTCGGTAACCACTGTACCGATGAGTTCGATTCCGGATATCTTTCGTGATGTGGAATCTGGGGCTGCACACTACGGCGTGGTGCCTGTGGAAAATTCTACAGAGGGTGTAATTAATCACACCTTGGATACTTTTATCACCTCATCACTGAATATCTGTGGCGAAGTGATGTTACGTATCCATCACCACCTACTCAGTCAGGAGTCTGACCTGGCTTCGGTAAAAAAAGTATTCTCTCATCAGCAGTCCCTGGCTCAGTGTCGACTCTGGCTTGACAGAAACCTGCCGCATGCCGAGCAGATCACCGTCGGCAGCAATGCCGAAGCTGCGAGACTGGTGCAGAATGAACCTCATACTGCCGCAATTGCCGGTGAGATGGCGGCTGAGCTATACAAATTGAAAGGTTTGGCCCGCAACATAGAAGATGAGCCGAATAATACGACCCGTTTCTTGGTGGTGGGGCAACAGAAGCCTCTACCCAGTGGTCAAGACAAAACCACGCTGCTATGTGCTACCCGAAATGTGGCCGGTGGTCTCAATGAGCTACTGGAGCCTTTTGCCAAGCACCAAATCAGTATGTCACGAATCGAATCACGCCCGTCACGACAGGGTAATTGGGATTACGTATTCTTTATTGATATTGACGGGCATCAAGATGATGAGAATATCGCATCTGCATTGAGTGAATTCCATAATAAATCGAGGATGCTCAAGGTATTGGGGTCATATCCTCATGCTGTACTTTAAGCTTCTGCATCAGAATAAATTCAAGAGAAAACATGGCTGAAATCCATAACCGATTTATCGAGCTTGCTACCCCGGGAATTGCCAACCTAAAACCCTATGTGCCTGGAAAGCCGGTCTCTGAACTTGAGCGGGAGCTGGGTATAACCAACTCAATCAAGTTAGCTTCCAATGAGAATCCCCTGGGGTGCAGTGATAAAGCCAAGGCGGCAATTCAGGCAGAGCTGACAGATGCCGCCCGGTACCCTGATGGTGGTGGTTTTGCTCTGCGCAACAAGTTGGCCGAGAAGCACAATATTGATCCCGCCTGCATCACTCTCGGTAATGGATCCAATGATGTACTGGATATGATTGCCAGGGTTTTTCTTGCTCCTGGAACTGAATCGCTGTTCTCACAGTATGCCTTTGCCGTCTATCCAATCAGCAGCCAAGCGGTTGGCGCCACACTTAAAATGGTGCCGGCGAGAGATTATGGACACGATCTGGAAGCGATGATTAATGGGGTAGGGGAGACAACCCGTGTGGTTTGGGTGGCGAACCCCAATAACCCTACCGGTACCTGGGTCGATAGTGAGGAGTTGGAAAACTTTATCGCGGCGCTGCCCAGGGATGTGATCGTGGTGGTTGACGAAGCCTATATCGAGTATGTCGATGAGAGTGGCTATCCCGATACCAGTCTGTGGCTGAAAAAGTATCCTAACCTGATTGTTACCCGTACCTTTTCCAAGGTCTACGGTCTGGCGTCATTGAGGGTAGGGTATGCACTGTCACATTCCGATATCGCTGATCTGCTCAATCGGGTACGTCAACCATTCAACGTCAACAGCATGGCCATGACGGCAGCTATTGCCGCCCTCGATGACCAGGATTTTGTTCGGCAGTCGATTGAGATGAATCGTAATGGGATGGCTCAGCTGTCCGCTGCGCTCGATGAAATGAAGGTCGACTATATCCCATCCGTAGGTAATTTTATTACAGTCGACGTTGGGCGTCCGGTAGAGGAGGTTGATCTGGCGCTACTGAAGCAGGGGTGTATCGGACGTCCGCTGGCAAACTACGGTATGCCGCAGCATTTGAGAATTACCATTGGCACCGCAACAGAGAATAGTCGTTTTATTGAGGCGCTGAAAGAGGTGATGGGTAAGTGATAATACGTCGCCTTGCGGTTATTGGAGTAGGACTCATTGGCGGGTCACTCGCCCGTGCCCTACGAGTTGCCGGTGAAGTAGGTGAAGTGATCGGCTGTGGCAGAGGGCGGGAAAATCTGGAAAAAGCTGTTGCTCTAGGTGTTATCGACAGCTATACCCACGATATCGGTGAGGCGGTAAAAGAGGCGGATGTTGTTTTTCTCGCCGTTCCTCTTGGTGCTATGGCTGCGACTTTCGGATCCATGGTGGGAAAGCTCAAGCCTGGCACCATAATCACCGACGGAGGCAGTGCAAAGGCGAGCGTAATAGAGGATTGCAGGGCGGCATTTGGTGAATTGCCATCAGGCTTTGTTCCTGGGCACCCGATTGCCGGCACTGAAAACAGCGGTGTTGAGGCCTCTTTTCCTGAGCTCTATCACGACAGACGGGTCATTCTTACACCTACAGACTCGACTTCAAACGAGTCCCTGGCAACGGTCGAGGCAATGTGGCGCATCTGTGGTGCCAATGTCACCTCAATGTCTGTTGAGCATCACGACGAAGTGTTGGCCGCCACCTCTCATCTACCTCACATGCTGGCATTCAGCCTGGTCGATTCACTGGCCAAAATGAAAGAAAATGATGAGATTTTCCGCTATGCAGCAGGCGGATTTCGCGATTTCACTCGCATAGCCTCCAGCAATCCAGTGATGTGGAGAGATATCTGCCTGGCAAACCGAAAGGCGCTGGGGGATATGATGGATCGGTATATTGCCGAGATGGCGGAATTAGCAGAGCTAATCCGTGATGGTGATAGTGATCAACTGCTGGAGATCTTCGGTAGAGCCAAGGCTGCACGAGACCGCTACATCGATAAACCTTGATCACCCAAAATCAGCTGAAACAATCACAGCAGACCTTTTGAGCTACTATCTTGTTAGGTATAAGTGGATATTTTCTCCGCAATATCCATGGTCAAGAGGTGTTAGCTGATGACTGTCTTTTACTCCAAGCTCTGTTGTGTAGCCATATTCCTACTATTCACAGCCACGGCAGGAGCTGCTCCCTTTGTTTTTGAGTGTGCGGCAAACGGAAAACTAATCTATTCCGATAGACCCTGTGGGCCCTTTGCGCAGCAGTTGAGGGTTCTTACTCCCTATGGTTGGCAATATAATGCTTATCCAGGTCAACTTAGACCCGGACAGCAACAGATGCTGAATGATATCAGGGTGCATAAGCCGACATATTCATCGCAACCGCAGCAAGGTACCGGTGAGAGTTACTCGGATAGAATGAAAAGACTCAATGAAGAGAGGACGCATAGGGCCCAAAAGAGGCGTCATACTCAGGAGTATGAATCCCGTGGAACGAGTCCCTGGCAATAGAGGATTCTATCTAGTGAGGAATGGTAGCTGCGGCGTGTGGCGAAGTATCCGTAACGTTCATGATGCTCCCATGAATCCTGACCTCCCCCTTTTTTCGGCTAAGTCGCGACATTTTCCCCCATATAGGTAGACGAATGTCAGGCATGACCATCACCCAGAACAGTTCATGTTATTCATGAGGCAGAGAACTGAAAAGGGCAGGGGTCACAATCCTTAGTGTGAACTGCATTCTATAAAGGTAACAACGTCTTTACTCCAAAGCCTTACCGAGATCCTGTGTGGCATAGAACCGGTTACAGATCTTTACGTGTTCATGGTTCAAATCACTCAGTTTCTCCACCAACTGGCTTATCAGGAACAGCAGAATTGACTGAGTTTTTGCCGAATGGCTATAGAGGAATTTCTGGAATTCTTGCCGTTCTATTTCGAGCAGTGTGGTCTTGTCACAGGTGATGACGCTGGCGGTGCGTCGTCCACCTTCAAACACCGCTGATTCACCAAACACCTCTTTTGTCTGGATATTGCCAACGTAGATCGAGTCCTGGTCGTTGTCCGAATTTATCTTGGTAATCATCAAAGATCCAGAGATGACGGCAAATAGGCTGTTTGCCTGCTGTCCCTCTTTGACAACAAAATGATCGGCATCATATTCGCTAACCGATACAATATTTGCCAGGGCGCGCAGGGCTACTTCATCCAGATTTTTAAACAGGTAGATCTCCTTGAGAAGCCCTTTAACATCATCATGGATCGCTACAGAACATTCGAACAGAGTAAGCTCTCTCTCCACCGTCTCTTTATCTAGTTTTTCCAGCAGCACCAACATTTCTCCCACTGCCGGTCTTACCGACTCTATGCTGGCAAGGGTGAGCTCAGCTTGGGCTTTGTCGATGATCTCGTGTTGTAAGGCGACCTCCATAAAATCGAGATCGGTCTCAGCCTGTAGGGTCAGCACCTTGAATGCTTGGGATACGCCCATGATGCCGAGATCACAGGCCATTCTCTCAAATGATATGGTCGCCTTGCGCTGGGCGGTAAGTATTTCGAGAACATCGGCATCTGTTATCAGGCCTTTCTCGATCAGGTACTCTCCAAAAAACTTCTTCCGCGCCATTTTCTATTCTCCTCACTACTTGAGAGCTTTCGAAACTAATCGGCTACATAAAATTAATCAGGTATACAGCAATTGTTTCCATTTGAATTCGAGCCAAGGCCAATTTCTGAATGGTGGAGTCGTGCAGATTGGATGACAGCTCTCGGCGCTGTCATTCTTTGGACAGGACAAGCTCCGAGGCAAGGCCGACCGGAAAAGTTATCTGTCATGACCTTTTCCCTGGTAGTTTTGATATGGAGATCAGTAGAGATGTTTCACTATCAACCTAGGCTTTCACTTCAGATAAATGAGCTCCCTTAGCCGCTGACTCCACGGTAGTACTTTAAATCAGGTATGGATTATACCTTAAATCAGGCATGGTTTTCTAGCAAGGGGAAAACAGCAGAAGATACAAATGTTTACAAGTGTCTTTGCGTAGGCAGCTTGTGCGCTTATCGCCTATTTTAGACTGAGAGAGTGGTGTGGGCGTGGAGTTCTTGGCGATTGGTGGCATGGCTTGAGCAACTGCAACTATTTACTGGCGGGAATAATGGGCTACCAAGATAAATACTAAATCCACTTGGGCTTTATTTATCGAACTTTCAGGGTGTTAGAAAACGGTTTTTCATGCAAAATGCTAAAGAAAATGGCAAATAATTCCTAATTACTATTTCTGCATTGTATTCAAGAAAAGTTCTAAAACAGTCAACCATTATTGTTATGAGATTCCTCACACCCTAGTGAGTTAGTAGGTCTATAGGGCTTATTAGATTTAGGTTGATCAGCACATTTTGGGCGCCACTTAACTGATTAATTTTCCTACTAAAACTCCATCTTTACCCAAAAAGGCTTTGCCTTCCCAGAATAATACCCATACACAGACTCATTGAATGAGCCTCCGAGTGTGATACTTTGCCACTACAATCGTGAATTTAATGCTTAATGGATTAAGATCTTGGCTATCAATAAGAGAGTAGCGTTACTACTTAAGCGCATTGAACTGGGGGAACCGGTCAATATGCACACCCTCGCCAAACAGTTGTTGGGCAGTGGAGAACACCACTTATCTGAGATTGAGCAGGTTTTTGGCTATGCATCTGACTCAAACACTGCGCAGGTAGTGGAGGTCAAAGATGTAGCGGGATTTGATATGCTGAGACAGCAGTACCCGTCAGATGCCATGAATAACCGGACTTCTGCGGCTCTGGCCGGCGATAGTCACCGAAAGGGGGTGAGTGGATGCTTTGCCATCATCGACCATGTCCTAACTGACAAACCAATGGTGTGCACGGTGAAAGAAGGGCAGTGCATTTTCCCTCGGGGGTTCGGAAAAGACTTGGTGGTTATTGAGAATGAGGAGCTGCTGATCCAAAAGCCTCATCTCGCCACCCTCTTAATCGAACACTGCAATATTCCCGAGATAGAAACCGTCGATGTCATGCTAGGGGGAGGAAATCGCCTAGCCTCCCAGCATCTGCGAGCCGTCTATCGGCATTACCAGAAGGTATATTTTCTACTGGATTTGGACCTTGGGGGGCTCAAGGCCTTCAAAAGCGTCCTGAGTCTTATCGATTCACCGACTTTAGCCCACTTCCTGCTACCCCGGGACATTGAACGATATCTGCAGCGCTACACCCAGGACCATGGTCATGGCAGAAAGCGGCTGACAGCAGCCCAAAGGCAGAAACTAGAACGATATCTCGGGATACACCCAGACACCGACCGCGCTATTGAGTTGATAGCAAACTACCAATGTATGCCAGAACAGGAGATCTACCTGGCATTGATGGAAAAGGAAAATTCATGAGCAGTAATATGATGTTGGTAAGGGACATCTACACATTTAATCGGCTTGTCTTTGTGAACAGCTGTGGGCATGCCTATACAGAGTTGCAACTGGATAAAAATGTGGTGATGACCGGTAGTAACAATGTCGGCAAGACCTCATCGCTCAGTGCGCTGAAGTTGTTTATCCTCCCAGAGGTCAATTTCAAAGACTGTTCGGCCAAGTTCGATTTCAAATCGGGTGGGCAGAAGTTCGGTCCCCTGGACAGTTTCCAGTACTACTTCCCGTGTAATGAGTCATTCATCATCCTGGATGTAGAAAACCCCCATGGCCAGTTCTGTGTGATTTTGAGCCGGGGATCTGGTGAGTTGAGTTACTCGAGAACCTTTGTAGCCCAACCCTACGAGGAGATAAAGCACTCCTTTTGGCAGTTTGAGGAGGGTGGGGTGGGTGCCCGTGTTGAAGAGTTGTCACGCCAAAGCGTGAAAGAGGCTCTGGAGATATACTCGCCGGTGTTCGTCAGTGATGTCGATACAATTAAGTCGACAATCTATCAGGAGAACGCGATAGACCCACGCCTTGGGCGTTTTTGCCTGGTACCACTACCCGATGGCGGATCTCCTCAGGAGATTCGTGCACTCAGATCATTGATCATGATGGCTTTTGATAGCTCCCAGGCAAAGGGGGAGAGTCTACCTGAGGCAGTGGCCACGATCATTGAGGGCGAGAGGCGAAGTGCAAAGGAGAAAATGAACGTCAGCTTCAATGAAATTATTGCTGAGTACAACCTGCTGAATCATGAAAGCGAGCGATTGGTAAAACTCGAAGAGAATCTTCATTACTGGCAACAGGCAGGGGTTGCCAACAGGGATTACCGGGTGGGTTTGGCCAAAACGGCCCAAATGTTAGCGAATCTTCGTGCAGGCATCTCCGGTATCAGGGAGCAAATAGAAGCGGAAAAGGGCGCCAAAGATCAGGAACTCAACCAGCGCCAGGCAGCTTATAGTGAGATCGCGCTTTCCAGTGACGCAGCAGAGAAGGAATATCGCCAGGCCAAGGGTGAGCTGAAGCAGTTGTCCAAACAGTACAACGATCTGAAATCAAAAGTTGAGAGTGTCGACAAAGTACGCAAGGAATACCTTGGTCTTGATGATGAAGAGATCATCGACATTCTGACAGAGTTTGTGCAGGAGAGAGAAACGGGCATCAGCGGCCTTGAGTCCACCCAAGCCCTAGCGGAGAAATGGGATCAACTCACTGCTGAGAGGATAAGCGCCAATCAGGAACGTGATCGGCTGAAAGCACAACTGGCATCGTTGGAAAGTGCTACATTGAGCGGCCTATCAGCACATGCCGCATCTACCCTGAAATCTTTGAATAGCCACTTGGCAGGTTGCCGGGCCTCTTTAAGCACGGACCAGGGCGATATCGTTCATTCTTTCGCAGACCTGTTTGCGGTTGAAGAGGGGCGTTTGGTTTGGCTAGGCGAACCGTTATCCGGTACTCCATTTATTGAATATGATCCAAAGTCTGAAACAGACAAGCTTACTACCCAGCTCGATGGTCTTGAGAGCCGGTTACGCAAAACCAACAATCAGTTGACGACTTTGCATGAGAACTCAAGCCTGAAAAAAGAAGATCAGGCATTGAAAATTGCAGAGTATAAACGGGAGATTGAGAAGGCCAACCTGGATATCCGCCTTATTAAAGCCTATGAACAAAATGTGGCCGAACTGCCACAGAAAGGGGTGGAGTATCAGGAGAAAGAGACGGCTGTTGAGCTATCAGCAAATAAAGCCGAAACCTTTAAGGAGGAACTGGAGACAGCACAAGGCCGGGTTCGCGAGATAAAGGCACTGGTTGATGATTTGAATCGTCGTTTAATAGATCTCACGGAACATAACCAATATGTTGATCGATATGCATTAGGCAGTGTCGAGGGGTTTTATGCCATGGTAGATCAGCTGGGTCCTAATCCGGTGGCTGAAACTGGACTAGAGGCAGCGATTGATACATTTGCCAAGGCCTCCGTCAAAGTGCAAGAGCATCACAGTGAATTGATCAGACTCATTCGAATGTTGGTACGCAAGGGACTCATTGAAGGCATCCAGATCGAGGAGGCGGATCGTGATGACCTCAGTATTAACGATGCCCGTACTCTCTATGAACGCCTGAGCGCAGACTTTGCAAACCTGGATGAACTGAAGAAGAATCACCGGGAAAATGTTCTCGCCCATAACAAACTGACCAATATCACCATCAGTGAGTTGAAAGCGAACCAGGCGTCAATTAAGGCTTTCGAATCTGAGATCAACAAGGAATTCGAGGGGTGTCACATTTCGGACCTGACCGATATTAAGATTCGCGTGGAAGTAGACCAACGCTTTGTCGACTTGCTCAAGAAGATCGATAAACGCAGTGCCAATGCACTGGGCTCTGCGACACTAGCGAGTAGTGCCTTTTATGAGGATTTGGCTAGTTTTGTGCGTGACTATTTCACCCAAAAACGTCAGCGAGATACGCTGAATCTACACAATGTGATCCGCGAGGTAACTTTCTCATACAAGAAGGGTGGGATGACAGAGAGTAAGGCACAGTCTACCGGTACCACCAATATGTTTGTTGCCGTTCTACTGTCGATATTGATGCAACGTATTATTCCCGGTGGGACTGAGCTGCACATGCCCCTAGTCATGGATGAAGTGGCCGATCTGGATGCTGAGAATCTAAAGACGTTACTTGGGGTGCTGAGCCAGCAGCATTTTCGCCTCTTCTCGGCAACACCTGAAATCAGTGGCCTCTTGGCTAAACTGATTGGCCGATGGGTGGAGATTGGGACTCTGAGAGTGCCTAATCCTATGGCTCCAGAATGCACCTGCATCTGGATGGATGACAGCAATGCCTTGTTGATGAGCGCATAGGGGCAGTTGTGGCAGTCTCTCCAGACAAAACACTCATATTGATTCTTCAGCACAAAGCAGCATACCTGGATTTTGTCGATCTGATTGATAATCCAGAAGGTGACATGCTGTTGGGTGATACACAGATTCCGATACCTTTTTACAATCGGAAGATTTCTGCATTGGCGCAGAACATAGGGCGTGTCGATGGCCGGCGCTTGGTGGATGCCTTGTCGCTTGAGAACCTTCACCGCAATGGCTTTCTTCTAGATTGGAATCGTAAGGACGGGTATCTGACTCTGAAGCCCTGGTTGGTTGAAATGTTGCGTCATCTGGACAACAGTCGGCTTAAGGAGCTCACTGACAAGGATCTTGAAAATCTTCGGAGCCAACTGGCCAACATGGTGGACCTGCTTCAGGCTCCCGGGTTGATCATGGCCAGAGGGCATCCTGACTTCGCTGAGTTAGTTGCACGTATGTTTAAGACACTCAATGAAGTGGATGACGATCTGCAGAAAAATATCTACAGTTTGTCTAGTCAAAGCAAGCAGCTTTCTTCGATCCTTGATTCACAGGATGTCATCACCCTCGATAGAGCTCAGCAGATGCGTGAGGCACTGGAAAGCGTCTATGTGCTACAGGAGCGCCACATTAAGCCTATGCTGCAGTTCATCGACGAACAGCAGGATTATAAAGACCGAAAGAATCCCATTGCGATGATTCAGCGCTTGGAGTCGCGCATGCAAGGGTGTGGCTTCCCAGAGTACACAAGTCGCCTGGTCAACATTAGAATTCGAATTCTATCCCACGGGAAGAAGATCAAAGAGATATCACGCCTTCTCAGACGCTATATCAGACAGGACAAGGATGAGCGGGTTCGATACAACAAGATTGAAGGCGCTTTCAATGGCCTTCTTTCAGCCTGCCGTGAGACCCTGAGAGATGGGAATCAGCGCACCCGATTTATTCCTTTGACCCACCCTGTGTTCGATTCAGGACAATCATTGTTTGGATTGAAATCCCATAGTCAAACTGCTCGAACTCGCCTGTCTTGGCAACAGGATGGACAGTATGCTGGATATCTTCATGAGAAGGTTAGGGCATATCAGGAGGGAGTTAGAAAGAGGATCAATAAACCTCAGTATCTTACTGCTACAGGTGAAGTTGACCCGCTTAACAAGGAGCGAGCACGAAGAACCATGCAGGTGCAACGCCTGGTAGAAGCGCTTGAGATCTTTACCTACCAGGGGCCGGTTGCGGATACCCACACCGTGGTGCATGAATATCTGGAAGTTGTGCTTGAAAATTACTGGTTAGGGGATCTGGTGGAGTCAATTCCACTGATTAAGTCATCCAATCAATTTGTATTTTCATACCAACGAACAATGCAGGAAATTGAATATGGAGGTTATTGTCTCCGTTATCTGACCTGCATGATGGAGCCTGCATGATGATTAATGTATCACTCAGTCGCCGGATATATGGTGAGTTGAATAATGGGAGGGTGATTAATCGCTCCCTTTATGATGAGGGACGGGAGAAAGATAGTCCGCTATATCATGAGCTTCTCCATCAGAAAGATGCTTACACTGAAATGTATGACGCCATGGGATATGAATTGGTACATGGGGAAGGGTATTTCTTCATCCGGGAGTCTGACTCTCATGATCCACATAGAGATGCCACCGTAAAGGTTGTGGCGCTACTGACGATCCTGGGACAGGCCACCATGCAACAAGGGTTTCAATTTTCGCTTCTGACAGGGGAAGGTGCTGGCTTCTCACAGGAGATGGCAGCGGAACTTGATGGCAAAGAGGAGTATGAAGATATTAAGGCAGCTGTTGGCCTGAAGGGGAAGGTTTGGCAGGAAATCAAGAATATACTTATCGAACGCCGTATCGTCTACTTAAATAGCTCGGGAAGGGCAGTTCTTACGGATTGCGGAAAGTCATTTTTCCAACAGTTATTCGAAAATGACCTGTCGTAATACGCGCCCTCTTAGGCCAATAGTGGAAGCTGGCACCCAGTAGTCTTCAGGTCATCTGCAAAGATTAGCCAGTATTCACTCTATTGCCCTGATTATTGATAGGAATATACTTATTGAATCAAGCAAATCGGGGGGCGATATGCTCATTTCAATAACTGGAAAGGGAATTGATGAAGCCAATAAAAACAGTAAATTACTTCTTTTTGTAAGTTTTCGCTTATATAGATATACAGACCTAAGGTACCACGTAGTAAATGTCCATTAAAAAATCAGAACTCTATGCCTCACTATGGGCCAGTTGCAAAGCTGGAGTGGTTAATCAAGGATGAAAAATTCGATCAGCTATCCGTATGAATGTGGTTTACCAGATGTGATCTATCAGGCTGGTCTGGATGGGCAGCTTGTGTTGTTCATCGGGGCTGGCGCTTCTCGCCGTGTGGGCCTGCCTGATTGGAATGGACTGGCTGCCAGAGTGCTTGAGGATTTACGAGAGAACTCATTACTAAACTACGCGGCTATCGATCAACTTAAGTGTTTAGATGCCAAAAAACAGTTATCGATAGCATACGATGTAGCCGATCAAAATGGTCACGCAATTTCATTGTGGAAGCTCCTTGGCGACCCTTCAGGTGATAGCCAAATCTACTATGACTTGAACAAAATAGGTTGTACGTGCGTTACGACAAACTACGATGAATTGCTGGAGCCAACTGTGGTTGGTGGTTCAGGAAACACGACAGCACAAAAACCAACACGAATAGTAGGTGTCGATAATTTGATGGCGCGTCATCTTGATGTGCCTGGATCTGTGATACACATTCATGGCGCTGTAAGTGATCATGAAAGCATTGTCGCAACAACAAAGTCATACCTTGAGCACTACGATCACGAAAATACCCAAGAGTTTCTTAAGCAACTATTCACCAGAAAGGTCGTTCTATTTATTGGGTATGGGTTAGAAGAAGCCGAAATTCTTGAGCACATCTTGCGTCGCGGTGATGCTCGCAGCACTGGTGAGCTAAAGAGGTTTGCTCTCCAGGGGTTTTTCAAAGAACAAGCGACCTTGTTTGAAAGCTTACAAAGATACTATGCAAACTCATTTGGAGTTGAGCTAATTGGTTTTGCTCGCGATGAAGATGACTATGCAGCTTTAGATAAGGTTGTTAACACATGGTCGAGCAAATTGCAGATCAACGCCCCTGCACTTGTAGAGGACTTTGCAATCATGGATGAGGTGCTGGCAGATGAATGATCTATCTGCAAAAGAAGAAGACTTGCTCCAAAGAGTTCAGGAAAAGCCCGAGTTGGCTTCGCGGTTTTTTAGGCAAGCAAAAAGTCTAAAATGGTTTTATCGGTTGAAGGAAGCTGGATTCTTCGACCCCAGCAACTTGTCAGGCCCTCAACCGGTAGAAAACACAGAGGGACATGTTCAAATTCCAAACTGGCCTCCAATCGAATATCTGTTGAATTGTGTTGGTGCAGCTGCCACAGAAGGTAACGAAGATTACGCTAGGGAGTTCTTAGGCATCATCGAGGGCGTGACCATGCACGCTCAAGAGAACTCAGTTGAAAACTACCAAGTGTGGTGGAGATTTGCGGAAATATTATCCTCACTACCATTCAACCTAGTCGAACCCAAGCATGTAATGCTGACAGAACACTGGCTTGACGACCGCTATGACCGTTCTCTGGTAGCTGATCATTTGGGTAACAAATGGCTGCCGAGCTTGCTCCAGCAAAATACTGACCAAAGCAATACACTTGTTGAATGTCTTTTGCGTGTGCTTTTTCGAACCAGATGTGCAATGGAGGACACCCGCTCATCACCAAAGAAGGAGTGTCGTTTTGCTTTCGATTACTACTACGGAAGCAAAATCATTTCTTCCAACCTCGCTCTGTGCGGAGAGAAACTTGGGGAAGCAGCAATTGAAATTGTTGATTCCGAATTACGGCGAATACTAGAAGAGCTTGAAAATGACAAGTGGTCTTCAATTTGGCAACCAGCTATAGAAGACCATGAACAAAATAAGTATCACGAAGATGCCGAGAACATGCTTGTAATCGCCTATCGTGACGCTCTTTCCGGACACACTGAGAGTTCCCCAGATGAGGCTATCGGTTTACTGGTCAGCATGGTCGACTCTGACCAAGATACTATCGTAAGAATTGCGCTAAACGCAGCGCGAGGAATAAAGCCATATGTTGATGCGCTACAAGAACGTCTGGTAGAAAAAAGCTTTCTGCGCTCAAATTTGCGCCACGAAATATGGCATTTTTTGCATGATTCTTACCCAGACTTCAAAAAAGAGAATCAAAAACTGCTTCTGGGACAAATTGAATCCATAGCCGATAATCCAGGGGATAGGTCAAAAGGAGCAATTGCATACGAGCAGGCCGGTTGGCTGTCCGCATTGAGGAAACACGGGGACCCCGAAGCTAATGCTTACGAAGAAGCAGTAAAGATTGCAGGAGCAGAACCAGAACATCCTGATTTTTCAAGTTATTCAACTTCTGGGTGGGGTGGGGGAGAGTCACCTTATTCTCTAGAAGAGCTGTCCTCTTTCGATATTGATGTTCTCGTTGAACATCTCTCGAAGTTTCAAGCGACTGGCGGATGGAAAGAGCCAACATTGGAAGGGCTAACCAGGGCATTTAAGTCCCGAATCGTAAATGATCCAATCACCGTCTATCCGTACTTAAATAAGTTTACGGACCTGGATTTGGCCCATGTCCACGCGGTTATCGAAGCATTTTATGAACTATGGAACAACAAATCACCTTTACCCTGGGAGGAGATTTGGCCAGCACTTCTTGGCTTTATTCAAATGCTGGTTAATACAGAAACGTTCTGGAATGAAGACAATGCAAAAGAAAGGAAAGAGTTCGTAGCAAACAGAAATTGGATTATCAGTAGTATCGGGCGATTACTCGAGGCCAGCGTTAAATCTGATGATCATGCAGTGCCTGTGTCTGAAAACGCACTAATTAGGGAAACAATTGAACTGTTGCTTCGCAAACAAGAAGGAGCAGATTTCAACCTTGATTCTGATGCAGTCTCAGTGGCAATAAATAGTCCGCGAGGCCATGTTATCGAAGCCTTAATCAACCTAACACTTCGTGAATGCCGAATAGCTGACAAGAATAACGATGAACATCAGGCTGTTTGGAAAGGGTTCGAGGCGATCTACGACAGTGAACTCGAACGTCCATCTATTGGGGAATATGAATTCGCAACCTTGGTGACCAACTACCTCCCAAATTTCTTGTACATGGATGGTGAATGGTTGATGGGGCACTTGGATACAATTTTTGACCAAAGCGATGAGCTTCGCTGGAGTTGCGCGATCCAAGGTTACTCATATGTCAGCACTGTGTATGGTGAGATTTTCGGCTATCTCAAATCTCACGGCGACCTTCTCAAAGCATTAGATAATCCTAATTTGGCCGATAGGATTAACGACCGATTTGTTCAACAAATTGCTGTCGCGTTTCTCAATGATTTCGAGAAATACGATGAAGAACAGAGTCTTACCCAAATCCTGGTCGAGCGTTTCAATAGAGATGAGATACACCAGCTTATTTGGTTTTTTTGGACAAAAAGGGGCAAGAAGAGCGAGGGCAACATGGCCAAATGGGTGGAGTTGTTGCCGCACATCTTGGAAAAGATCGACTTGAATCACGAAGATGGGCGCAAGACAGCCTCGGACCTGTGTCTTTGGGCCGAGTTCGTCGAAGAGTTGAATGCTGAAAACATGCAATGGCTGACACGGATTGCACCATATGCCTACGAATACCATCATGGTTATGGATTTTTTGAGAATTTGGCACGGCTAAGTGAAGAGCAACCAATGTACGCGAATGATTTGTGGCAAACAGCTTTAACAAGAACGTCTCTTGATTATCCTGAAGAGGCAATTCGTAAGCTACTGGTCAATTTGTTGCAGATTGGTTCAGATGGCCAAAGAGCTGCGAAGGCAACCGTTGACTTGTATGTGAAATCTGGAAACGAGCGAGTCTGGGACTGGTTCAAGGAAATTCAAGGCCAGTAAGTCCAACTTGATCGGCAAGCATATTCATTTTCACGAATGTCACAGATTTTCATCTGCGGATGTTAAACGCCACAACTGATATAAGTCACTGAAACGATAATTTATTGTGACTTGCGCATAATACATATTATGTTAAATTATATATCTATTCAGGATAAGCTCTAAGATTAGGCAGCAGTAGATTCTCCAGTGATCGAGAAGATTACTCCCCTTTTATTTCACGATAATGGTAATTTTATCTGAGTAGAGAGGCGGATCTTGAGGCTCATGCTCTTCATCACCTAGTAAGAGTTGCAGAGTGTGTTTTCCTGAAGGTAATTCCAGTACCGTCTCAGTTTCACCTTGATCAAAGTGTAGGTGCTGCTTATCACGGGGAATAGCCTCATCCATGTCGGGCAGTGACGGTGCATTGAGTAATAGGTGGTGATGCCCTGCTTTGTGACGAATCTTACCTTTTGTACCGGCAGGTGTGATCCCAAAACTCTGAATGCCGAATTTCACATGGACTGGGCTTTGTACAACTGCCCCATCCTGCAATCCGATAAAGAAAATCCTAGCCTCCTTAGGCGGACTATGTGCCAATGAAATCGTGATACTTGAGAACATAAGAGTGACAGCGGTCAATAATTTGATTGCTTTGTTCATAATCACTTTCCTGTTATCAGCGATGGGCATAAACGGATGTCTTGCCATCATCACTGAAGGATATGATGTTATAGTCATCTTTATACGGGCCTTCCATTCCAGGTGAGCCCATGGGCATTCCAGGTACGGCCAGGCCTCTGATCTGAGGTTTTTCACGTCTTAGTTTTGAAATAAGATCGGCTGGGACATGCCCCTCGATAACATAACCATCGACCTTGGCCGTGTGGCAGGATTGCAGGTTGTTAGGTACTCCCAACTCCTTTTTAATTGGGGTGACATCGTCCCGGTTTTTCACCTCAACTGTATAGTCGTTCTCTTTCAGGTGCTTTATCCACGCATTGCAGCAGCCACAGTTTGGGTTTTTGTATACGACAATATCTGCAGCAATGGAGTTCTGTTGCGTTGCCAGCAGGCCACCAAATGATAAAAAAGTGACCACAACGAGTCCTGCAGCCCATTTTAGCTTGCCCTTGAGGCCTGTTTTCTCTGTTGGGTTTGATGATTTCTGTTTCATGGTAATTAGCCTCATGTGTGATTATTTTTTACCTGTATTCAAGCCCTTGGGGTTGCTGCAACAAGGCGGTGTCGGCGCATTGGCATTGGCTCTGGCATTAGTGTCCAGGTATTGAAACCAGTCGGCCTTTTTTCGTGACCACCAGCTGTTTGAAGCAGGAAAACCGATCTCTTCGAGCTTTTCCTGGATCTGCTGAAAGTCGGTTTGCGTCTGGTCATAGATAATGTAGATCTTCCGGGTGCTTATCGAGACATTCACTTCATGTACACCCGATAGTGCTTTTAGGATGTGGTCGATCTGCAGTCCGTCTGCTTCATGATTGAGGGATGGAATGTTGATCCAGTGGCTGGCATCCCAGGCCCCGTGGTTTGCACTCATCTGATCACGGTTCATGATGCTGCTCCCATATGAACTCTATCTGCAGAATCATGTGCCCTTCCCCGCTCTGCCACGTTTTGCTGCTTTACCTCTTGCCACTTCACGTTTTGCCCAGGTTTTGTAGATCTCTTCAGGCCACTTGGACTGAAACCAGGCGATCGTAGAGAAAATCTCATCATCACTCAGTTTGCCTCTCCACGCCTGCATATTACCCTGGCCGCCGGGACTGCCATTTTTGATGACATGGGCTAGCATCTTAAGGGGGTGGTGCCACGCATGTCCGGTGCCGTTGAGAGGTGGCGCTGGGTATTTTCCATCAGCTCCTGCTTGTCGCCAGTTGGCTGCTCCTTCTCCCTGCTTGCCATGGCAGACAGCACAATTTTGCTGATAAACATTCGCACCTTGGCTTACGTGCTGAAACTGATACCAGCGTGTAGCCGGTGGTTCTTCTGTGACCGCAGAAGCTATAGTGGGCTGCATTTGCGATATTTTCTGGGCGCCAGATTCATCAGTTGAGCAGGCGGCAAGGATTAGGGGTAGCAGCCCCAGAACAGTAAAACGGTACTTCATAACGCTATCTCCAAAAAAGGCGTGACGCCTATAGAAACCACCACATCACTGAGGATATGGCTTGGGCTTGGTTCAGGAGATTGTTAAAGGAGGTCTAAGAAAGGATGAGATGAGCGGATTTGGCATCACTGAGGGTGTATAAGTAGCGAATACACTTGCCGAGGGGAACGTGTAGACCCATTCACCGCCTAAATAGAGTTGAACACCGAAGGAGGCATCACAATGATCGCTGCAGCAGTTGTCATCGCTGGTCTGTTCCGTATGCACCATGTCGCCGCTATGTTCCGGATGTGGGCAGTCCATCATTAAGATTTGGCCCTGCATCTCCATGTCTGCTCCTACTCCAGGATGACAGGAATCACTATAAACAGTGGTGAACGGCAACACTGCCAGCATTATTGTCAGCAGGTAATGTATCGTTTTTCTGATGCCGGTACTCATCTGTGGATGCTGGATTAAACTATAGTTGTTTTCGGATTATTGAATAACCTGGATATTTTCATACCATGCCAAGTTAGGTGGTATCTCTCCCAAGAAGTTCAAAGATGATTGTAGCAAAGGGATCAACAAATCTCTAAATTGGTACAGAATATAACTGTATCATATTGTTTATACGTGAGTTTAATGATAATAATTCGATGGTCAGCCAGTTGTTTAATCTGATACTTCATCAATACGCAGGGATAAGCGAAAAAGAAGAATTGCCACAAGGATAGCTCCCATCCACCCCAGCTCAATCGATAAAGCGAGTGCTAGTTGCCAGGATGAACTGAGCACCCAGATGAGAGACCCTATCAGCAACCAGACAGCGGCAAAGATATAGATACACCTCTTCATAACGGCTTTGTGGTTTGATTGAAACTTTTTGCCACAATTTGGACAGTCAAACTGGGGCCGTCTTACAGCCCATGACTCAACTCTCTGGCCACATCGGCTACAGCTGAAATTATCAATATCTATCATAGGGATTTCTTACTTAGCTTGAAATCTCTTGGGTAGATAGTGCATGAAAGGTATGGATTCTACGTAGCGTGAGCATATTAGCCCCGTAAAATATTGAAATCCCTTGATACCACCATATTACAGCGAGAAACAGAATTCGTGGTTCGCTGAAATCAGTAGCTTCTTGGCAGTTACGCTTGAGTTGGTCTGTAAATAAAAAAACCGGCCATTTAAGGCCGGTTCTTAGTTCAGTTAGGATCAGCGATAACTGGGGGCTGTTGAAGGATAACCATAGTAAGGCATCGATCCATAACCGTAGGGTGCCGACGGCCCATATGCGGGATGGGTATAACCCTGATAGGGTGATACTGGGCGCTTAGCCCACTCCGGCCGCTGGGGACGTTCTCTACGCTTAGCCCACTCTGGACGCTGAGGGCGCTGAAGTCCCCTTCTCCATGAAGGTGATGCACTAGAGGAAGTACCAAATCCTATACGGGTTTCTGATGTACTTGACGATGCAGCTGGTTGTTCTGAGGCTACTGCAGGTTCAGGATCTGTAGTGGTCTGAAGTTGAGCTGATTCGGCTGTTTCAGAAGCTACTGGCTCGGAAGCTACCGGTTCGGAAGCTACTGGCTCAGAAGCAGCGGGCTCAGAAGCGACGGGCTCAGAAGCAACGGGCTCAGAAGCGACGGGCTCAGAAGCGACGGGCTCAGAAGCGACGGGCTCAGAAGCAACGGGCTCAGAAGCGACGGGCTCAGAAGCAACGGGCTCAGAAGCGACGGGCTCAGAAGCGACGGGCTCAGAAGCGACGGGCTCAGAAGCAACGGATTCAGAAGCGACGGGTTCAGAAGCGACCGGCTCAGAAGCAACGGGTTCGGAAGCGACTGGCTCGGAAGCAACTGGCTCGGAAGCCACGGGCTCGGCTACTTGATCTTCTTTGGTCGGTGCCGTTTCAACTTCCGTTACAACGGCTATCTCCGGCGCTGCTTTTGTCGTTTCTTCTGCACTTGTTTGAGTTTCAGCAACAGGCATCTGCTCACTGCCGACATCTGATATTGCGTTGACAGAGTCAGCTCCTGACGAAGGTATTTCCGCAAGAGAGCGGATATACATAAAACCTGCCACTACGATCACAATGGCAAGGACGATTTTTGGCCAGAAACTAGGGCTTGAGCCGCTGTTGGACGGCGCTTGGTTCTGTGTGGATTCCGATGACATGGTTACCTTTTCCTCTAGGTGCGTCTTAACTTCTCCATCCTCAGGTGCCTGAGGGGAAGATTGAGTAACCTCATCTTTTTCCTCAGTGCTCTGTTCCTGTGGTGTACTTTCCTGTTCCAGTATAGCTTCGCTTTTACTCTCAGTACTACTGGATTGAGAATTCTGTTCTATAGCAGTTTCAGTTGAAGGGGCTATCGGAGTAGCGGTTTCAGTTGAAGAGGCTTTCGGAGTAGCAGTTTCAGTTGAAGGGGCAACCGGAGTAGCAGTTTCAGTTGAAGAGGCTTTCGGAGTAGCAGTTTCAGTTGAAGGGGCAATCGGAGTAGCAGTTTCAGTTGAAGAGGCTATCGGAGTAGCAGCCTCATCGGTGGCGGGAGAATTTTCCGTCACAACAACTGGAGCAACTACCGCTTTTTTTGCCACCCTCTTCTTAGTGACACTCTTTTTCTTGACCACTGTTTTTTTCTTAACAGTGCTTTTCTTCGCGGCTCTCTTTTTTGCTACGCTCTTTTTAGCCACTCTTTTCTTTGCCGCGGCTTTTTTCTTTGCCGTGGCTTTTTTCTTTGCCATCACCTTCTTGGCTGGTGTCGCCGCCTCATCTGAAGGAGATTGTGTGGAATCGTTATTGGTTTCTTCTTCGGCCATTGGACTTAACCCGTTGAAAATCTCAGTTGACAACATTAGGGATGGTACTGTGGGTAACCCCACAAATACTACCCTCATTGCCCTACGACTAAAATGAGCTTGATCAAGCCTAAACTCAAAGAGTGGTACTGCTTTGATCAACGATCATATTGTTCATCGCTTATCAGTGATTCTAATAAAACACTATAATGATGCGACAGCAGAGGAGAGGATCAGCCTGACTTTCTCCATACCTGCGTCCAGATGAGCATGAATTTCATCCATTGTGATCGGCCCCTCCCCCTTCCCTGCCGCCCAGTTGGCCACCACGGCACAACAGGCATAACTGAGATTCAACTCTTTGGCCAGTGCGGCCTCAGGCATACCCGTCATCCCTACCAGGTCACAGCCATCCTGTTCCATTCTATGGATCTCCATGGTGCTCTCGAGTCTAGGTCCTTGCGTTGCGCCATAGGTCCCGCCGGTGACAATATCAATTTCGCTCTGCTGCGCGGCGCTTATCAACTGTTGCCGTAACTGCTCACAGTATGGCTCGGTAAAATCGATATGCGTTACCCGACTCAGATTCTCTTCAAAAAAGGTGTGTGGGCGATTATATGTGTAGTCGATTATCTGATCAGGAACAGCCACCATTTGAGGTCCCATTTTTGAGGTGATGCCACCAACAGCAGCGACCCCTATCACCTGCTCTATTCCCAGCTGCTTCAGTGCCCAAAGATTAGCGCGATAGTTCACCTTATGGGGGGGGATGGTGTGAGGATCACCATGGCGTGGGATGAAAATGACCTCGACTCCGTTGAAAGTACCTTGCATCAGCGCCGCAGAGGGATCACCAAAGGGGGTTGCTACCGCTTCGCGATGATAAATACAAAGTTCATCAAGCTGTGCCAGGCCGGAGCCACCTATTATCGCCACCTCTGCCATCACTTATCCTCTGTTTTTATTGGACGCTATATTACACACCATCTATCACGGTTCACAGAGAAACTCCGCTGGATGAAATGCACATGCACAAAAAAAGCCGGTTACAAAAAATGTAACCGGCTCTTTATTTGTAGCTGAAACAGAACTTAAAGTTGCTCTGAATTCTCAGCAAGATAAGCAGCAACACCATCAGGAGAAGCGTTCATGCCTTTGTCACCATCTTTCCAGCCGGCAGGACAAACTTCACCGTGCTCCTCAGTGAACTGAAGTGCATCGATCATGCGCAACATCTCGTCAACGTTACGTCCCAGTGGCAGGTCGTTAACCACCTGGTGACGAACATTTCCCTCTGTATCTATAAGGAATGAGCCACGGAAGGCGACTGCACCATTGGGGGTTTCAACATCATAGTCTTTACAGATTGAATGGGTCAGGTCCGCTACCAGCGTGTAGCCTACTTGGCCGATACCACCCTCGTTAATCGGGGTGTTACGCCATGCATTGTGGGTGAAATGGGAATCGATGGAGACACCAATTACTTCGACATTACGCTTTTTGAACTCTTCCAGACGGTGATCAAAGGCGATCAACTCTGAGGGACAGACAAATGTGAAGTCAAGGGGGTAGAAAAAGATAACAACGTACTTACCGTTGGTTGCCTCCTTGAGGTTAAATGTATCAACAATCTCGCCACTGCCCAGCACGGCAGGAGCGGTAAAATCTGGAGCTTCACGTCCGACAAGTACACCCACTTTGAGTACCTCCTTATTCAGGTATCTGATGATTAGAATGAGTCTTAAATAGAGATCGGGGTCCATCGTACCCGCATATTTCCTAGTAATCAACTACGGATTATTTATCCACACTTTGATTAATAAGTTTTCTACAAAATTAAGTGTAGAGATTAGCACAGAATTGAGTATCTGCAGGATGGTGTGGAAGGCGGGATACCGGATAGCAGGAACGCCCTCCTTTAGAGGAGGGCGTTGTAGGGTAAATGGCGTTATGGCGACCTATCTGGCGCCGGCCATTGCGAACAGACCGCTCTCTTCCAGTTTTGGTATGAGAATCGACTGCTCTCTCTCTATACGCACTTCTATAGCTGAGAAAACATCCATCGTTTCATCAAGAAACTCTTGCGTGAACTTGAAGTCACAATTCTTCAGCCAGCGCTTGTGGTAATTCTCAAACTGATTACGCAAGGGCTTTTGTCCACTGATAAACCCCCATGCCAAAGATTTCAGCTTTGGGTCTTCATGGGTGAGAAGCGGCGGGTACAGGCCTTTATCCTCTGCGACAAGGTGCTCTTTCAGTTGTTTGCCGAGTGTACAGAGCAGATTATGTGCTGTTTTTACATTCGGCCCAATGGTGAGCAGTTCAGGTTTAAGCATCGATTTCAGATCACTGATCATACTGACCATTTCAGTTTGCCGGACCCTGACGTCGTCAAGTGCACTCATTACTACATCCTCCAAATTCACTACTGACCACTTACCGGCTGTTTCTACAGTGTTGGTGCGGTCAAAAAAACGAAATAATAAAACTCAAGCGGGGCAAAAATGGAGCCCAAAAAACGTAAGGAACATTATCCTCTTCGCCTTTATAAGTTATTGATAATATATTGTATTTATTGGATTTTTTATTCGGCGTAGTCTGTTTTTCTCATAAATAAAGAGCCCTTGCAAGCATTATTTTTTAGCTGATTTCAGGAGGTGTTCCAGTGAATAATTATCGAGCTAGGCATAAATAAAATTATACGGGCATAATTACTACAAATAGGCGCGCATTTGACGTGGTTCGCGAATTTTAGTGGCAACGCCATTGAGCTTTAACTAAGCTCAATGATTTTAAAAGGATTCTAGATCGATTTTTTGATACAAGATGCGTGCTTGTCACAGGCCAAGTATTATTCAGAGATTCTCTGCGTAAGCCAAAAAATAGCTGTTGATAAGCTTTATAAATCGAGTTCCATTGCAGAACTCTCCTCAAACTTGGCTACAGCTTCCACTGCCGTCTTCCACCTCGGATCCATATGAATCTCTTCCCTGTTGAGAGCCTTTCTTCCGTGCATTCGGATGAGTCTCATCTGTGCAGCCGGGTTGCTGTAGTCTTTTAGTGACTCCAGCACTTCACCTGCACCCACTGGATTATTGCAGACCAACACCATGTCACAACCGGCATCAAGAGCCGTGGTTGCCCTCTCCGGGTAGTCTCCCACCTCACCAGCCGCTGCCATCGTTAAGTCATCACTAAAGATAACACCCTGAAATCCAAGTTTTTTGCGCAGTACGTCTTGCAGCCAAAATCGGGAAAAACCGGCAAGCTCGTTTGAAGCCTTTTCATAGACGACATGGGCAGGCATGATCGCCTCCAGACCCGCATCAATCATCTGCTCAAATGGCAGCAGATCTTCAACCATAATGTCCTGTGGATTGCGTCTATCCACTGGCAGTGCCTCATGTGAGTCCTCTGTTACTCCACCATGCCCGGGAAAGTGCTTCCCCACCGCAGCCATACCCGCCTCATGCACTCCACTCATCCAGGCGAGAGCCAGTTCAGAGACGATGGCTGGTGATGCATTAAATGCGCGATCACCTATCACTTGGCTGATTCCCCTACCAAGATCAAGCACGGGTGCAAAACTAAAATCCACCCCGACTGCGCGTAGCTCAGCCGCCATCAGCCAACCCACACTCCGAGTGATCTCTTTTGATTTTTTGCTACTGTTTTTATGCTGTCGGCCAAACCAGGCTGCAGGGGGCAGCCTGGTAAATCCATTTTTAAATCGCTGTACCCGGCCCCCTTCCTGGTCAACAGCGATCAGCAGTGATGGCTGTCTCAGCTCATTAAGTCGACAAATCAGCTCGGCCACTTGCTCAGGTGTTTCAAAATTTCTTGCGAACAGGATGACCCCCCCGGCGGCAGGATGCTGCAACATTTCCCGCTCCTCCTCTGTCAGGGTGGTGCCTGAGAGATCGAGCATGACTGGACCGTGGCTCATAATTATCTTTTCCCTAAAACGTAACGGTGTTATTTAAGAAATAATCTCTGTTACCGATATAATGATCATAGGTATTTTAATCTGTAATGGAGAGAATGATGCGTTTAACACCCCTGGTCATCATGCTATCGCTTTTGTTTTTTTCAAATCACCTACTGGCTGAAGATGAGGAGGCTGAAGCCGAGGTAGAGCCAAAAACAGCAGCGTACCACGCCCTCTCTCCCTCACTTCTAGTCAATCTACATACGGGTGCCAGGTACATGCGATGCGATGTACAGTTGTTGTCCAAGGATGATACAAATTTATCCGATATACAACTTCACTCCCCTGCCCTGCGCCATGAGTTGCTTCTGCTGTTCGGTGATCAAAAGGGTTCCGAAATGAAAACACCTGAGGGAAAAGAGGCGTTGCGGAAAACGGCACTTAAGGCAGTAAATGAGGTATTGGAGAAGCTATCGGGTAAGAAAGAGTTAGTCAACGATCTCTTCTTCACCAGCTTCTTTGTTCAATAAGATTGAGAGTGGCGGGGGTTTTCTTGCAGCCGTGGCCTATGGGGTAAACGACTCTCGTATATCTACCAAGGTCCCCGCATCCACTTGATCAAAAAGATCCAGAAGATCGTAATTGTGCATTCGGATACAACCGTGGGATCTTGCCTCACCCATAGGTTCACTATCTGGGGTTCCGTGAATATAGATAAAACGGCGCAGAGTATCGCAATCCCCCCCCCTGTTGACACCCGGCTCCCGGCCGGTCAGCCAAAGTATGCGGGTCAGTATCCAATCTCGCTGGGGGCTATTTAATGCCAACTCTGGTGAGTAAATCTCACCACTGGGGCGACGGCCGATAAATACAGTGTTGAGGGGTTCACCCTCACCTAACTTCATCCGAATCGAATGAAAACCCCTGGGAGTACAGCCACTGCCAGATTTCTCACCCGGACCATTCAGTGCGGTGGATACAGTGTAACAGGCAACGGATTGACCACCCGTCAGTAGAGTCAGCGTCTGCCGACTCAAGTCAATCTGCATATGAATAGCTGACACGCTTGGTGGTTACCAGTTACTGTAGGGGTTTTTCACCAGACAAGCATTGTAGTATCTGGCATCACCCGATACCTCCTCACCCGCCCATGATGGTAGTTCAAACAGTTCATCTTCACTGTCGAGCTCTATCTCGGCAACGACCAGACCGCGGTTCTCACCCTCAAAGACGTCGAGTTCCCAGATATGCTCACCACATTTCACCTTGTAGCGTACCTTGTCAATAAATGGCTGCTCCGCCACCTGGGCCAACATCTCCTCCGCATCATCAAGGGGAACCTCATACTCAAACTCGGCACGCTTTATACCGATGGTGACACTTTTTATATTGAGATGCGCCTTGCCGTTACTGATACGCACACGGACCGAAGCATTAGGCTGATTAGCCAGATAGCCCTGTTTAAGTACCGAATCAGATACCACCGATGCCTTCCAGTCATCATTTGTCACTAAAAACTTACGTTCAATCTCTGTAGCCATTAACTCATCTCTTCTCAAATAGTGCGATCGATTCCACATGTGCGGTATGAGGGAACATATCCATTACGCCGGCCGAAACTAACCGGTATCCGTACTGGTTTACCAACTCACCTGCATCACGCGCCAGGGTACCAGGGTAACAGGAGACATAGACAATCCGTTCAACGCCAAGCTTTGGAAGATGCTCAAGCACCTCAAGGGCCCCCGATCTTGGCGGATCAAGTAGTGCCTTATTATACGACTCAAGAAGCCAGGGCTCCTTTTCCAGGGATTCGTACAGGTTGGCGGTAAAATAGCGGCTATTGGTGATGCCATTACGCTCGGCATTTTCACGCGCTCTTGCCACCAGACCGGAATCACCCTCAACTCCCACTACCTCCTTAGCCGTTCGGGCGATGGGGATTGTGAAGTTACCTAGGCCACAAAAGAGATCAAGGACACGGTCATTGCTGTTCAACTCAAGCATCCCCAGTGCACGGTCTAGCATCAATCGGTTAAGTTCACTGTTGACCTGGGTAAAGTCATTGGGCAGAAAGTGAAGGGTTGCGTCGTAGGCGGGCAGGCTGTAAGTAAGTTCAGCTTTCTCGCCTGTAATTGGACGAATGGAGTCTTCCCCCCCCTCCTGGAGATAGGCATGCAGCCCATGTTCACGGCCAAAGGCCAGCAGCTTTTCCAGATCCTGGTGGGCCGGTGGCTCCATCACCCGGAATATCAATACACAGCAGTCATCTCCCAATGCCACCTCAATCTGCGGCACCTTCTCCTTGATCGTAAGTGAAGCGATTAGATCCGCCAAAGGGGTAATCAGCTCTCCCACTTGAGGGTGCAGCACATGACACCGTTTCATATCGGCGACAAACCCTGAGCCCCGCTCGCGGAAACCGACCAGCACCCGATCTTTCTTAATGACAAACTTGGCCCCGATACGGGCTTTTCTACGGTACCCCCAAGGGTTTTCGGCAACCAGTGGCGGCAGCAGGCTCTCCGGCTCCACTTTCCCGATTCGCTGGAAAGCGTCGGTCAGTGTGCTCTGCTTCACCCTTATCTGGGCTTCCGGCGCCATATGCTGCAGGCTGCAGCCTCCGCAGACACCAAAGTGTTCACAACGGGGTTCAACCCGATCATCAGAGGGGGATAGGACTTGATTCACCACCCCTTCATCGAATCGTCGCTGTTTCTTGGTGTAGGTAAACAGTACCTCTTCGCCCGGTAGCGCACCGTGGATAAAGACCGCCTTGCCATCAATATGGGCGACACCGCGACCATCGTGACTTAGGGAATCGATGCCGGTCTGAACCGGATCCTGAGGCAGCTTTTTTCTTCTTCTACGTCCCATATCAGTCTCTCTTTGGGAGCTTGAATGGGTTGGAATAGAGAGGATTGTTCACTTTTATAAACACCTTAATCATTTTGAAGGAGCCTCTGAATAAGTCTGAGCGCAAGGTAACCGTTCATGACATATTTCAAAGGCTCCTCTATTTGCTGGTCGTGTCTACCTACACGGAAGGAAGGATTATAGAGTAAGTCTGAATGAATTGAATCAGCCCCATTCAATCTGTGGCCTTTCTATCGAGTGCTGCCAAGCGCGACAACTTCTCACCAATTTTGATCTCCAGGCCACGGTCAACAGGACGGTAGTAACAACGCTCGCCCATATCCTCAGGAAAATAGTTTTCACCTGCGGCATACGCCTCTGGTTCATCGTGGGCGTACCGGTACGCATGGCCGTAGCCGAGCTCTTTCATCAGCTTAGTCGGTGCATTTCTGAGGTGAATGGGAACTTCGTGACTGCCGGACTCTTGAACATCCTTCATGGCTGCCTTATAGGCCATGTAGACAGCGTTACTTTTGGGAGCGGATGCGAGATAGAGCACCGCTTGGGCAATGGCCAATTCTCCTTCCGGACTGCCCAGCCGCTCCTGGGTTTCCCAGGCGCTGAGTGCCAGGGTCAATCCCCTGGGATCGGCATTACCGATATCCTCCGAGGCCATACGCACCACCCGTCGGGCGATATAGAGGGGATCACACCCACCATCAACCATACGGCAAAACCAGTAAAGAGCGGCATCCGGCGACGAACCCCTGACGGATTTATGCAGCGCAGAAATCTGGTCGTAGAAGGCTTCTCCGCTTTTATCGAAGCGACGCAGGTTTCCTGAAGCCACCTCCTCCACCGCCTGGCTGGAGATCTCTTTCTCCTCCGAGAGGTCGGCGGCGATCTCCAGCAGGTTGAGTCCTCGTCGGGCATCGCCGTCGGCGGCCGTAGCAATCAGCTGTCGTGATGTTGCAGACAACTCACGGCCGGCCAACCCGCGTTCACTGTTTGTCAACGCCTGATCGATGATCTTCTCAACATCCTCACTTCCCAGGCTCTTCAGTACATAGGTCCTGGCACGGGAGAGCAGTGCATTATTCAGCTCGAACGAGGGATTCTCGGTAGTGGCGCCAATAAACACCACAGTGCCGTCCTCAACGTGGGGAAGAAACGCATCCTGTTGAGATTTGTTGAAACGGTGCACCTCATCGATGAAGAGAACGGTAGGCCTGCCGTCCGCCTGCTTCACCTGACGCGCCTGATCTACCGCAGCGCGTATATCCTTTACCCCTGAGAGTACCGCTGAGAGGGTGATGAACTGAGCGCCCGAGTGCCTTGCAATGAGGCTGGCGAGAGTGGTTTTTCCTGTACCTGGAGGACCCCAGAAGATCATCGAGTGGAGACGATCCGACTCTATCGCCATCCGCAACGGCTTACCCTCGCCGACAATATGGGACTGGCCCATAAATTCATCAAGATTTCGCGGACGCATACGATCCGCAAGTGGGCGCGTTAGCTCACTGCCGTTGTCGTGGAAAAGATCCTGGTCCGTCACAGCTAGGGAGCCTCTGATTAAGTCTGGTTAGATTTAGGCTGAGATAAAATTGTTCCAATTTGTTTCGAAGTGAGCGGTAATAGCCACTCTATTGCTGCGATCTTCGAAGCGAATTGGGGCGGTTTTAGCCAGCGTAAAGCAATCATGACTTGGTCAGAGTCTCCCTATTGGTTATAGCGGTCAAAAAAGAGTGGTGGCTGGTAGAGAAAAAAGCGGCTCTTGAACTGGGGGTTGTGTTCGATATCAAAGAATTGAAAACGGGTAACCTGACCAAACTTGTCGGCCATCTCCATGCGCTGCATCTCATTATTGGAGAATGCCAGAAGAATCCGGGTAAACTGGCTCTCCTCTTCCTTTGGTATCAACTCGACCCAGGCAAATCCCTGGCTGTTGCCTATATCGATCACCTCAAAATGGTTATCCACCGGCTCACCACTGACCAGCAGCATAGCTGGTGTCCCTTTCAATGCAGTGCGTTGTGACTGTACGCTCACCTGTTCCAGTTCAGGATCGACCAGCCATACCTGCCTGCCGTCGGCAATGATCTGCTGAGGCTCCGGTTCGGTATAGTCCCAACGGAACTTCCCCGGTTGCTGTAGATAGAAGTTGCCTTGTGATCGAATCGCCTGCTGCTGGTCGGCACTTAGCACCGTCTGCTCAAAGCCCGCCTGCAGGCTGGTCACCCGGGTAAGGAAGTAGTTCATCTGCTCGACACCGTTCGCCGCTATAGCGGAGATCGAGAAGAGCAGTGCTGCGGCCGCAGCCGACAAATTGTAGAAAAAATGACTACACATATTCAAACCTCAGGTGGAGGTGGAGCCAGCACCTCACGATTACCATTGCTCTGGGCCGGTGTGACAATCCCGGTACGTTCCATCTCCTCGATCAGTCGGGCCGCACGGTTGTAGCCGATTTTAAGGCGGCGCTGCACACCGGAGATGGAAGCACGACGGGACTCGGTAACAATTTGCACGGCCTCATCATAGAGTGGATCGGCATCTTCAACATCCGCGCTCTCTCCGGATAGACCGGGAATTGCCTCCAAAGGTTCCTGTACCACAGCTTCGATATAATCAGGTTCACCTGTCTGCTTTAGGTAACTCACCACCCGGTGTACCTCGTTATCGTCAACAAAGGCGCCGTGTATCCGCTGAGGAATATTCCCCCCGGGAGGCAAATAGAGCATATCGCCATTGCCCAACAGATGTTCCGCACCCATCTGATCGAGAATAGTACGTGAATCGATACGTGATGAGACCTGGAAGGCGATACGAGTCGGGATATTAGCCTTGATCAGGCCGGTGATCACATCGACAGAGGGACGCTGAGTAGCCAGCAGCAGATGAATACCCGATGCACGTGCTTTCTGTGCCAGACGAGCGATCAACTCCTCCACCTTCTTGCCCACCACCATCATCATATCCGCCAACTCATCGATCACTACGACGATATAGGGCAGTGAGGTAAGCTCTGGGATCTCTTGATCCTCAGCCAGCGGATCAAGCTGAAACAGTGGATCGGCTATCGGCTCTCCACGCTTCGCAGCTTCGGTAACTTTTTTATTGAAGCCGGCGATATTGCGCACCCCAAGAGCCGCCATCAGACGGTAACGTCGTTCCATCTCACCGACACACCAGCGCAGCGCGTTCGCCGCCTCCTTCATGTCGGTGACTACCGGCGTCAGCAGGTGTGGAATCCCCTCGTAGACCGAAAGCTCCAGCATCTTCGGGTCTACCATAATCAGCCGCACCTCCTGTGGGGTAGACTTATAGAGCAGACTGAGGATCATAGCGTTGATGGCAACCGATTTACCGGAGCCGGTTGTACCCGCGACCAGGGCGTGTGGCATCTTGCCGAGATCCGCCACTGAAGGATTACCGGAGATATCCTTGCCCAAAGCCAGGGTGAGGGGCGACTTGGCCACATCGTAGGCTTCCGAGCGTAGCACCTCACTGAGAAAGACCATCTCCCGGTGCTCGTTGGGTATCTCGATACCAATTACCGATTTACCCGGAATCACCTCCACCACCCGGACACTGATGGTGGAGAGTGCTCTGGCCAGATCCCTGGCTAAATTGGTCACCTTGCTCGCCTTGGTTCCTGGCGAAAGTCGCAGCTCAAACAAGGTAATCACCGGGCCGGGTAATACCGCCACGACTTCGGCTTCGACACCAAAATCCTTGAGCTTGATTTCGACCTTACGTGAGATCGCCTCCAGAGCCTCATTGGAGTAGCCCATGCCACTGTGCTTGGCATCATCCAGCAGCGCCAGCGGTGGCATCCCACCCTCATCGGCATCAGGGACGAACAGAGGCACTTGGCGCTCTTTCTCAACCCGGTCACTGACCTTCACTTCGTGCATCACCGGTTCGATTTTTGGTGGTGTGCGCTTTGCCCTCTTCTTCTTATCCGCCTTGAGTGTTTCGCTTCGCTGCTTTTTTAGCTCCCGTGTCCGGCGTGACTCGACAATTCTTGCACGGGCATGGCCGACAGAGCGAAAGAGCGCAATCACCGCTCCACCTATACGATCCATCACCGCCAGCCAGGAGATACCGGTAAAAAGGGTAAAGCCCGAGAGCACCAGCGCAAGAGTAAGAAGAGTGGTACCGGCGGAGTTGAGTATCGGAAGCAGGTTGTGCTGAAGGAACCCTCCCAATATACCTCCCGCCCCCGTACCATCAGGCAAGGGTAAGGCGATATGGGAGAGGTGAATAGCAGCCAGAGTACTACCGGCAGCCAGGGTCAAGAAAAAACCAATCCAGCGCAGCGCCAAAAGGTGGGCATTGGCAGTTTGGTCCCGATTGGGCTCTTTTAGAACCACCCAGCCCACCCAGCCGACCATTATAGGAAAAAGATAACCAAGAAGTCCGAACAGATTGAGAAAGACATCGGAAAACCACGCACCCACCGGCCCACCCGCGTTTATTGCATGGGTTCTTGGTCCGGAATAGGACCATCCTGGATCGCCCTCCGAGTAGGTGACCAGAGAAAGCATCAGATAGGCCACAACGGCGATAAGTAACAGCAATGCACCTTCACGCAATCGTCGTTTGGCCAGGGAGTGTGGCTGTTCCGATATCTGATCTGTACGACTGGCTTGAGCCACTCTTGTCTCCATTAAAAAAGATTTTAAATTATATAGTTAGCTTACTAACTTAGTCTAATTTCATAAAACTTAAAGGTATCATGCCACACCCTGGGAGCCTATCCGAGAATAGAGAACCTACTGTGGGAAAGCCCTTTTGGCCCATTATTCTGCTCATTTTCGTTGAATAAGAGCGACTATTCGCCTCAACTGATCAAAAAAATGAACTCAAAATGGCTTCCCCTCGCTACGGCTCCTATCCCCGGACAGGCTCCTAGACAGAGAAATGATCCGAATGGACTGCTTTACCCCCCGCGTCACATTACGTAGTATCTGGGCTATTTGAAACCGTGGCTACTATCGACGCATAAAAGCAGCTCTCCCACAGACCTCCTCTGTGGCCTATTAGGCGCTGGCACCCGCCCATAGAGCGTGGTGATTAAGCAGTGGGGAGAGCGACAAGAGATACCGTCGAATGGCACTAACCAACCGTTCTATGATGTGGAGTGATTATACATGAGCGAAACCAAGCATTGCCCTCTGTTAATTCTCGGTTCCGGCCCTGCCGGATACACCGCCGCCGTTTATGCAGCACGCGCCAATATGAATCCTGTTCTTATCACTGGAATGCAGCAGGGCGGTCAGCTAACTACCACCACCGAGGTCGATAACTGGCCGGGTGACAACGAAGGTGTTGAAGGGCCGGCTCTGATGGACCGTATGCTCAAGCATGCCGAGCGATTCAATACCGAGGTGATCTTTGATCACATCCATACCGCCAAACTCACTGAGCGTCCTTTCCGACTAACCGGTGATCAGGCTGAGTACACCTGTGATGCACTGATCATCTGCACCGGTGCTTCAGCACAGTATTTGGGTATGGAGTCAGAAGAGGCGTTCAAGGGACGGGGCGTCTCCGCCTGTGCCACCTGTGACGGTTTTTTCTATCGTAACCAAAAAGTAGCCGTTATCGGTGGCGGCAACACCGCTGTGGAAGAGGCGCTCTACCTCGCCAACATCGCCGCAGAGGTAGTGGTTGTTCATCGCCGTGATCAGTTTCGCTCCGAGAAGATCCTCTCAGACCAGTTGAGACAGAAGAGTGAAACAGGAAATGTCACCCTCGAATTGGACAGTGTGCTCGACGAGGTGCTGGGTGATGACTCCGGCGTCACCGGCATACGGGTCAAGAATGTCAAAGAGGGTTCAACCAAAGAGATCGACCTGATGGGTGTCTTTATCGCCATCGGTCACAAACCGAATACCGAACTGTTCATTGATCAGTTGGATATGGAGCACGGCTACCTCAAGGTTCAGGGCGGCATGGAGGGTAAAGCAACCCAGACCAGTATCGAGGGTATTTTTGCCGCCGGTGACGTGACTGATCACGTCTATCGTCAGGCCATTACCTCCGCCGGTACCGGCTGTATGGCTGCACTGGATGCGGAGCGTTACCTGGATGCTCTGGAGTCTGCCGACTGAATAAGTCATTGAAGGCTACTGAGCTCAGCCCGCATTTCTCATCACCCCGGTGAGAAATGCGGGTTAGGACCGAATGCTACTTACTTAAGCCAAAAATTGGGAGCACGAAGAACACAGAGTGACTATGAAAGTCACCGAGACATTCTGTCTGAGATGATGATTCGCAATGACTGATATAGCAGACGTATCAGCGAATTCATATAAAACCCATTGTCAGAAAGTTTCATGCGAACAGAAGCTTTTCTCTGCGTACTCTGTGGTTCTTTGTGTCCTCTGCGTTCCCAAGTAAGTATCATTCGGGTTAGGGCTGATTATCATAAACAGCTAGAATCGATGGCTGCCCTGGTCTTTAATATCAGCAGTTTTAAAAATTCAGGGAATAAATCAAATAACGGCTCTCTCACTTGATTGTTCTTCCAGGAGTATTGTCAACTCATCTGCCGGGATTGGTCGACTAAAATAGTATCCCTGAACCTCCTCACAACCATGTTTCTTCAAAAATTTCAGCTGTGCTTTTGTTTCAACCCCCTCAGCAAGCACATCAAGCTGGAGGCTGTTTCCAAGCCCCAGAATCGCCTTGGTTATCGATGCATCATTTTCATCATGAGGGAGGTCGGTAATGAAGGATCTGTCTATCTTCAGCTTGGAGATTGGGAACCTTTTTAGATAGCTGAATGATGAGTAGCCCGTTCCGAAATCATCAATAGAGGTATTCACTCCAAGGACCTTCAACTCTCTCAGCACGAAAGCACAATGTGCAGGGTGATTCATCAAAGCATTCTCTGTAATCTCCAGTTCAAGAGAGCATGGCGGCAGGCCTGTTTTGGCCAGGACTTCTATGATGGTATCTGTCATTTGGTGTGAACTAAACTGGATGGGTGAAACATTAACTGCCATCGTTATGTGACCCAGCCCGGCATCCTGCCATCGCTTATTTTGACTGCAAGCAGTGTGAAGCACCCATCTTCCCACAGATACAATCAAGCCCATCTCTTCCAAAGTGGATACAAACTCTACAGGGTATACCAGCCCACGTTCGGGAGATTGCCACCGCAGTAACGCTTCTACTCCGATAATCCGGTTATCATGGAGATTTACCTGAGGCTGGTAGTGTAGAACAAACTCTTCGTTCTCTACCGCCTTCCGCAAACGATTTTCCAACTGGAGACGTAATGAAAACCGGAGACTCATATCCTCTATGTATGACCTGATCATTCCCCGCCCCCCCTCCTTGGCATGGAACATCGCTGCATGTGCCTGACGGATCAATGTATCCGGATCTTCTGTGTCTACTGGAAAGACACTGCTGCCGACGCACATACTGAGGTGCTGTTTGTGATCAGATATATCGAACTGCCCTGAAGACATGGTCTGTATCTTTTCAGATACCGTCTTTACATGGTCTAGGTTTTTTACGTTTTCAAGAAGAATGGCATACTCATCACCACCCATCCGTGCAACAGTATCCTCCCCACGTACACAATCGGAGAGCCTGGAGGCCACTTGGCACAATAGTTCATCACCTACAGCGCTCCCCAACGTATCGTTAATGACCTTGAAGTCATCAATATCAATCGGGTAGCCAGGGGTCTCTAACCCCCAGCCCCCACAACACCCTGCATGCGGCTCCGCACAGGGCGTTTCCCAAAGATTATTCAAAGCAAGCTGGCCGATTAGCTCCGGCTTACCCCAATGCTGGCTACTGCTTTTGCACCAACACTCCTTAACCCGGTCGGGCATGGAGAAGTTGAGCTGCACAGGCTCCTCACTGATCTCTAGGTTCAGGCCTTCACCCTGTCCCAACCATTACGATGGGCGTTTGGCTACTATGCCGTCTGCTGACTTCTGCTTAATCACCCCACCAGTTACCCAGTAAGGCGCTATCGGTTTCCATCGGGTTCGCTCTCCTTTGTCGATGGAACAAAGGAGCCAAGGCACTTATAAACCAGAGCCTTACTGGTTTATCTACCGATCGCCTGTTAAGCAGATCTCCCCAGATAAGTGCATGAACTTTCCCTGCACTGCTGCATCATTTACGGTGGCCGTTAGATCACGTGGCTTCGATGTCTTGTGCCATCTCGCCTCCAGCCTACGCCTCATATGATGTTCTTGTTCATCAGCTCGCAGTTTTGCGTCCGGCTTCCTTCAGACCCCCCCCTCACGGGGAGGCCCTTGCCATTCGCTAGTAGTTATCATCTAATAGGATTATTAATCGCTATGGATGGTGACCTTCCTACAGAGGATTTTCACCTCATTAGTTCATGCCCATGCTGGGCGTACACAATGAGTAATGCGAGCATCGTTTCATCGCGTTTTGCCCGGATGACGGCATGCCTTACCCTGTCACTAAAAAGCAGTCGGTTGGGCAGGCCGGTAAGCGTATCGTGATATGAAATGTGTTCAAGTTCATTTTCCATCGCCTCACGTTCACTAATATCATTAAGTAATATTAAAGTTGAGGGTGAATCATTCCACACTGTTTCACTTATACGTGCCTCAGCTTTTCCTTGACTACCGTCAGCACAGATTATATCCACCTCACGCTGACACCCTATCAACAGGGGTATTTGAATTCCCTCTGTCTCGAACTGTTCTTCTGTTCGGTTCAGCATTTTTTGAGCTGCCAAGTTACTGAATAGCCCCCCCCCTACAGAGTTCACTACAACAATGCCCGTCGGGTTCTGCATCACCAGGCTTCTGAAACCTTTCTGACTGGAGCGTAGGGACTGTTCAAGATATCTACGCTCATTAACCTCTGTTTCCAGCACCTCTGCAGTTTTTTCAGCAAACTCCTTCGATTGAACCAATGCTTTGGCACTCTGCTTTACTTTGCGGATTGCCAGAACTACCAATACAATCGTGAATCCAAGTAGGAGCAGATAGAGTTTTGTTATCAATAATTTGTTTTCCCGGGTGGAAGTGACTACTTCGTGAATTATTTTGGAACTTACCTCTGATACATTGAGAATACTATTGATAGCATTGGTAGCTACCTCCAACCACTGATCGTGGGATAGAGGATAATTACCATCATTGGCTGCTGTATATATACTTTGGCGGGTCCTTTCATATTCATTGAAAAATATTGCTTCCATCTCTTCGATCGCTCTCACTAAACGTCGATCCACGCCGGGTTGTATCTTGGTACTGGAGAGCATCTCAAGTTCATGTTTAACAATGTCACGAAAGCCATTGAGTTGTTCGAGGGTCTCACTGGAGATCGGTGTATTGCCCGCCACCTGGATTGCTAGGATTCCACGCTCTCGTCCAGCGTTCTCGCTAATCCGCCATGCCCAGTGGCGTACTGTCCAGTAGGGGCGTGAAACGAAGGGGGCTTCAAGTACGCTGCTGGAGAGCGCATCGCGAAAGTGCTTGTTATGGCCAATCACGTACGTCGCCTGTTTAAACCACTCCTGTGGTGTAATGAGTTGCTGCTCACCTTTAAACTGGCGGTCCACAAGGTTGCGCGCCTCGCGTAGTGAGTTGGCGGCATTGACCTCATGTTCCAGGCCCACTTTTAGTGCAAAATCTTTGGGACGTTTTTCTATAAATTTTTTGGCCAGGGTAAGGGCATTTTTCTGATGCTTATCACCAGACTGGCGTAGCTGTTGAATTATCTCTACCTGTTGTGCTTCTGGAAGAGTTTTCGAGGCCAGGAACCCCGATGTGAAGCCACGTTCCAATGCTTTGATATCTGATGCACGTACCAAGTGCATTGAAATTCTCCCTGCCACTGAGCTATCCGCAGCATAGCGGTAATCATCCAGTGCATGCCAGGTCACTCGAGAAACAAGAAGGGTGATGAGCAGCGCCATCGTCATAATGGCTGCCGTAATGAAGGTGTGGGCCTTGTTTGGTCTATCCATGAATTATTATTAATCACTACTGTCCGGTAAAACTAGTGTCGCTACCTTATAATTGCCTGTAGGACAAAGTAAAAATAACAATTTAAGGGTGTCATCGATTTGAATCAGAAAACCCTCAAAATACCCATTTCTCAGGGATTTTGGGGATGTTTCCATGCATGTCGGCAAGCTCGTTTTCACAGATTATCGACCACCTGCCGATGCACACCTTTCGGCGATGTGTCACCCGCTACCATGGCAACCGTTACAAAAAATCTTTCTCTTGTCTCGATCAGTACCTCTGCATGGCTTTTGCGCAGCTGACTTATCGCGAAAGCTTGCGCGATATTGAGGCCTGTCTGCGAGCACAAAGGGACAAGCTGTACCATATGGGCATCCGTAGCAGTATATCCAGAAGCACTCTGGCGGATGCGAGCGAACGCCGAGATTGGCGTATCTTCGCAGACTTTGCCCATGCACTGATTCGCATAGCCCGACCACTATATGCTGACGAAGATCTTGGTCTCGAACTCGACAATACAATCTACGCACTTGACGCATCCACCATCGACCTATGCTTGTCAGTCTTTCCGTGGGCATTGTTTCGTTCCACCAAGTCTGCCGTCAAACTCCACACCTTGCTGGATCTTCGGGGCAACATCCCGACCTTTATCCACATTTCTGACGGCAAGCTCCATGACGTCAACGTTCTCGATATCTTGCTGCCCGAGCCTGGTGCCTTCTACATCATGGATCGCGGTTATGTGGATTTCGAACGACTCTTCGCTTTGCACATGGCAGGGAGTTTCTTTGTCATCCGCGCCAAATCCAATACAAAGTACAAACGCCGCTACTCGCACCCGGCGGACAAATCTGGCGGAGTGCAGTGTGATCAGACCATCGTGCTGACCGGGGTCAATACGGCAACCGGCTACCCGCAGTCACTACGGCGTATCAAATACCATGATGCCAAAACTGGAAAAACTTTCAATTTCCTGACCAACAACTTTGCCATTCCAGCGCAGACAGTGGCTGATCTCTACCGGTACCGTTGGCAGGTTGAGTTGTTCTTCAAATGGATAAAGCAACATCTACGTATTAAATCGTTCTTTGGCACTTCGGAGAACGCAGTAAAAAGTCAGATCTGGATTGCCATCTCTGTGTACGTGCTCGTGGCCATTATCAAGAAACGGCTCAACATCGACGCAGATCTCACAGATCTTGAGCTTGACCTTATTCGAGAAAAGCTCATTATTTCATATGCTTACTGAATCAGAATTTATAAGCGATGATAGCGATATGCCTAACCAACTGAATCTATTTAATAATTTCCCCGGACACTAGTGATTATTAATGATATAGATTGACTAAAAACACCATGAATAAAAAGCCTCTCCGTGGGCTTCAATTGATGGTAGCTAGCGGCACTGTTATTCTCCAGTCAATTACTGATCTGTCCAGTATCAGCTTTTGATGATTATAACCATAAAAAAGTATAGGTGAGTTTCAAAAACCTGCTTGCAACCACTCAAACCAAGGGAGATGCAGCTGATAAATGAACCCAACTTCTACCCTACCCCCACGGCAACATCTGAACAGGTACACCCTGTAAACCACCCTCAGTGCACATTGTCACGCAAAAAAATGGCCACGGGCGATGGATATTCGCATAGTGTTAACAGGCCCTAGGACGCTATAACAAATACCAACCAGTTAACTGTGCTCGCCTGATTCCTTGGTATCTATCATTTATCGCCTGGGGGATTTGATTCGCTTAATGCCTTCCTGCGATATGACTCACTAATGGCATCACGAATTCTTATAAGATCACCGTCCATTGCCGGCTGACCGTGCCACCATTGGTAATCCGGTGATTGATGGCCTATTCCAAGGAGGACATTTGTCCGGTGCTGGATAAGGCTTTGGCGTAGTGTCGATAGTCTATCAATCTGCCGGTCTGCTGCAGCCATTAATGATTCGCCCTCTGTCAGCTTGAGGTCGGCAATTGCCAGCTGGCGTTTTCCATTGGCAAACTGCTCGCGGATATATCGGGGACTGTGACATTCTGAACAGATCCATTGCCTCACTTCAGGGCCGCGTTCAGGCTCCATTGTATCTCCGTGATCACCGTTATGGAGATGGCAGTAAGCGCAACCGGGTGCACGGTAGTTGCCACGTTGCAACGGCTGTCGCCAATCCAGTCTGGCCCCTTCGAGACGGTTGATGACGCCATGTTTAGAGGTGGTGTAACTGTGGCTGGCGGGACCTTCATGGCATCCACTGCAGCTTAGATCTTTTCTTGCCCTTATAGCCGAGCTTTCGTGAAGATCACCATGACAGCTGCTGCATTTAATCCCGGATGCGTCGGAGTGAGGCCCCTCACGCCACTGTCTGATCAGCTCAGGATCTCTCTCTGTGTGACAGGTGATGCACTCGGCCTCTGTAAATGGTCCCGCTGGAATAGCCTCGACCGCCAAGGCAAAATCAGCTGCCAGACAGAGTATGCCTAACAGCAGACCAATAGGCCCTGCCCGTTCCTTTAGCATCAATTGTGCTCCCGGTTGTGGTCTGTGTACGCACCCTGCTTCCAGAGTTCATCCAAAGGCTGAGATGTGGTTTCTCTCTTCTGTTCTGCTTCATGAAGCCTGCGCAGTTCACCAGCTTTTATTTCGATGCGACTCAGTGAGGCATCCATTTTCCTGTGCCCGGATTCAACCCCTGCCCGGTTACCGTGGGCGGCCGATTTGTACGCACCAAGGTTTTCGAAGTACCACATTTCAAAGTAGTCACGCTCGATGGCTGAGACGTTATAGAAAGCCGATGCTTGACCCTCAAAGAAACCGATACGCTCTCTCGGCCAGAGCGTATCGAGCCAATCCATGGGGTAAGGGGGGCGTTCACCGGCTGCGGGGCTAAGTAGGCTGTCACTGCGCAGATCTTTGAGAATGCCCTCTGCCTCATAGAGTTTTTTCCAGGCTCTTTTACGTTCCCGATCGAGTTCACTCAACCACTGACCAGCCTCCTCCTCTTTGTGACAGTCGCTACACAGCTTAATCCAGCGCTTGCGCAACATCTTATTCTTGGACGTTTGAGGATTGATCTCGCGCAGGCCAAATTTCCACAACGACTTGTCTGCCACCTGATGGCGACCGTTATCCATATGGCAGTAGGCACAGGTAGGCCCTTTGTAGTTACCCTTGGTCAGCGGTTTTGACCAGTCCCAGTCACTGCCTTCATCCAGGTATAGTTTACCGTGGGCGGAGGCAAAGTAGGTCTCGTCATCCGGATGGGGAGGTCCGGAATGGCAGGTAATACAGGCCTCCGGTCGACGCGCCTCAGCTGCATCGAAACGGTGCCGGGTATGACAGGAGTCACACTTGGTGGCCACTGAGTGGCACTGAACACAGGACTGGACTTCGGCCTTGGGCTTGTCCACAAAGTGCTTGGCATCCACCGCCCGGTCCATCGCCAGCACATGGCTGGGAAAACCGTAGCGGGCTTCATCCTTAAATTCACTGTGCTGCTTATTGTGGCAGCTACCGCACATACCGGGTGTCGGTAGCTGCAACTTTTGATGGTCGTTACCATGGCAGGCATCGCAGTAAACCGGCTCCTCACTCTGGGCATGACGGCTGGTACGCCAGTCGGCAACGATGCCGGGGGTGATGCCCTCGTGGCATTGAACGCACAGCTTGCCTTCGAACAGGCCCTGAACTGAATCCGGCGACTGGTAGAAGTTATCCGGATCCCAATAGCCCTGTACCGGATCTGGCGACCAGAAGCGGGAGTAGAGACCGGCCCCCGCTCCACCTTTGCTCCAATTTACATAGGCAAAGCCTGCCGTAACAGCCACTAGGGCCGTGATCAGCAGTATCAGAACAATCAGTCGGTAATGCATGGTTTTCTATTACTCAGGAGATGCCTCCACCAACGAAAGAGGCCCAAGCTCACCAACAACAGGAAGGGAAGCAGAACCCAGATGCTGGATTTCCGGGATTGCGTAGACGGCGCGGCAAGCTCTATTTGAGCTGCCCTGTTCACAGCATGCCGCTCCAGATAGGCGAGCACTGTTCCCTGCTCCTCTTTTGACATGGTTTCCACCTTGCCCATTAATCCACCGAAACGGTGCGAGACATCCATCAACAGAAACATGTTGGATGTGACATCACGCCACTCGGCCGCTGTATGACGATCAGGCCCCGGCAGATTGTGGCATTGGGTACAGTATTGTTGCAGCAGTGCCGCACCTGATGATTTAGGCATGGGAAGCATTTCAATAGTTAGCCCCGGAGGCAATGTGTCTCTGTTTACCTCGCAGATATCGAATCCCGCCAGGCCGTGGCTCGCTGCGACGGGCAGTGGCAAAAGGAGTATGAGAACAAGAGAGAGGAGTTGTCTCATGGTAACTTCTCAATAAGTCCGTGCCGCAGGGGTGTAGTAACGCCTTTTCAGGACACGCTGTGAACAGGTTCCAGTACGCTCACAGCAGCACCCCTGCTGCTGTACGTCCTGAAAAGGCGCTACTGTACCCCACCTGAACGTTATCCATCTGCACCGGGTTATTGAAAAGTTACGTCTCATACGTCCTTCCTCAACTTTAATCCAGGACTGAAACCGGCCAACATCCCCTCAGCGGCTGTTCGACCAGCCGCCATGGCATTGACAGCCAGATTAGGTCCAAGCGTATTGTCACCACCCGCCCATATTCCGGGGTGAGAAGTAAGGCCTTGGGCATCGACACGAATACGACCATCCGGCTCTGTGATTATGTCGAAGTTCCCAAACCATGCCGGTGGGACTGCTTGCTGCCCGAGGGCAAGAATCACTCGGTCAGCTTCAACGAGTACCGTCTCCTGGGGTGTTTTGAAGCTTACCTCTCGAACAGCACCCACCCCCTTACACTCGAGCGGGATATGTTCAAAGAGAAATTCAGCACCCTCCTCACGGGCCAGAGTGATCTCTTTGGGGGAGGCGCGCAGAGACTCCTCCGGGCCACGATAAACAACAGTAACCCCTGCGCCCAGGCGAAGTGCAGCACGGGCGCAGTCCATAGCGGTATCGCCTCCGCCGATAACCACTAGTTGTTGGCCGGAGAGTGATTCTCTCTCACCGGCATTGACTCTTTCCAGCCAGCCCAGTGCCTGAACTACACCCGGGAGGGCCATTCCGGGCAGTTCAATAGTACGTAATTTCTGAGCACCCAATCCGAGGAAGACGGCATCATTCTCACCCAGCAAGCGGGACAACATAACGTCATCCACCGACTCACCGAGAGCAAACCGGATACCCGCCTGTTCCAGCAGTGTCTGTCGGCGGGAGAGTAGTGTTTTGTCCAGCTTGAATGAAGGGACACCGGTCTGCAGCAGACCGCCGATTTTGTCGGCCCGGTCAAATACGGTAACTTCCACACCCGCTCGATTGAGGCGCTCTGCACAGCTCAAACCGGCCGGCCCTGCACCAATAATGGCGACTTTACGTTCGATACGGTGCTTAGGTTTGGTTGGCCGCCAGCCGACACTCAAAGCCCGTTCCGCTACTGTTCGCTCCACTGCACCGATGGTAACGGCACCTTCCATCTTGTTACGTGTGCAAGCCCCTTCACAGAGGCGGTGTTGCGGGCAGATCCGGCCGCACACCTCGGGCAGTGGTGAGGTTTCATGCACCAGATCCCCGGCAACTTTCCAATCGCCGTTAGCGGCGGCTTCCAACCAGTCAGGTATGAAATTGCCCAGTGGGCAGGCATTGCGGCACCCGGGCACACCGCAATCAAGGCAGCGTTGAGCCTGAAGCTGTAGTGCTTCCGGAGAGATGGCCTCTTCCGCATCACTCCAATCTTGCAAACGTATCGCTGCAGGGCGATGGGGGGCTTCTGTTCGCGGTACCGAGATCTTCGATTCCCGCTTGAGCAGGTGTCCGGCATCCTGCCGCAGATTTGGTCGCAACAGGTTGCGCACGTCATGAATGGCCAGCGCATCAGTGGGACAGGAGATGACGCAGCGGGCACAGCCCATGCAGTCCTCAATGCCAGTAACCTCTCCTGCCGTCTTGCCCTGCCGCCATACCGGGATGCCCATATCGCATGCCTGCTCGCAGCGTTGGCAGTCGATGCACTGTTCAGTATCCATCTTGATGCCGTAGAAACCGGCATGATTGAGCAGACCAAAGGTGGCGCCAAAGGGGCAGAGGTAGCGACAGTAGAAGCGGTTGCCTGTGATCGGAACAATAAAAAAGCTGCCGAAATAGGTCAGCCCCACAACCATCCCAAAAAGTCCAACCAGGGTTGCAGTCCAGGCATTGGGTGGAAACTGGGTCGCCACCATCACACCGACATACCAGAAAAAGAAAAACCACTTGGTATGGCGTAACCGCCAGGCCCAATCACTGCGCAGGGAGAAACGGCGGAACGGAAAACCCACAGTCTCCCGGATGCCGACACAGGGGCAGCCGAAACCGCAGATCACACGACGCCCAAAAAGAAACACCAGTAGCAGAGTGAGAAAGAAGGTGATGGTGCCTGGGGTGTGGAGCGCAGGAAAGACCGGCTGACTCCAGACATAACCGGCATAAGGTTCGAACATTGGTGCGAGCCATGGGATCAGCCACCAGAAACCGGTGACCACCGATACCAGAATTATCAGTCGCTTGCGGGTATAGGGATTCTGTTCAGCACGAATACGCCAGATGCCAAATCCAAGGATAATGGCATATTCGGTATAACGATTGAGCCAGATAGGGCTATCGAACAGATAGAGCCAGGACTCGTTGAGCCAACCGCCAAATGCCAGGGTAAAGGCGGCCATAGCGATGACCATAACCCACCAGGGATAGCGCCCGGGCAGAGTATCCTGACAGGTCGCTCCATTGGCCCGGGCACTGTATGCAAGGCTATCGGTCATGACTTGTTAACAGGCCCTAGAACACCAGCACTCTATCAGCTGCCAGGGTGCGTTCACCCAGTTCCTTCATGGTGCTGCGCCGGGCGTTTTCTACAATATCTCCATCCGACAAGCCACGTGCGTCCATACAGGCGCCACAGAGCAGTACTTCACCTCTGCGTATGATGGAGTTGATCATCAGCTCGATGTTGTAGAAGCCTTGAGGAACCTTCTGCCCACTTTTTGCACAGGCCACAGCATCGGCCATCAAAAACAGAGTGACTTTTGACTCTGCATCGATCAGTGTCTTGGCCAGGCGCAGGCCGTTATAGCTACGCTCCGTACCATATGGGGGATCATTTAATATGATTAAAATATTCATAATTTACTCCACTCACAACGACGGCCTTGATTAGCACGAGAATTCAGCCGGCATTGGCAATCCTAGGAGCCTGTAGGAGCGGTTTTTCGAACCGCGATGAAAAGTGTGTCATGGTGCGATTGTTCATCGCGCTTCAAGAAAGCACTCCTACAAGCCGAGTCCACTGCCTTGGCATCCTGGCTGAGCATCCGTGTTAATCAAGACGACTGTTTTCCCAACCGCTGGCTTGAGTGATGAAAAGCTCCTAGTCAGTCGATTTGTTTCTGCTACAATTACTCCTATAATCATGAATTCAATAGATCTATTGAATAACCAGAGTTTAGCTAGGTGGGTCAGTATGTCAACCGGTAACTTTAAGCAGACGCTATTTAGTCAATTTGCCCGAGTAGCCAAGGCGATGAGCAACGGCCACCGGCTGGAGTTGCTTGAATTTCTGGCTCAAGGTGAGCGCAGTGTAGATGCTTTGGCCCAGGTCTCAGGCCTTACTGTGGCCAATACCTCTCAACATCTGCAGCAGCTTAGACAGGCAGGATTGGTGACCAACCGTAAGGAGGGTCACAAAGTCTATTACCAGTTGAACGGAGATGATGTGTTGGCTCTTCTTGGCTCTTTAAGAGAAGTGGCTGAGCGACATATTGCCGATGTCGGTCGTCTCGTTGATGATTACCTTAGAGTTAAAGACAGTCTGGAACCCTTACCGGCCGGAACATTGCTGGAGAGGGCTAGAGCCGGCCTGGTAACGGTATTGGATGTGCGACCACCGGAAGAGTATGCCTCCGGGCACCTCCCCGGTGCGATTAATATTCCGCTGGATGAACTTGAAAAACATCTGGATCAATTGAATCCCGATCATGAAATCGTTGCCTACTGTCGTGGTCCACACTGTGTACTGGCCTTCGATGCCGTATCCAAACTGCGGAGTAAAGGTATGACAGCCCGACGTTTGGATGGTGGACTTCCGGAGTGGAAACTGGAGGGATTGCCGGTTGAAACTTGAAAGGCGAAAATTAAAAATCAGCGGCGTAGAACCTGCATCCATCGCCAGAAATTTAGTAGTCCCGCCAGTGATCCTGCGACATAGGTGAGTGCAGCAGCACGCAGTATACGTTCAGTAGGCCGGACCTGGTGCTCTTCGAGATAGCCGTCTTTGAGTAACGGCAGCGCCTTATTAAAGCTGGCATCCCACTCCACCGGCAGGGTTACCAACTGAACCACAAGTCCCAATCCCATCACCATGAAGGCAGCCACCACAGAGATCAGGCCAACCAGGGGGGTGCGACTTGCCAACGAGAGAAAGGGAGCGGCAAAGAGTAGAAATGAACCGACCTTCTGCCCTACCCCTACTGCAATTGCCAAGCGGGTGCGCCAACGAAACAGAGGCTCATTCATTGCGTCTTGGAGAGCATGCCCTACTTCATGAGCGGCAGTGCTAATGGCCGTGAGGGTTCGTCCCTCCAACTTGTCCGGTGTTAATCGCACTGTCTTGGTTAGAGGGTCGTAGTGATCCCCTTGATCAGTGGCCTCGACCTTGACCCCTTCCAGCTCAAAGCGTTGCAGCAGATGGCGGGCCAACTCACCACCGCTGCCGGGGAAGTTATCTTCCGTTTTTTGGTTGTGGCGGGCCATCACTCTATTCACCCACCATTGTGGTGCTACCAGTAGCAGCAAGAGTAACAGCAGGATGATTAGAGCCAGGGGCATCAGGTTTGAAAATCAGAGATTATTAGTGATTGCATGGGGCAAAGGAGAAATAGCCTACTCACCACCCACCTGTTGTTCCAGCACAAAACTGCTCAGCATGATCTCCTGGGCGCGATCGAGATCGATAAAGCGAATGCCAGTAGTGTATCTGGAGTCCTCAGGGTCGTCGGGAGCACTCTTCAGGTTTCGGCTACAGACATCCGCCTTCAATTCCAAACTCTCTTCGGCACCACAAACTTTCATGTGAAACCGCACCTCCATCCGCTCATTGGGTTTACCAAGAGGATCGATACTTTCCACTCTGGCACCGGTCATGCTCAGGTCTTTCAATAACACCGGCTGCCAATTCGCATCGGTATCCAGAGTGCGGCTGTTATGGACAAACCCCGAGATATTAGTTTGCACACGTTGTGCGTTGCGAACAGTTGTACTTTCCACTTCTTCGGGATAGCTGAGATGGAGGTAGGGATAGGGTTTCAGCGTTGTCATGATCACGGTTGAGACAAAGCCATAGATACGGTTTCCCTTTATCAGTCGTACTGCAAAACGGTGACCCTCTTTCATGAAGAGTACTTTGCCATCAATGATCGGAGAGGTCACCAGCAGGCTTTTTCCCGATAGATAGCCGATCAATACAACGCTGTACCTGTCTTCATTACCCGATGAGACACGTTGTAATTGCAGTATACTGCCAACCTGCAGGTTGAGGTGGTCTTCCGCCATTTGATACCCTATTTTTCCATTATGAGATCACTGAAACAGTGGCTGCTATAGTTTCCAGAATAGTTTAATTATTGAGAAGAGTGTGCCATATACAAGCGACTCTTTCATACAGATGATAATACCCAGATGCTCCAGCTGTTAAATCCTGATGATCCCTATGCCCCTTTCCCCCCTGTATCACAGGCGGAAATAGAGCCTGACGGTCTACTCGCTGTAGGGGGTGACCTATCACCAGAGAGGTTGTTGAACGCCTATCAACATGGCATTTTCCCCTGGTACTCGGATGATCAACCAATACTCTGGTGGAGCCCTGATCCAAGGATGGTACTCTTTCCTGAGAAGATCAAAATCTCCAGAAGCCTGCGAAAAAGTCTCAGAAATCGCTCTTTCCAAGTCACCTTCGATCATCACTTTGAGGAGGTGATACGGGCTTGTGGGGAGCCCCGGGGTGATGGAGATGGTACATGGATAACCGAGGAGATGATCGGTGCCTACTGTCAGCTGAACAATTTGGGTTATGCACACTCAGTTGAAGTGTGGCGGGATAATCTTCTTGTCGGTGGACTCTATGGTGTTGCCCTCGGTGGGGTCTTCTTTGGTGAGTCGATGTTCAGCCGGGAAAGTGATGCATCAAAAGTGGCCCTCGTCCATCTAGTGGTACAGATCTCGCAGTGGGGCTACCGAATGATCGATTGCCAGATCCACTCGGCCCACCTGGGATCCCTTGGTGCAGAGGAGATTCCAAGAAGTGAGTTCAGTGACTTGCTGGAAAAGTGGTGTGAGACTCCAGGCAAAACCGGTTCATGGCAGGATATGCCAGCACTCTCTTTCAAAAGTTGAGCAAAGATTACTCATGCAGCTCTATATTTCATCAGCCCACTCCTGTTCATACCTCCCCGGCAGGGAGGCAAAGAGTCTGTTTATCGATCCGGATGCAGCCAAAGACAGTGAACTTTACGGCATGCTCATTGATATCGGTTTTCGCCGCAGTGGTGAAATGATCTATCGGCCAAAATGTGACCACTGCCAAGCCTGCACATCAATCCGCATTCCGGTGGAGAATTTCCAACCACGTCGCATTCAACGCCGCATACGGCGAAAAATTGAAGCGGATATCGAGGTAATAGAGCAGCCTGCAACTTTTAACCCGGAGCACTTTGAGCTGTTCCGCAACTATATCGACACCCGTCACCGCGATGGGGAGATGGCAGACACTTCTGAACAGGGGTATATCCAGTTTCTTGGAGGCCATTGGGGAGAAACCCGGTTTCTTGAGTTCAGACTCAGTGGACAGCTAATGGCGGTGGCAGTGACTGACCGCGTTCCTCAAGCTCTTTCGGCGGTTTATACCTTTTTTGATCCCAAACTCTCCCATCTGAGCCCCGGTGTATATGCTGTTTTATGGCAGATTGCCGAGTGTAAACGACTGGGACTGCCATGGCTCTATCTCGGCTACTGGATCGGTGACTGCAGAAAAATGGCCTATAAAACCGACTACCGACCATTTCAGGCATACAACGGTAGTCATTGGCAGGAATACTCGGAACTACCCACCATGACAGGAGACTGAATGTATTGACTACGGCTGATTTTCAGAGGTAATTAAGCGAGTCTTCGATTTCGTGATGCAAAACGGGACATCCAAGTCCCCCTTTTGAACTCAATCTTCGACAGCCTATTATTGCCCCGGCCGTCCCGGTCTCCAGCACTACGCAATAACATCGCAAGCTCGTTACTGCTTCGTCGCTGGCTCCCGAGATGACTTGACGTCGCGTTCGTATGCGATCTTTGGATTCCCTCTGGCGCTATGCGCACGCCGGGCATCCAGTATCGCCTCGCGACTACCGGGGACTAACCGCCTCGGCTTTCAGCCTTCCTTGGCGGTCAGCGCAGGATGAATATTGGCCAGATAAATCCTGAATTCTCTGAAAACACTTGCCTTATTCTATGATTCGCCGATAATGGCGGGCTTATTCAAGAGGGCTCCTGGGCTGGTTCGCCGGCGGTGTTCTCTAAATCTATAGAGGGTGGCAGGAAACCGAATGGCAAAAGAAGACTTTATCGAGATGGAGGGGACGGTTGTTGAGACGCTTCCCAACACCATGTTCCGTGTTGAGTTGGAGAATGGTCACGTGGTGACAGCTCACATCTCAGGCAAGATGCGTAAGCACTACATCCGTATTCTCACCGGCGACACGGTCACCGTCCAGCTGACGCCCTACGACCTATCCAAAGGCCGTATCACTTATCGCGCCCGCTGAACTTCGTTCGATCCTCCCCGATATCGCCGCCCCACTTGGGCGGCTAATCCTCACTGATATCGAACGTCAGCTCTCCGTCGGCAACTCCAACACGGACTAATCCACCCGCTGACAGCTTTCCAAACAGCACCTCTTCCGCCAGAGGTTTCTTTATTTTCTCCTGGATAAGACGTGCCATTGGCCGTGCGCCTAAGGCCTCATCATAACCGTGCTTGGCCAACCAGCTCTTGGCCTCAGGCTCGATAATCAGCGCCACCCGCTTCTCTTCCAACTGCTCTTCCAGCTCAAAGATAAATTTATCCACAACATGTTCAATCACATCAAACGGCAGAGATTGGAACTGAATGGTTGCATCCAGGCGGTTGCGGAACTCAGGTGAAAAGACTTTCTTGATCGCCTCCATGCCGTCGCTGGAGTGATCCTGTGAGGTGAAACCAATAGAGGGGCGTGACATCTCAGAAGCCCCGGCATTGGTTGTCATGACAATCACCACGTTACGGAAGTCAGCCTTACGGCCATTGTTGTCGGTAAGAGTACCGTGATCCATTACCTGCAGCAGCAGGTTGAAAACATCGGGGTGTGCTTTCTCGATCTCATCGAGCAGCAGCACCGAATGAGGGTGCTTATTAACCTCTTCAGTCAAAAGCCCACCCTGATCGAAGCCAACATATCCCGGCGGTGCACCAATCAGGCGGGATATGGTATGTCGCTCCATGTACTCAGACATGTCAAAGCGGATCAGTTCAACACCAAGAATACGGGCCAGCTGCCGGGTCACCTCGGTCTTACCGACACCGGTAGGGCCGGAAAAGAGGAAGGAGCCGACCGGTTTCTGCTCACTCCCCAGTCCGGAGCGACTCATGCGAATAGCCGCCGTCAACGAACTGATCGCTTCATCCTGACCAAATACCACCAGCTTCAGATCTCTGTCCAAGTTGCGCAGCGCTTCAACATCTGAAACGGAGACACTTTTAGGTGGAATCCGTGCAATCTTGGCGACTATAGCCTCGATATCGCTCACACTGATGCTCTTCTTTCTCTTTGACTTCGGCATTAGCTGGACATGAGCGCCCGCCTCGTCAATTACATCTATCGCTTTGTCCGGCAGGTGTCGATCATTGATATAGCGGTCTGCCAGTTCCGCCGCCGTACGTAACGCCTTTGGGTTGTAACGTATCTTGTGATGCTCCTCAAATCGGCTCTTCAGCCCCTTGAGAATCGCTACTGTCTCTTCTACTGTCGGCTCGTTAACATCAATTTTCTGGAAACGTCGGGCCAATGCACGGTCTTTTTCGAAAATACCGCGAAACTCCTGGTAAGTGGTGGAGCCGATACATCTCAGTTCCCCGGAAGCCAGCACAGGCTTAATCAGATTTGAGGCGTCCATGACCCCGCCGGATGCCGCACCGGCACCGATGACTGTATGAATTTCATCAATGAAGAGTATGGTATCGGGCTCCTGCTTGAGCTGAGCCAGGACCGACTTAAGACGCTTCTCAAAATCACCGCGGTACTTGGTGCCGGCCACAAGGCCACCCAGATCAAGGGAGTAGATTGTGCATTCCGACAGCACCTCGGGAACCTCTTGATCGACAATCTTCTTTGCCAGCCCCTCAGCAATAGCGGTTTTCCCGACACCGGCCTCACCCACCAGCAGAGGATTATTTTTTCTCCGTCGACAGAGCGTCTGGATAGTTCGCTCGATCTCTTGCTTACGTCCGATCAGTGGGTCAATTTTACCCAGCCGCGCCTGCTCATTAAGGTTAACGGCATAGCTCTCCAGCGGTTTCTGTGCGACACCCTCACCCTCCTGATCAGCGGCTTCATGAAACGGGTCGCCCCCCTCTCCCGGCTCATCATGCACCTTTGGTATGCCGTGAGAGATGTAGTTGACCACATCCAACCTGGCTACTCCCCGCTTCTGCAGCAGATAGTTGGCCTGTGACTCCTGTTCACTGAAAATAGCCACCAGCACATTGGCACCGGTAACCTCTTCCCGACCGGAAGACTGCACATGAAAAACGGCCCGTTGCAGCACCCTCTGAAATCCCAGGGTTGGCTGGGCTTCATGCTCAGAATCATCTGGAAGTAGCGGTGTGGTCTCATCGATAAACTGATCAATCTCCTTTCTCAACTCCTCCATATTGACACCGCACGCTTTCAGAATTATCGCTGCTGCAGGATTATCCAGCAGTGCCAGCAGTAGGTGCTCCACTGTCATGAATTCGTGATTCTGTTGCCGAGCCCGTTTGAAAGCCTGGCTCAGGGTAAATTCAAGTTCTTTGCTTAGCATAGGTGACTACTTTTTAGCTCTTGTTCAGAAGTTCCTTAAGGGAATGGTCACAGGCTTAGGCTTTTTCCATCGCACATAGGAGCGGATGCTGATTACTGCGGGAAAAATCGTTTACCTGGGCCACCTTGGTTTCAGCAATTTCCTGGGTATAGGTTCCACAAACACCAACGCCTCTGGTGTGTACATGAAGCATCACCTGGGTTGCTTTCTCTCGCTCCATGCGAAAAAAAGACTCCAGTACCTGGATCACAAATTCCATGGGGGTGTAGTCATCATTCAACAGGATAACCTTATACATAGGCGGCCGCGCCAGTTTTGGTTTCGCCTCCTCTAACGCAACGTCATCATCAAGGTCGCTATCAATTCTTTCACTCATAGCCGAATTCTAGCCGAAAAATGTACTCCGGTGGGAGGTTATTTACCCCCTAACAAAAGTGGGTTAGTAGGAATAAAATCCAGCTGTTAATAGCTTGGGGAAGAGCTTAGTGTAGAAGCACCTTCGCAGCTGAAAGCAAGTGGTTATTCAGCTTATTCTTATTTAATAAAGTTAAAAATATCTTAATATTCAAGTAGTTGACTGCAGTCTTTATGTGGTTATACTGTACCTACAGAGAATCCACAATAATTATTCCGGGGCACCTGAATAATGAATTTCTCTGTCGGTTTTTCGTCATAAGGGCACTATAAAAAACAGCCCAGCCAGCAGCGAAAGCCGGAATTATCTCTATGAAGTACTTGGAGGAGTATGCGCTATGGCGACTATTGGAACAGTTAAGTGGTTTAACAATGCCAAGGGGTACGGTTTTGTAACCCCCGAGCAAGGTGAAAATGATATTTTTATTCACTTCTCAGCCATTGTCATGGATGGCTATAAAACCCTCAAAGAGGGGCAAAGGGTACAGTTTGAACTGGAAGAGGGCCCCAAAGGGCTCCATGCCGCCAATCTACAGGCGGTGATCGAAGGCTGACCCATTCTTGATCTAAAGCCTGCCGCTATTCGATAGCGGCAGGCTTTTTTTGCTTCTAGGCTGTTTCCATCCACCACTCACCGGTTCGATTTTAGGGTGGAGATATTCATCTCAGGGCTTCTTTGGTTTTCTCTTGCCATCAGACTGCCATGGAGAGGATTTTTTCTTTTGCTTCTGTTTAACTGAAGATTTTGCCGGCTGTTTCCCCGTCTTTTTACGCTCAGACTGCTTCTTCTTTGGTCGCTCTTTCTTTATTGTCTTTTTCTCACTGACCGTCTGCAACAGAGCCTCAAGCTCTTTCTCATTCAGTTCGCGATGCCGGCCGATCGACAGGCTGCTATCGAGAATAATGGGGCCGTACCGCACCCTTTTAAGACGGTTGACCTTAACGCCGACGGCTTCCCAAAGGCGCCTGACTTCCCTTTTTCTGCCCTCCATAATTACCACATGAAACCAACGATTGGTGCCCTCACCTCCAGACTCAACAATATCTTCGAAACGAGCCGCACCATCCTCCAATTCGATGCCACTGGTCATCTGTTGCAACATCTCTTTGGTCACTTTGCCGTGAACACGAACAGCGTATTCCCGTTCAACCTGGTGTGACGGATGCATTAGCTGATTGGCCAGATTGCCATCGGTAGTTAATATGATCAGGCCGCTGGTATTAATATCGAGGCGACCGACAGATATCCATCTGCCGCTCTTGAGTTTTGGCAGACGCTTAAAAATGGTTGGTCGTCCTTCAGGGTCATCTCTTGTGACCAACTCCCCTTCCGGTTTGTTGTAAATAATGACCTGATGCTTCTGCTCTTTCAGGCGCCATGCGCCTACGGGATGATTCCCAAGCGTAATACGGTCTTCTATTGTCACCCGATCACCCAGCTTTGCCACTTTGCCGTTAACGGTGACCTCACCGGCTTCTATGCGCTTTTCTAGTTTTCGTCGTGAACCCAGTCCGGCATTGGCAAGTACCTTCTGTAGCCGTACACCAATGTGGCCCTCTTTTTTACTCATCCCGCCTTTCCTCCTCATCTCGGGCCTCTGTTAGTTCATCAGACAAGACTTCATCGGTCGATGCCTCTTTTACTTCTATCTTCTCTTGTACCTCAACGCTCTCTACCACCTCCCCGCCATCACCCAGACACTCCTGTTGCTCGTCTGCCTCATACGGAGCAGAATTCGCCTCCCCTGAATCATCACTACCCGAACTCTCCGCTCCCGGCTCACCCAGCTCCAACTCACGGTTGATGGAGTCAAAGTCCCTGATCTCCTGAAGTGTCGGTAGATCTCCCAGCCCTTTGAGGGAGAAGTAGTTAAGAAACTCCCTCGTCGTGGCATAAAGAGAGGGCCTACCGGGCACGTCACGTTGACCGACTACCCTTACCCACTCCCGCTCAAGCAGTGTCTTGATGATTTGAGTGCTGACACTGACGCCTCGAACATCCTCGATTTCACCACGAGTGACCGGCTGACGGTATGCAATTAGTGCCAAGGTTTCGAGAAGCGCCCTGGAGTAACGGGCCGGTCGTTCTTCCCACAGCCGGGATACCCAGGGGGAAAATTCAGAACGGGCATTGATACGAAATCCGCTACCGACCTCAACCAGTTCGATACCCCGCCCTTCATAATCCTCTCGCAGAGCTGCAATCACCTCACGCAGCATCTTCTTATCGGGACGCTCTTCTTCAAGAAAAAGCTCCAGAATTGCATCTAGGTTGAGAGGTGAACCTGCTGACAGCAGTACCGCCTCAACAATCTGTTTCAGTTTTTCGTTAGCTGACATAGGTTAACCCCAACGTTGTATCCGGGGAGACGAGGGCGCACCCTACAGAAAAGCCCGACAATATCTCATATAATACATTCGATTTATTTAATAACTATTTGTTTTAATTAAATAATTATTATTGCGCTGCTATGGAGTTATCCCGTACCTTAACATGTATGGGACCGTAGGGCTCCGCCTGTACCATTTCGATGAGTGCCCCCTTGATCAGCTCAAGAATGGCCAGAAAAGTAACCACCACACCCATTCGTCCCTCTTCAATCCTAAACAGTTGGGTGAACTCGGTAAAGCTCTCTGCGTTCACCGCATCCAGCACCATCGACATACGTTCACGTACCGACAAGGCTTCCATTTGAATGTTGTGATTAGTAAACATGTCAGCACGTTCAAGTACCTCTTTGAGCGCACTCATCAACTCCTTTAAATCCACATCCGGCGGCCGCCTCTGGCTGACTTTATCGGGTACGTCCACAACTGCCTGGAAGTGGTCGCGTCCCATACGGGGCAGATCCCCTATATCATCAGCCGCCTGCTTATAACGCTCATACTCCTGCAGGCGCCGAATTAATTCAGCTCGTGGATCACCCTCTTCATCATCCATCTCTTCCTGGCGTGGCAGCAACATGCGTGACTTGATCTCCGCCAGCATAGCGGCCATCACCAGATACTCCGCCGCCAGTTCCAGGCGCATATCCTTCATCAGCTCAACATACTCCATGTATTGAGCTGTGATCTCGGCAATAGGGATATCGAGAATATCCAGATTTTGCCGCCTGATCAGATAGAGTAGTAGATCAAGGGGGCCTTCAAAGGCGTCTAGAAACACCTCCAGGGCATCGGGTGGGATATAGAGATCTTTCGGCACCGTCGTCCAGTTTTCACCCTGGACAATAGCAAACGGCATCTCCTCCTGCTCTGGCCGCATCTGCTCCTCTACTGTGGCTTCGTCGTCACTCATCTTATTATTAACGGTAAACCATAGACATAGCCTGACGCACCTCAGCCATGGTCTCCTGAGCCATATCCCGCGCCTCTTCAGTACCTTCCGCAATAATATTTCGCACCAGCTCCGGCTGTGCCTCAAACTCCCTGGCCCGCTCCTGTATCGGATTCAGCTCAGCAAGTACAGCATCGATAACCGGCTGCTTACAGTCGACACAGCCGATACCGGCGGATTTACACCCCTCCTGCACCCACGTTTTAACATCATCACCCGAATAGACTTTATGGAACTCCCACACCGGGCAGCGGGCGGGATCGCCAGGGTCGGTGCGACGCACCCGGTTGGTGTCGGTCGGCATGGTTCTCAAGCCTTTTTCGATTACTTCAGGCTCATCCCTCAAAGCAATAGTATTGCCATAGGATTTTGACATCTTCTGTCCGTCAAGCCCCGGCATTTTCGATGCTTTGGTCAATAACGGCTGCGGCTCCGGCAGAATGATTCGGCCACTGCCCTCGATATAACCGAATAAACGCTCACGATCATTGACGGTGATGTTCTGCTGACTCTCAAGTAGAGCACGAGCTGCTTCCAGTGCTTCGTGATTGCCCTGCTCCTGATACTCCTTGCGATAACGTTTGTAGAGCTTGGCGCTCTTCTTACCCATCTTTTTCACAGCCTGATCCGCAAGCTCTTCGAAGTTGGCCTCCCGACCGTAAATATGGTTAAACCGACGAGCTACCTCGCGAGTCAGTTCAACATGGGCCACCTGGTCTTCGCCTACCGGTACCATACCTGCCTTGTAGATCAGAATATCTGCCGCCTGTAGTAGCGGATAACCGAGAAATCCATAGGTGGCCAGATCTTTCTCTTTTAACTTTTCCTGCTGATCCTTGTAGCTGGGTACCCGCTCCAACCATCCAAGAGGGGTGATCATGGAGAGCAACATGTGAAGTTCAGCATGTTCCGGCACTTGTGACTGGATAAACAGCTTGGCCTCGCCGTGGTTGACGCCTGCAGCCAGCCAATCAATCACCATATCCCAGACACTTTTTGGAATGATGCTGGGGTCTTCATAGTGGGTAGTCAGTGCATGCCAGTCGGCTACAAAAAAGTAGCACTCATACTCATGCTGGAGTTCAACCCAGTTTTTCAGTACACCGTGGTAGTGACCGAGGTGAAGGCGACCGGTGGGCCGCATTCCGGATAGGACACGAGCATGTTGAGCAGGAACGGAATTCAAGGTTATCCCCTTAGGATTGATTAGAAGTAGATCTCTTTGACAATGTCGGATGCCGGCAAAATATTGATGGTAAATATTACCAGAGGCCAAAGCACCTTCCCCAGCACCCCGGTCATCAGCAAGCCGATAATAATAAACATACCGAAGGGCTCAAGCCGGGAGAACTGGTAGGCGAGCCTGGGCGGTAATAGAGAGTTGAGTATGCGGCCGCCATCGAGGGGCAAAATCGGCATTAGGTTGAGCACCATCAATAGAGTATTAATCAGTACACCCGCTCCACCCATATAGACCAGCGGCAGGCCGACCCACTGCCAATGGGGCATCAGCATCACCCCGATCTTGATAATCACCGCCCAGCCGATCGCCATCAGCAGGTTGGCGCCGGGACCGGCCAATGCGACAAAAGCCATGTCACGACGTGGGTTGTTGAGGTTGCGCCAGTTAACCGGCACCGGCTTAGCCCAGCCAAAGAGGAATCCACTAAGAAAAAAGGTCATCAGAGGGACCAGTACGGTGCCCACTGGATCGATGTGCTTAAACGGGTTGAGTGTGACACGACCGAGCATCAAGGCCGTTCTATCACCGTGTTTCATCGCCATCCAGCCGTGTGCCGCCTCATGAACAGTAATGGCAAACAGTACCGGTAGCAGATAAGCACCGACACCTGTTGAATTGTATTTCCTATATCCATCGGCGGATTATACCTGAGAACTTACTCCACAAATAAGCTGGAATCACCCTTACCATGGCGATAAACCACTGCTCCCTCATCTTCCATGCCCACTACGGTGGTCGCCTCCATGCCGCAATAGCCGCCATCTATCACCAAATCAACCTCATGTCCCAGAAGATCACGCATCTCATAGGGATCGGTCATCGGCATCTCCTCTCCCGGCAGAATCAGCGTAGAACTCATCAGTGGCTCTCCCAGGGTCTCAAGTAGCGCTTGGGCGATGGCGTTATCGGGGATACGAAAGCCCACCGTTTTTCGCTTCGGATTCTGTAGCCGTTTGGGCACCTGCTTGGTGGCAGTATGGATAAAGGTATAGGGGCCCGGTGTAAGTGTCTTCATCGTCCGATAATGCTGATTTCCCACCTTGGCGTAGGTAGATATCTCAGACAAGTCACGGCAGACCAGAGTAAAGTTATGCTTATCGTCAAGTTTTCGTATGCGGCGGATTCTCTCCATCGCCCTTTTGTCACCGATATGACAGCCAAGAGCATAGCTTGAGTCGGTGGGATAGATCACCAGTCCACCACTATGAATGATCTCCACAGCACTGCTGATCAACCGCTGTTGCGGGTTATCCGGGTGTATCTGAAAAAGCTGTGCCATGGTTACTGTTACTCTACCGTCTTAATCGTGCGACCAATTATGCCAAATCGGGATAACGCCATCGGGCAATGGTGGTATCCGCCCCAGCTCATTCCAAGGCGTTTCCGGACCATGGTAATCAGACCCAGCCGACCCCATTAGTCCAAAATCCTTTGCATGACGTGCCATGGTGAAATTCTCATCGCGGCTGTGGCTACCCGACACCACCTCCAGGGCCTCTCCCCCCGCCTCTACAAACTCAGCGATCAAACGCCGCAGTTTACTGCGTGTAAGACCATAGCGCGCTGGATGCGCTACCACCGCCTGGCCACCCGCCTGACATATCCAGGCAACACCGTCGGCCAAAGACGCCCAGTCTCCGGGAACATGCCCCGGTTTACCTCGGGTAAGAAAATTTTTGAACACCTTGCGGGTGTCTGGGGCGTGCCCCTTGTCTACCAGGAAGCGGCCAAAGTGTGTACGGCTGATCAATTCACCATTGGAGAGCGCCTTAGCTCCCTCATAAGCACCGAAGATACCCGCTTTCTCCAGACGCCGACCGATCTCTTCCGCCCGCCACTGACGAAATTCACGCAGCCCTTTGAGCCCGGTCACCAACGCCTCGCCAGTCGGGTCGATACCAAGCCCAACGAGATGGATCACCTGCTTGTTCCAGGTAACCGACAGCTCGATACCGGGAATCAGCCGCAGGTCGGTTTTCTCCGCCGCCGTCACCGCTTCACCTACCCCGTCGGTTGTGTCGTGATCGGTCAATGCTAATACTTCTATGCCCAGCTCACAGGCCCTGGCAACCAATGTCTCTGGTGTGAGTGTGCCATCCGAGGCGGTTGAGTGGGCGTGGAGATCATATTGCGCAGACATCAGGACATTGTACCTTAAGGCGCCATTGAAAGCCGGAGATTTGGTGCGGAAAACAGCTGAATGCAGGCAGGTTTTGTGCAACATAGTTCCATAGGGTTAGAATCCCTACTATGGAGATCCCACCCGCTGATATAAATTGGTTCGCTGAAACATTTTCTGAAAGTTATGAGGTGTTTTATGAGGCTTGGCTCACCGCCGGTTCGCCCGAGCTGAGTGACGAACCCTCCCCTGAGCAACTTGCCGATGCTATGGATCAGCTGATATCCCTGCTCTACAGATTTGAAGATAATAGTCAGCTCCTCCTCCCACCCACCACTACTGAATCGACAGGCCCGGATCTGAGTGAGTTGGGAAACTACGGTTTTTCTATTCTTGAGAATCTTGCACAGCTCACAAATGAGCTGGGAATGGAGAGTAATCATTATCCTTGGGAGTCCCTCGCCATTGCACTGGCATTGTGGATTGCGCGCCGGGGGGGGGATCTCTCCCTAATCAGCCTCACCGTCAATGGGCTGGCCACTATTGCCAATGACTCCATGGAACCGAGGCAGCTGGAGCAGCTCTATCACACCATGGGTGAGATACTCGACGCTGTCAGCCCGACAATCAGTGAAGAGGGGCAGTCGGATGACCTGCAACACCCGTGGAGACTACTGCTGCTGAATCGTGCTATCGTCGCCACACGCACCCTCTCGCCCCGTTTGATGGAAGAGGCCTTCGGCAGTATCACGGAGTATCTCCCTGATGAGGCACCGGAGTTTTTCCGTGAAGGGATGGGGCAGGTGGAGATCCAGAACTACCCTGAACAGGTACGCGATGTTATTCGCCAGTTCTGCGAAAACTGGCCGACCAACAGAATTCTACACTGAGCTACAGCAGAAGCTATGAAATTTCTTACTGATCTTTTTCCCGTTATTCTCTTTTTTGTTGCATATAAATTCTACGATATTTACACCGCTACTGCGGTCGCCATTGCAGCAGCATTTGTGCAGGTAGGATTTAACTGGTTTCGCCACCGCAAGGTAGAGAAGATGCATCTGGTCACCCTGGGCCTATTGGCCTTTTTTGGGGGGCTGACACTACTACTGCGTGATCCACTTTTCATTATGTGGAAGCCGACAGTGATCAACTGGCTGTTCGGTGTGGCATTTATCGGAAGCCAATTTATCGGTAAACGCCTCCTTGTGGAACGCATGATGGGGCATGCGGTGAAACTCCCTAATGTTGTTTGGAAACAGTTGAATCTTGCCTGGGCCCTCTTCTTCTTAGCGATGGGCGGTCTCAACCTCTACGTCGCCTTCAACTTTGCTGAGGAGACGTGGGTCAATTTCAAACTATTCGGAATGATGGGGCTTACTTTCCTGTTTGTGATACTGCAATCACTCTACATGGCCCGTTTCATGACCGAACAAGAGACCGCACAGGAGGAGAACTAAATGTTCTACGCCATTATGGGAACAGACCGGGAAGATAGCCTGGAAGCACGGCTGCAGGCCCGACCTGAGCACATTGAACGCATTAAGGTGCTACAGAACGAGGGTAGACTGCTGGTAGCCGGCCCCCACCCCGCTATCGACAGCGAAGATCCCGGGTCCGCAGGCTTTACCGGCAGCCTGATCATTGCTGAGTTCACTTCCTTGGAAGAGGCCCGTGAGTGGTCGGAACAAGACCCCTACACCCTAACCGGCGTATTTACCTCTGTAGTGGTCAAACCCTACCGAAAAGTACTGCCCTAGTCAGCCGCAAATCAAAGAGATATATATTTCCGTTTATTCGCGTTCATTTGCGGCTGAAGCATTTTATTTCTTTGAATTAACCGCCTGTCATCGACATGACGCGCACCACCTGATCGGGTGAGTCGTTGAACTCATGTTTCTCAGGTTTGCGTTTGATCGCTTCCAGAATCGCCTCTTTCAGCTCGTCATCACTGAGGTTTTGCCGCAGTAGTGGCCGGAATTCCAGTTTGTCATTCTGCCCGAGACAGAGGTAAAGGGTTCCCTCTGAAGAGAGACGTACCCGGTTGCAGTCTTCGCAGAAATGCTGGGACATGGGGGTAATAAAGCCGATCTTTAGTCGCTTACCCACAACCTTCAGATATTTTGCCGGACCGGCACCGGTCATACGCGCCGGTTCCAGTTCAAAACGCTCCTCAAGTTTTTTACGTACATCATCCAGACTGACATAGTGGTCCTTCGCACTCTGCCCGCCTGCACCAACCGGCATGGTCTCTATAAAACGCAGGGTGAAGCGGTGCTCCAGGCAGAAATCGACCATATCGCCGATCTCGTCAAAGTTGAGATCTTTCATCACCACCATGTTGATCTTGATGGGGTGAAGATCAGCGGCCTTGGCCGCCATCAAACCGTCTATCACCTTGGTGAGGTCGCCTTGTGTGATCTCCTTGAAAACATCGGGCTTCAACGTATCGAGACTGACGTTGATACGACCAATTCCAGACTCTTTGAGCATCTGAGCATGTTCTGCCAGATTGGAGGCATTGGTACTCATGGAGAAGTCTTCAACACCCGGCAGAGCGGCTATACCACGCACCATCTCACCAATGTCCTTACGCACCAGAGGCTCGCCACCGGTAAGGCGCAGCTTGCTCACTCCCAGTTCACTGAAAATACGTATCAGCCGTAAGAACTCATCGAGGGAGAGGCGGTTTTCGTTCTCTGTAAATCCTTTAAATCCTTTTGGGATGCAGTAGAAACAGCGCAAATCGCAACGGTCTGTCACGGAGATACGGAGGTACTCGATCTTTCGACCGTAACGATCAATCAATTCAGTCATCTACTACACCTTGAACTGGAGGTACACCATTCTTCTCTTTTAACCGGCAAAAAACAATAGCCCGGCGAAGAGACGCTCTCCACCGGGCTATCCTTTCAACCTTGCTATTTAAAGGATTATTCCCCCCCGGGCATGTGCTCCATAGGATCAAAACCTTCAGGCAGTGAGTGTGCAATGCCTTTGTGACAATCGATACAGGTCCAGTTGTTTTCAATCGCCTCGTCATGTGCTTCGGCGCTACGGCTCTCCTGACGATCAAAATCCATGGAATCAAAGTCGTGGCAGTTACGACACTCACGAGAGTCGGTGTCTTTCATTGCCGTCCAGACATTCTGGGCAAGGTGAAGACGCTTCTCCTCGAACTTCTCAGGAGTGTCCACATCTCCAGTTATGAAGTGGTGGTAGAGCTCGTTACTGGCCTTGATTTTACGTATGATTTTATGAATCCATGGCCTGGGAACATGGCAGTCCGGGCAGGTTGCGCGTACACCGGTCCGGTTTGAGAAGTGAATCGTCTCCTCCAACTCCACATAGGGGGTTGCCTCCATCTCATGGCAGGAGATGCAAAACTCCTCGGTATTGGTCAAATCCAGTGTCCAGTTAAAGCCACCCCAGAGGGCAACACCCATTACAACACCTATTACCAACAGGCTGATGGTTCCACGTTTTGTGCCTACAGTCATGGTTAAACCTATTCTCTATCAGATCTACTTACTCACCCGTGCAAGATCAATCGGGTGGATCCCCGACTACCTCGAAGGCAGATTAAAAATATATGGTATGTGCTTGACAATTAACATAAAACCGTAGAGTAACGTGAGCATCTCGGCGTCCCTCTCTTGGTTGATGATATATCCATTGACCGACACATCAATAATTGGAAAACAGCGCCCCCGATCAGAATAACCAGGAGCGCTGCTGCCAGCTATTATAGCCTACTTGGCCCCCTCAAAGGAGTTATCAACCAACGAATTTGCATTGACCTGTGCCGCATGACACTGGTTACAGAAGTAACGGCGACTGGAGATTGTCTCCTGCACCTTATCGTCACGTGTGACGTAGTGGCTGTCACCCACTTTAGGTGCTTTCTTCTTCTCGTAGGTTTTTTCACTGTGGCAGTTCATGCAGGTGTTGCTCTTGAGATTGATCTTATCCTTATCAATCTTGTGAGGAATCATTGGCGGTTGCTCTTTATAGCTCCGTTCAATTCCACCTTCGACAATCATCTGCTTCTTTTTTGCCGGTTTTTTGGCATCAGAAGTGAGCTCCTGGCCTCCACGCAGAGAGGAAATGCCAGCTATAGCACTACCTGTGAACATCATGACCGCCAGCGCGGCCAAAAGAGTTACAAATATTTTTTTCATCATAATCTCCATCAATCTAGATTTCTGGACTACCGTTATATATCAAGCTGCATCAGTAAAGTGATGGGCCTTGGGTGTTGCGTCAGGGCCGCTCTCTTTTCCGTTAGCAATTACCTTGTAGTGGGTAAATCTGGTTCCAAAGTGAAAAACATCCTCTGCACATACATCAATACAGCGCCCGCAATTAGTGCACTCTGACGACGATATGACAGGACCAAGCCCTTTCTCCGCGCCTTTCAGCGCAGGATTGATTACCTGAGCCTCAGGACAGACCATAAAACAGTCCATACAGTCATCACACTGTTCGCGTTTGTCAGCCACCACCTGCAGCACACTTTTCTTGCCAAGCAGGCTGTAAAAAGCACCCACGGGACAGAGCCTTCCACACCAACCGTCCCTGGCGATAAGCAGGTCGAAGAGGAGGATCCCCAGCACCATCACCCAGGCCATGCCCACCCCGAAGACGATGCCGCGAAACATCATCGACACCGGGTTGAACAGTTCCCAGACAATCGAGCCGGTCACCAGCGGCAGGATCAGCGTCAGAGCCAACATCCAGTAGCGTGTAGACCTGGAAATCGTAGTACCTGACTTAAAACCCAGCTTTCTACGCAGCCAATCAGCAGTGTCGGTAACCATGTTCACGGGACAGACCCATGAGCAGTAGACCCGCCCTCCTACCAGCAAGTAGAAGAGGATCACGATCACGACACCGATAATGGCATCCTGGTGTGGCTCGACACCGGCCAATATCGCCTGAAGCAGGATATGAGGATCGGTCAGCGGCAGCACATCCAGCGTCATGCTGGAGGCCAGGTTGCCCTTGACCAACCATGTCTCCCTTTCCAGACGATCAACCAACAGCGGGCTGATCATAAAGAGCGCAAGAATCGACAACTGGCTAAGCCGACGGAGAATCAACCACTGGTGAGCTTTCACCCAACCCTTGGTTGCGATGGCTTCAGCACCTACTTTAACGCTGTCTGTCATCGTTTAATCTCCAATACCGCGGTTCAGGGTATCGAGTGGATTGGATGAGACCGGAATCTCAGCCTCGTCCTGATCGATAATTAACCCCTTACCCTGCAAGTCGTAGCGCACCCCTTCAGGAAGGTTGTATTGATGCTCTACGTCCGGTGTCACCAGTGCTTCCCCTGCCCTCTCTTTCTCTTCCCAACCGACTCGATAGTGTTCGCCCAGTTCACCCTTTGCCAGATGCATCGGGAAAACCTTTATCGCCGCCTCTTCCAAAATGCACGCTTTCTCACACAGCCCACAGCCGGTACAGGCTTCTGAGTGCACCACCGGTATAAACAGTGCGTGCTTTCCTGAGCGTGTGTTGTGCAGCATGTCGAGAGTGATTGCATCACCCCTGACCGGACAGACGTTGAAACAGACCTCACAGCGCAGGCCAAGAAAAGCGATACAGGTCTCCTGATCCACTACCACTGCCAGCCCCATACGGGATTGGTTGATATCGGTCAGGCTATGATCCAGCGCATTGGTCGGACAGACCGGAATACATGGGATGTCATCACACATCTCACAGGGGCCGGTCCGGGCCGTGAAATAAGGTGTGCCGGTCGGCACCTCGTCACCCAACTGTCCCAGCTTGAGTATGTCGTAGGGACAATCCCGTACACACAAGCCGCAACGAATACAGGCACCGAGAAATTCATCTTCCGGAATGGCCCCCGGTGGACGAATTGCCGTAGCAGGTAGGGATGAGGCTCGCTTCGCATACATGCCAAGCCCCAAACCTATCAAGCCAACCCCACACGCAGTCTTAAGCGTTTTGCCCAGAAACTGCCTGCGGTTCAAACCCTCTTTCATGCTCTGATTGTTACCTGAATCACTCATCTCAATACTGCATCCCAACTTTAACTACTTAACTGGGTATCGATTCGGTATCAGTTTCTTCACTTTAAAACCCCCGTTCCGGTTTCATCCGGAACGGAGAATTACCCTATGCCTTGGTGATCTTCACGGCACACTTCTTGTAATCCGTCTCTTTCGAGAGCGGATCAGTCTGATCCAGTGTGACCTTGTTGATCAAGCGGCTGGCATCGAACCAGGGGACAAACACCAGCCCCTCCGGTACACGGTTACGGCCACGGGTTTCTACCCGGGCGATGATCTCACCACGACGTGACGTGATCTTCGCCATCTGACCATTGCGCAGCTTGCGTTTCTTGGCATCCTTCTTATGCATAAACAGCACTGCATCAGGCACCGCCCGATAGAGCTCAGGCACACGACGGGTCATTGAACCCGAATGCCAGTGCTCCAGTACACGTCCGGTGCAGAGCCAGGTGTCGTATTCAGCATCCGGTGGCTCGGCAGCCGGCTCGTATGGGGCAGTGATGATGTTAGCTTTACCATCAGGTTTCCCGTAGAACTTAACGCCTTCACCTGCAGGGACGTGCTTATCGTAGCCCTCACGGAAACGCCACAGAGTCTCTTTACCGTCAATCACCGGCCAGCGCATACCGCGTGTCTTGTGATACTCCTCAAACGGTGCCATCTCATGGCCCTTTTTGATGATATCGGCAGCAGAGTTGAACATCCGGTACTCTTCAAAGAGCCCCTTCTGTACGTAGTAACCGAAGTGCTCGCTCTCGTCGTTCTGGTACTCGTTGCCACGATCATCAGTGACCTTCCCTTCATACGGGAATTTGTTGACCTGACCATTCTCATACAACACTTCGTACAGGGTTTTACCCTTATACTCAGGTTTCTGATCGAGTACTGCAGCAGGCCACACCTCTTCCATCGTGAAGCGCTTGGCGAACTCCATCAACTGCCAGAGATCTGACTTGGATTCACCTGGCCCTTTAACCTGCTGACGCCAGAACTGGGTGCGACGTTCCGCATTACCGTAGGCGCCCTCTTTCTCGATCCACATGGAGGTAGGCAGTACCAAGTCTGCCGCCATGGCGGAAACCGTTGGGTAGGGGTCGGTTACGGTGATGAAGTTGTCAGGATTACGCCAACCGGGATAGGACTCCTCGTTCATGTTGGCGGCGGCCTGCATATTGTTGTTGCACTGAACCCAGAAGCAGTTCATCTTGCCGTCTTTCAACATGCGGTGCATCTTCACAGCGTGGTAACCCACCTTGCCGTTCAGTGAACCTTTGGGCATTTTCCACACCTTCTCTGAGAAGTTGCGGTGTGGCTCTTTCTTCACTACCAAATCAGCAGGCAGACGATGACAGAAAGTACCCACTTCTCGGGCGGTACCACAGGCTGATGGCTGGCCGGTGAGAGAGAACGGGCTGTTGCCCGGCTCTGAGATCTTACCCATCAACAGATGGATGTTATAGACCAGACCGTTCATCCACACACCACGGGTGTGCTGATTCATACCCATTGTCCAGTAAGAGGTAACCTTCTTATTGGGATCGGCGTAGACCTTGGCCAGTCTCTCAAGATTTTTCTTGGGAACACCGGAGATTTCACTGGCCTTCTCTACCGTGTAAGGCGCTACCGACTTGGTGTACTCCTCAAAGCTGATCTTGCTGAGTGTACCCTTACCAGCGTTTTTCGCCTTCTTCTCCAAAGGATGGTCAGGACGCAGACCATAACCGATGTCTGTAGGCGTCTTGGTAAAGTTAACGTGCTTACCAATGAAGTCCTTGTTATAGGCCTTGTTCTGGATGATGTAGTTGGCGATGTAATTGGCGATCGCCAGATCACTCTGGGGAGTAAACACCATACCGTTATCGGCCAACTCATAGCAGCGATGCTCATAGGTTGAGAGCACGTGCACTTCGCAATCCTTCTTGGTCAGGCGGGTATCCGTCAGTCGTGACCAGAGAATAGGATGCATCTCCGCCATGTTGGCGCCCCAGAGTACAAAGACATCTGCATGCTCCAGATCGTCATAGCAGCCCATCGGCTCATCAATACCGAAGGCACGGATGAAAGCACCCACCGCAGAGGCCATGCAGTGACGGGCATTGGGGTCCAGGTTGTTGGAGAGGAAACCGGCCTTCATCAATTTGGAGGCGGCATAACCTTCCCATACGGTCCACTGACCGGAGCCGAACATACCGACATTGGTAGGTCCGCCCTTCTTCAGTGCGGCTTTCCACTTATCGGCCATAACATCGAACGCCTCGTCCCAGCTCACAGGCTCAAACTTGCCGTTCTTGTCAAACTTGCCACCCTTTTTCCTCAACAACGGTTGGGTCAGGCGATCCTTTCCGTAAAGGATCTTTGGCAGGAAGTAGCCTTTAATACAGTTCAGGCCCTTGTTTACCGGTGCATCAGGGTCACCCTGTGATGCTACCACCTTGCCGTCTTTCACCCCCATCAGGACACTACAACCGGTACCACAGTAGCGGCAGGCTGCCTTGTCCCAACGAATACCATCATCCTCTCCAGCCGCCAGTGCAGCCTTGCCCATCGGTAGGGTAACTCCCGCCACGGATGCTGCCGCCGCAATGGCATTGCTCTTTACAAAATCACGTCTAGTTAACTTCACGTATTACCTCCTCTCCAAGATCGTCACCACCATAGTGGTAAATCAAGATCGAACTGATTACGCCTTCCACCGAATTAAATGCCATCATGGTGTCCGCCGCCGATATATCGCCGGCATCCTCCACAGTAACAATCAATTTCCCCTCATCTTCCCCACCGTGAACCTCTACGCCGGGAAGCGCCTCTAGCCGGGTCTGTACTACACCACAATTCTCCGGTTTGGCATGAACAATAACGCTGCATACATTCATAATTTAACGTTGCCTCACTCCCTTCACGCTGCTTCGTTGCGCGATTCGGTTGATGAAATTTTTACTGCTTTTATCGGGCAGACTGCAAAACACTCACCGCAGCCTGTACATGAATTCATATCGAGAAGTGGTCGTGCAATTCCACCAGTCTCAAGTTTGAAACTGATTGCCCGTTCCTCGCAGGCCTCGCCACAAGAACGGCAGACAACAGCATTAAGTGAGAGACAGGCCGGTAGAATGGTCGCTTTGAGATTCCATGGTGAGCTATCACTGGCTTCTCCGCGCTGGAGTGCTCCCGGCTTGCATGCCGTCACGCAATCACCGCAGAAGTCACAACCGTAGTTGGTGAAATCAATCTCGGGGAACTTTGCCCGGCCCTCTGAGATGAGGTGATAGGGACAGGCTTCGATGCAGTCACCACAGCCTGTGCACTTATCTTGAAACTGTAATTCAGAGAGAGACCAAGGGGGACGGAGGGGATCTCCAGCACCCTGAAAATCACCCCGCAAAAACTGCATTCTGTTTATTTTCCCAACCATCAAACCCAGCTCGTGATAGTGCGATGGGCAATTCTCGATATATTAGGAATAAACAACATTGACCTTAATCAACTAAACAATGATATTTCCAATATATTCAATTGGTTGCCGTGTTTTAGGTAATTAGGGAGTACCACTAAGTGGGTATTTATACTGTATATAATTACCTACTTTGACGCTCTGGTATTCTTTTATTTATATTGGTATTTATACCAATATTTCATAGTAAAAGTACAAATATTCCATTAGTTATTAATAAATTACAAAAAGTCCAAGCATTCTCTGAATAATGTGCGCTTGGCTTTTTTATGTGCCATCAAAGATGTGATGGAGGGTATGTTCGTCACAACAGATGCACTGGATGGAATTAACAGTTTTTCTAATTGAAGCTACCGTTAAGGAGCCTCCGATTAAGTCTGGTTAGATTTAGGCTGAGATAAAATTGTTCCAGTTTGTTTCGAAGTGAGGGGCAATAGCCACTCTATTGCTGCAACCTTCGGAGCAAACTGGGGCAATTTTAGTCGGCGTAAAGCAATCATGACTTGATCAGAGTCTCCTTAAACCTAGAATCCGCAGTTGGACGGGGTGAAGTGTGCGTTTGCGGTGGTGCAGGGCAAGGCACAACGACGCGTAATAGTTAGTCTATTGCAAGGAGTTGTAACGCCGCCATGCGCCACCGCAAGCGTGCAATTCACTCCGTAGCGTGACTCACCCAGCGGGTGAAAGCATAAATTGATATCAATGCTCTTAATATCAGTCACTTAGCCTCAGAATGGAGCGGTCAACTGCGGAATCTGGGTTAAAGAATAAATGGTAGCTTATGAAGTTAATGAAGCAAGTTCAGGGGAACCAAGGTTAGAACCAGGTCGACTCCATCCATTCAACTCTGTTTGAGCGCCCAGACTGCAGCCTCAACTCGTGAGTGCAACCCCAGCTTCTTGAGTAGGTGTTTCACATGCACCTTTACCGTTCCCTCGGTGATATGCAGTGTCTGCGCAATAAGCTTGTTACTCATGCCGCTGGCGATGAGGTCGAGTATCTCTCTCTCCCGCTCCGTCAGATCAGCGTAACCGACATTGCGTTCGGTCAGTTTACCCTCTCGGAGTGAGTGCGCCAACAGTTGAGTCAGGCGCTCATTTATAACAATCGTGCCCTCTGCCGCCTTTTTAAGGCAGGCAAGAATATCCTCAGGTTCCATATCCTTCAGTAGATAACCATCAGCACCATTTCGCAGGGCGGAGATAACATCCTCTTCATTATCAGACACCGTCAGCATCAAAACTCTGGACTCAACTCCAGCATCCTTTATTGCTTTCAGAGTCTCCAGCCCCCCCATACCCTTCATATTAATATCCAGTAGGATAAAGTCGGGCTCAAGCTCTTTGGCCAGCCTTAGCCCTTCCAATCCGGATGCCGCCTCACCCACCAGCTCGATCGAGTCTTCCATGTCTATAAGATCAGCCACCCCTTTACGAAACAGCGGGTGATCGTCGATAGCAAGCAGAGTGTAGGGTGCCGATTTATCCATTTTGTCTCTCATAGGCCTGTTTGCGCTTCACCGTCCTGATCTTGGAAAAGAGGGTCTGAAACGGAAAATGCCAGTTTAACGCTTGTGCCGCCCGATGGCGACTCACTTACTGTCAGTGATCCACCCAGTCTCTCCGCCCGTTCTTTCATTATCGGCATCCCATAATGCAGCATTACGTCACTCTCTTCATCAATACCAACACCATCATCCTCCACCAGAAGAGTCACCTCGCCTTTCTGGTCGCACTCTACTGATACGTGGGCATGAGTGGCATTAGCATGACGGATGACATTGGAAAGTGCTTCTCGAATAATCTGAATCAGGTGGATTTCTGAGTTGGGATCAAATTTGCAGTTGGCAATTCGGTCCACCAACACGATCTCTATTTCGCTCCTTTCCCGGAACTCCATTACCGTAGCCTCAAGTGCAGCGCCCAGGCCCGCTTCACTGATTCTCAGCCTGAAGGTTGCCAATAGTTCACGCAGCTGTCGATAAGCACCATTCAAAGCACTTCTCAGTCTCGCGGTAATCACCAGGTTATCGTCTCTACCACACTCATCAGTGATACTCTTTTCCAGCCGACTGACTTGAATCTTCAGATAGGAGAGAGACTGTGCAATTGAGTCGTGAAGCTCACGTGCGATAACGCTGCGCTCCTCCAGACGTGAGAGCAAGCGGTTTTGGGAGGCTTTTTGGGCGGTATTGATTGCCAGTGCGATATGACTTACCACCGTCTCCAGTAGCGGTTTCTGCCAATCTTCCAGCTCTGCAGCATCATCTGTGGAGAGTTCCACCAATAGCACGCCAAAGTGGTTTTCCTGATCACGAATGGGTACAGAATAGAGCGTACGGCAACCCTTTCCCCCGATATTGGAAATCTCAATCTGGTGCGAAGTACCATCACCGAAACAGCGTGAACAGTCCCCACCCAGCCCATCAGGATTCAAATTAATCGTGGAGGCCAGCCGGAATGCCCTTTGGTCACCTGGACCTCCAAGGCAGATGGTGCCGCCACTAACACCGGTTAGCTGCTCAATATCATGAATCAGCCCTTCAAGCACATCCTCATCAAGAGAGGACTCACTCAATCGCTTGGTCGTGCTGTAGAGCAGTTCAAGTGAGTGGTTGCTCCGCTCAAGGTCGACGGTCTTCTCGTGCACTAGCTCAGCGAGATCGGCATAGTGTTTCGACAGATCCTCCGCCATCAGGTTAAACGCATACCCCAGTTGTCCTAGCTCATCTTCACCGACATAGCGGCTTCTCACTGAAAGATCACCATGGCGTGCGGCGCCGGCACACAGCAGCAAGTCTTTTAATGGTGTCAAAATACTGCGCTGGGTTAAATAGAGGGTAAAAGCCGCCACCAACAAGGTGATGATGATGGAGATAATCTGAATCAGGCGCAGCTGCTCATTTCGCTTATTCTCATCAAGCTCCAAAGCTTTCACCAGCGCATGAATCTTCTGAACAAAGTTATCCACACCAGAGAGATAGTAGATCTGTTCACTGGCTATCTCTGCCCGTTTACTGGCAATCTGTGGACTGCTTATCAGGTCCAGATAACGCTCCAGATGAGGACGTATCGCTTCCACCCACTCCTGCTCCACCGTTTGGTAGGCGTCAACGACCTCCCAGGCGGCCCCCTCACCGAGTACCTTGTGAATTCGCGGGCTATGCAGGCGCTCCTCAAACTCCTCAACCAATCTCCTGGTCTGTTCACCGGCGCCATCTGCATCTACTCCGGTGCCATGAACCAGACTGCTGGCAACCCGGTAAGATTGCATACGCAGGGTACCTGCATGGTTGATTGCAGCAGCAAAACCTTCTGAGTTCTCCGCCACGAATATGGAACTGAACATGCCAATCATTGCCAGGATAATAATGGCGCCCATAGCGATACCAAGGCGCAGTAGCAGTGATTTTTTCATCCGCCAGGATGGCCCCTGGACATCTTCGTTCACATCAATCTCCATCGAATTTCATACCCTGCAGGAAATTATCGATAGTAAAATTCTACCTGATTACCTCAGGATCATACTGAAATTTTATTGACTGCTTTCAGACAGGCTAATGGGTGTGAGAGAATCCCCCCTCATCACAGATAGCCATAATCCATGACAGATAGTAGCAACATCAGCCGGAAACCCCTGGCGGACCCACTCAATCCTCCCCTCCCCTCAACGGATAATGAACGCCTGGCTTGGGGGCGTCTCTACGGGATGAGTGATAGCGTCGCCATTGCAGCGGCAGCAGAGCGATTTGACGGTTTGCTGCTGGTATTGGCGGATGATGCCCAGGTAGCATTGCAACTGGAAGGCGGGCTGAAATTTCTCCTGGGCGAAACAGGGGCAGAGGTGCTCAGTTTTCCCGATTGGGAGACCCTGCCCTACGATGTATTCTCTCCCCTGCCGGAGCTGGTATCCCAACGATTATTGACGCTCCATCGCCTCAGCAGCATGCAACGGGGAGTTTTGATCCTGCCGGTAAGCACTCTACTCCAGCGGTTGCCGCCTAAGGCCTACCTGGATGCACACACCCTGGTCCTGGAGGTGGGCAACTCTCTATCACTGGATACGATGCGCCGTCAGCTGGAACAGGCAGGTTACCACTGCGTATCCCAGGTGATAGGGCACGGCGAGTACGCAATTCGCGGGGCACTACTTGATCTTTTCCCCATGGGCAGCAACACACCCTACCGCATCGATCTTTTTGACGAAGAGATCGAGAGTATTCGCACCTTCGATCCGGAAAGCCAGCGCACCATCAATAAGATCAAACGCATTGAGATGTTGCCTGCCAGGGAGTTTCCTCTGGACGAGGCCGGCATTGGCCATTTCCGCCAAGCCTACCGCAACACTTTTGACGGCGACCCACAAAACAGCCTTATCTATCGCGAGGTATCCAACGGTAATGCTCCGGGTGGATTGGAGTATTACCTGCCACTCTTTTTTGATTCTACGGCAACACTCTTCGATTTCCTCCCGGACAGGCTCCTGACGATAAAAAGTGCTCAGGCGAGAGATCAGGCCGAACTGTTTTTAGAGCAGGTGCATCAGCGCTATGAACAGCGCAGCCACGATACCGAACGTCCCCTGCTGATTCCAAAGCGGCTCTATCTCGAGAGCGACGAGCTGGCCAACCGGCTCAATAGAGGGCGCTTGATTGAGCTACAGAGAGGTGAAATAGAAAGCAAAAACAAAGGATTTACCGCTTTTCACAACTTTGCCACTCACAGCCCCCCTCCCCTCAGTTTTCAGGCACGGGCAAACCGCCCCGCGGGCGCGCTGCTGGATTTCATCGACAGTGATCCCGGCCGGATACTTTTTATCGCTGAGAGTGCCGGTCGACGCGAGATGCTGAATGAGACGCTCAATAGCTACGGCATCCGACCAACGGGTGTTGAGAGCTGGCGTACCTTCGTCGACTCTGATATCCCCCTCGGCCTCACCGTCGCTCCACTGGAGCAGGGCCTTTGGTTGGACCAGGATCGATTGCTAACCATCACTGAAAGCCAGCTACTGGGAGAAAGGGTGCGCCAAGAGCGGCGCAGGAGTGCCAAACATCGTGATGCAGAACAGGTGGTGCGCAACCTGACCGAGCTGCACATCGGTGCTCCTGTAGTCCATGAAGATCATGGTGTCGGTCGCTATCTTGGGCTTCAAGCCCTGGAAGTAGGCGGTATGGCCACCGAGTTTCTGACTCTGGAGTACGCCAAGGGAGATAAGCTCTATGTGCCGGTCTCCTCCCTGCACATGATCAGCCGCTACGCCGGCGCCTCACCAGAGAACGCACCTCTGCACCGTCTCGGTGGAGACCAGTGGGAGCGGGTCAAACGCAAAGCGGCAGAGCAGGCACGAGATGTGGCGGCTGAGTTGTTGGAGATCTATGCCCGTCGCGCCGCCAACCAGGGCTACGCCTTTCCGGAGCCCGGAGAGGAGTACGCAACCTTTGCCACCTCCTTCGAGTTCGAGGAGACGCCGGATCAGCAGCAGACTATTGATGCCGTGCTTAATGACATGGAGAACCCTCAACCGATGGACCGTGTGGTCTGCGGTGATGTCGGCTTCGGTAAAACCGAAGTGGCCATGCGTGCCGCCTTTGCCGCCGTCAATGGTGGCAAGCAGGTGGCGGTACTGGTTCCCACCACCCTACTTGCTCAGCAACACTACAACAATTTTTCAGACCGCTTCGCCGACTGGCCTATGAAGGTAGAGAGTCTGTCACGTTTCCGTACCGGCAAGCAGCAGACAGCCATCATTGAGGGGTTAGCCAACGGTCAGGTGGATATCGTTATCGGCACCCACAAGTTGCTGAGTGACAGCGTCAAGTTCAAAAACCTGGGGCTGGTGATCATCGATGAGGAGCACCGCTTTGGTGTTCGCCACAAAGAGCGCCTCAAATCCCTGCGTAGCGAGGTGGATATGCTCACCCTCACCGCAACCCCCATCCCCCGAACGCTCAATTTGGCGATGTCAGGTATGCGCGACCTCTCCATTATCGCCACACCACCAGCAGCAAGGCACCCGATCAAAACATTTGTCAGCCAGTGGAACGATGTATTGGTTGAAGAGGCGTGTCAGCGTGAGATAAAACGCGGCGGCCAGGTCTATTTTCTACATAATGAAGTCAGCACCATTGAGAACGCCGCCGCTCGTCTGGAGCGGCTGATGCCGGGGGTACGTGTTCAGGTAGCTCATGGACAGATGCGTGAGCGTGAGTTGGAAGCGATCATGCGCGACTTCTACCACCAACGCTTCAACATCCTGGTCTGTACCACCATTATTGAGAGTGGCATCGATGTACCCAGCGCCAACACCATCATCATCAACCGTGCCGACAAACTGGGGCTGGCTCAACTTCATCAACTGCGTGGACGGGTTGGACGTTCTCATCATCGTGCCTACGCCTACCTTATTACACCACCACCAAAGACATTAACGCCAGACGCAAAGAAGAGGCTTGAAGCTATTGAATCCCTTGAAGATCTTGGTGCGGGATTTACTCTGGCAACGCACGATCTTGAGATACGCGGCGCCGGTGAGTTGCTGGGTGAAGGGCAGAGCGGACAGATCCATGAGGTGGGTTTCTCGCTCTATACCGAGTTGTTGGAGCGCGCCGTCAAAGCACTGAAGGCGGGTGAAACCCCCAACCTCGACCGGCCGCTTGATCACGGTGCCGAGATTGACCTGCAACTGCCGGCCCTGCTGCCGGAGGATTATCTGCCCGATGTCCACAGCCGCCTGGTGCTCTATAAGCGTATCGCTAGTGCTGCCGACCGAGAAGAGCTGAGAGAACTGCAGGTGGAGATGATCGACCGCTTCGGTCTGTTACCCGATCCGGCCAAGGTGCTCTTTGGTATCACGGAGCTTAAGCTTAAAGCAAATCCCCTGGGGATTTCCAAGATCGAAGCAGGACCAAGCAGCGGCCGTATCCTCTTCAGTGGTGAGCCAAAGATTGACCCTGGGAGGATCATCCATTTGATTCAGACCAAACCAAAAAAGTATAAGCTTGACGGTGCCGACAAGATACGCTTTTTTATCGACATGTCAGAGCGTGAACAGCGTATTTCACAAATCACAGCCATGCTCGATGAAATAACAGGTGTGTAGTGAATGACTTTTCCACCCCGGCGATGGACAATGGGGCAAGCGACAAACCGGTAATAACAAGAAACACTATGAGAAATATTCGCCAAATAGTTACTGCAATCAGCTGCTTTGCTCTCCTTCTCCCCATCTCCTCCTCCGCCCAGAGAAGAGATGAAGCTCCCTGGTACGACGTGGAGATGATCATCTTCACTCACAACAGTGCCGGTGCAGGCAGTACGGAACAGTGGAGTGACGAACCAGGCAGTCCCGATTTTGAAGGCGCCTTTCGTTTTTCTATAGCCGAGGAGAATACCAGAAGGGGAAGCCCAGCCACTGCTGCTGAAACACCTATAGTTTCAGATGAGATTGGTTTACCCACCGCCCTCTACACTCTATTACCTGAAAGTGAGTGGCGCCTGACCAGTGAGCTCAGTCGGTTGAAAAGAAGCCGTGGCAAGCTTATGCCCCTGATCCATACTGCTTGGCGACAGCAGATGAGGTCACGTGATGAGACCGTACCCCTGCACCTTACCTCAAATGATCAAATTGCCTCTGAAACACCAATCCTCGAAGGCGTTATCCAGGTCAGTGTGCAGCGCTACCTGCACCTAAATTTTGATCTCACACATAGGGAGGCAAGGGATATCTCCAACACAGTCGATGCAGGCAGCTTTGCTCTGCAGTCGATGTACAGAGACTACCGTATCACCAACCATCGCAAGATGCGCAGTGGCGAACTCCACTTTATCGATCATCCGAAGGTGGGGATGCTTATTCTGGTCAGTAAGTTTAAGGTACCCGAAGTGGAAACGTTGGCACCTGAGCCGGTGGTTGAAACCCCCATAGAGGCTGCTAAACCAGCTCCAGATGCTACAACTGCGGTGGAAACGCCACAGGTCCCAGAGTAAATTCACTTCCTGTAGCCACCAGACACCTAAAATTTTCAGGCTACAGTAAAAAAGCAAAAAGCCCGGTCAGGAAACTGACCGGGCTTTTTATGTTGGCGTCCCCTAGGGGGTTCGAACCCCTGTTACCGCCGTGAAAGGGCGGTGTCCTAGGCCTCTAGACGAAGGGGACGTTTTAACTCGGTAAATAAAAAATCCGGCCCTTCGTGAACCGGATTTTTCTTGTTTGGTGGAGCCAGGCGGGATCGAACCGCCGACCTCGACACTGCCAGTGTAGCGCTCTCCCAGCTGAGCTATGGCCCCAAACGAGCGGCGAATGTTAAGGCATCCTATAGGCGTTGTCCAGAAAAAACCGAGTTAAATGCATGGCCGGCATGTGAGTTGGGAGGTATGGAGAACCTCCGATGCAAAGAGAATAAAAAAGCCCGTCCAGTAAACTGAACGGGCTTTTCGTGTTGGCGTCCCCTAGGGGGTTCGAACCCCTGTTACCGCCGTGAAAGGGCGGTGTCCTAGGCCTCTAGACGAAGGGGACGTTTTAACTCGGTAAATAAAAAAATCCGACCCTTCGACAACCGGATTTTTCCTGTTTGGTGGAGCCAGGCGGGATCGAACCGCCGACCTCGACACTGCCAGTGTAGCGCTCTCCCAGCTGAGCTATGGCCCCAAACGAGGCGCGTATATTACGAGGTGGTGCATCGTTTGTCCACCCCTTTCAGGTGCTTATTTTTTCACCGGCTGTTCGATCTTCGCCCAGGAGTCCCGCAGGGTAACCGTCTGGTTAAAAACCAGCTTTTCCGCCAGCTCGTCACGGTAGAAATAGCCTTCCCGCTCGAACTGATAACGTGCTCCACGTTCAGCGTTGGCGAGGCTGGTTTCAACCATGGCATTGACCACTTTAAGGGAATCAGGATTGAGATGTTCCAGGAAGGACTCCACCTCTTTATCACCATCCGGGGTGGGGTGATTGAACAAACGATCATAAATTCGTACTTCCGCCGCGACACCCTGGTCTGCAGATACCCAGTGAATTACGCCTCTCACTTTACGACCTACCGGGTTGGCTCCAAGGGTCTCGGGATCATAGCTACAGCGCAGTTCGGTAATCTCACCAGCCTCATCTTTTATCACCTGCTCACACTTGATGACATAGCCGTTGCGCAGCCGTACTTCGCCACCTGTTACCATCCGTTTGTACTTTTTATTTGCTGTTTCACGGAAGTCGGCACGGTCGATATAGACTTCGCGAGTAAAGGGAATCTCACGGCTGCCCATGCTCTCATCCTTTGGATGGCAGGCACCGGTGAGCATCTCCAGCTCCCCCTCTGGAAAATTCTCAATCACCACTTTGAGCGGATCGAGCACCGCTAAGGCCCGGGGCGCGGACTTATCCAACTCCTCCCGGATACACGCCTCCAGCATTCCCATCTCTACTGAGTTATCAGATTTAGTGATGCCTATACGATCACAAAAGGTGCGGATAGAGGCCGGGGTGTAGCCCCGATGACGCAAGCCGGAAATAGTGGGCATACGGGGGTCTGACCAGCCCTCCACATGCCCCTCATCCACCAACTGGGTGAGCTTGCGTTTGCTCATCACTGTGTACTGTAGGTTAAGCCGAGAGAACTCGATCTGCTGGGGATGACAAGGGATGGTGATATTGTCCAGCACCCAATCATAGAGCGGGCGGTGATCTTCAAACTCCAGTGTACAGAGAGAGTGTGTAATCCCCTCCAGGGCATCGGAGATAGGATGAGTGTAATCGTACATTGGATAGATGCACCAAGCCTCACCGGTCTGGTGATGAATAATTCCGTGACGGATGCGATAGAGCGTCGGGTCACGCATATTCATATTAGGCGATGCCATATCGATACGGGCACGCAGTACGCGGCTACCATCCTCGAACTCCCCTGCCCTCATGCGCGCAAAGAGGTCAAGGTTCTCCTCGACAGTGCGTTCGGCAAAGGGGCTGACTCTACCCGGCTCTGTGAGGGTGCCACGGTACTCTCTTACCTGTTCTGCGTTGAGATCACAGACGTAGGCCTTGCCGCTTTCGATCAGCTCGACGCCGAAATCGTAAAGTTTCTCAAAGTAATCTGATGAGTAGAAGAGGCGCTCCTGCCAATCAAAGCCGAGCCAGCGCACATCATCCATGATCGCATTGACGTAATCGATGTTCTCCTTGTGGGGGTTGGTATCATCAAATCGCAGATTGCATAGGCCACCGGGATAGTCCCGGGCAACACCAAAGTTGAGGCAGATCGATTTAGCATGCCCAATATGGAGGTAACCGTTTGGCTCGGGTGGAAAACGGGTATGTACCCTGCCCTCATTTTTACCTGAGGCCAGGTCGGCATCGATAATCTGGCGGATAAAGTTGCTCGGTGTTTTGGTTTCAGTAGTGCTCATATTTCCTGCTTCATTATTACCAGCTATGCACAATTTTTTTGAAATTGCCATGGCAGACGATGATGGTGGATGTAGGAGCGGCTTTAGCCGCGAAATTCACTTCACCCAAACCCCATTCGCGGCTAAAGCCGCTCCTACAATACAGGTTCACCTCAGGCGTTTGCTTCGCGTTGATGAATAAACTCCAAGGCACGATCAATACGGCGCAGACTTGCCTCTTTGCCCACTAGGTGCAAAGTCACATCAATACCGGGAGAAGCGGCTCTGCCGACAACGGCAACACGCAACGGTTGGGCTACTTTGCCCATTTTCAGCTCCAACTCATCAGATACTTCCTGCACCAGTGTATGCAACGCTTCCGGCGTCCACTCCTGTTGAGCCTCCAGACGTTCGCGCATCTTCTCCAGCGGCACCCGTGCAACAGGACGCAGGTTCTTCTTTGCCGCAGTCGCATCAAGCTCATCGTAATCTTTATAGAAGAAGGCACTGATATCCGCCATCTCCACCAGGGTCTTGGCCCGCTCCTGCTGTGCCTTCACCACCTCTACCAGATCAGGGCCATGTGCGGGATCGATACCGAGCCGCCCCATATGGTAACTCAGCAGATGTGCCAAGTGTTTGGGGTCACCCTCTTTGATGTAGTGCTGGTTAAGCCACTGCAGCTTTTCGGTATTGAAGGCTGAGGCGGCTTTGTTGACATCGTCGATTTCAAACAGCTGAATCATCTCATCAACAGAGAAGATCTCCTGATCACCATGGGACCAGCCCAAGCGCACCAGATAGTTGAGCAATGCCTCCGGCAAATAGCCCTCCTCCTTATACTGCATAACGCTTACTGCGCCGTGCCGCTTGGAGAGTTTTGCACCATCATCACCAAGGATCATCGCCACGTGAGCATATTTGGGGATATCTACCCCCATCGCTTTGAAGATATTGATCTGACGAATGGCGTTACGCATGTGGTCATCACCACGTATCACGTGGCTGATGCCCATATCGTGATCATCCACCACCACAGTCAGATTATAGGTGGGAGAGCCGTCGGTGCGGCGGATAATCAGATCATCCAGCTCTTCGTTGGCCACGGCCACCTTGCCATGAATCATATCGTCCAACACCACCACACCTTCCAGTGGATTACGGAAACGGATCACATGGGGTTCATCAGCATCAATCTTGCGGTCACGGCAGTGGCCATCGTAGCCACGCTTACCGCCACTCTGTTCCTGGCCGGCCCGTAACTGATCCAACCGCTCCTTTGAACAGTTGCAGCGATAGGCGTGACCTTTCTCCAGCAGTTCATCGATCACCTCGTTATAGCGCTCGAATCGCTTAGTCTGATAGAAAGGCCCCTCCTCATACTCAAGCCCCAGCCAGGTCATACCCTCAAGTATGGCGTTTACTGCTTCTTCGGTGGAGCGCTCGAGGTCGGTGTCCTCAATGCGCAGAACAAAGCTGCCACCGTGCTTGCGGGCATAGAGCCAGGAGAAGAGCGCTGTGCGTGCACCACCTACGTGGAGATAGCCGGTGGGACTGGGGGCAAATCGGGTGCGGATGGTCATATCGCTTGTTGTTTCAGCCAAATTTTAAAAAGAGACGCATTCTATCAGAGGACCGCAAAAATCGCAGGAAACATTTGACCTAAAAACCGCCAGAGAGAGATTTTTCTCCACTCATCAAAGGAACGGTTAACACAACTGGATTGTAAAACCTCAGGCACCAGTCTACCCGGTACATAACATATTGCATTTCAATCACTTAGATCCAATATCAAATATCGATATGAAATTAAATATTCATCAATAACAGAGTCTTGGCGGCACTACCTTTTCAACTAGCAAAGCAAAAACGGGGGAGATTAAAAAAACATCTGCCCAGAAAAAGAATCTGTTTTTTTTGAAATGGAAGTGACCTGATTTTCAACTGCTATATTTATGGTAGCCGACTGCTCAGGAAAAAACTAAACAGTCAGCCTCTGAATCGTGGATATCAATGAGTAGAGACGAGCAGGTAGATGAATAGCGAGAGAGGTAGCTTGCTTGAAGCTGATAACGGGCAGGATACTTATACTGTTGCCACGGAGCAGACACGCATCCTTTATATGCAGGCCCCTGTTTCCAATATCACGGTTATTGTTATTGCGACACTTTTTTACGGCATTTTGTCCTCAAGAGTTGAGTCCAGTCTTATTGGGTACTGGACTGTTGCACTGTACATCACAGCACTGTTTCGCCTATTGCTATGGTACAGGCACTATAAAACCCCAGAGTGGCTATCCAACTCAGCATGGATGAATCTCTACATCTTTGCCTGTGCACTGGTCGGTGTCTCGTGGAGCATGATCTATCCACTCATCTACATTGCCAATGACGAAATAATTTCATTCGCCCTATTTATATTGGTATTCGGCGTTATCAGTTCAGCCGTAGCCATTCTTAATATTTCCATGCGTGCCTTCATTGTTTACACCTATCCACAGGCACTCATACTGGGCCTCACACTTCTGCAATCCCAGGATACCGCTTACAAATGGTTAACTATTTCTCTCGTCATTTATCTATTGATGACCACTCTATTCACGCGTAATGCCAATCGCAGCACACTCCGCTCAATTCGACTCCAAGTGGAGAACCGTGCACTTATCGATCAGTTGAATCTCGAAATTGGACACCGTGAAGAGTTGATAGAACAGCGGACCATACAACTCAAGGATAAGAACCAAGAGTTGGTCAACGAAGTCAGAGAGAGAAAACAGGCGGAGATTTTTCAGGCCCGACAGAAAAGTATTCTCGAACGCATATCCCGGGGAACAGCACCCCTCAGTAGCATTCTTGAGGAGATCGTGCTGCTCGCTGAGGGTCAGACAGAGGGGCTAAAGGGGGCCATTCTACTGCTTGAGGGGGATATCCTCCACATTGGGTCAGCCCCTAATCTTCCAGGCGCCTACAGTGCATTAATAGACGGTATGGTGATCGGCTCTGCAATGGGCTCGTGCTGTACAGCCGCATATAAAGGTGAGCGGGTTATCGTAGACGACGCACAAAGCGATCCGCTTTGTGCGAATTTCCGTGACCTATTAAAAGAGTGTAAATTTGGGGCCTGCTGGTCTGAACCTATTCTGGATTCGGAAAAAAATATTCTCGGTAACTTAACACTCTATCACCACTCCCCTACCACTCCCGGCAAACACGAAATACTGGTCATCGAAACCATGTCACAGATAGCCAGTATCGCTATAGAGCGTAGTAGGACCGTAGAGAAGTTGCGCCAGTCCGCCACCATATTTCAGAGCACCCTGGAAGGCGTCATGATTACCGATACCAATAACGATATCGTTGAGGTCAATAACGCCTTTGAAAGTATAACCGGCTACATGCGAGATGACGTCATTGGTCGTAACCCTCGGTTCCTACAGTCGGGAAGGCACGAAAAAGAGTTCTATGATGAGCTCTGGAACTCACTAAAAAATTTAGGGCAATGGAGGGGTGAAATATGGAACCGGCGCAATAGTGGTGAAATTTATCCTGAGTGGCTCAACATAAGCAGTATCTCTGATAGAAGCGGTCACATACTCAATTACATCGGCGTCTTCTCCGATATCACCTCCATAAAGCGTTCAGAAGAGGAACTGGACCACCTGGCACATCACGACCCACTCACCGATCTGCCTAACCGGCTACTTTTTAACTCCCAACTTGAACATACAATCAAGCACGCACACAGAAACAACTCTGTCTTCGCTGTGCTATTTTTGGACCTTGATCGATTCAAAAACATCAATGACAGTCTTGGGCACAAGGCCGGAGACAACTTGCTGCAGCAACTTGCCGTCAGGCTTAAGGAGGCCGTCAGACTCGACGATACCGTGGCAAGAATCAGCGGAGATGAATTCGTGATCCTGCTTGAGGATATCGGCACCGCAGAGAACACGGCCCATACCGTAGAAAAGATCATATCCACCTTCAATACCCCATTTCTGCTGGATGATTATGAAACCCACATTACCTCTAGCGTTGGCATTAGCCTCTACCCAGCCAATGGGGACAATGTCGCGGAATTATTGCGCAATGCAGATACCGCTATGTATCGCGCTAAAGATGAGGGACGAAACACTTACCAGTTTTATAATCAGGAGATGACAAGTATCGCCTTTGAGCGGGTTGTTATGGAAAATGCCTTGCGGGCAGCCCTTAACCACAACGAGTTCCGCCTACTCTACCAACCCCAGATAGACATGGTCAGCGGCAAGCTTATAGGTGTTGAGGCACTGATACGATGGGATCACCCTGAAATCGGTGAAATTTTGCCTGGCAAATTCATTCCACTGGCCGAGGAAAATGGACTTATCCATGATATAGGGGCATGGGTTATGGAAACCGCTTGCCAACAGGGACAGCACTGGCTGGAGGAAGGTTTCGACTTTGGACGTATCTCAGTAAATATCGCCCACTCTCAATTGCAACAGAGTAATTTTGTAGACAATACCAAGGCCACCCTAAAGAGAACTCAACTTCCCGCCAGCAGACTGGAGATAGAGGTTACGGAAAGCGTCATCATGCAGAATGCAGAGCATGCCATACAACAGCTCAAGACACTGCGTATACTCGGCCTGCGGATCTCTCTCGACGATTTTGGCACCGGTTACTCATCAATGAGTTACCTTAAGTTATTGCCTATCGACAAACTGAAGATCGACCTATCCTTTATACGTAACATTCCCCATGACACAAATGATATGGCTATCACAGAAGCAGTCATTGCATTGGGCAAAGCTCTGGATCTACAAGTCATTGCCGAAGGGGTTGAGACAGAGCAGCAAGCCGCCTTTCTAAAAGAGAAGGGTTGTCGGCAAGCCCAAGGTTTTCTCTACAGCCGCCCTATTGGAGAAAATGAACTGAAGAAGAAATATTCATCAGAGAGCTCATAACCATTGAGGGGCTCTTGCCAAAATTGAGCACTATCTGTAAGATCCTGCATCTCTTGAAATTGCACAGCTTAGGGCGGTTAGCTCAGCGGGAGAGCACTGCCTTCACACGGCAGGGGTCACTGGTTCGAACCCAGTACCGCCCACCAATAAAATCAAGCGCTTACGAGAAATCGAAGTGCTTTTTTTATGCCTAAATCCACCAGGGTAAACACCGGGGTAAACAAAGCTATTTTTCGTAATATCCAGCAATAAGCCCGCCACGTTCATTAGAATTTTCCATAATTCACAATTATTCCAAAATATCTTAGCCAGTCTTACCAATACCGTCACTGCATATACCAGCACCACATCTACCACTGTTGCCTTTGGTCAATACTCATGACGCCTCTGGTATGTGTTTAAGGTGTTAAGGTACACTTTTAATGAAATAAGCCCCCAAGAGAAACGGAGTGGGTGTTATGGATGACAACAAAACCTTCAAGAAAAAATCACTATCTTCTTACACTGAAGTAAAACCAGATGGTACTGAAGGCCCAGAGTGGAAACTGGATAGCAACTACCTTCACCTCAAGCTCTATGACATTAGAGTCTTGACCGGATCTGATTCCCTAATGATGGCAGCGACTTCCATCATATGTTCTTTGAGAAGTGGCGGGAAAAGGTCAGCAATCCAGATCCCGGGGATCAGACAATGGATCGCATGCTCGGGTCAATTAGAGGTAGCATCGAGGAAAAATTTGGCACCTCAGTCGAGGAACTTGAAAATCCATACTCATCCATGCTTCATTCACCACATGAGATTGAGGATGAAAATCAGCGGCTCTTTGTTACAGCCCTGGCAACCTGTGATGACAAGATCAACTACATTACAGAATCAGGCAAGCCCATAACGCCGTGTAGCAGAGTGATACGATTGCAGATCTCTGAAGACCACGATAACAAAGAACAAGCTGGATCTATTGGCTTTGCTGACGGTGAGAGAAGTCCGTACGACGAGTTTGACCAAACACACATCTATGCAAAAGCCTACGTCCCAAAGGGAACCATCGATGATATTGCGCGAAAAATCGAGCTGGGTATCCTTGAGAGAGTAGAACTAGGTGTTAGTGCGGCCCTATACAGCTGGAACAGATGGATGCCTGCCGGAGGAATGGGAGAGGAATACCTTATTGCTGAGCATTTTGGGCAGCAACTCGCCTTCGACAATATTCTTATGATCACTAAGCCAGTCAATCGTCACACACCTGAGGTATTTCGCAGGGACGAGAACAAACCGTTCATCTACGAAGACTATTTCGAGAAAGGGGCTCCTGAGGGGCCGCTACTCAACTCTGACCCAGGTGAGAGGTCAGCGTCAGCCCTTGGTGCGATACAAGGTGCGCATAAAGATGCTTACAGTTAGAATCACCCCCTCTACTTGTTTGGCATTCTTGGCAGCGTCTACACGGCAGCACTGCTATATGACAGATTTTTCGGATAACGATCTTGACGCTCAGAATTAACAATTCGACTGAAGAAAACCTTATGTTGATAAGATCAGGGGGTCTGCTCCTAGTCAAAAGCGGACTAGACTGATTGCGATATTACACAGCAAAATGTATCTCTTTTTGACCAGAATCAAACCTTAATTAGAATCGATCGAGTCTGACCCTATAGATTTGCTATCGATTTGCTATCGATTTGCTATCGATTTGCTATCGATTTGGAGCAGGTCAGGGCAGGGTTAGCTTGGCATTACATGAAATACGCCAGGAACAGACACCAGAGGATCGCAAGCTGTACGCTATCGCTGAGATTGAAGCAAGGGCAAGGAAGGTGGGACTGTGTCTGATCCAAGATCTATAGCCCCATGGGAGTGGCGGAGGAAGAATTAAGAAAGCGAAACGGTCGCTAACCAACCAATAGCGGGCATTTACTTAAATGGCTAGCATAGTCTTGTGCCACAAGGTCAAATGGTCTAATAAAAGAAGAAGGTTCTGTTTTATATAGGACGAATGCAATATAATCTTCTTCTTGGCGCGGTGATAAAATACGTTTCTTGCTACAGTCAGGAATTAACTATTACAACGAATAGGGATATGCGTGATGATAAAATTTAAGAAGTTGTTGCTGTGCTTTTTCTTATCCACATCACTGACAGTAATTGCGGAGGAAGCTGAACAAACCTATGGAGACTGGGAGGTTGGCAGCTTTATCTACAACAAAACACCATTTTCATTTGCAAATACCACTAACGATTCAAATAGCACTCTTGGTGTCATATGTATGGAGTCAAGTGATACTTGCATGCCATACGTGGTAAATCGATTGTCTTGCGAAAATGACGGAAAATATCCTGCGTTAGTATCAATTGATGGAGGAATAGCCTCTATTGAAATGTCATGTCTTATTATTGAAGATAGATACCTGTTCCTACTTCCAGACTCACAGTTAGATTATATTCTCACTAGCAATAGCTTTGGGATTGCATTTGGCACTAACATCGGAAAATTTAAAGCGGCATACTTCAGTTTAGCTGGTTCCGCTAAAGCGGTGATTGCAGCTAAATTAACCATTGATGCTATACCTAGTAGTAAATCAAAAAGTAGTTCTGATAAAGAAAGTTCAAACTTTAAGGACACAGTTCTTTAATGGCAGCTTTTTGCCAACAGAACCTATAGCCAGCCTAGCTGCTCATATATCCCCATCTTCTGTGCTATCTCAAGTGAGGCAGCATTATCTGCCGCCTGCTCCTCCTTCCTGGAGCCGATCAAAAGTTTTCCAGTGCATACCCTTGGGCTTTTCCCACACTATTTGGTCATCAGAAGCCCCTAATCGTTTCCTGATCTTCCGGGCCTTCCTGTGCATACGGTCTAGCCTGGTTTCATTTTGGCTACCATAGGGCAAGCCGTGACAGTGACGGCAAAGAAATCTAGGCCCATGCCCATACAGCACAGCCACCCTACTCCCACAATCAGGACATGATAGCCACAACCGTTCTCCTCCATAGTTGCAGGGCGACCGGTCAAACCACACTGTTTCTTCCATATGTACCCAATCACCACCGCCTGACCTAGAGCGATATATCAGAACCAAACAATCATACTCCACCCGAAAACGGATAGAACCGGTTTCCTCACTCACCACATGACCAGGACAGCCATCCCATATAGCCGGGTGTCAGATAGCCCTGTTTTTTCAGGTAACGAATATCTACCCGATGTACCTCTTCCGCCGTGGTTTTCTTATCCCACCTGTACCAGTTTCCACTACCGAGACCACCCATAGATACCTCTATTTCTGCCTGCTTTAGACTTATTAACCGAAATCATTAAGCAAACAACCCTTAATCCAGAGTTTGATTTAGCATGATTGTTTTTCAACTAGACGACAATCCAAAAGTAATGCTACCCATCAGATCATTGAATTTAATTGTTTTCCTAGATAACACATTGATATAACTACGGAATTTGAACCGATTTAACAGATCTACTCTTTGCCTGATCCAAAAGGTTATTTTGGGGATGTAAAAAGATCATTTGAACATCGGGAGTTATAACTGAATCTGGTGTTTGAGTAGTTGAAAAAGGGCGGCGTATCTGGTTGATTTGTTGTTGCGAGACATCAAAACAACCATTGGAGATACGCCACCATGAGTAAGAATAACGTTGTTAAGCTGGCAGGTCGAGATACGATTATCGATCCGCTGACAGAGTTGCTGAGAAGCGGTGCAGAGCAGTTGATCTACCAGGCGGTAGAGGCAGAGTTGCTGGAGCTGTTGGCGGAGCACACCGAGCGACGGACAGAGGATGGCAAGGCGGGTGTGGTGCGTAATGGTCATCTGCCAGCTCGTAAACTGCAGACAGGATTGGGGCCGGTCACGGTCGAGATCCCCAAAGTTCGAGCGAAGACCGGCGAGCCGGTGACGTTCCGATCAGCTCTGGTACCGCCGTATGTACGCAAGACGAAGTCACTGGAAGCGGCGCTGCCGTGGCTCTACCTGAAGGGGATTTCCAGTGGTGAGATGGGTGAGGCCCTGAAAGTGCTGGTGGGTCCGGATGCAACAGGCTTGTCGGCCAGCACGGTATCGCGTCTGAAGCAGGTCTGGGCAGAAGAATATCGGAGCTGGTGTGAGGAGCGCCTGGATAAGGAGCATTGGGTGTATGTGTGGGCAGACGGTGTCTACAGCGGACTGAGAGCAGAGCAGACGAAGCTGTGTGCCCTGGTGGTGATCGGTGTGAATGAGCGTGGTGAGAAGCATTTTCTGGCAATTGAGGATGGTGTGCGGGAGTCCACGCAGAGCTGGCGGGAGGTACTGTTGAAGCTGAAGTCACGCGGACTGAACCCGCCCAAATTGGCGATCGGTGACGGTGCCATGGGCTTCTGGGCTGCGCTGGAGGAAGTATATCCTGAGACGCGCCAGCAGCGCTGCTGGATGCACAAGACCATGAACGTGCTGAACTGCCTGCCAAAGACAGCTCAGCCGAAAGCGAAGCAGGCACTGCATAACATCTGGCAGGCGGAGACTCAGGCCGATGCGGAAAAGGCCTTTGATCTGTTTATCAAAACGTATGAGCCGAAGTATCCGAAGGCTGCCATCTGTCTGCACAAAGACCGAGAGGAACTGATGGCTTTCTATCACTTTCCGGCACAGCACTGGCAGAGCATTCGGACCAGCAATCCGATTGAATCAACCTTCGGGACAATCCGCCATCGAACCAAGCGTTCCAAGGGCTGCCTATCGCGTGACGGCATGCTACACATGATGTTCAAACTCGGCCTGTGTGCCGAGAAGAAGTGGAGACGATTACGGGGTTTCGGTTACCTGGCGAAGGTGATAACCGGAATCAAATTTAAAGATGGTGTTGAGGTAACAGGAGTCGATCAGGTCGCCGCTTGATTCAACTGGTTAAACACCAGATTTGACTATAACTCGACCAGCGGTCATGCCGCTTTGATCCTAGGGACTTTTTACCCGCCCCCTCCCCCACTTCGTGAAAGTCATGCCTGAGCATTAGCCTATTTCCGCCTACTTTAGGCTTGCTACCCAGTCCTGTACCACTCCAGAAACACGCCTAACCGACTGATTAATAAACTTGGTATGGAGCATACTTGTCATTCTGCCCGCAATATCTGGCCAATAAACATGGTTAGCCCAGGCAGATAAAGGGTAACTCCTTGATAGAATCTAGAAAGTAATCCGTGAGGTAATATTGGTCTTTCCACGACTGATACAAACCCTAGCAGTATGTTCTGGATCGTTTGTTTAGTACGCATTGTTTACCCCATCCGTTTACCCCATACCACGTTAGTCAACATTATTATCTGCTAATCAGCATGTTAGAACCTCCGACCTCTTCCATATTGAGGTATTTACCATCAATCGTACTCTCAAAACACTTAGGCATCTGTTTAGTGGCGACAGATATGATGCTTATTTTCATAACGACGTCCTGCGTTCGTATGACCACGCGCACATATAACTACTTTTCTGACTTGCTCACTGTTCGTTTTACTAATCATTGCGTGGCCTCTCATAAATGGTGATCCAAAAGTACTGCCAATTTCACATCAACATTTATCGTAAGCAGCAGGATAAAAAACACATACCCTTGGTATATATATAAAGCAGTACACATACGGGGTAATTGGATTAGAAAAATAGCCCTGATTGGTACGCATACGGGGTAAATATTCATTCGCTCGGTGAATAACTCTGCTGGTTGGTACTTATATGGGGCACATTAGTACGCATACGGGGCAGAGAAACTATTTTTTCCAGGTTGCTGGTGCTACTACTGTCGCCTTTACTTCCAGCTTCCCTTTGCATTCATCTATTGGTTTGAATGTAACGGCATAGAGTGACGCTTTGTGCTTACCCCCTTGTCTCGTTAGCAGAATAAATCCAGTAGTAATGAGTTCTGACACAGCTCGATACAGTGTGCCTTTTGATCTCCAGCCACGCTTCACCATCATGCTCCAGGCTGCGCACAGGTCACCATTATTGCTTCCGTTATACTGTGCTGATAAGTCAATCAGTAGCTTTACACTGTGAGAAGAAAGCTTGGAATACTGCTCAGACTCCACCACTATTTTTGGTATAGCGATAAATGAGCCGCGTTCCTTGCGGCCCTTAATCTTTGCTCTACTTTGTGCCATCACGCAGCCTCTAAGAGCTTTGCGGCTGCAATCCGCGCCTCATCCGTAAACCAGTAATCAGCAACCGTCACACGGCTTCCTGCGTACCCTGTGACGGTGATCATCTCTCTTGCTACAGGGATGCCGTATTCCCTTTGAAATCCCGCTACGGTACTAGGTAATACGTGATCCCTAACGATCTTCTCAGCCTGAAAGCGGTGAAGGTGATTGCCCTTCACCAAGTGCAAAATCACATTGTAAAGTTTTGTCCCTTTACGGATCTTGCTATAATTGGTTCTGGAAGTAGTTTGAATAGCGCCCTGAGAGCCCGCCCGCTCCGGGGCGTTTTTGTCTTTGGAGGTCATATTTATTGACCTCCTTTTAAGCTGCGCTAGTCTGTTCTTCGAGCCACCGCTCGATCTCCGAACGGAACCAGTAACGGCGCTGCCCTATGAAGTGGGGATCAGGGAATTTTCCAGAGCCGTACCATCTAGTGATAGTTTGACGGGAGGCGCATACCATTCCTTCAGCTTCGGCAGCGCATACGCGCTTACCATCGGAAAATATGCGTTTTGGTGTTTTCTTGGGAGTATTAGCAGTGTCCATTCGATATTCCTTACAGTTAAGGTTTTTAAATAGACCGCTAGGGTAGGTAAGGCGAATTAATGGACTTGAGCAACTGTAGCAGTTGCTATAAATCCAATATTGTCATAACCTTTAGTCGCTGAGTTCAGTCCCGTCAAAGAATGTCTCAGTAGCTAGCCTAGCTAGTCAAGGACCCCGGAAGCTCTTGCTTCTGGGGTTTTTTCGTTTAGAACCAAGGGTTTCTCCTTTTGTTCTATCGATAGAATAAGGCATGGTTTATCCATGGGCAACCATAAAAAACCATTACCAACTCTATATTAATAAATGTTTGTATAATTATTACAAGATGTTACGTGATGTGATTATTTTAACCTCATGAATAACATACAAAAACTCATGAATCACATACAAAAACTCATGAACTACATACAAAAGAAAAAAGCATAAATTATCCTGATTACCCATAAACCTCAGCCATTCTCAAGAAGCGATAAGGCATCGGTGGTGTACGCAACGCAACAAAGAGCAATCGCTCAATCATTTCTGGAAGATTGAAGCGACGATTAAACCGATATTCGAATTCGGCAAGATAACGAGGTACATGTTTTTTTCGTATAGCATGAAAAGTTCCCTGCAAAGAATTCTTGACGTTGCCAAGCATGGTGTTCACCCACTTGAAGGTGGAGCTCTGTGCGCTTTTTCGACCGCCACCAGTCACAATGGCCACATGATCGCAATCAGCATCAGTGACAGCTCTGAAGCAGCAGAGACCATCAGAGAATACAATGCTACCAGAAACCAGACTGGACTTGGCATATCGAGCAATTTCTGCACTCCGAAAACCACGCACACGACGCAGATGAATTTTCAAAGGCCTGCCGTCCTGCGTCGTCTCAACGGCGGCTACGAAAGGGATTTTGTTGCGGGAGCCTCGTCCACGCTTACCAGGCTTCTCACCGCCAATATAGGCATCATCCATTTCAATGCGGCCAGTCAGCTTTTTCTTACCCTGGCGTTCCATCATTACCTGCATCAGTTTGTGCTTGAGCTTCCACGCAGTGTTGTAGTTCACTCCAATCTCACGAGACAGTTGCAAGGCAGAGGTGCTCTTTTACGCTGGGTCAGCAAATAGATGGCCAGAAACCATTTCTTCAAAGGCAACTTTGTGCCATGAAAAATGGTACCCGCAGTAAGCGATGTCTGATGATGACATTTATGGCACTGGTATATCTTGCGGCTTTTGAGTTCGCAGCACGTTGCGTTACCGCACTCTGGGCAAACATATCCACTTGGCCAGCGAAGTCGATGCAACGCTTGGCTGCATTGAGTATCGGTGCCATATTTTTCCAGAAATTCGTGCAAACCAAGCCCTTTTTGAAACTGGATAGTATTTTTTGGCATGATAGAAACCCTCGTATATTCAGAGGGTTCCATTATGCGGCCACCACAGGCTCAATAGCTGAGCCTGGTGGGTAATCAGGAAATTCATTGTGTTCTAATGCTTTTCTAACAAATATCTGCCCTATTATTCATCCTGATTACGTTCTCACACTCATTAATCACCAACTCAACGCTATCAGCCCACTTTTCTAGCGCCTCTTTTCGCTCTTCATAATAGGTGTGCACATCGTAAGTTTCTTCGATGCGCCCCAGTGAATGGTTGAGACACTTCTCTGCAATATGTGGCGGTATCTTTAGCCTAGATAGATGCGTTCTCAGCGTCCGCCTGAGGTCGTGGGGGACGAATTTAGGAATATCCAATATCAGTTCACCATCTTCACCTTTGAGCTTTAGCAGTCGATTTACAGACCGCGCTAGTGCCTTGTCGTCAACGTGTTTGGATAGCTTGTTTGTATCGGCCAGTGATTCAGGTGAAGCCATCACCCAATCACTCTCCCCGGTAAACTCCTGTAGCTCCCGAAATTGATCGACCGCAAGCGGAGTTAAGGGAACCTCCCAGGCTTTCCCGCCTTTGGTGTTCTCTTCAGGTATAAGCCAGTGACCATTATCAAGGTCAATCTCTGACCACCTCGCCAATCGCAGCTCACCAGACCGCACCCCAGTTATTAGGAGGATCTTTAGGCCGATTTTAAATTGCGGCGACATACGGGGTGCTTTCGCTAGCGCATCCCATAAAATTTTGATTTCATCAAGGCTGAGGGCGCGTTCTCTGCGGTTATCCGTGATCTCAAAGGCAATCTTTTTCAGTGGGTAGGCTGGATTTCTCTCTACATACCCTTTGCCCTCTGCAAACCCGAATACCTGCTTGATAAGGTTTAACACTTTACCGGCGTGAGTTGTTGCGCCACGATCCACTACCCCATCAACGATTGCTGAGAGTTGTGAAGCGGTTATATGCTCAATCTTCTTATTACCGAGTGTAGAGACCAATTCTTTTTGTAAAAGATGTAGCGCTTCATCAGGCCGCTTTCTCTTTTTCAGGAGTATGCGCTCATGGAAGGTGGCAACTAGATCTTTGACAGTCTTAGGATTACTTTTGTTTGGTGCGTTAAGGGTTCCGGCTTCTCGCTTCCCCTTCAGCTCTTGGAGCTGTTTCCTGGCTGCGGAAAGCGTAAGCTTGCCCGCCCCTTCTCCGAATTGACCAAGAGTGTGCCGGTGTGTTTTCTGATTATGCCGATACAACCATACGAAGGTTTTAGCACCACCAGGGGAGACACGAAGACGTAATCCTGCTGCTCCATTATCTGCAAGCTCGAAACGTCTGTTGGTAGGTTTAAGAGCCTCCAGCCACTTAGTAGTAAATCCTCTGGCTGGGGTCTTTGGTATACTTGATTTAGCCATTTCCGACACTCCATTTGTCTGTCGTGGTCAGGAAGGCCGGGGGCTGTAACTCTCGGCTTTTCCGTTTTGGGGTAAACGGTGGGGTAAACAGAATTACCTCATGAACAACCCCTATCAACTAGATTCAGTTTACGTCACAGGACATAAAAAATACAGTAATATGCTGTATACAAATGGTTTTATGTGGACTCCTACATCAAGAATAACTATAGATAGTAGTCTTTCATATGAAGGGAAGATACCTTCACACGGCAGGGGTCACTGGTTCGAACCCAGTACCGCCCACCAATAACTCTTTGTTTTTCAAAGATATAAATCACTGCCTTAGGGTGGTGCTTTTTGCGTTATGAGATAGGACTCCAGCAGGGACTCCAGTATTTTCCAAGGTCCATACAAAAGAAAACCCCTCAGCTGGCCCAGGGAATGTGCCTGGGGGTGAGGGGTTTTCGGTTAAGCCCCCCGAAGGTGATCATGGAAATGCCACGGCCGACGAGGGTTTTAGAGCAAGCCCTGCACCTGGTGACCCTCTCGAATGGATCCAGGAAGGTAGCAGAGCCCTCCCGCCTCCAGAATTACTGGAAGCAGGTTGAGTATAGCAAAGCTATTCACCTAAGTAAGATGTCATCTATTCCACCCAGTGCTGAAATCTAGAGTTCGAATTAAATTAAAAGTATTTATCGCATTAACATTTAGAGTGTCACAAGCATCCGGGATGCGTCGCCGTCCGCGTATTTTTGACGGCTTACTGACCTCTTCTGTCACTATTGACCTGTTTTCAGGATCAGTATATGCGTAAGAGATTAAGAAAGGGTCTCTGCCTACTTCAATTTGTTCTACATCATTCAGATCAGGAGCATAGGCCTGATTTACAACCCGCCTAACCACATCAACCTGGACCTCCTCATCGAGTTCCAAAGCAGTCCTAACCTCGCTATCCTTTGCCCATTCTACGAGTTCATCTGTACCTGATATGAGCTCTTGATAAATCTCAACAGGGACTTTTATGTTGCCAGTCTCACCCTGGTGCACAAGCCAATCCCAAAACTCAGGGACTCTGTCTATTGGGTAATAAAAATTTTTAGCATTAATAAGTACGTTGGCATCTAGTAAAAAAATCATGCAGTCCCTTACATTCCTTTATTGATCTCTTAAACGCCAACAACTTTCCCAACGGCATGAGGATTCACACCTAATATCGTTGCTGCTTTGGTCGGTGTTACAGCTCCATCCTGTATCATTCGCCTCACTAAACTAATTAATGCAGGGCCCATGCGGTGGCGCCTGACAACAAAGTAATCGGGGGTCCCAGACTCACCAGAAGAAGCACGTCTATCCTCTCTCCAAAACCGGCGAAAAGTACTGCTCAGCGCATTGTATTGACCCCTATTTATTTTCCTGGCCTTTAGGAGGTTGTATGCAACAAGTGTCTTACTGAGGTTTGTCTGGGTAGAGAAATCAGTAATTACACTGATCAGTTGAGCGATCTGCATATCCTGACTAACAGGCACATGCATAATTTCACTTCTAGGCAACAAGAATTCTCCAGCCACGTCATTGCAAAACCTCTCAACGCTTGCCTCAGAGCTTACATTGCTGACGCCTGTCTCCCCAAGCCAGAGATGTACAAGTTCATGCATTAAGGTAAAGGACCACGCAGCTTTAGAGTCCTTATCATTTATTACAATGAAGGGAGCCATATTATCAGCAAGAGCAAATCCACGGAAAACTTCAGTGCTAATTGCGCTATGGAAACTCCCAAGATCTCCTATCAGAAGAACAAATATTCCAAGACCTTCAGCCTTACTGCGCAAGTACTTAAATGCATCGTCCGGGTTTCTGCACTCACGAAGATTGCCGACAGACACACCAAGTTTTTCACGAATAGATACCACCAAAGTATCGACACTATCCCGCATAGACATAGAGCCAACAAAATCTAAACTAACAGCTTCATCTTCATCTTCAAGCAATCCCTTAACCATCTCCTGGCGTGCCTTTACATCACGCAGAAGCGCATCTACTCTTGCATTCTCCTCTCTGGAGTACCCTTCTGGAAGCCTTCTAAAGTCACCACCTTTATCGCTAACAACCGGAGGCTGTTCTAGATAAAAAGTAATTAAAGGACGTTTATATAATGCAGCCATCTTGACGAGTTGAGGCTGGGTAGGCTCTTTTTCACCAGACTCGAGGGACAGAAGTTTTTCAGACGCAGTACCATTTTTACTGTCCTTGAATGCGAGTTTTCTCGCCGCAAGATCAGGAGGTATCTCTGCGCTCTCTCTAGCCCATTCTAATATTTGTGGATTAACTCTTGGCATTAATGTTCTCAGCACATCCCTGATGAATAGATTCCTACTCTTCCTTCTGTAAAGAATAGCATTTGCTCTCCAAAAAAGGCACCTCCCTAACTACAACAGCGCCTAAAAAAAGAGATTTCACTTTATATTCAGATAGTTATCATAAACTATCCAGATTCAAAGAGACTCGTTTCATAAGCCAGAAAATCCCGCCAGGGCGAACCATAGCGGGGCCGATAATAGCAGTGTCTGAGAAGTCCTAAGTCACTGCCTGCTGCCGCGCTTCCTTCCATTGACCGAAGACCTTCCTGGCCTCAATGTTGTTATTCAGCAGATGCTGTGAAGACGACATATTCGCCTAACTCAAGGTGAGCCATTTCAACAGCTGCCTCTATATCGTCCACGCTAAATGCTTCTCTTCCTTCTATAGGGTCGCCATACCGTTCTCTAAATGCACGAATCAAAAACTTCTCACACTGAGCAAGATGCTCCAGCTCAATCCTCCAGTATTTCAAGAGAACGTATCCCTTTGGCTTCTGCTCATCTGATCGCTTCAGAACATTCCTGGAGGTTTTCCCAACCTTGATAACAAAACCACCCTCTCCCACCCCAGACAAATCATCCACGTATTTAAATAATAAATAGACAGAGGGCCTCGTTTTCTTTTTCTCAGATGATCGCCACTTAAACTTCTGACGCTCCTTGCGATACTGCCCCCATTCAGCTCCACGCGCATCCTTTCCTATGACATCTCCACACGTTGATTATTAGGAGCAATAGTAATCGATGGAGAGGCTCATTTCATGAGTCCACAAAAAATCCGCAAGGGCGAACCATAGCGGGATCTCAATTACATCACCAAAGAAATCTGATTGGAAAATTCTACTTACGAACGCCACTATTTCTCGGGAGGATTACCATGCCATTGAAGCTATTCAGATATATATCGCCCACAAAAAACCCCGCCGAAGCGGGGCTGTAGTAATGGTGCACTCGACACGCCTAAATCGTAGTAGTTCAGACTTGAACTGATAGCGAGTATCCGATTCGGTAGTCCGCTATGCGATGTCGGCTCAACCGATCGATGCAACACATGCATTAAATCTTTCTGCGGGCAAGAACAACAAGGGCCAGTTTCAATCGAAACTGACCCTATTAATTATACCTGATTACCCACCAGGCTCAGCTATTGAGCCTGTGGTGGCCGCATAATGGAACCCTCTGAATATACGAGGGTTTCTATCATGCCAAAAAATACTATCCAGTTTCAAAAAGGGCTTGGTTTGCACGAATTTCTGGAAAAATATGGCACCGATACTCAATGCAGCCAAGCGTTGCATCGACTTCGCTGGCCAAGTGGATATGTTTGCCCAGAGTGCGGTAACGCAACGTGCTGCGAACTCAAAAGCCGCAAGATATACCAGTGCCATAAATGTCATCATCAGACATCGCTTACTGCGGGTACCATTTTTCATGGCACAAAGTTGCCTTTGAAGAAATGGTTTCTGGCCATCTATTTGCTGACCCAGCGTAAAAAGAGCACCTCTGCCTTGCAACTGTCTCGTGAGATTGGAGTGAACTACAACACTGCGTGGAAGCTCAAGCACAAACTGATGCAGGTAATGATGGAACGCCAGGGTAAGAAAAAGCTGACTGGCCGCATTGAAATGGATGATGCCTATATTGGCGGTGAGAAGCCTGGTAAGCGTGGACGAGGCTCCCGCAACAAAATCCCTTTCGTAGCCGCCGTTGAGACGACGCAGGACGGCAGGCCTTTGAAAATTCATCTGCGTCGTGTGCGTGGTTTTCGGAGTGCAGAAATTGCTCGATATGCCAAGTCCAGTCTGGTTTCTGGTAGCATTGTATTCTCTGATGGTCTCTGCTGCTTCAGAGCTGTCACTGATGCTGATTGCGATCATGTGGCCATTGTGACTGGTGGCGGTCGAAAAAGCGCACAGAGCTCCACCTTCAAGTGGGTGAACACCATGCTTGGCAACGTCAAGAATTCTTTGCAGGGGAACTTTTCATGCTATACGAAAAAAACATGTACCTCGTTATCTTGCCGAATTCGAATATCGGTTTAATCGTCGCTTCAATCTTCCAGAAATGATTGAGCGATTGCTCTTTGTTGCGTTGCGTACACCACCGATGCCTTATCGCTTCTTGAGAATGGCTGAGGTTTATGGGTAATCAGGTAATTATATATCGGCAAGAAACGAAGTGTCTCCGCTTGACGGTGTGTACTGCCAATAACCGCCGAGGCAGTTCCATTTCCGATGGGGAGTGTTCAGATCAAGCGTCATAGCCATCCCGCTAATTAGGACGAAGCCCAATCCTTTGTACGCGGGCTGCGCGCTAGGAAGCGCACTTAGTTTAACGACCGGCTTGTCGGAACCCCAGTCCTTGGCGTTGATCGCAACCTCGACCATGGCGCCGCCCGCGCCCATGGCAAGCGGGTGCGCAAGCAGATTTTTAATCTTCACGTGATCGCTCACCACCAAAAGCTCCATCACGGCTACCGGTACCATGTTGATTCGGTAAATATAGTACTCTCTATTTTCCCTCGCCCCTCCAAAGAGATCGCTCATGGTCGTCGCATCATAGATTACGCGAGGACTCAAACCACGGTACTCTTGCGCATTCTCCCAGGATTCAGTTCCTCTCGCGCCGATCGTGTCCAAGTCTCTTTTGTGAGACCTGTGGACATCGCGGATGTTCTGGATCAGCGTAGTAATTGCGGCAACTGCACCGGGTCCTGTTTCTTTTTTCACCGGTGGCCGTGCCACCCACGTCATCGTCATGACAATCATCCCTTTGTTCGGCGGTCGAGACTCTAGCTTCGATTGATTAGGTAACTCAAATTTTAGGAAATTCAATCCACAAGATCAATCTATTCCTAAGCGGTGAAGATCAATAGGGCCAGTTTCGATTGAAACTGGCCCTATATTGCTTCATTTCAAACGTCCGTGCTTAGCAGGTAAGGCCCCCCTAATCGCCAAGAGCCAAGTTTGCTGGTAGATATAGAAAATCAGGCTGCAAATAAATCTGACACCGACTGCCAGAACAAATCACGGTTTCTACAAAAAGTAGTAGTCGAGACTTGCTCTGACAGATAGTGCCAGATTATTAATGCCTGCTTCGTTTGATTTTCGACTGATGTAATCAAACTGTCACATTTGTCAGATAACCTAAGAATATCTCGACCGTTATCTCAATCGGAGAAGGCTATGATCAAGACCAGTCTGGAGAAGTTCGACTCACCAATCGTCATCATTAACCAAGTATACAAAAGCGAAGACTGGGGTGTGGTGGCCAGCTACGTGAGCAAACAGGACGCTGGAGAAGAGGAGGACGAGGTAAGTTTTGCCAAAATTGGTTGGCACCTCTACATTACCCATCCCAACTTGAATGAGACAGATTTCGATCAGGTATTCGGCACCCTGGAAGCCGCACTTGAGTTTGGAGTAGATCAGATTATCTGCGGCGATCTGGAGCCTGCCACGTCTCCTGCAAATGGATTGAAAGGTGAAAGCCATCCATTCGGTCACTACAATTCGATTGTCCCCCTCGATCTATAATTGAGGGTTCTTCAAAATAAAAAGCATGAAACGATGTAGTGACCGGCCCCCAGTAGTTTGTAAGAAATCATGTTTTTATGCGCCACTGTTTACAACATCTGTTTACACAAATAGACCTTACCAGAATATCTTCCTTTAAATTCAATCACCTATAGCTATTAACCGCTACTCCTTTACGGCAGGGGTCACTGATTCTAACCCAGAAGCTGAGGGGCTGTGATATTGTCATGCTTAGAGTTCGGGACATATCCCACGGAGCCAAAGTTCTCTCTCGAGCCACGGTCTTACAGAAAAAGACAGGCCAGTCGGTTCAATTTGAGATCATGGAGCAGACAAGGGAAGCTGTTGAGAGGTGGATATATAGAGCAGGTCTACGATACGTAGCAATACGTATTCCCCAGCAGAAAGGACCCATCAAAATACATTACTGCCAGGCAATATACGCGTATCGTCAGATCCTGAATCAGGGTGATTGGTTTAGATCCAAGTGAATATGGAACTCATTCACTTCGCAACCACACGTCGCGGCTGAGGCGGTCCCAGTACTATAAATAAGCTAATTGCACGTACGAATCATGGAGACAACAGTACACTTAACTTCCGACAATCAAGCCACTACACAACCGCTAGCTTCAAATTATCTCCGTTATAAGATTGTGCCATGACATTTTGTTTTATCCTGGTTGATGAAGTGCGGGGATTATAAAGCACTTGTCTGATCTGCTTCCCTTCCGATTTAAGGTAAGACTCCACTGCGACATTGTGGGGTTTATTTCCCCAATCTTCGCCAATTACGAAAATATCGGCATTCAATTCTTTGCAACCAGACACATATTCAAGCTCATCGTAGGAGCGCACAATATCAACGCAACGCAATGATTTCAGCATTTCCATTCGTTGATCAAGAGGAATAACAGGCACATTGGGCTTGTAAGAATTTACAACACGATCTGAAGCAACACCAACGGCCAGAACATCCCCTAATGATTTGCAGTATTCTAGTAAAGCAATGTGTCCCACATGCAATAAATCAAAAGTACCTACGGTATATACAATCATGTGCTATTTACCTCTTCGAAAAAAGTAATTATCAGTGCCATGTTTTGCCGACACAGATGCCTTCTATAAAAGTTTCCAGCCATAAATGCTCGTCATTCCAAGTGTATATAACGCAAGCAGATAAACATTTCTGGGATTGCCAGAAAGTTTGGGTGTTTTGATTTGAGATACATTCAGGGCGGCAAGTCCTAGGGCGCTGACATATAGGACCACTAAGAATATTCCATTAGAAAAAACACTTTCAAAAAGGAATATGAAAACGAGTGCGATGTTGTTGTTATCCAGCGCCAGTCCTGTGTATTTGGACTTGTCAGACAAGCCGAATGTGCTGAAGTAACTTAACCGTATCGCACTGGCAGCGAGAACTATGAAAGCGACCGGCAAAAATATGGGGTTGAACTTCCCATAGCTAAGCAAAAGAATCGCCGGAGCGACGCCATAGCTCACAATATCTATTACCAGATCGAGTTGGCCGCCAAAAATTCGGTCGCTGCCTGTGCGGCCCTTCATTCTTCGAGCAACCAGTCCATCTGCCCAGTCAAAGGCAACGGCCCAGATCATGCCAATCATTGCTGCGTAGTAAACGCCAAGAATACTGAAATAGATCGCTAATATTGTGCAGGCCAAGCCGGCAAGTGAACACAAATTAGGCAGATCTTTTACATAGGAAATAATGGCGGGTTGTAACTCTTGAGGTTCTTCGTTTCCTATGGGCATGATGATCCTAAAAGTAATAACTACGAATCAAAGATGCACCTAAATCACGTTGTAAAAAATTCGCGCGCAATATCTTGCTGCTCAATAGACACAGAGTTACGCTAAAACGCTGGAGGCCCTCATTAAAATTGAGAAGCGCAAACAGTAGGTGCGATGAATTTACTCTATTCGCTTGCAAGCAAATAGGGTCACAATAAGGAGGATAGAGGCGTGTGGACCAGTAGGCTCGATACAGGGTAGGACTAATCGCACTATTGTACGCTCTATTTAGTCCAATACACAGCTGTTTGATTTTTAATTTGTATCGTCTTGTATAGCTTAGGTTTTCTTATCAGTTGGAAATGCTTTTGGCGATATGGAAATTAGGGTCAGAGTAAATTTTACTCATGAAACTCCCCATTAGTGACCGAAGATTTTTATCCACGGGCCACTTAGATAATTCTGCAATCCCTTAAACGGTGTTTTTCTCCCACATAGGCGTTATGGATGTAACAACCCTGCTAACTGAAGCCTTATAATGATCTACTTGCTTGATCATAATGCAACCAAAATATATTGGCTCCGCTCAATATATGAGGTACATCTTGATTGGTAGTATATAAATACCTGTAGGACATTCTACAAATCAACCATGCCTCTACACAGAGGCCCCTGCCACCAACTCTTGCCAGCCAGAAGCTGGGTAGTAGGCGGCAACAGAAGCACAGGCGTATTTTTCGCAGCGCGGTACCCACTCCAATCGCGGTTTGGGAGCCACAGGTGTAAACATTTGTATCCATCCCCACCTCCCCCCTTCTAGCAGGCCACCCACCTGCCGTACAGTGTGTGTCAGATATTCAGCATCAGATATTCAGCATCAGATATTCAGCAACTGGAGCGGGAACTCTGGATTCTGTAGGCATCCATTTGACATATAGATAATCATAAATGACAACATTCTTTTTTTGTTTTCTCGCATATGGCGGGGGGATTGCTCAATACCCGAGATGTTCATAATTCATAACTCCAATATAGGAAAGGTCTATGCAATTTAAAAAAAGCACCATTGCCACCGCTGTCGGCATATCGGTAATCGCCCTGTCAGGCTGTGCATCCAATTCACCAAGGCTAACAGAGCTGGAAAACGAGCTGAGAGTCAAAGAGAAGGAGAACCAGGAACTGCGTGACAACCTAGCCAAAAGTTCTGAACAGAAGGCCTCTGCTCCTGCAACAGCCACACCTGTGGCTGCGCCAATGGGTGATCTGTTGCCTCCTAATGCGAAGAGCGGTGAGTGCTATGCACGTGTTTGGGTACCAGCTGCCTACCGTGATTTAACCAAGGATGTGTTGGTGCGTGAGGAGAGTGAGCGGGTAGAGATTATACCTGCCGAGTATAGCTGGGCAGAGGAGACCCTATTGGTTAAAGAGGCTTCCAGTCGTCTTGAGACAGTGCCTGCTGTTTATGGCACTGAGACCGAAACTATTATGGTGAAAGAGGCATCGCGTAACTGGAACGTCTCCCTTGCTAAGGGGGCTGCACCTGCTAGCCATGAGCTGTTGAAGGCAGCTAAGGACCATGGTATCGATATGGATGCGGCTACCCCTGGTATGTGTTTCCATGAGCACTACATACCTGCCAGATTTGAGACCGATGAACAGCAAGTATTGGTGAGCGAAGCCTCTAGCAAGGTTGCAGTGAGTGAAGCCAAGTACCGAATGGTTGAGAAACGTGTGATGGTGAAAGAGGCTTCATTCCGCATGCAAGAGGTGCCTGCAGTCTACAAGTGGGAAGAGGAGCAGGTGGTCGATAAACCGGCACATACCATCTGGAAGAAGGGTGCCGGCCCGATACAGCGTATTGATGAATCCACGGGTGAGATTATGTGCTTGGTGGAGGTACCAGAAACCTACAAGACGATCCGCAGAAAAGTGCTGGCGACTCCTGCCGCCACGCGCCGGATCGAGATTCCAGCTGAGTATAAGATTGCCTGATTACCCATAAACCTCAGCCATTCTCAAGAAGCGATAAGGTTTCCCGATTACCCATAAACCTCAGCCATTCTCAAGAAGCGATAAGGCATTGGTGGTGTACGCAACGCAACAAAGAGCAATCGCTCAATCATTTCTGGAAAATTGAAGCGACGATTAAACCGATATTCGAATTCGGAAAGATAACGAGGTACATGTTTTTCGTATAGCATGAAAAAGTTCCCTGCAAAGAATTCTTGACGTTGCCAAGCATGGTGTTCACCCACTTGAAGGTGGAGCTCTGTGCGCTTTTTCGACCGCCACCAGTCACAATGGCCACATGATCGCATTCAGCATCAGTGACAGCTCTGAAGCAGCAGAGACCATCCAGAGAATACAGTGCTACCAGAAACCAGACTGGACTTGGCATATCGAGCAATTTCTGCACTACGAAAACCACGCACACGACGCAGATGAATTTTCAAAGGCCTGCCGTCCTGCGTCGTCTCAACGGCGGCTACGAAAGGGATTTTGTTGCGGGAGCCTCGTCCACGCTTACCAGGTTTTTCACCGCCAATATATGCATCATCCATTTCAATGCGGCCAGTCAGCTTTTTCTTACCCTGGCGTTCCATCATTACCTGCATCAGTTTGTGCTTGAGCTTCCACGCAGTGTTGTAGTTCACTCCAATCTCACGAGACAGTTGCAAGGCAGAGGTGCTCTTTTTACGCTGGGTCAGCAAATAGATGGCCAGAAACCATTTCCTCAAAGGCAACTTTGTGCCATGAAAAATGGTACCCGCAGTAAGCGATGTCTGGTGATGACATTTATGGCACTGGTATATCTTGCGGCTTTTGAGTTCGCAGCACGTTGCGTTACCGCACTCTGGGCAAACATATCCACTTGGCCAGCGAAGTCGATGCAACGCTTGGCTGCATTGAGTATCGGTACCATATTTTTCCAGAAATTCGTGCAAACCAAGCCCTTTTTGAAACTGGATAGTATTTTTTGGCATGATGGAAACCCTCGTATATTCAGAGGGTTCCATTATGCGGCTACCACAGGCTCAATAGCTGAGCCTGGTGGGTAATCAGGTAAGATTGTAAAAGTGCGTGAGTTGGTAGAGGATGCCATCGAAAGCAGTACAGAGATTCCCGCCAAATACAAGAATGTCGCGGTTACCAAGAAGGTTGCGGATGCACACTTTGACTGGCACGAGGTACATAATTTGGAACACCCTGCCTCTACCCGTACCGGTCTGAAAGTCTGCCTGGTTGAAAAGCCTGCAGAGTATAAAAATGTAACCCGTCGTGTGGTCACCGCTGCAGCAACTACCCGTAAAGTGGATATTCCTGCGGAGTATGAAACGGTGAAAGTGAAGAAACTCCTGTCTGAAGCGAAGGAGAAGCGCATCACTATACCTGCCGAGTACAAAACCATTACCCAGCAGGAGCTTGCCAGTGAAGGCCACATGGAGTGGCGATCTATCCTTTGTGAAACCAATATGACCGGTGCTCGTATTACCGAGATCCAGAGCGCACTGAAAGCGGCCGGTTATGAATCGGGTAAGATCGATGGCGTGGTCGGTAGTGAGACCATGGCAGCAGTCAATGCCTTCCAGCGTGATAAGGGATTGCCTGTTGACCGGTATCTCAATGTGGCAACCCTGAAGGCACTTGGTGTTTCAGCTCGCTGATCAGTATGGGTGCTGTGCAAATGATCTGATCCGGTCACCTATGAATGAGTGGAAGAGATCGGCATCATGATCGATACCGGAGTCTTTACGACTCCGGTATTTTTTTGCCCCTAGCTGAGAGAAATTAGGGTTAGAGTAAAATTTACTCATTTTCATCATGGAACTCCCCACTAGTGACCGAAGATTTTTATCCACAGGCACTTAGATAATTCTGCAATCCCTTAAACGGTGTTTTTCTCCCACATAGGCATTATGGATGTAACAACCCTGCTAACTGAAACCTTATAATGATCTACTTGATCATAATGCAATCAAAAAATATTGGCTCCGCTCAATATATGAGGTACATCTTGAACGCTAGTATATAAATACCTGTAGGACATTCGACAGGTCAACCATGCCTCTACACAGTGGCCCCTTAGCATCTTTAACTTAAGCCAGGAACTGGAATGGTAATGGATTATATGTGAGCATAGGTGCATCAGATACATTTTGTTCACATGTTACTTTTCTCAAATGGAGTTCGGATTAGTCATGCCCATAATCGAAGAGATCTCAGCGATAGAAATTGCGGGTACAGCACTACTGATCATCGGTGTAATTGTTGCCGCCTATACACTGTTATTCCGCACAATTGAGGTGAAACGTATCATTTCATTTGCGGTGATACTTCTGTTCTGCGGCACCTTTCTCACACTTTATGAACGTATCGTAGAGGTGGATCTTGGGGCAGTCGGAAAGATAACCGTACAGGCAAAAGCGGATGCAGATGAGATCCGAAATATTCGAACCAAGATGGAGCAGCAACATCAGATAGTTGAGAACCTCATGCAAGGCATGATGGAAACTGCCGATAGAGTGTCAACTTTGGCTAAAGACACCGAAACTGATATTACGACTCTTCAGCAATCACAAACAGCGGATCGAAAGCAAAATCTTCTCAAACATCTTGAAATCGTGAACGGTAGGATTACCGAATTGCAAAAAGCCGAGATGGATACATTCGCTGCCAGCCATGGAGAGCGAAGCGAAGGCTGGTAATCCCCGGTAGCCGTGAGGCCGCACTGCTTACCCGTCGTGCGCGTAGCGCGCCAGAGGAAGCAAAGTAGGCATCCGAACACGGCGTCCAGTCACTGGGAACTGACTGCGAAGCGGTAACGAGCTTGCGATGTTATCGCGTAGCGGTCAGTGACCAGGACGGCCGGGGCACTAATAGGCTGTCAAAGATTGAGTGCAAAAGGGGGACTTGGATGTCCCGTTTTGCATCACGAAATCGAAGACTCGCTTAGCCCACTAATGATACCGAAGAAATCCATAAAATCATGACCAGGATGGGTGAACAAGCGGCAAAGAAAAAACTGCTGCTGAAAGAGCTTGAGTTATTGGACGGAGGAAAGGAGTAGGCGTAACTCTGGTATATGTCGCACTCTATTCCATACCTGCCTTGATACTGGTTTTTCAATGCTATTCACTTGTATCGACTTATCAGCCGCCCATACGGGTACCTTATACCCTGCCACTTCAGCATAAATATAAAATTACCTCGATAACGCAAGACCAGCGTTAATGGGATCGCCGACAGTAAGGGGGGGGTCCGCCTGAGAACACTATAGCGGTTTTTCTTCCAATACATCGAAGCGTAAGCCCGATATCGGCGGTCCCAGCAATGGCAGCCGCTCGCGCTGTATCCACAGAACGGGTTTACCATCTACTCGCCGGCCCAATTTATTACGCCTTTGCAATCGAAGACCCGTCGGAGGAATCGCTGCAGGTGCAATATAGTGTGGAGGCTGATCAACGGGGGCGACCGGATCATTCAATAAGCGTACCACTGGCTCAGGCCTATATACCGCCTCACCGCTACTATAATCTGCCAAGCGTCCTTGTACATAAAGGCGCTCACCTATATTAGTTTCAGTAATTTCATAGGGGTGCCAATAGTAAGGCATCTCGGAGCTTTGCCGGTACCGCCAAGCGGTCTCATCTTGAGAACTCGGTATCTCACCTTCCGGAGTTGCCGAGTTAATCGTTTTATCGACTTCAGGCGTAATTGTGGCACGCCCTTCAATCCGCTGCTCTATTGCCCAGACACGATTGGCATCTTCATCAATTCCAAGAATTACCTCTTCCAGAATCTCACCTTGCATGGGTGCTGTAATGGTTGGCCAGACAACCAGGTGATTTTCAGGTAGCCCTTTGGTTTTAAAAAGGTGCCAATCATTAGGTGCCTCCGGATAGTATTTACGGCCAAATCCGTCAGTTACCGTGACATTTTTCAGACTAACTACAGCTCCCGAACGAGTTTGCACCGGAAAAGTAAACCAATCATCACTATGAGACATCACTAGATCGATAACCAGCAAGGTAGCAAAATGTCCTTGGTCTGGGGGATAACCACCAATATCAGTCTGGTGATTTTCAACCTGCCACCAGCGCGGATGGGGGGCTCCGGGGTAGCGTAGGCGACTGGGATAAACCCTGACATCTTTCTGAGTTGTCGCACTGGGTAGTACACCATCTGCATCTGCCGAAAACCAGTCGACATGGCCGCCGGTGTGGCGCTTCACCTGCAGTTCACTACCCCCTGCCTTGAATGAGTCATCATAGTGGAACTGCTGATATTCCCAGGCATCGTATTGACGTGGCACTTTCTCGAACAGATCTTCGTCCAAACCCAGGTTTACATGTTGTTGATAGATTTTCAGACCATCTGGTATCTGACGATTATTGAGCCGCTGATAGGGTACCGGTAAGCTATCGCAGCACAGCTCTTCCGGTGGTGCTTGACCAGGGACCTGCTCCAGTTTTTTCCATAACTCGCGCCCATACTGGAGACGCCGCCCGATGGTCCACCAGTCATCCACCTCGCCCTCAATAATGGCTTCCGGTGGGGTATTGGCTGGATCCAAATAAGCGGCTGAAGAGTGCCCCTCTATATTCGACTCTTCCACTTTGGCTTCCACCAGAACGGGGGAGCCGGCATTCTCCCCCGCATGTTCGCCCATTCGCCACTGCTGACCAAGCATCCAGGCGGGGTCCTGTACCTGAGCCCTGAAACCCACTTCCAGATCACCTCCTGGGGTTTCGGGCTCCAGACGGTGATTCAATTCATAACGGTCACTCATAATCAGCCCCCATTTCCAACAGGTTCTGGTGTCAGCTTAACGGCCGTGCTACCAGTAGAACTAAAAACAGTTGTGGGTAATGCTGCAGCATATGCAGACAGACTTTCTGGTGAAACCATTCGGGCTCTTAGTGTCTGCCGGGTTTCTGCCAGAATCTGAACCAGTTGCCGGTTATTCAGTAGTTGTCCATTAACTGGCGGCGCTGCCAGCAAGATGGCCTGTGGTGCACGAGCAGAGGGTGCATTAAAGCCGAATGCCGCCGCCGTATTGTGCTCCTGTAGCGGGACACTTTCCCCCCAATGGCCAATGACACTGAATGCAACCTTCTGTTGTGGCAAACCAGAGAAAGCATCTGGCGACCCATAGGCCATAGTCAGGTGACTACCAAGGGGCTCACCATCATCAGATGTTTTTACTTGAGTTTGCCAAATATCGCCGACTCTATTACACCACTGCTCCAATATCCCTTCTCCAGCAACCAGACGCTCCAATTGCCAGGCTTCCAGCCGTGCCAGTGGGCGCTGTATAGCCGCCATTGTGGAAAGCCAGTCATCATCCTCAGGCATATCAGTGTCGGGATTTGTGCTTATCTTCTCAAGTGATGATGTTTCATAGGGCAGAGTAATGGGGTACTGACCATCAGCAGTTGCGAGTTCTGCAAGTACGCGGGCGCATTGATCAAAAGAGTGGCTGTCCAATTTGGATTTATCCACACTATTAATCCGTTCAACCAATCCTTGTTGCACCAGCTGCAACTGTGTATCAATGCCTGCATCATAATCAGCAACAATTCCCCATCGGCTGGCATGAAGGAGCTGAGTCCGCTTCTCCTCATCACTCCCGGCAGCCTGAATAGCTATCAGCAGTGCATCAGCGGCTGATAACAAACTATTAATACGTTTCCTCAGTATTTCTGCCTGTGTAATATTGCTCTCCTGCCCAAACACAGCATTAACATCTTGTTGAAGAGCAGGTCTTGCCCCCATCGCAGCTATCAGCATTCTCAATTGTGCATGGCTATGCAATAGCGGTGACTGCTCCTCCAATACCTGAAGGCTATTTTCTACTGCGCCAAGCAGTAACATTTTCAGTTTCCCGGTATCAAGAGTTGCGGCATCACAGGGTGACAAGTTGATCTCATTCAGGTTGCGTGCAATCAAATCACCGTTAATGTCTTCTATCAAACAACTCCAACGAGGATCATTACTTTCACCCAGAACACGATTTAGATAAGAAAAAACCGAAGCATCCGCCAACTCCTTAGGATTTTGGGTTAGTGCGGGGTCCAGCTCAGGCTCCTCTACTGCCGGCAATGCAAATAGTACAGTAGTGCTAACCCCGCGAGCACTACGCTTTGTTTTGATCACATCCAGTTCAGGCGGTTTACCCAGACCGGCTGCCGCATCCATTGATTCCGAGGCAGCTTCTCCACGTCCTGAGACAACTTGATGCACAGCATCCGCCACCAGCAAATCAGCATAGGTATCAAGTGCCCTCTGTACCTCAACCAATGCGTTAATGACCGAAGAATCCAAATTGTTAACCTGTGCGTCCGGATCGAAGGCTTCAAGAAAAGCCAGTCCATCACAGGTACGCCTGCCATCATGCTCTTCCCTCAGTGGAAAGTCTTTTCTCGCTTGCTCAACCTGTGATTTTGTTGCAAGAATCCGCTCTACTTCCCGACCACAGACTTCACTGATATTGGCCCCAATCCGCACCTCTTTGGCAAACCAGCTGGCTAACCTAACCGAATCTGATTCGATATTTATATTCCATAGCCCGTCCGTTTCACGAAGCGCTTTATCGCGCAGTACCACAGAGGTCATTAGCTGACTATCTCCAGGAGCGTGCAGCAACCCGCCTTTTGTCAGTCCCGGCTCACCCTTGTCGGGTTTATCCACCCAACCATAGGCACAGAGTTTATAGCGCGTCTGCGACTGTTGCTGCAACTGTGTCAAACGCCGCCATGCAATACCATTAACCCAAGGATCAATCCGGTAAGCTGCAGTATCCAAACAGGATCTAAATACACGCTCCAACACATCATGGGGCTCTTCAGCCAAACGGTTGATCGCTGAAGACATGAAGTCATACAGGGAATATTCGCTTACATCCCTCATGCCTGCTGGGTTGAACTGGTGAACATTAGAGGCCAGATTGGTAAAGTTCGCAGACCCTGTTACTACCGGTTCCAATCCAGGCTCAACTTTTTGACTCGATGATTGCCGCACAACTTCAGCCGCCTGCTGCAACTTGTTCTGTAGCAGTAGCCTGAATAGCAGACTATTCGGTAGAGGATTGAATAACTCTCGTGATTTACGTGGATCGGCCATGCTTGACTCATGCACACCTCTTAGCCGCTGGAGCCAATCGGACAGTTCAACTCCCGGTGTATTATCCGGAGTCACCAGAGGTAACCTCAGTTTTGAGGGGAATCCTAAGGTCAAATATTTACGTGACGGTTCGAAAGAGAATGCATTTAAGCTGTCAGCTTGCTCCCGCCATACTTGCAATAGATCGTTATAATCAACCACACCACCCAATTCAAAAATGGCGCGATAGAGGAAATCCAGTGAGACAAAAGGCCGGTAACGATATGCACTACTGTGAGCGGTACGCCCCAACAGCTCCATCAAACCTTCTGTGTCAGCGCCTTCTACCGTACCCTCCTGTTCTGCAGCGACCGAAAGTTGCTGCCGGGCCTTAATCAGTTTTTGCAGCAACTGTTGCTCAATACGTGGGTCCTGATCATCGGGACGCCATTGTTCCAGACTGGTTACTGGCAATATCCCATAAGGATTAGAGCCAACCTGTAGAGGCGGCATGGGACCTTCCGGAATCAGGTTATTCGCCGCCCAGAGGCCAAGATCGGTTGTTTTGTCGCCCATATCCAGGATGTGACGTAGGCAATGCCCCCACAGTGCCTGCCATAGAGAACGTACCATCGCCTGGTTAGGGTTATAGTGGTCGTAATCACCATTGATCAATGCCCTGAACAACCCGGAGTTGCCGGTCAAAGCCAGTCCCAGATTGGCCGTTGCATAGCCCCCATCCCCAAGTGAAGTGTTGGCTACGTCAAACCAGTCAGCATAGGATTGATTCACGCCTGCCGTCTCGCCACTGACACTATTGGTTGCCGTACCCAGTGGCATCACCGCCAGCTCACCCGCTTGCTCTTTGGCCTTGAGCAGGGTATCAGGTGACTTGTCACTGATGCCGACAACATACAAAGCCTCTATCTCATCCGGCTGAATAGCGCCAAGATCGATCTCGGCACCTAGCCCCACTGCCTTGGCGGCCTCCCAGTCGTGCCACCATGCAGGTTTGCCGCCGGCTTCGCTGGGAGCGACCAGATCCATATGCAACTGGTCGCGTTTGATATCGAGAGAGTGAATCTGACGTGTCGTACCATTATTCAGGTTCACCCATACTTCCAGACGCGGCGGAAACCCCTCTATATGGCTGACCGGGGCTTCATCAACTGTAGAGTTTGGCTCAAAAATATCTTGCTCACCTTCCGGTAAACGGTTATTTATACGGATGTGCTGACGCAACCATGCAGCACGCTCTGCACCCACCGCATCACAAAGCTGCGCCCATAGCGGTGCCATGTCGTCAGGATCGTCCAGCGCCATCGGTATCTGTTTAACGAATTGGCGATAGGCCTCTACTTCAATGGGGGTCGCCTTTGGATTAAACCGATTAACCCAAATATTATCTGGTGTTACCCTTAGCCACAGTTGCCGCCTCCCTCCCGTTGCGGTCGGGAATAGCGTTTCAAGGTGTAGAGGTAGCATCACCCCGACATTGGCGTCGGTAGTGCCGATAACTTCATCCTGCGGGCTGTCAGCCGGCCCCGTGCACACGGTATAGAGTATATCTTCAACAATGCGCTGCAGCTTTGACTCAGCCACCCGTGGAGTCTGCTTTATCTGCGCCAACGTACGGAATTTCCCCGTAGGTTGGCGGTTCCTATAGCTCAGAACAGCCTTCAGATCACGCACGCTATAGCGTACCCGTTCCATCAGCACCTTATTCGCGGGATCACGCTTCAAGGTACGAATTAGAGTTCGCGCATCCTCCACTGCATTTATCCAGCGCAGTGCCCTTTTTTTACAGAGACGCCAATCGGCACGTCGCTCTGCTACGCGACGAATTTCCCTCTTAAGTTCCAGGTACACTTTGCGGTTAAGCCTCAGGCGCTTTTCAGACCGGCGCAGTTTCATAGCTGTAATCCGCTTGCGGCGATCAAGCCTGCCAGTAGGCATATTGCTATCGTACCAGGCGGGCGCCCTGGCCAACTGTTGTCGGTCCTGTAGCATTAGCGACTTAACAGCATCCAGTGCTTTGTTGAGCTCTTGCAAACGTGCAGCTGTACCGATTTTCATTCCCTGTTACATCCTCTGGCTGATGTCCATAATTCACTATTCATGATGAGGTATGATGGCGTCCCCGCGTATCAATACTACTGTGGGTTCGTTAATTGCAGCCCTTGCGAAGAAAGCGCCGCTGAGTGCGCCGTCAAAGGCCTCGCCTCGTTGCCCCTCAAATACATCCTCATCATCGGGATTGGCATGAAAATAGTCACTTGCGTTGCGGAAGCGATAGCCTGATGGTGGCTCTTCCAGCACAAACCAGTATTTTCTCGCATCATCGGGTGTGATATCGAAACCGAAAAAAGTGATATCTTCACGAATGGACCCCATAAACTGGGGCAGAATACGCTGTTGGCCGTCATTGGGATCAGCCTCCCAGTCCGGTTGCTGCTGACCGTCCAGGCTGGCCGCCTGCAAGGAGATAACCGTGCGGGGATAACGTTTGAACAGTTCACTTTGAATGACAACTACCAGGTCATTACCTTCCGCCCCCGGGGCCTGATGATCCTCATGCCCTAACGGCTCATTACTCCACCTACCAATGGGATTAATATCAAAACCCCGTTTATGCAGAATGGGATCCACGCGCCCCCAAAACATCTTCACAGGTGAACAGGCGGATTTCAGTGGAATATTGCGCCATCGCAACTCCTCCACCGCCTTGTTATTAATTCCCAGCAGGTAAGAAGCAATAAAGTTTGGATTGGTCTGGAATGCCACTACTTCATCCGGTTGCAGTTTATCAACACCCGGCAATAGCCAATGTGATGCTCGATCTCGCAGAAAAGTCCAGGAAGCCCAGTCAATATCAAAACAGGGCTCTGCCTCTTTCAACTCATCATCCTCAAGCCCTTCAATGGTATCCAACACGCGACGCCGGATAAAAGCATCCGGGCGGCTCGGATCAAAAGCATCAACCAGAATTTCATCCACGACATCCAAATCTACAGGCTGACAGGGATCCTCATCCATTGGATAGAACAGTGAAGAGACGAATTCGAGGAATGCACCATCATCACCATGAGGTGCATCTAATATTTCCTTGAGTTTTTTGAGATCTATACATTCGCGACCCGAAGGTTCGTCATTACTGTTCGTACCTCCTGTATCGCTACTCCCGGAGTCGCCGGTGGCTACACCAGGCACAGGGATTATATCCGGGATAGTTGTACCACCATCCACAGTCACGACATGTGTAAAGTTACTGCTGCGCCTCATACTAGCCAGCAGGTCACGCAAGCGCCGTGACGTGTTCCTTCGTTCTATAGTGCCGGGATTGATACGGACACCTGAAGGCAATACTCTAACCGGGCTGAATGTACCAACGCCACTACCGCTGCCTGTATTAGTGCCGTTAACTGTTTCATCTGATCGAAGCAACGGTTTGAGCAGCTCCGCCAGATCGCCAACAGGCACATCCTTACCCTCTTCCTGCAGTCTGATAATGACCCTGAACAGTTCAATGATCCGCTGTTGACACTCCTTATCCAGGTTTTTAAAGTCGATCAAGGCCAGCAACTCTTTTATGTCAATCGCTGGCAGCCCCCCAGCCTGGAGTGCCCTCTCCAGCAAATCCTCCAGAGAGGGTATTTTATCACTCGTCTTATTAAAAACATCCACATGAGGCAGACCCTCGGGGTGTTTCTCCATCGGTGGCGGGCAACTGTTTGTGGCAGTCAACACCTTGTCGTGAGCCTCAACATTTGGCAAGGCCAGGCTGGTACGAGCCGGCCCCTTGCGCAATACGCGACGGGCTGCTGAAGAAAACAGCGCTTTTGAGAGGGGACGTCCCGATGCACAAAGACGCTCAGCGACTGAGCCCTGAGGAGTCATCAACCCGCTTAATGCCGGACCGAATAACATGATTCGCGATTCAGCTGAACCTGGCAGGTAACGATTAAACAGGTTGCTGGTACCCATCACCCCCATTGCCAACTGGTTGATACGCTGATTCGCCTGATAGAGTTCCCCCGCCTGCTTCTCAACAGCGTCACTAATGCGTTCCTGTTCAGCAATTGCGCTCCACTGCCCAAGGCCGGCAACTGAACGGTGTCTTGGATCAAAGTTTGCCTGCTGTGCCCACTGCTGTGTTTCCAGCGCCTGGTTTTTGAAGTGCCCCCCGTATTGAGGCAATGCTGTAATCGGCCGGTTGCGATCATCCAGTTGTGGCTGTTTAACTTGCTCCTTCAGCTCTTCAAGCACAGGATGATCCGCCACCAAACTCTCATCACTACTGCCAATCGCCGCCAACGCACCACGTATCTCAAAACGCTCCTGCTGGTCAGGACTTTGATAATCAAGTGCTGCTCCACCCATTTCCGGGTCTGCAAGCCCGGCTTTGAGACGCCTGGCGAGGGTGCGAAAATCACCTGCAGTACTGGTTCTGAATCGCCAATGAAAGTACCGCGGGAGTACCAACTCGCCTTGAGATGGTGTACTCCAGGCCGGCTGGCCACTGGCATCAAAAGCCGGTACCAGCACTGCCACATATTGAGTTGTTGCCGCCAGACTTCGTTGAGAGAGAATACGAGCAATAGGTGCCTTACCCTCTTGCTGTTGGATATGTGCCCAGCGGGCGCTGTGTGCGAGATTATAGTCGTTCAGCAGTCCTGGCTTTAATCTGACTTGCTGTTCCGGCAATAACTCCAGCTCATCTTCCGTCCCTACCAGCAAGGTTAGCCAGGGCTTTACCTCACCCGCTTCATCACGCTGTAAAAGAGTGGCATTGTTCTGCGCCGCTTCTGGATTAACCACGGGTGAATAGCGCCATGGTAAATCGGTGTCACGGCACTCCAGATGTACACAGTATGTGGGTTCTGCATCCATCGTATTCGGTGCGGGATAAATCCCCTGCCGATTGATGGCCCCGCTTTGCAACTGCTGTACATCGACGGCTGAGGCTATCTCGAATTCATTGGTCAGCGGAGCGCTTTGCCCGACAAGAGTACCGTTGGCGTCGTACTCCTCAACAACAAAATCCATACTGGCAGTGAGACGGCCTGTCTCAGCATTTGAGGACAAATCGCCAAGGGAATAGAGGCCTGACCGGCGATAGCCTACAAAATTCAAGGTCTCATCACTCACTTAAAAACCCTCCATGTCTATCACGGCGCTAGCGGCAATAGCATGGCCACCCTGATGCTTGGCATATTGCATTGCCTGTGCCGCAGTCAAATGGGTAACGCCGGTTCCACCGCCACGGCTTATATACTGCCACTGAGGGCTGTTCACCTTGAAGCGTGCGTTGTTGTTATAAGTCCCCCGCTTGCCAAGCCGTTCATCAACCAAAAGGTCATACACCTCCGGCCATACCACATTAGAGAAACTCGATAAGGGGACCTCATCTGGTAGTCGAATAACGTTTTTCCTTAATTCGTAATCAATACCTGCCGGTTGTACTTCACCAAAGCCCACGGAAAGCCCCGACTCCATACGCTGAAATGAAGGGAGATTGAGCTGCTCGGCATCGGTAAGTTTTAGATACTGGGCCGCACCAAACCACTCTTCTCGCTGCCCGTTAGCGATACTTTGCCCCGTGGAAGAGAGACATTGAATGCGAATTTCCCGGCTTTCGTTCAGGTCAGCTCCCTCAAACTTGTCTACCAGTAAGCCAAGGGGTAGCCGCGACTGATTCCAGATAAGGCCACCCAGGGGCAGAACGACCTGACGGCTTGCACTACTGAGCATGGGAGCCAGTGTCACCGTCGCATCGTGTGTGATTTCGCTGGTAATATTTGCCAGCGAGCGCACTTCATCCTCCATCGAATCAATCAGTGTGTGAATGGTTGTCACGGTCTGAGTAATGGCGCGTCCGATATTAAAGGAGGCTGAAACACAAAAATCCGTCCACAGAATTTCTACACAGAATTTTGCAGAGACGGCCAGGGGACCGGGGCCGGAGAGTTTTCCAGACACCTTCACCCCACAAAGCGAAACACCACGATAGCGGACACGGAAGCCCACAGAGAATGCAAAAGAGAAGTAGAATGGATTTAACTGGAACAGCACATCATAACTTAGCCAGCCTTCCGCTCTCCATTTTCCTTTTCTTGCCCAGCACTCCAGTTTGCCACCGAACTGCAAAGAAGTGGTTGCTATTGCATAGTAGCTTTCGCCTCGCAGCAGGAAGTCATCACCGTCATCATATCCCCAAGTGATCGCCATTCGGGTCAGTTCGGGGAAACGTGCCGGTTCGGGATTGAACTCCGGATGAAACCCCCCCATCGTCATCATGGCATAAGGCGTTGAGCCATAGGAGAGCCGGAAGCCGGAGTCACCGGTAAGATCAAAGATCCCGAGCAGAGTGGAGTCAATCAGACTGCTGTCCATCGCCACTAGCTGAATATTAAAATCAGCAACGCCTACAACCTCCAGACGCAGGCGGTAAAGGGTTAGCCCTATAATCTCCAACTCACTTCTGGCACAACCCAGCAGTACGATTTTGCTCAAGCCTTTGTCTTGACCGCTGGTTCTAATCTCAATAAGTACACCGACATCAAAATGCACCAGATAAAGCCAGTGGAAACGCGCCGTGGGGCCCGCTATATGTACGCCATAGGTTGGCGGGAACAGCAGATCAAGATCACGGATAATCGAAGGTGCATTACGGATCGGATCATCATTAAACAGGACATTACCTGCCGACCCGGACACCAGCCGCTCCCTGAGCATATCGGTATCGGCGGCACGGTTTACTCCAACAATGCCGCCTAGTCCGGACAGGTAAAACCCGTAGCCTAATGGAATGCCGGGGAACTGACCGGCCAGCATAGCGAGAAAAGAGCTGTCACCCTCTTCCGTTTCCTCATACAGCCCGTATGCCTGTGCCGAGTACCCCCATAGTTTGAGGTACAACACGCCTGCGTATTTATTAGTCGGCCCACCGGTGTAATCGACGTATCCCCCACCGGATACGGGTGGCAAGTTGAGCTGCAGCCCGATACCTGTGGGCGGCAAAATATCCCAGGGAACAGTTACACTGCCATCATAGGCAACACCTAGGCTCAGTCCTAGGCCATCAACTACTCCGGTGATCACAGAAATATCGAACGAGACATGGACCCTTGATTCTAGAATCAGGCTGATATCATCCAGCCCGTTGATATCCAGGTCAGCCTTTAGGGAGACACTGTGCAAGGTCAGGGCATCAAAGAAAGTTTTTTCAACAGTAAAGCGTGTGGCGAAATCAAGTCCGAGGTTGAGCAGCAACCCCTCACTCTCCACATAACCAAGCTCCAGGTCTGTGCCAATGCGCATTCCATCTCGCATCAAGGGATTATTGGCACCCCAGAAATAACGCCAGAATCTTGCCGGTAGTACCAGATCAAAGCCCTTCATGCGTACACCGATCTCAAAAATCGGGCTTTGCTGACGAATACGCAGATAAAACAGCAGATCCTCGATGATCAGTCGAGTATCAAAGGGTGGTCCAAAAGAAAAATCAGGCTCAGAACCACCAGCCACTTCACGGCTGACCGTTAGCTCTATGGGGTTAGCTGCACTGGGTAAAGCTGCATTAGGTGAAGTGGTCGGTGCCCTGAAACCGCCATGCCAGGACTGGTTACCTCCATCATAACCAAAGCCTGCAACAATACCGGGTTTGATACGAATTACCCAGTCATCAGCAAGGGTGTACGACCACTGGTCCTGTTTCAAAGTAAAGGCCAGCCAGGTTTCAAAATCCGTTCGTTTCTCACCTCCTACCTCACGCCTTTTAGAGCGCAATGCCGTCGTCAGGGCAAAGTCGGGATCGAGAGCGGAATGCAGGTCAAATATTGATGCCGGCAGTGGATTATTCTGCGTCGGGTCCCCCAATGGTATGGTCAGGGAATACCAGCCGTGGGTGGCATCGTAGAAGGCCTGCCAAAAATCATTATCAGAAGAGCGCTTCGCCGGACCGGAGACAGTCATGTCCCCACTATTTAACGCCAGAATGGTCTGTGGCGTCAGAATCACCATCGCAATCAGCGCAGCAACCAGATGACCGTTGTCTTCACCGGCACCCAAGTCAGCCAGCAGGGCATCCCAGAGTGCTTCATTGACCAAGTTACCGGGATCACGAAGAAATTCGGACAAGCGATCAACATCCACATAGGGCTGTTGATCATCGTCAACCCGGATAATTCCCGTCAGAGAAAAAAGTGCTGCTACGCGAGGAAATTCACGATAGATGATCCTGGCAAACAGGTACCGCGCAGAGGGATCAACTCCGAGTATCTGTCTCGGATCTTGCTCACGACCGATCGCCAGCAACTGATCACAGTAATCTATAACCGTGCTAACCCAGTCACCTAAATCAAGTTCGGTCGAGAGAGCCGACGTGGAGTCCTGTAATGCATGGTATTCAACAGAAAGGTCGGCAAGAGGTTTTTTCAGTGGTTGCAGATCTGGATCCGGATGCTCCAGAATATCGCCCACAACCTGTGTAATGCGGTCAAAAAAGTTACGATTAGCCATTAACACCACTCCCTGGATATCCGTAGAGTTATATAAACAACCCCGGCAAGCCACCTGACATAACCGCACACTAATGAGTTAGTGTGATATGGACACAACATCATCAATCGTTGAAACTTTTACCATGAATTAGTGCCAAAAAACAACATGCATGCATGCAAAATTTCGACTAGACCACAAAATTAATGATCTATAACAACTGTTAACTTTACGTTACACCCATATCTCTATATCTCTTGTAATAATATTATTGCTGAGGTAATTTGATCAAGATTACGATTAGCGGCAAACAAAAGGAAATTGACCATGCCCCTCTATCTACCCCCCCTTCTTGACCTCGATAACAAGCCTGCAATTCTTGCCGGCCCCATTGTGCGTAAACTGACAAGAACCAGCGTTTCTGTGTGGATCGCATTAAGCTCCGCTACTCCGGTAACACTGCAAATCCGGGCTACCAGCAGTAATCAACAAGGTAGCGGCTCAGCGACCCCCATTCAGGTTGGCGACAATATTTACCTCGCATTAATTACTACGGACGGTGTTGATGGTAGTGGAGAATTTCTTCCTGGAGAGCACTACCAATACTGGATCACCCCCGAAATCGGTAACTGGGCCAGAGGAGATGCTCCGATATGGAGTGAATTAGCCTATGGTGCCTACACAACCCCCTCCTTCATTGGCATTCCTGATGACCTTGCCACTTTGCGCATAGCACACACCTCCTGCCGTAAACCTCATGGCGGCGGCATTGATGGTTTGACTCAACTTGATGCCGATATAATCGAAGGGGAGCGTCCCCACTGCCTGATGCTTGGCGGTGACCAGATCTACGCAGATGATGTTGCTGCACCGATGATGCTGCAGATCCAGCGCCTCAACCGGGACCTGTTCCACAACAATGAAGATGACGTCTTTGCCCCACTGCCTTTGCTGCATGGCAGGCAAATGCTCAATGATTCATTCGGCTTCAGCTCGGTTGCACAAAACCACCTCTGGCAATTCGATGAATTCATGGCCATGTATCTATTGGCATGGTCTGACACTCTGTGGCTGGACACCATACCCGACTGGGCAGAGGTTGCGGATGAAAATATAGCCAACGACAGCGGGATGACCGAGGCACTTTGGGACGAGCAGCGCAGTGCCATACTCACCTTTCACGAAGGCCTGCCGACGGTACGAAAAATTCTTGCCAATGTGCCGGTCTACATGATGTTTGATGACCATGAAATTACCGATGACTGGAATATCAGCCATCAGTGGGTCAAAGATGTCTATCACAATAGCCGCCCAAACATGGAAGCCAGACGGATCGTCTGTAATGGCATGCTTGCCTACACGCTGTGTCAGCATTGGGGAAATGTGCCGGAACGCTTTTCCCTGGCAGGCAGTGCCGAGAACCAGCTTCTCAACCAGCCTTTACACAGTAATCGCAACTACAATGATCTTGAGCAAAAGTTGGGCCTGCCGGAACATAATATCAACCTGCCTGATGCCAACCAGTTACGCACTCCGATGCGCCCCTTCCCCACCGGTGAAGAAAGCCTCACCTACCATTATCAATTGAGTAGTGCCGATGGTTACCCACTACGGATCATTGCTGTAGATCCACGCTCTTTCCGTGGCTTTTCCAGTAATACCGGCCCTGCAGCATTAATCGCTCCGGACATTCTGGACATCCAGATTCCAGCTCCAACAGCCCAGCAAGCCGATAGCCCGACAGTTATCATCATGCCCGCACCCTTTTTAGGCGTACATCTGCTGGAACACTATGTACAGCCGCTTATCGCCTTGCTGCCCGGTGGTATTTATAAGCTGGACTACGAGGGTTGGACAGGCGATGAAACGGCATTTGAACAAGTGATGGCCAGGCTTGCACAGTTCAAGAGCATAGCAATCCTATCGGGGGATGTTCATTACGGCTTCACCAAATCCGCCAGCTGTCAAAAGCAGGGGCAACCTGACAGTCAGATGGCCCAGTTCACTGTATCTGCAGCAAAAAATGCTGAAGTTAAAACTATCGCCATCCACCTGCTCGGTGATCTGATAACCAAATTGGGAATTGAGCGCCAGCGTGACTATTCAGGATTCAACTCACTAACTACAGCGGAGAAAAATCGCTTTTTTACACCACCGAATAATGCCAATCTGCCCTATGATGATATGGTTGATGTGCTATTGGGGCGCACCCTGAGGCGGGTACAGGAACAGCCGATTGTTATCAGCAAAGAAATTGCCGAAGCATATAACTTAGGCAATCCAGACTTCAGTTATACAATCAAGCCTGTTATTGACGAATCGCTACCCACTACCGGTAGCAGCACACATACCGCTATTAGCTCGGTCAACAACACCGGTACCTGGAACGGCTGGGATATCGATAATAGTGTCGATGTGGTGGAGGCTCTGCAAGCCTGCGATTTATATCGAATGGGCAGGGCGTTTGCAGGTCTACCACAGGTGGCTCAGGTCAGTTTTAATACTGACAGTGGAATTAAGGCTCAGCAGGTCCTGCATTATGCAAGCAGCGAAGATACCGGCCTTAGCATAACTACTGACGTAATCACCGAAGTAGAATTAACAGACGTTTAGTCCTGGTTTTTGATTTGATGCCCCACCTAATGGGCCATATCATAATCAAGCCGTATACCCACCCGATGGTTGATTCAACCGCCGCGCTCTGCTCTATATCTAACTGATCTTAATCTTCAGCATCATCTCGTGAGCTATACTGGCTTTTTGGTTGATGCCACGCCACAATGGCCCACTAGACACACCGGAGATCTTGTGTCGTATTGTGACCGTTTCGGTTCAGAGTGATTATCGGCTATCTATAGCTTACTCAGAACCTCCCTAAACGGATTTTAGTCTACACTCTCTCCTTAACGCTTAACGAAAGATATGTACCAATGAGGTTTTTAGGGCAGATATTAACTAACCCTTCCACTTCTCAAATGTTGATAAGAAATACGCTTAGATTTTCGGGATAAGCCTGATACTATTGATTCCAGCACGGGAGAAAATCCATGAATAATTTCATCAAGATTTTGCTACTGCTAACCCTCCTCGCGGTAAATTACCCTGCGCTATCAGTCAACCCACCTCCCGCCTACGAGGGGAGACGGCTGTTTGTCTCTTACTGCCAGCTATGTCATGGAATGGATGGCAAAGGACATGGCCCTCTTGCAAGGGAGCTGAGAATCACCATGTCTGATCTGACCACCACCGTGCGCTCCAGAAGTGACACCATCCTCAAGAAGATCATCACAGGCGAAGGTAGACAGACCATAACCGGGCGTAACCGCCACAACCTGCTCAGTGATGCCATGCCGAAGTGGAAGGATGTATTTAGTGATTCACAGATTGATGCATTGATTGCCTATCTGCGTTTTCTGGGTAACACCAGATATGGCCTAATGGGTGATCCTGAAGTCGGTATGCGGCTCTACGGAAAATACTGTCATGTCTGTCACGGTGAAGAGGGAGATGGTGATGGCATCATGACAACCCTCATGGGCATCAGCCCGATGGACCACACTAACCCCAATGAAACAAACCGAATCAGCAATGCAGGACTGGTCAGAAGTATTCGGCATGGTCAGGGAAAATTCATGCCGGCCTGGAGGGGTATCCTCAGTCAGCGGGATATCGAAGCGCTCGTGAGCTACATTCGATTACTGTCTCACTGATAGGACGCAACAGAGAGATGGTTCGGGATCAGCAAAAAAATTTGGCAGAGTTGCCGCTACCTGGGGGATCATCCATGGGTCTTCCTTGACCTACATCCCTTTTCATCTCGTCCTTAGCTAGATAGTAAAACAACGGCTTAACGATTGCACTGAAAAGGGTGTAGGTAATTTCCTACAAGCCGGGGTAGTTACCAGTGCAATTGATTTCCCACACTATTTCTCAACCTTCATTCGACATAGAGGAAACGTTTGATCTTCATTGTGGGTGTTTTTACGAATGGCTCTCGCTGCTCAATTATCTGGTTGAGACGGCTAAAACTGGAGACACGACTGTTGACGGTCACTTTGATCTCATCAAGCAGGGACTCAATTATGGACCTTAGCTCAGCCTCACTGAGCCCCTTCTTGCCATATATTTCATCCAGTTTGTCGTAATCAAGATAGATTCTGGCAAGGATCTTTCCTTCACGCTCAAATACCAACGATTCCAACACCACATCCTGCTCGTTGATCACCCCTTCAATCTCTTCCGGATAGATATTTTCACCACCAGGACCAAGTATCATGTTCTTTAAGCGCCCGCGGATATAGAGATAGCCGCCATCACCAATGTAGCCGAGATCTCCCGTTCTAAACCATCCGTCATCGGTGAACACCTCGGCGGTTGCCTCCGGTGCTTTGTAGTATCCCTGCATCACATTCCCCCCCTTGATCTGTATCTCACCTTCACCACTGACGGGGTCGGGACTGTTTATGCGGATCTCCATCCCTGGGAAGGCCGGGCCTGTGGCACGAAGTCGGGTATTTGACGGTTCGGCACCTGCAACCAGCGGTGCTGTTTCTGTCAAACCGTAGCCGATTGCGTAAGGGAAACCCGCCTCTTTAAGAAAACGTTCTGTTTCAGCAGAGACAGCAGCGCCACCGATGCCGAAAAAGCGGAGTTTTCCACCAAAGGTTTCGAGCAGCTTCTTACCGGCCAGACGGTTAAGCATTTTGCGAATAAAGGGAACACGATAGAGTGTACGGATCAGTAGATTTGCAGAAAATTTTGGTTGAATCCGCATCTTGTAGATCTTCTCGATCACCAGCGGCACACTGAGCATCACAGTTGGATGCAGTTTGGCCATCGCCGGCAACAATACCCCGGCGGTAGGTGGTTTTTTCAGATAATAAATACTCGATCCACAGCGTAAGGGGATAAGAAATCCAAGGGTACACTCGTAGGTGTGTGACAACGGTAGAATTGATAGAAAGCGATCCTCTGGCTCTATAGGAAATAGCTCCACTGCCGCCTCGACATCAAACATCAGATTTCCATGACTTAACATCACTCCTTTTGAGTTACCGGTAGTACCCGAGGTGTAGATGATACAGGCAAGATCATCAGCCATAACCTTTGCCACACCCTCCTGCCGGCTGACTAAGGCTTGGTTTTTTCTATTGGGTGACTTGATAAACTCTCTGACGCCCGCCCTGAGGCTTTTCGACAAGGTATCCTTGGAGGCATCCGGGGGAATTAAGTCGAAGTCATCAAGGAGGAGCATCAGCTTCATGCTCTCAAAGCTGAACTCCTCAACCTTTGAGTAGAGGTGCTCAGAGACAAACAGTGCCTTGCACTCACCATGTCTGAGGATATGGTGAACCGCATCGGGATGAAACTCCGGCAATATCGGCACGGCCACCGCCCCCATGGTGGTGATGGCGAAATAGGCCACGCCCCAGTTAGGCATATTCTCACCGAGAATTGCTACCCGGTCGCCGGGGAAGACAGAGTGCTCCTGTAGATAAGCCTGCAGTACAGTCACTTGCTCACCGAACTCCCGGTAGCTGTATCCACCACCATCAGCCCAAGAGAGGCAGGCATTGTCTGCATACCGCTCTACGCAGTTGTCTAGCAACCCCTTTAGTGTCGTTATTGGTCTGCTTTTCATTGTTCTTTTTTCTTATCTCGATAGGAAAAAAGGTATATAAACTAAACGGCCCTGCACAATAAGCCTCAAGTCAGTTGTGAGAGCGAACTTGTTCGTGAAGAACATACCCCGGAGCCTGATCGCGAATAAATTCGCTCCTACAGATGCACTTTTTTCTATGAAGATAGTGCTTCAGGAATATTGTGCTTAGCCGGGAAAAGCTATTTGCCTTCAGGAGGCTCGACTACCCGCCTGCTGGAGGCTAAATCAGGAAAATAGCTGTCTACATCGAGCTCTTCTCCCCGCATCACTGCTTCGACGGCTGCAAGTGCATCCTCTATCTTCGCAGCTTCCTCCTCACTGATCACCTCGCGTGCGTGCCCCAGAGAGTTGAGTACCCACACCCCCTCCTCCTGAGGTCCGATCAGCAGGGTACTGATAATCCTCTCGCCATCACGGCCACGACAGCGTGCGCTGTGCTCATACTGTTCAATAATCTGCATAGGGAGACCGATACACATAACCCTTTCCCGACGATGGCAACTTTGACGTTATATTCAGAGATTATAACCCTGCGTCCGACTCCACATTAAACATCAGGCGTAGAGCCAAGTCACATTTCATCCATCTCATTCTGTCAACATGCCTCCAGATTTGGCATTATAGTTGTTTTGAGTAATTGTCAGAATGCGAACCGAATCTCAGTCAAACTGAGCCTTGATGAGTGCCCTGATGGGCTAACCGGCGAAGGATTCTCCCTTACCCGCCAGACTAGTGGCGATCGCCGATGCCTACGACGCACTCATTTCAAAGTGCCATTACAAGCAATCCTATGACCATATGGCGGCTGTTGAAATAATCAAAAAGGGCCGAGGCACTCACTTTCAGCCCGGTATCGTTGATGCTTTTCTTGTGGTAGAACAAAAGTTTGACATGATCGTTCAAAAACTCGAAGATTCAGAGTCTTATAAGCCATGCAAACGCAGGTGATTAGAGAGTACGCCTCTGATCATTTACTGCATCAAGCTTCTATAAACTGGACTACTATTAGGCGTAGAGTCTCTATGACTGTAGCCATAAACAGTGTCCGAAACACTGTGTGAACCGTCAGATGAATAAAGAGGCAAGCCAGTAGTTCTAAGACCCTTCGATTAGGTCTTGGCGGCGAAGCAATATGAACAACAGAGCAGAAAACGGCACCCGACAGAATTTCGATGGCAAGGAGTGCGTCTACTACGATGGTTACTGGATTCGCTACTACCCCGAACCGGAAGACACTCTCGGCAATAGAAAAAAGCTGATCGACAATCTGACCCGCCGTGCGTTCCACCATACTGAGACGGGTATCAATACCCCTGGGTACCGAATGGAGGAAGCAAGAGCCGCCTATGATATGGAGAACGATCCGGCGAGAAAGCGTGTTAATGCCGCTATTCTTGCCGGTGCACTCTTCAATCGGGCAACCGATATTTTCACCGCCATCGTAAACCTTGAGGAGCAAGGAGTTCAGATCACACACGGTAATGAGCTGATGAAACAGTGCAGCAACTGTTTCAAAGAGGCGCTGGAACTTGGAAAGCAAGTAAAACACTACAGCGGCCAAGAGGGAATAGATGAACTTTGGGGTGAACCCTTCAAGGCGTTCACCCAACCCATTTCCCAGCTATTCTCAGCCCGCTACCGAAAAATCGCCCAGGCCATGCGGGATATCGACCAGATTATTGATCATATGATTGAAGCATTCAGTGGTGAGAAGCGTCTTGTCGGCATTGAACAGGTCCTGCGGGAATACGGCCGAGCATCGAAGCTTCAAATGGAGATAATGAAAAGCGACCTCGACTTCTTTGCCATCTGGCCAATTTACATCTCATCTCGAGAAAAAGTAGAAGAGTTCGAGCCGGTGAAGGAGGATGAGCCTGGTGTTAATTTGCTCCACCGTATGGCTAAGGCGAAGAAACTTCTACTGGCAGGTTCGTCTCTTATCACCTATATTTCCGGTGCAAGGGTTCCAATGCCGGAAAGTACCCGGTTATTTGTTCAGCGGTGTGAAATTTTTCGTACAACATGTTTGCTTTCAAGTGATTAGATAGGATCAAAAATCGAGAATCTGACTCGCACCACCATTGGGAAATTTCAGATCCGAAAAATGCTCGGAAGAGGTGCGACTGCCTCCGTTTACCTCGCCGAGGATCCGTTTACCAACGTCGAAGTAGCGATAAAAATAGCTCACCAGAGCGTAATGGACGACCCTGAAACCGGCTATCGCTTCAAAAAGATGTTTATGAATGAGGCGAGTCTGGCCGGCAAGCTGCGACACCCTCATATCGTCTCGGTCTACGATGCGGGTGTAGAGCATGACATGCACTATATCGTCATGGAGTATGTAGCTGGATCCACCCTTAAGGAGTTCTGTAAGCCGGAGAAACTGCTTCCTACTGACGATGTCATTGAGATCATCTTCAAGTGCTGCAATGCTCTGGAACATGCTCATCTCTTCGGCCTGATTCATCGTGATATCAAACCTGGAAATATACTTACCACCGGTGGCACTGACGTAAAAATTAGTGACTTCGGTACCGCATTGTTGACCAACTCAGAACTCACCCAAGTGATGGATGCGGTTGGCACGCCAAGCTATATGTCCCCGGAACAGTTGAGCAATCAGACACTAAGCCAGCAGACAGATATCTACTCTCTCGGTGTGGTGATGTACCAGCTTCTTAGTGGCAAGCTCCCCTTTAAGGCTTCAAACCAGTATGAACTGATCCAGAAGATCACCCATCAGCCTCCTGCTCCACTGGAATCGGTTCGTAGTGGTCTGCCCGACGGCGTGGTCGATATCGTCAACCGCTGTCTGAATAAGGATCTGGATAAACGTTACAACAGTTGGATGGATGTCGCCCATGATCTTTCGGCAGCCCATGAGCAGCTCAACATCTCTTCCGCCGTAGAGGTCTCAGATAGCCGAAAATTCAACATTCTAAAGACCCTCAGCTTCTTCAAAGAGTTTACTGATGTCGAATTGTGGGAGATGTTGCGGATAAGTAAGTGGCGCTACTTCAAGGCGGCAAGGACACTGCTCGAAGAGGGCAAAATTGGCGGCTCGATCTTTATTCTCGCCTCCGGCGATGCACGGATAATGAAAAATGATGCCTTTCTCGGTGTTATTGAGACAGGACAGTGTTTTGGTGAAATGGCCTACATCTACGGTATGAAAAAACCTCGTACCGCCAGCGTAGTCAGTAACTCACAGGTCACCGTTATCAAGATAAAGAGTGAAGCACTGCAGCGAGCATCAATTGAGCTACAGACAAAATTCAATAAAGAGTTGCTGCGCACTCTCGCCGAGCGGCTTGAGAAGACCTCGGTTATGGCTTCATCCATCTGAACAAACTATGAGTGGTAATCTTCTGATCACCGGCAACAGTGCCGGACTGGGGTATGGCCTGACGGAGGTTTACCTCTCCAGAGGCTGGAACGTATATGGCCTCAGCCGCCGTGGCTGTCATGATCTTGCGGGGCCGTTGCAGGATATCCGTTGCGATCTCGAGGACCGGGAAGCAATCCCGTTGGCCCTGGAGAGCCTGCTTTCGGGTGTTGCACGGCTGGAACTGGTTATTCTCAATGCAGGGATACTTGGTGATATGAAAGACCTTCACCAAGCCTCCATGAAAGAGATAGAGCATGTCATGGAGATCAATGTCTGGTCCAACAAACTGCTCCTCGACTGGCTGATCGACTCCGGTATTGTGATCAAGCAGGTCGTAGCCATCTCCTCCGGTGCATCAGTCAGCGGTAACCGGGGGTGGAGCGGCTACGGCATCTCCAAAGCGGCCCTTAATATGATGACTGCACTCTATGCCGCTGAACTGGCGGATATTCACTTCAGTGCACTGGCACCGGGTATTATCGATACTGCGATGCAGGAGTACATCAGCAGTGAGGCGGACGGAGAAAAATTTCCCACTGCCGGTCACCTAAAGAGTGTCCGTGAAAGCGGCGATATGCCAGGCCCCGTCTCGGCAGCTACAGCGATAGCGGATGCCATTCCCCAACTGCTAATGCTTCCCAGCGGCGACTATACTGATATTCGTAAAATGGGGAGCTAGTGCTCTTTCAATGTCAAAGATCATCCTCGCCACCCTTAATGTCCGTCATCTCCACAGCTCCCTTGGCCTGCGCTATCTGCTGGCCAATATGGGGGAGTTGAGAGAAAAAACCGCCATTCGGGAATTCACTCTGGAACCCTGGCCTACCGATATCGCGGAGAAGCTTTTAGCAGAGCAGCCGCAGATCATCGGTATCGGTGTCTATATCTGGAATATCGAGCAGAGTCGTCGCCTGGTTGCTCTGCTAAAGGTGGTCAGCCCGGAGACAATTATCATTCTCGGTGGGCCGGAGGTGAGCCATGAGTGGCAAAACCAGGAGATCGTGGATCAGGCAGACTACCTGATCACCGGCCAGGCTGATCTCGCGTTTGCACAGCTCTGCCGGGAGATACTTAACGGTAACCCTCCAGAGGAGAAAGTGATCCGCCCTCCTCTCCCTGGTCTCAGTCAGCTCGCCTCGCCCTACCCCCTCTATAGTGACGAGGATATTGCTCACCGTCTGATCTATGTAGAGGCCTCACGGGGCTGCCCATTCAAATGTGAATTCTGCCTCTCTGCACTGGACAAAAGCACCCTGGCATTCCCTCTGGCCCCATTTCTTGCCGAAATGAAACAGCTACTCGCCCGTGGCGTACGCCATTTCAAGTTTGTCGATCGTACCTTCAACCTCAAGCCGGATCTTAGCTGTGCCATTCTTGAGTTCTTTCTGGAGAGGATGGATGAGCCGCTGTTTCTCCATTTTGAGGTGATCCCGGATCAGTTGCCGGATCGGCTGAAAGCACTGCTACAGCGTTTTCCTCACGGCTCTCTGCAACTTGAGGTGGGCGTACAGACTTTTAATCCGGTGGTACAGAAGCGGATCAGCCGCAAACAGAATAACCAGGCGACAGATGAGAATCTCCGCTGGTTGAGAGAGCATACCAATGCCCACATCCATGCCGACCTCATCTTTGGACTGCCGGGGGAAGGTATCAGCAGTATTGCTGAGAGCTTCGACCGGATGGTTGCCCTGGCACCCCACGAGGTACAGCTGGGGATTCTGAAACGATTGAAAGGCACCCCTATCATCCGCCACAGCGATGCGTATGGGATGCGTTACAACCCCAATCCCCCCTACGACATACTCCAGAGCAGCTGCATCGACTTCGCTACCATGCAGCGCCTGACCCGTTTCACCCGTTATTGGGAGATGATCGCCAACTCCGGCCGTTTCAAGAAGAGTCTGCCTGCCATACTGGGTGAGTCGCCCTTTAAACGCTTTATGCAACTCAGTGACTGGCTCTTTCGTACAACGGAACAGGTACACCGGATTGCACTAAAACGACTCTTTGAGTTGCTCTACAGAGGCATGACAAGTGAACTGGATATCACAAATGAGACAGCGACCGGGGCGCTGACTAAAGATTTTTCGCGCTGTGCAATAAAAGGCCGGCTCCCTTTTCTCACACCAGCCTCATCAACCGTCACTGCCGCCAGCGAAAAAAAGAGCCACAGCGACCGACAACAGCGCCACGGCTAATTTTCAAAAGATGAACACTCCTGCAGTACCAGCTCAAGAGTAATACAGGAAGTCCTGTGGCACTATGTGGAGCGGTTTATCGAGCCTCGATAGGTCATGGTATCGCATGGGAAAAAAGCGCCAAACTCCTGTCTTTACCGAGCTACAATCTTCGCACCCATACCGATGTGTCGTGAAAAACCGCACCACCGTCGGGCATCGCAGATTCGGCGCTGGTCAGGGTATTAATCCCCAGGCCACCGTCAAAATCACGCCCCGGCCAGATACCTTCGACGGCAAGTACTCCTAATCCAATGCCTTGTATCACTTTTGCTGCGAGCTTGACCTCTCCCTGTCGACTACCCACCCGCACCTGCTCTCCATCAGAGATGGCGGCAGCGGTCGCATCAGCAGCATTAATCAACAACCTAGGAGCAACCTCACGCCCCCGCGCTTCCGCTGTCTCGGTAAAGCTGGTGTTGAGAAAAGATCTTGCCGTTGGTGTAATCAGCCTGAATGGATACTCTTCCGATGCCTGATCGATTGCATTCCAGTGATCCGGTAGCACGGGCATGTCGCTATTATCATCACCAAGAGCCTTCCAGTCGGGTTGAAAACGAAACCGACCATCCGGCCAACCAAAGCCATCGAGAAAATTCATCTCACGCTCAGTTTTACTGCAGTCGAACCACCGCTCTTCCCGTAGTTTCTGGAATCCCGGATATCCCGACTGTTGCAGTGAGCTATCTATCAGTTCCTCGGCACTCATGGAAAAGCCAGGGTGCTCTGCACCGAGCCGTTTTGCCAAATCACAGATAACCTGATGATTGGAACGACACTCCGATAAAGGTTCGATCACACGACAGCCTAACTGCATATGTACCTGGCCGTAGCTGAGATAGAGGTCGTCATGCTCCAAAAATGTGGTGGCGGGCAGTACGATATCGGCCATTGCCGCCGTCTCAGTCATAAACTGCTCATGGACACAGACAAAGAGATCCTCCCGTTCGAAACCGTGGCGGACAGTAGAGTGATCAGGCGCTACTGTCATCGGGTTGCAGTTCTGTATAAACAGAGCGTTAACCGGGGGGCCGCCCGATAAATCACGCTGGTCGCCACAAAGTATCGAGCCTATACGCGACATATCCAGCTCACGTACAGTGGAATCAAACCGATCCAAACCTTCTATTAGCGCCTTATCCAGATGAAACAGCCCGCTGGTACCCAGCAACGCCCCTCCCCCTTCATGCTGCCAGGCACCAGTGATGGCGGGAAGGCAGCTGACGGCATGCACATTATGTGCGCCGTTACGGCTGCGACTAAAACCTATTCCCAGCCGGATATAGCTCCGCTTGTTCTCACCAAATAGGCGGGCAAACTGCTGAATATCCTCCTCACTCACCCCGGTGATATCACTGGCCCACCCGGGTGTGCGTGATTGCAGGTGCGGCTCCAGCGAATCCGGTAGATCAGTATATTTTGCCAGGTACTCTCTATCCGCATACCCCTCGGCAAACAGCAGGTGCATAACTGCGGTGGCCAGTGCGCCATCCGTGCCCGGCTTGAGCATCAGATGAAGATCCGCCTTCTCTGCTGTGGGTGTCCGATAGGGGTCAATAACAACCAGCTTTGCCCCTCGGCTCTTTTTGGCCTGGGCCACCTTGGTCATTACGTTGATCTGTGTTGCCACTGCGTTGCAGCCCCAGATCACAATCAAATCACTCTTTGCCATATCACGGGGATCAGTTCCCCAGACCGCTCCCACCCCTGCACTCCAGCCGCTGTAGGCGATGGAGGTGCAAATGGTCTTTTTCTGACGAGAATACCCCATGGCATAACGCAAGCGGTTGATACCGTCACGCTGCAGTTGCCCCATTGTGCCGGCATAATAGTAGGGCCAGACCGCCTCAGCGCCATCAGTCTCAGCAACTCGTTTCAAATTATGCGTAACCTCATCCAACGCCTCATCCCAGGAGATGGGGGTAAACTTGCCCTCCCCTTTGGCACCGATACGTCGTAACGGCTGGGTCAAACGGTCAGGGTGGTGCACCCGCTCTGCATATCTCGACACCTTTGAGCAGATAACACCCTCGGTGTAGCTGTTCTCCTTGGCGCCATGTACTCTTCCTATCGTCTTATCATCCAGTTGCTCCACTTCGAGTGAACAGGCGGAGGGGCAGTCGTGGGGACAGACAGTAGAGGCAAGGGGTAAATTCATTGATCAACTCACAGGCTGGGAAGTAGGAAATTTGCACAGAAAGTTTAGCTCCTTTCATCGGAAAAAAACTACTTGGATTGATAAGGATTTCACACAGAGTCCTTTATCCTGCAAATAAAATTTACTGGAAGCAGATCCGGCGGATAATTAGCTCGGTGGTAATAATGGGTACTCCCTCCTGTCTGCTACCGGCATTGTCTGTTAAGATAGCGCCCCGGATAACACCACCTGAAATGGAATACATTTAATGCTTCTTGATAACTACTTCACAGAACTTAATGATAATATTAGATTTTCAAGAGATCAGGCAAGTCGGTTCGCCAAAGAGGTCGCGGAGGACTTTAACCCCCTCCACAATACCGATGCTAAGCTTTTCTGTGTGCCCGGCGATCTGCTCTTCTCTGTTGTGTTGGCAAAGTATGGCTTGAGCCAACATATGCGCTTTATCTTTTCAGGAATGGTTGGCGATGGTGTCGAGCTTAAGCCGCCACAATCAAACGCTGGTAGCTTCTCCCTCTCAGATGGGGAAAAAAGCTATCTTGAGGTTGAACACTCAGGAGAGCTGTCTGAGGACAAACAACTGGTTCGTGATCTAACCTGCAGCTACGTGAAATTCTCAGGCCACTCTTTTCCCGATCTCCTGGTCACCCTGATGGCCGACAATAATGTAATGATCAACCCGGCACGTCCGCTGGTCATCTACGAGAGCATGGCCATCGATCTTGATCGATTGGATATCTCGGAACCCACTCTGGAATTCAGTGGTTCCGAGCTTACTGTTAATGGCAAGAGGGGAAATGCCTCACTAAAATTCACCATCATCGCCGATGGTGAAGTAGTAGGACGAGGGGAAAAGCTGATGGCCCTCCGCGGATTACGCCCATATGATGCTGAACAGGTTCAACAGATCGTAGATGATTACAACAGGCAGAAAGCAGTGTACCTTGAGGCAGTAAACTAGGAATCTGCAAGGTTTAACTGTTTGAGGCGAAAATCACTCACCAATGGCGAGTAGTGGGCCTACAATTTAGTATCTGTGCTAAGCAGACAATCAAGAAGCAAAAAACGCAGATAGTGAACAATGTGTCCGCCCTATCGCCTCGAGGGCGGGGCTCCTACACGCACTTATCCAGAAAGGCAGTGCCCCTCCCTTGTAGGAGCGGCGCCCTCGCCGCGATGAACGCTGCACATTCTCTACCACATGGCATGATGCCGGCTTTATACCATTGCCTGGAATCAACTGCAGTCAGAGCACCATAAGCGTGGAACAGTAAGATAGTACTGAGCCACTTACTATTTAGCTGAAGCCTTTATCGGCGTTACATTCTCCCCCCCGCTTTGACTCAGCTCATTCAAGACCTCCGGTTTCCCCTTACACGCCAGAATCAGTTGCTCTTTGTTGCGCGCAAGAAGCAAACCGAACTCCTCAGCCTCCTTCTCATCGATACTTTTTACCTGCTCTTCCAGTAACAGGGTGAACTGTTCTGCCAGTTCAAGCATCTTATCGTGGGCATCTGCCTCTTTTTTTGTATCATGCATACTCTCATCCCGATCACACATCCACTTGGGTATGACGGCCATATTTTCCTCACTTATCAGTTTATTAGCTCTCATTAAAACCAATCCGGCCCACCTGTAACGAAGGGAATCAGGTTCAGTTTTAAGCTTTTCCAAAATTTAAGTATCTGTTGAGTCTATCTATTGCGTAGTAGCTTTCCAGGTGCACCTCTATCCGACAATAGAACCAATATAGAACATATTAGGGGAAGATTCCAGTAAAAAGATATTCATCAAAAAAGTGTCTAAACTTACTGGTGAGTACGCACAAAACTCCTATTTTTTGCAGCTGCTGAAATCAGATTGCATGGAGGTCATCAAGGGGCCATGTTTCAAAGTGATAAAAAAGAGCGAAACACAACCAAGGGTGCACTGCCCGATGCTGAATCACTCCCCGCATGGCATACCCTCGAATCAGAGAAGGTCTTCTCTCACCTCGATACAAATTCGGAAGGGCTGACCTCAGACGACGTGCAGCAGCGCCTTGATCGCTATGGCTATAATCGGCTGCCGGAGATAAAACCACCCAGTGCGCTGATGCGGTTGCTTCTTCAGTTTCACAATCTGCTTATCTATGTGCTTATCGGGGCCGGTATCGTCACAGTAATGCTTGGCCACATTGTGGATGCCGGCGTCATCTTTGGGGTGGTCGTGATCAATGCGGTGATAGGCTTTATTCAGGAGGGCAAAGCGGAGAACGCCCTTAGAGCCATCAAACAGATGCTCTCCCTCCAGGCCATGGTAATCAGAAATGGCCACCGGATCACGATACCAGCCGATCAGTTGGTCCCCGGCGATATCGTCGCACTGCAGTCAGGCGATAAGGTGCCCGCGGACTTACGCCTGTTTCAGTTAAAGAACCTCCAGATTCAGGAGGCGATATTGACGGGAGAGTCTGTAGCTGTAGAAAAGAGTACGCTGCCTGTGGCCAATGATGCCGTGCTTGGCGACCGTATCTGCATGGCCTACTCAGGTACTCTGGTCACCTATGGGCAAGGCACAGGAGTAGTTGTGGCTACCGGCGGTCTCACCGAGATAGGGTGCATCAGCACTCTGGTCGCGCATGTCGAAAAAATCACCACGCCGATGCTGCGACAGATGGATCAATTCAGCCGCCTGTTAACAATAGCGATACTGTTTCTTGCCGGGCTGACCTTTCTATTCGGTATAGCCATAAGAGACTATGCCGCATCCGAAATGTTCATAGCAGCTGTTGGGTTGGCGGTGGCGGCTATACCCGAAGGGCTGCCTGCAATCATGACCATCACCCTGGCTATCGGTGTGCAGCGAATGGCAAAGCGTAATGCCATTATTCGTCGTCTTCCCGCCGTCGAAACACTTGGGGCGGTGGAGATCATCTGTTCAGATAAAACCGGCACACTGACCTGTAATGAGATGACCGTCCGCACTATTATCACCCCCAATCACCGCTTTCTGGTCGGAGGTGCAGGTTATGACCTTCACGGCAATTTCTCACTGGACGACGCTGACATATCCCCCGATGACCACCCCCAACTGCTGAATCTGCTACAGGCGGCGACCTTGTGCAACGATGCATCGCTGGAAGTCAATGAGGATTCTCTCACGCTTCACGGCAGCCCCATGGAGGGGGCACTGCTGGTCGCAGGCTATAAGGCGGGCCTGCAACATGAAGAGGAGTTGAAGCTATGCCCTAGAACAGATTTGATCCCGTTTGAGTCACAACACCGTTTTATGGCCACGCTCCACCACGGCCATACGGGTGCCGCCTGGATTTTCCTTAAGGGTGCACCGGAACGGGTGATCGAAATGTGTGGCCGACAGATTAATGGTGAGAGTTACGAAGCGATCGATGCCGGCTACTGGGAAAACGAGATCGAGCGTATGGCGGCAGAGGGACAGCGGGTTCTAGCGGTGGCAGTAAAACCGGCGAAAACGCGTCAGAGTGAACTCGATTTCTCCGATATAGATGACGAGCTTGCACTGCTGGGACTTTTTGGCCTGATCGACCCGCCCCGCCAAGAGGCTATTAGTGCAGTCAGCCGATGCCAGGCCGCCGGTATCCGGGTGAAGATGATCACCGGCGACCATGCAGCCACAGCGATGGCCATCGCACGACAACTCAACCTGCTAAATAGCAGCCATGCCCTCACGGGACGTGAGATTGAGTCAGAAAGTGATGATGAACTGCGACAACAGGTCAGGGAAGTGGATGTCTATGCCCGCGTGAGCCCGGAGCATAAACTGCGTCTTGTAGAACTACTGCAGTCCGAGGGTGCTATCGTCGCCATGACCGGTGACGGAGTCAATGACGCTCCAGCGCTGAAGCGTGCGGATGTCGGTACCGCCATGGGACAGATGGGCACAGAGGCGGCCAAGGAAGCTTCTGAGATGGTGCTTGCTGATGATAATTTCGCCTCTATTTCATACGCTGTCGAAGAGGGCCGCACCGTCTACGATAACTTGAGAAAATCGATTCTGTTTATTCTTCCAACCAATGGTGGTGAGGCACTGATAATCATTGCCGCCATCGCCCTCGGATTCCACGAGTTACCGCTGACCCCGGCACAGATCCTGTGGGTGAATATGATTACGGCGGTAACTCTGGCCCTGGCCTTGGCCTTTGAACCGGCAGAGAGCAACGTAATGCAGCGACCGCCTCGGAACCCCACAGAGTCAATCCTGTCGATGTTGCTGATCTGGCGAATTGGATTTGTCTCAGTAATTCTGATGATAGGTACCTTTGGCCTCTATCTCTGGGATACGGGTCAGGGTGGATCGATCGAACATGCCCGCACGATTGCAGTAAATACCCTGGTTATGTTCGAGATTTTCTACCTTTTCAACTCACGTTCTATCACCGCTCCCGTACTCAATAGAACAGGCCTTTTCGGTAACCGTTATGCACTCATCGCCATCGGCCTGCTTATTCTGTTTCAGCTGGGCTTTACCTATTTACCTCCATTTCAGAAACTGTTTGGCACCGCCGCGATCACCTTCTCCACCTGGCTGGTAATAATTGCGACCGCTTCATCAGTGCTGTTTCTGGTTGAAGCAGAAAAGTGGGTATTCAGAACAAGAAGTGAAAATAGGAAACGCTAATTTCGACGGTGACCAGACCTCAGGTCACTATACGCAGGGTTCTGTACCCCTATCTGCACTCTTATGGACGGAGTCAGGATTAGCTCCTGTCACCCGATGGAGAGTAGGCTAAATCCGTAAGTTGAGGCTGGTTTGCCTTAGCCCCGCCCTAATTATGCCGCCTGAACAGCGATACGGTCACCGGTACCGGTAACATGGTTATTCTCATCGAGGTAGACCAAACTGGGCTTGAATGCCGCCGCTTCGCTCTCATCCAGAGTACCGTATGCACAGATAATGACTCGATCACCAGGAGAGGCCTTGTGGGCTGCAGCACCATTTACCGAGATAATCCTTGATCCTCTCTCACCTTCAATAGCATAGGTGGTAAAGCGCTCACCATTTGCCACATTGTAGATCTGAATCTGCTCATAGGGCAGAATTCCGGCAAGCTCCATCAAATCTTTGTCGATGGCGCAGGAGCCTTCATAGTCGAGCTCAGAATGAGTTACGCAAGCGCGGTGTAGCTTGCACTTTAGTAGAGTCAGCTGCATTTTGTATCCAAACCTCTATCACGACGAAAAAAAGCGTGGCCGCATTATGTGCATTGAGTCACCCCATTGCAACGTGTCGAACGCCTTATTTTACCAGTGTTTGCTGGATCCCGCCAAACTCACGAATCCAGGTGATCGATCCACCCCTGCCGGCACTGAATCCAACCTCGGCAGCCTTGGCCTCCGAGTAGCCGGTAAAACTGCCGATTATAACACCATACCAAGGCTCACCGGAGCTGTGCTCAAAGCTAAAAATGGCTGTCGGCCAATCACTTTTCAGTAATTTGAAAAAATTATAGGTATTGTCGCGTTTGTTGCTGCTAAACAGCTGCAAGGTGTAGTGATCGGGTTGTTGCTCCTCAATCCATGCCAGCCCTCTGGAGTAGGATATTTTTTCCTCGTCTGCAGTTAACTCCACTGCAGACTCTTGATCGTTGCCGGCAGAGGTCTCCGCCTCCGCATTATCTTCAGTCACCTCATTCACCACATTGACGGGGAGGCTCTCCATTTGCGCCTCTAAGAGGTTACCCGTTTGTGGCTGGGGTATCGGCTTACTCTCCTCTTCTGCATCATCCCGCCCAAGAATTCTGCTTGCCATCAAACGCATCTCATCCGACTTTTCCAGATCGCTACGTTTGGACAAACCATCGTAGTCGCCGGTGGTAAAGCTCAGATTCAGCCCCTTCTTCTCCATAGCCACATCCGGATCAAAATCGGAATCTTTGAAAACAAGCTTTTTGGCACTCTTTCCACCGGTTTCAACCACTATCGGTTCAGGTGGGGGTGATAACTTTCTATCATCGGATGATTCAGGAGTTACCGGTGACGTTGCGGGTGTAGTGCTTATTGGCTGCCCCAGGGATTCAGGTTTGAGTGGAACATTGAGCCGCTTCAGGGTCTGCCTGGCCTCAGATGACCCGGCCAGGGCAGCGCGCCTATACCAGGTAACTGCTCGTTTATAGTCTTTCTTTACCCCTTTGCCGAGATAGTGAAGTACACCGAGACTATACTGTGCCCTGGCAAAGCCCTGCTTGGCTGACTTCTCCCACCAGTGCACCGCCTGCTTTAGATCCTTCTTGACATGCCAGCCATTCTTATAGCTATTGCCAAGCGCATATTGGGCGGGAGCAAAGCCACTCTCCGACGACAGGCTGAGAAGCTCAAATGCCTGGGCTTGATCCTTTTCACGCCCCAAACCAAGACTGAACAGAGTACTGAGGTAATACTGGGCACGGGCATCCCCCTTCTCCGCCTCCGGCATCCACAGACCGTAGGCTTCACCCCACGCTTCGCGCTTAAAAGCACTATAGCCCTCCTTTACCGGGTTACTTCCTGCATGGAGTGTAAAAACGGCACACAGCAGTACGGCAAGCACCATAGTAGAGCGTAAGAGAGGGTAACAGCTGCCCATGAAGAAACGAGTCTCCTGAAGATATTAAGAGAGAAATTCTAACTCGAGATGAGGGAGGAGTCTAAATGTGGAATTAGTCCAGCATCAGTTGCAGATTGTCGATCAGGCGGGCTCTTCCCAAGTAAGCCGCTGCAACAATAACCAGTGAACGCTCATCCCTCGACGGTGAGGTGAGATCATGACTACGCCTGATCTGGAAGTAGTCCCTCCTAAAGCCGGCAGCTTCCAGCCGTTCCATGGCCTCTTCCTGAAGCCGGTCGTAGTCTCTATTCCCCTCTTTGAGTGCTGCCGCAGTCTCCTGCAGTGCACGGTAAAGAGCGGGTGCCGAAGTGCGTTCGTCAGCCGTCAAATAGCTGTTTCTTGAACTGAGGGCCAGTCCATCGCTCTCTCTGACAGTGGCATGTCCATGGATGGTCACCGGCAGTGAAAGATCCTCCACCATCCGGCGGATCACTACCAACTGCTGAAAGTCTTTCTCACCAAAGATAGCCAGATCAGGCTGAACCATGTTGAACAGCTTGCACACCACCGTCGCCACCCCGGCGAAATGGCCCGGCCTGGAGGCGCCGCAGAGAATATCCGAGATCCCCGGTACCTCAATACGGGTCTGCTCTGTCTGGGGCTTAGGATAGATTGTCTTAACATCGGGAAGAAACAGCAGATCAGTAGCGCTGATGGTAAGTTTCTCCACATCCTCTGCTTCCGTTTTCGGATATGAAGCGAAGTCCTCACCCGCACCAAACTGCAGTGGATTAACAAAAATAGAGACCACAACGCGGTCGGCTAATTGCCGAGCTTCACTCACAAGACCCAAGTGTCCCGCATGAAGATTCCCCATCGTGGGAACCAGAGCAATCTTCTCTCCCTTGGCCCGCCACCCGGTTACCTTCTCTCTGAGAGCGCTGACAGTTTCTACGGTTATCATCAAAAACTCTGTTCTGCATTGGGAAACTCAGCAGCCTTCACCTCTCTAACGAAGGCGTCAAAAGCCTTAGCCACAGTATCGTTTTCCGTCAGGAAGTTCTTCAAAAAACTTGGCTGTTTGCCGGGGGTGATGCCAAGCATGTCATAGGCAACAAGCACTTGGCCGTCACAGCCGACACCAGCACCTATACCGATCACCGGAATAGAGAGCTCCTTGCTGATCGACTCTGCCAGAACTGCAGGAACACACTCCAGAACCAACATCTGCGCACCCGCACCTTCCAGGGCCAGTGCATCCTCTTTCATCATCCGGGCAGACTCATCATCACGCCCCTGTACCCGATAACCGCCCAGTTGATGCACCGACTGGGGCAGCAATCCAAGGTGAGCACAGACGGGGATACCATGTGCCGTCAACTGACTCACTGTCTCCAACTGGGTGGCACCCCCCTCCAGCTTAACCATCTGCGCGCCACCCTCTTTCATCAAGCGCCCTGCAGTTTCCAGTGCCTGGGCGGCGGAGCTGTAACTCATAAAGGGCATATCTGCCACCAATAGAGCTTCCCGACGACCCCTCGCCACGCAGCGTGTGTGGTAAACGATGTCATCAACCGCCACCGGCAGTGTGCTCTCCTGTCCCTGAATAACCATACCGAGTGAGTCACCTACCAACATTACGTCAACTCCTGCATCCTCCTGCAGAGAGGCAAAGCTGGCATCATAGGCGGTGAGCACGGCGATCTTTTCACCCTGCTGCTTCATATGTATCAAAGTGGTGACCGTCTTGTTTGGCATGGCAGTTTCCAGAAATTTAGGTACAGTTCAGACGCATTTTGCGCGGCGCAATACTACATCAATTCCATAGTGAATTTGAAATAGAGGTTATTGAATATATAGAGGATACCGCTCTTTCTTGGGGAGAAAAAGAGTCAGCATCAACCCTCACCCATGTAAAAGCTTCACTTCTTCTGGAGGGCAGGCCTCCGCAAGTTGTTGAATCACACCAAGGCCGGGCAACTCCAGTGAGGGCGCTATCTCAAGCAACGGGTAGAGCACAAAGGGCCGTATCGCAATGCCCGGATGCGGTATCTTCAGATCCGTATCATTGAGTATCAACCCACCATACAGCAGCAGATCCAGATCCAGGGTTCTCGGCCCCCAGCGTTTCTCTCGTTTACGTTTATGACGCTGCTCGATTGCCTGTAAGGCCCTCAATAGCGGGTAGGGTTCAAGAGCCGTCTCAAGGGCGGCAACTGCATTAATGTAGTCCGGTTGATCCGCCGCTCCCAAGGGGGAACTAATATAGAGGCTGGAGTGTGCCACACAGCGACTCGATGGGATGGCGCTCAGCTCATTCAGAGCGCTGTTGACCTGAGCTTCCGGGTCTTCAAGGTTACTGCCCAGACCAACATAGGCGGTAACAGGCACTTTCATCCACCGCCGCCATCAGTTGGCGTTTTATTGGGTTTGCGACGACGTCTTCGACGGCGACCGTTCCCACCCTCATGTTTCTGCTGAGTCAGGCTGTTGCGCTCATCCGCATTAACCTCCTGGAAATTTGTCCACCAGTCTGCAAGCTCCATCGTGGTTTCACCTGACTCCGCCCTAAGCAGAAGAAAGTCGTAGGCGGCACGAAAACGCGGATGAGTAAGGAGTCGGTGGGGGCGTTTACCTGATCTCTGCTCAAAACGGTGCTGAAGATTCCAAATCTCCCGCATCGGCAGACTGAAACGTTTGGGTATGGTGATATCATGAATCTGCTCTGATACCACCTCGTTACCCGCCTCCTGCATTGCAGCCAGCGGAGATTCACCCTCGGCCCGGATCTCCTCATCCAGCAGCCGCACAGGTTCCCACAGCAGCACGGCAAAAAGAAATGCAGGGGTTACCGGCTTACCCTGACGAATGCGGGCATCGGTATTCTTCAGCCCATTGAGGACAAAGGTAATGGGGAAGTCGTGATCCTCGTAGGCGAGGCACTCTTCTGTCTGCGGAAACAGTTCAGCAAACAGATTGTAGTGCCGTAGCTTCTCAAAGCTCTGGACAGCAACCCCGCCCATGAACAGCTTAAGTACCTCCTCATAGAGCCGTGCGGGAGGAACTTCCTGCAACAGTTGGGCAAGCCGGCTAAGAGGTTGCTCACTGTCACTGCTGATGTTAAAGCCAAGCTTGGCGGCAAAACGTACCGCCCGTAGCATCCGCACCGGATCTTCACGATAACGTGTCTCCGGGTCACCCAACAGCCGCAAGGTTCCCTCCTCCAGATCATTCAGACCACCGGCGTAGTCGATAACGGAAAAGTCCTGGACATTGTAATAGAGAGCATTAATGGTGAAATCACGTCGCAGGGCATCTTCTTCAATGGTGCCGTAGACGTTGTCACGCACCAACATGCCCTTATCCGTCTCACGATCTCCCGTTTCTGAGGCATCCTGCATACTGCGAAAAGTTGCAACTTCAATGATCTCACGACCAAAGTGGACATGCGCCAGACGGAATCGACGACCGATGAGGCGGCAGTTGCGGAATACCCGTTTTACCTCCTCTGGGGTCGCATCGGTAGCCACATCAAAGTCTTTTGGCTCGCGCCCCAGCAGAAGATCGCGTACACCACCCCCGACCAAATGTGCCTGATACCCTGCACTTTTCAGGCGATAAAGCACCTTGACAGCATTTTCGCTGATATTAGATCTCGAAACATTGTGCTCGGAACGGGGAATAACACGAAGTGCATCTGTTTTTTCTCCATCTTTGTTACGGAATCGCGAAAAAAAAGACTTTACCATTCTATATCCAGTTAATGACGCAATCACTCAGCGAAGTCTCTTACCGGCACTTTACAGCTGAATAGTTACATATAAATGAGTCAATCTAACGGATTGTAAAGAGTTTCCACCGCCCATGAAACCTGAAATACCCCTCTCTTAGGAGATAAGGTGAGATAAACGGTGAATATTTAGAAAAAACCAACCTGGGGGACTTGAGATCAGGAGATCGGTAAGTATAATACACGCCTCCAATTGCTCCGTTCGTCTAGCGGTTAGGACGCTGGCCTCTCACGCCGGTAACAGGGGTTCGATTCCCCTACGGAGTACCATATAAATAAAGGGCTTGGGTCATACCTAAGCCCTTTTTTATTGCCCGTACGGAACTTGTACGGAAAAACGGTTAGGTTTTGATCGTTACAGGTGGCAGTCTAAGTTGGATAGGCTTGCCCACAGGCAGGGAAAACTATATCGAGACATAAGTCGTCAGACACAATACAACGCTTCTTCATCGGTACCCCTATTAACCACATCAGCAGCCCACACTGTGGAAATTAGATTGTCCTCACGCCCAGATCTGTAACTTATACCTGACATTAATGTAGCCTACAAGCTACTATTTACATATGGTCGAGATACGCAAATACATGGATGCAGGCGGAAAAATCCCATTCGATGAGTAGATGGATTCTCTTGCAGACGCAAGAGCAAAGACCAGGATCCAGATCAGTGTAGACAAGCTATCCCTTGGATTAGAGAGCGACTGGAAACCGATCTCTAATAGCGGAGGGATTCGTGAGCTGCGTATCAGAGAAGGAAAGGGATACCGTGTTTACTATGCATGGGATGGCAAAGCGGTTGTAATTCTTCTGTGTTGTGGCGACAAGCCAAGCCAGAAGAAAGATGTCAAAAAAGCAAAGGAATATTGGAAAGACATCAACAGCTAAAACTCAGAAAGAAAGAGCGCAACAGGCGATGATGATGAATAGTGCAAAGACTGCATCATATGATCCGAAAGATTATTTAAAAACACAGGAAGATAGGGTTGAGTATCTAAACGCAGCTCTCGAAGACGGCGATGAGCGTGTGCTGCTTATGGCGCTCCGCAACGTGGTGAAATCAATGGAAGGCATGACGCAGCTGTCACGTCAGACGGGGCTGTCTAGAGAAAGTCTCTACCGGGCGCTATCGGATAATGGAAACCCGAGGGTCTCAAGCTTCTTTTCGATTTTGCATGCGATTGGGATGGACTTGAGTATCAAGCCTGGTCAAGTTGCTGGTAACTTAGTTAAGCAGTGAACCACCTCCAATCGCCTCAGATCGGAGTTTGACTGTGACAACTACGAACTAAGGCAGGACTGACCCAGGCACAACTGGCCGTCCGCGCCGGTACTAATCAGGCAGTGATCCAGAAAATAGAGAACGGATATAGTCAGCGCCCGAGGATGTTGGCTGACCTAGCTCACATACTCCAAATCAATCCCGCCTGGCTGCAGTTTGGGGAGCCGTCTGCATATCCTAAACCACCTTTGGTAGTACGGAACGAAAGCGAGGTGGACTGATTCTACCTATATAGAAGCAAGAGCAATAGTAATGCGTTTCTTGTGCATGCCGCATAACACCATTACTTGCTACAGTCACAAAATAAAACTTTTAGGCATAAAAAATGGCAGAGGCAAGATCCAGCAATAACTTGGTAGGCACCGCAGGTGAATACTTCGTCTGTGCTGAACTATGTCGGATTGGATACTTGGCATTATTAACGCCAAAGAATAATCCTATCTTCGATATTATCGCATCACGGCAGGATGGGAGCAGATCAGTTGCTATTCAGGTTAAAACTAGATCAATACACAACAAGCAGGGCTGGAAGCTTGGCAAAGACATCACCAACAAGAAAAACAACGAAGATCTCTTCATCGTACTCGTAAACCTAGAAGAAGGGATGCCTGAGTTTTACGTCTACGAATACGATGCCCTTGCGGTTCGAGTTCAACGAAATTATGAAGCTTATATAAATACCCCCAAGCGAGATGGAGGTAAAAAAAAGGAAGTAGGTTTTAGGTGGCACGACACCAAATACTTCGAAAGTGACGACCACTCTCGGTTAAATAATTGGATGCCAATTATAGAAACACTGAAAAAATCCTAATCGGATAGTCGGTGGTCTCCAGCCCATAAGCCCCCCCTAAATGATAAGCGCTTCCTACTCATAACCGCCCTCCTCCTGGCCTCATTCGCCACCGCCACCAATGGCAGTACCTATGGACAACCCCGGAGCGCGGGAAGATGTTTAAGTGCAGGAGATGCGGGTTTGTTTGGGGAGTTAATGGCAGGCATTAAAAACCCCGCCGAAGCGGGCTGTGTGACGGGTTATTCTACATGCGAATAATTACTTAATTCCTACCTCCGACCACTCCATCATTCAGGTGGATATAATCACGACCGCCATCTTTACGCTCATACACCCACTGCTCTCTGGTGCCACCGCTCCCGCTGCTTCGGTTTACTCTGTCCGGCGCCCCCATTGCCCTCTCTGCCTCTTTTGCCGTCATGCCCTTTATGACTTTCCCTTTTGCGTCAGCATTTCTGTACCTTAACCGATCCGCGTAGTCTCTCCCTTGATCATCTAGCGAACCGCTACGCGATGTGTTAAATCTACTCACGCCACGTCTTGGGGTTACAGAAGAACCAGACAGCATGCCGCGAGAGTTGCTTGGATTAGACTCAATCACCTTAACCTTAACTTCTTCGGTATTGGTTCCCCCCACCGGCGCATCTCCAAAATGCACATTTCCATCTGCATCAGTCCACTTCTTGATGTTGCCAGCTTGCGCCGACGCTATAGTGAACACCATAGCGCCACACAATATAAATGCCATCCTTCTCATAATTCCTCCGTTATTCCTGTATCCGAGCATTTGTCTATTGGGACTATACGCCACCCACCTATATGACCACCACCAAACTTCTATCAGAAAAACCCCTTAAAGCAAAGCCCCTCTAATCTTCTGAGAAATACCGACAGACAGAAGTCAATGTCACTGGTACTGTTGGGCTTGTGAGGTATTTTCTTCAGAAAACAGATATTCCTACCCTCTGAGTTGATTTATGTATTCGAGCTAAGCTGGTCTTTTATAGTTACTGGTTTAACAGTTTTTTGATAGCGTAGAAATCCAACTGATCCACCAGTTGGCTCAAAGCTGCAGCCAATTCAGGGTCCACCTCTTCGACCTGTTTCACCACGGCACCAGCCTGGTCGATATCCAGGCGAGTGGCTGCCTTCCCCAGCGCTTCTCGAACCTCCGCTGGCAGAGCGACAATCCTCTCGGGGCCTATCGATGCAATATCTACAGGCTCAGGTGAAATGGCGCGGGCCTCTTCCTCCTCGTAGAGGTACTGCAGGCCCAGGTGCCGGGCCATGCAGTTGTACAGATCTTCCGGGATGAATGGTTTCCTGAGGAAATCATCACCGCCTGCTGCCATCACTTCGGTCTCCTGATCCTTGAACACACTGGCGGTAAGGAAAGCAACCTTCACATCCTTGCCGCCTGGAAGTTCACGGATGTGCCGGGTTGCTGCAAGCCCGTCCATGCGCGGCATGCGACGGTCCATCCAGATGAAGTGTGGATTCCACTCCTGGAAAATTTCCACCGCCCTCTCCCCGTTATTCGCGACTCGCACCTTAAAACCAACCTGCTTCAGCAGTTGTTGGAGCAGAAGTTGGTTTACCGGATCATCCTCGGCGATGAGGATACGCCACTCCTGGCTAGGCTCGCGCAGCCCGATAACCCTGTGCGCTATCTCTTTCTTCGCCTTACTCACCAATTCAGGCTTACCCGGTTCGACCTGGATATGGAAGCGAAATATCGACCCCTTGCCTGGCTCACTCGTTGCAGAGATCTCACCTTCCATCATTTCGATAAACTGTCGAGTGAGTGACAAGCCGAGGCCGGTACCCTTCTGCTCCACTGCTGCAGCCAACTGCTCGAAGGGCTGGAAGATACGTTCTATATCCTCGGGGACAATGCCTCGGCCGGTATCCTCTACTTCGCCATAGAGGGTAATTCTGTCTGGCCCGTAGTCCTCTGCGCTCAGACGCAAAGTCACGCTGCCTCTATCGGTAAATTTGATGGCGTTGCTGAGCAGGTTGATTAGGATCTGGCGGATCTTGGGACCGTCGGCACGGGCGAAGCTGGGAAAGTCAGAACTTTGATCCAGAATCAGTTGCAGTCCCTTCTGCTCCGCCCTGACCTGCAGCATGTCGTTCACGTCACGTATCAGTTCACCGAGATCAATATCCTCGGCCATGAGCACAATCTTGCCCGCTTCGATCTTGGACATGTCGAGCACATCGTCGATCAGCTGCAGCAGATGTTGTCCCGAATTGTTGATGATGTCGAGGTTGGTCCTTTGTTCGGTAGTCAGGGTCTTATCGGAATGCATCAGTTGGGAAAAACCGAGCACTGCGTTTAGTGGTGTGCGCAATTCGTGACTCATGTTGGCCAGGAAGGCGCTCTTGGATCGGTTGGCGGCTTCCGCGTGATCCTTCGCCGCTTGTATCTCCTCTTCCGCCTTCTTTCGCTCGGTGATGTCCGAGTGTGAGCCAATCATTCGAATGGCATTGCCATTGGCATCATGGGCCACCACCTTCGCCCTGGAGAGAATCCACTTGTAGCTGCCATCCTTGCAGCGCATGCGGAACTCTATCGCGAAGCTTTCACCAGAATCGATATACTGGCCGACCTCCGATACTGCCCGCTCTTTATCATCAGGATGCAGGAGCTCAACCCAAACCTTTTTAGCGGTTTTCTCCGGAAAGTCATCCTGCATGTAGCCAAGCATATGAAAATACTGGGGGCTGAAAAGGGCCTGATCCGTCGGAATATCCCAATCCCAGATGCCCTCTTTGGTTGCGGCGAACACATACTCCAGGCGCTGGTTGCGATCATGAACACTATGCGCCATCGCATTAAACGCCCTGCCCAGGTCACCCATTTCATCTTGTGAATCAAGGGTAATCTGATGCAAGTAATCACCACCTTCAATCCTGAGCGCACCCCCTTTCAAGATTTCGAGGGGCTTGACCATTCTCCTTCGGAAGAGCATGTAGGTGTAGGCAGAAAAAACGATGATTACAACAATCAACCCTGCGATAACGAGCAGAATAGCCTTGTTATTGGCACGCTCGGTTTCCAGTTCTTTTTCTGTCCTCTTTTTCAGCAACACAAAGACTTCATTGATAGGCCTCATGATGTTGGCTTTGGCGGCATGATATTTCTCGCCATGTAGAAGCGCTCTTGCCAGTGCCATATTCGGCTTGGTTTTAACCGTGAACCTGTCTTCATCATCTTTGTAATAGACACCCCGAACCATATTCATGGCCACATCTTCGAGATTAATCAATTCATCAGATGCATACTTGGATTGCCTGAGCATGCCTATCTCTTCGTCAGACATGCCCAGTTCTACCATTCGTTGTTCGAGACTGTAGGTTTCTCCCTCTGCATTGTGTTCTACCAAACCGGCTGACACCTGGTCCCAGTAAATATGAGAATAATTTTTTGGGTGAGCCTGCTTGCCATCCCGGATATCGATGATGGCTTGAAAATATTCCGCATATTTTGGATCGCCCGTAACCACGTAGGTTCTGGCAAAGCGTGTCAGGTCGTCAGATGACTGCTTGAGTTCGTATGCCAGCTGAATCGATTCATACCGATTGTTTTCTATCTCCTCCTGTCGCTGCTCGCCCCTTAACAACATCAAGACCAGCAAACCGATCGCCACGATCAGGCCGGCGAAAATAGTCGATATGAACAGGAGGGTTAAGCGTATGCTGAACTGTGTAGGTCGTCCTTTTGCAAACCAGTAGACGACCATAAGCAGCACGAGGATAGCAAAAGAGATCGCGACCCACTTAATGAGCAATGCAGCTTGATTGAAGACAATGTCTTGAGAAAAGATTTGCGCATCTTCATCGACTACCGGTGCTTCGCCAAACCACCGGCTTTCGAGTGCCAGTTTTTCCTCGATCGTCAGGCTGGCCAGCGCTTTGTCGAGCAGATCTTTAAGAATAGGCCAGTTGTCTCGCACCATGGCATGAAGACCGGTGGCTTTGTTCTGATCGAATTCTCTGAACCAACTGGAAACCTTAAGATCCGAGAGACCGTAATATGAAATATAATGTTTAGCGACCTTGTCTCTTTCAGCGGTGGCGTCGGCCTTGCCGAGCATGACGGCATTGAATGCATCATAAACTGAGTCTGTCTCAAGCAGCTTGATGTCCGGACGGTTCTTCTTCAGATATTCAAGGGAGGCCCAGCCCTTTGGTGCTGCAAATATCTTCCCCTTGAGATCAGAGAGTTCTCTTATTTCAGGTGAGTCTTTATGGACAATGAACCGGCTGATTGTCTGCATGTAGGGATCGGTGAACAGGCTGTACTTTTCTCTATCTTCAGTTTTTATGGCTGAATGTACGACATCTATTTTCTTTTCTTTCAGGGACTCAAGAAATTCTTCCCAGGTAGGTCCATGAACAAACTCCAGTTGAATACCAATTCGCTTTGCGAGCAGTTTAATCAGATCGATGGAATACCCGGAAGGTGCGCCATCTTCATTAAAATCAAATGGCCGCCAATCCATTTCGTTGCTGACTTTTATGACGGGATGGCCTTTGATCCATGCGCGCTCCTCTGCCGTTATATTAAGGATTGTTGTTTCTTTTTCCACCATCAACCATTTAGCCAGTAAAGCATTTCTTTCTTCCTGAGTAACAGCTTCTACACCCTTAGTGAGGATGGAAGCTAATACAGGATGCTCCTTGCGTGTGGCAATATGAAGCAGACTCAACTCCGGATCTCCCAAGTCTGCTTCACCGGAAACAGACATATCGGTCATCATGTGTTGATTCAGGAGATGGTTAAAGACCGCCAACTCGCCAAGGGCAGCGTCAGCCTGTCCAAAAGATACCGCTTTCATGCTTTCCAGCATGTTCTTGAGAGACAATACTGTTATTTGTGGATACTCACGTTTGAGGATCTCCTCGGTGAAGAATCCTTTTGGGGTAGCTACAGTTTTTCCAAAAAGGGATTCAATACTTTCATAAGGTTTGTCATTCTTGCTTAGGATTACATTGGGATTGTCTGCATATGAAGGGGTATAAAGGAGATACTTTAACCGCTCCGGTGTCTTCACGATATTCAGCATCACATCCAGGTCACCGCGTTTCATCATCTCCAGGAATTCGTTCCAGGATGGGCCCGTGACATAATCCAACTTAAGACCGGTCTTCTTTGCCACCAGATTCATGAAGTCGATGGAAAAACCCCTTGGTTTTCCATTCTCAGCAAAATTGAAAGGGGGCCATTCGGTTTCGTTATGGACGCGGATTTTCGGGTGCTCTTTAAGCCAGGCCTGTTCTTCTTCGTTAAGGGCGATCTTCTTTTCCAGTTTTGATTTCGGCCCTTCATAACCCGCTACCCACTTGTCTAAGATGGCATTTCTCTCGGCAGAAGATAATGTCTTTAACCATTTATCAAACAACGTTGCCAATGGCGCCCAGTCTTTGCGCACGGCTATAGCCTGCTGATGACGACCAAAAGGTGTTCTGCCAACGACCTGCAGGTTGATTAAGCTGTTTTGATTAATGTGGTAAAGAGACCTGGCAATGTTACCCATGTACGCAGCTGTCTCATTCACAGCCACCGAATCTATTGCCTCTTCGGTTGTTCCATAGAATTTTAATTTGATGTTTGGAAAGTTATCCTCTATCAAGTCTACAAGGGCATATCCCCTTTCGATCGCAACAAGCTTGCCGTTCAAGTCTTCTATTGTGCTTATATCTTCCCTGTCTTTTGCTGCAATGATCACCCATGGTGCCGAAAAATAATGCTTTGTCATCGCCAGTTTCTTTAGACGATCCGGTGTTCTTTTTAGTGTGAGATGCAGGTCATAGTATTCATTTTCTCCAGTGAGGTCTTTGAAAGACTCTGCGAAGGGCATGTCAGTTATCCAGTACTCGCTATCTATTCCAAATAGTTCAGCAAACTGCTCCCAATAATCTATCGACACACCTTCTACTTCAGGAGAGTTAAACGTATAGGGAGGCCAGTGAGTTACACGCACCCGGACAGTATGGTTAGCATCAAGCCAGGCCTTCTCTTCTTTAGTGAGTTCAATCCCTTTATTCTTAACCGGTTTTCCGCGTATTATTTCTCTAAATGCTTGTTCTAACTTTGGAACAAGAAAACCATTACTTTTATGCACATAGTGATACAGCGCAACACTATCTAAAGGCGGCTCAAGGACTTTTACATTTTTTAGACCAAGATTTTCTATTATTGCCAAGCCTGTTCTACGCTCCTCATATACCAGCTTGAGCCGACCATTCGAAAGCATTTCCATTGCTTCTTCAGTTGTTTGGGTTCCCGTGTAAGGAATATTCTGTGAATTCAGTTGCTGTTCAGCTTTTTTCAGGCCGGCTCGTACGCCGATAACCGATTGATCTTCAACAATGGGTATTAAATCATCCCACTCCTTTACCTCCTTGTCCCAATCTTCAGTGGCGAATAGAACATTTTCAGCCACCAGGTAAGGTACAGGTACCGGAACGAGGTTTGGGTAATTCATTTCAATACCAGCAACCCGTACCACTTCACCATCTGCGAGTCCTTCGTTACTTTTTTGAAGTGCGAGTTCACTCTGTAGGAATTCAAACTCGATTGTGTAGCCTAATTTCGAATAAGCTGCTTCCAGCATGCTTATCGCTTCATCCATCAAAGGGCCTGACGCTACCTGGGTAATTGTAAAGTGGGTTTTCTCAGCTTGTTCAGCCTGAGCCATTGCCGTTGAAAGCCCTGACAGAATCAGAGCGACAAGAATAATTAACTGAAGTGCCAATTTATTCATTTAGTCAACTCGTGTATTAATACCTTATGTCTGTGCAACGCCAAGATATATTCAACGTCTCATTGAGATCCCTTTTGGATGAACGGATTCCATGACAGAGAAAGCGAAGTAACTCGATAAATCGGACAATATTTCGGGGCGTATCTTCCCCTTGTCAACCATCCAGCGTGCCTCGTTTTCCATTGCCAGCTTCAATGCTTGAGACAGTGATAGTTCCAGTTTGATCGCATGCCAGGAGCTCACACTGTACTCTTCCTGGTAACCCAAACGATCGCGTACAATAATTCGCGCCTGCTCATCATTTTCCTTCGCAAACCTAGCTGCTTCGAGCATTGCGGCCATAAATTTCTTCAGCTCTCCCTTCCGCTGGGTCAGTGTTTTACTGGTGGTGGTGATATTGAAGAAAAAAGGCAGGTCATGTGGATTCCATGCCATCGCATTCTCTCCAAGGACTTTTTTCAGCTGATGGGTGAACGGATTCCACACAACAACAGCATCCACTTTATCACCCAGCAGTGCCGCTTCCATTTCCATTGGATTGAGGTCGATAATCTCGGCATCATCATTTTGAAGCCCGTAGTCCAACAGAAAATCATCCAGAACAAATTCCGCCTGACTGCCTTTTTTCAATGCCACTCGCTTGCCTTGTAAATCCGCCGGCTGCGATATGCCTGCATCTTTTTTGGCAATCACCTCGATGGCATCCGCCCGGACAATGCTTCCCAGCACTCGTAAATCGTTACTACGTGCTAGATGACTGACGATTACAAACTCACCGCTGGTTGCCACGTGAGCCTTTCCTTCGAGCATTCTGCGCACCGGGAGAACGCCCGAGTCGAACTCCTCTATGGTCACTCGCAGACCATTTTTCCTGAATAATCCCTTTGCTTCCGCAATCCAGATAAGCGCTGAAAAATCCCCTTTATATGCCGCAACAGTCAGTTCGTCGATCTGTTGTACCGGGAGTGCTGGTGGCTGATCGGAACGAAACTGGATGCTTGCGACAACCAGCCCGAAAACGATGATAAAGCCTAATGTTAATTGTTTTTTCATGAGACTCTTGTCTATCTGCAAAGTGTTCTAATTAAAATATTGCCACGCACGCAATATAATGACTTGTCATCACCGTCGTATCTTGATCTTACTTCCACTGAGCCTTCAGCTCGTTGGTAAGTTCAGGCGAATACCCGACAATCTCGATAATCTTGTCAAAATTAGCCCGGAAGTGAGTTTTCCACTTGGCGATGTCCACATCATGGATATTCACCCCCCCTTCGATCATCGTTTTTTCGGCTTCAGCAATCTGGTTGGCCACCTCTTCATTATGCCAGGGAGCAATTCCTGTAGCGGCCTTGATCAGCGCTTTACGTTGCTTATCGGTCAGGGACTGGAAAACACGCTCCGAGATCATCACACCGGTCTCCTCGTAGTTGTGATGGGTCCGTGTGAGGTGTTTTGCGATGGTGTGGTATTTATTACCGTAGAGCCAGTTGGAAGCCTGTTCCGTCGATTCCACAATACCCCACTGTAATGCGGTGAAAGTTTCCGAGAGCGGAATCGGAGTTGCCTCTGCACCAGCCAACTTGAAGTTTTCAATCCAGCTTTGCTGGGGCGGTACGCGAATCCTTAGCTTTTCCAAATCTGCAATGCTTCGCACTGGCCTGGTTGTAATGAAGTTGCGCGGCCCGCGGTCCCAATTCTGCGTAATGACACGAATACTGTGATTCTTAACCAGCCTGTCGGACATCTTTCTGAACGTATCACTCTCATGCAGTGCACGAGCCTGTTCCTGGTTATTGAATAGATAGAGCGTGCCAGAGATCCAGAAATCCTTATCAAATGCACCAAGCCATGTTGTGGCGCCAACGAACATATCGACATTGCCGAGCTTCATACCAGTAAGCATGTCGCTGGCCCTGCCGAGTTGTGCGGCTGGATAGATTTCCAGTTTAATTTCGCCGCCTGTCATTTCAGCCACACGTCGCGCCATACGCTCGGAAGCCTGTACATCAATGTGGCCCGGAGGATCGATCAGGCCGACCGTTGAGAACGGTCGCGGCCATGACTTGGGTTGAAATCGTGAGTGAAAGAACTGCGAGTGCCGCAAGGGCAGTCAGTTTGGGACGTAATATCATCACACTACTCCTCATTGATGTTCACTTTGAACCTTCGGTTCTGTTGAAGAAAGGTTCATCCTTCTTCGGTCAATGCTATAGCGGTTTCCACCTGCTCACGCATTTGGTCAGAGATCCTGAACTGCTCCAACTGTTGGTTATTTTGCTGCCCCATTTCGTCACTTCAATACTATTTTCAGCTTAACTGCCAATGCGGCAAGCGCTTCCAGTGCCTTGTCAAAGTCGTATCCCTCTATGGCTTCTGCAATTTGCGCCATCTCCTCATTGAATCTTGTCCCATCCATCAGCGACACAAGCTTCTGTACTGTATCCAACGCGTTGAAACTATTCTCCGAAACAAGCTCATTGAGTTGTTGCAGTAATGGTTCCACAGCAGTCTTGTCAAAATCTGTATAGGTTTTCGTCTCTTCATCATCACGATTTTCATGGATCGTGATCTGGGGATGAGGCTCCTGGATCTTCTGCTTTCCAAGCTGGGCAGTGAAATGGAACTTGCTACCCTTACCAACTTCGCTTTCCACCCAGATGTCACCGCCCATCTTCTCAACCAGTTTCTTGGAAATAATGAGCCCCAAGCCTGTACCACCGTACTTTCTCGTACTTGAGCCATCGACCTGAGTGAAGCGCTGAAAGAGGCTGGTCTGTTGCTGTTCTGCTATACCGATACCGGTGTCGTTTACCGAAAAGTTCAAAGTCGCTTCGCTATCCGTTTGCTCCTCTACCTGTACAGTGATAGAAACAGCGCCTCCTGCATCAGTGAACTTGACCGCATTGTCACCCAGGTTGCTGAGCACCTGGCCTAAACGCGTGGCATCACCAATCAATGATATGGGTACGTCCGGTTCAACATTGACAACAAAGCAAATCTTCTTCTCTTCAGCCTGTTTTCCTATTTTGTTAGCCAAGCCAGCCAATACATCATTGAGACGGAAGTCGGAGATCTCTATCGCCAATTCGCCTGATTCGAGGCTAGAGTATTCGATCATGTCATTGATGATAAAAAGAAGATCTTCAGCTGCACGTAGAGATTTCTCCATGTAACTTCGCAGGGTAGAGTCAACGTCAGACTCCAATGCCAGGTTGGTCATGCCGATGATTGCATTCATCGGTGTGCGGAGTTCATGACTGATATTTGCGAGGAATTCCGACTTGGCCCGATTGGCTGACTCGGCATTCTCTTTTGCTAACACCAGCTCCTTGGATTTCAGGCTCATCGTAAGATGGGTGGCTACCCTTGCAAGTACCTCCTCTTGCCGCAGAGGTTTTGTTATGAAATCAACCCCTCCTACCTTAAAACCTTGAATCTGATCTTCAAGATCATCCAGGCCGCTGACAAAAAGAACAGGCACAGACTCGGTTCGTGGCTCTTGCTTCAGGTGCTGACACACCTCAAAGCCATCCATTCCCGGCATTCTCACATCAAGTAGAATCAGGTCTGGTGGCTCATCGATTGCCGACTCAAGGGCCATCTGGGGATGGTTAGCCGGCCGGACCAGGTAGCCCTCTGACCGCAACATGTCTGTCAGCATCTTCAGACTCGCTGCAGTGTCGTCGACTACCAGAATTTCACCGGTGACTGACTGGTTTTCTGGATTATTGTTCACTTTCTCATGCTCTGATATTTACCTAACAGGACTGAACCTTCGCTGACTCCATTCATACTAATCGGCATACTGCTTCGATACTTCAAGGATCTTCGGGAATACATCATGGAAGAGTTTCACCAGCGATGGATCAAAGTGGCTGTCACTGTTTTCATCGATGAGCTTTACCGCATCCTCCACACTCCAGGCCTTTTTGTAGGGGCGCTCAGAAGTCAAGGCATCGTAGACATCAGCGATGGCCACTATGCGTCCCTCCAGGGGGATCTCCTCGCCTACCAGTCCTTTTGGATATCCCGATCCGTCCCACTTCTCGTGGTGTGTCAAGGCGATGGTTCGTGACATCTGCAACAGGGGATTATCATCCTCCCCGATGATCTCGGCACCAAACTCGGCATGCTTTTTCATCAACTCCCACTCATCCGAATCCAGTTTCCCCGGCTTGAGCAGCACATGATCAGGTATGCCTATCTTTCCAATATCGTGCATGGGTGCGGCGTTGTAGAACATTTCCACCCATGCATCGTTACCACCATAGGCTTGAGCTATCAACCTTGAAGAGTTACTCATGCGAATAACATGCATGCCGGTCTCGTTATCCTTGTACTCAGCTGCACGGCCCAAACGCTGGATAATCTGCAGGCGGGTATGATTCAGCTCTTCAGTACGTTCATTTACACGTCTTGTTAGTTCACGGTTTTGATCGTAAAGGACGAGATGAGTGTGCACCCTTGCCTTCACGATGGGTGGACTGACCGGCTTGGTGATGTAGTCGATCGCACCCAGCTCCAATCCCTTCTGCTCATCAACTGTTTCTGTTTTTGCTGTAACAAAGATAACTGGGATGTCAGAAGTGACAGGGTCCGCTTTAAGCAACTGGCAAACTTCGTAGCCATCCAAACCAGGCATCATGATGTCGAGCAGAATCATGTCTGGCTTTGGATCGGTGCGTGCAATCTTCAGTGCCTTTTCACCATTCAACGCTGCCTTGATATTATAATCAGCACTTAAAATGCCGCCCAGCACATCGATATTGTCCGGAGTGTCATCTACGACCAGGATCAGCTGTTTTTGCGTGTTATCAGCCATGATTCATCTCCAAGTTCATTTGTTTTCTCAGCTACTTCCTATATCAATCACAACTCAACATTAAGATCGTCTGACAAAGCCAGAAGCGATTCCAGTGCCTCATCAAAATCATAGCCCTCCAGCGCGATAACAGTTTGTTCTATTTTTTCTGAGTAATCTGCGCCGGTTATGGAGGACTTCAGCTTCTGGGCAACGTCGAGCGCCTGAAAGCTGTTGCCGGATACAAGCCCATGAAGCTCTTTCAGCAGCGCTTCCACTGCCTCCCTATCCATTTCACCGGAATCCTCTGATGTCTCTTCGGTCTGTAGTTCCTCCAGCACATCAAGGCCTTCCAGAACATGCTTCAGCTCAGCCACGGTATCTGTTAGCAACTGTTCAATATTCTCCGCACCCGCCTTGCAGGCGGCCTCAAGGGATTGGGCTGCATCCTGAAGCGTCTCGGCACCAAGGTTCCCTGCAACCCCCTTGAGTGTGTGGGCAGCACGGGTAGCCGCCTCCCCATCTTCATCCGCCAGGGCGGCACGGAACTGCTCTTCAAACTCTTTCTGGCTCTCCCAGAACCTAAACAGCAGTTTGCGATAGAGATCCGGATTGTTCTCTGTAGTCGCCAGCCCTTGAGTGACATTGATCCCCGGCAACTCTGGAAACTGGTCAGCATCCATAGTGGGTTGCCTGGGTTGTCCTGCAGCTTCTTCAAACGGCTTGCTCGGCGTGATCCATTTCGCCATGCTATTGAACATATCTCTAACGTTTATCGGCTTGGCAATATGATCGTTCATGCCGGCAGCCAAGGCCTTTTCCCTGTCACCTGCCATCACGTTAGCGGTCATCGCAATAACCGGGAGATCCTTTAGGTGATCCTGTTCACGTATCTTCCTTGTTGCGGTGTAACCATCCATCACCGGCATCTGGCAGTCCATCAATACGCCATCGAAATCTTCACTAGACAGCAACACCAACGCTTCTTGCCCGTTGCAGGCCACCTCCACACTAAGGCCATTGTTTACCAACAGCTCCAGGGCCAACTCCTGATTCACATCATTATCCTCCACAAGCAAAACCTTGGCTCCGCGAAGCCTGCGAAGCGCCTCTTCATATCCTTCCTCGCGTGCGGTAGCCCGTGTCGCCATCGACACCTCATGACCAAAGGCCCTGAGAATGGTATTCAATAATATTGAAGGTGATACTGGTTTACTCAGTATGCCCTTGAGATCAAGTCCTTTTGCAGCATCGGCCGCTTTTTCCCTGGAGTAGGATGTAACCAGTGCTACCTGGGGTATTTCATCTATATCGGTTTGCTGCTGGAGCCTTCTGATGGCTTCGATGCCGTTCATTTCGGGCATCCTCCAATCCATGAATGCGAATCTGTAGGGCGATTCACTACCGGATGCCGACTCTACCTCACGCAGCGCCTCCACTCCGTTGGTTGCGTAACCTACCGAGAAGCCCATGGAACTGACCATCTTTCCAATAACTTCTCTGGCCAAGGCGTTATCATCAACCACCAGCACCCGAAGACCACTCAGGTCCGGCGTTGCCCCCAAACATACTCTCTTCACTCCCTGCTGGAATCCGAAGCGAGCCGTAAAGCTGAATGTGCTACCAACACCTTTCTCACTTTCGACCCAGATCTCGCCGCCCATCATCTCGACCAGGTTCTTGGTAATCGCCAAGCCCAGCCCCGTTCCACCGTATTCCCGTGTCGTGGAGGCATCGGCCTGGGTGAAAGACTCGAACAGCCTGGATTGCTCCTCACGGCTCAAGCCTATGCCGCTGTCCTTTACTGCGAACCGTAGTAACACGCCATCTTCGTTTTCCTCTGCTACTTCTGTTGATAGCAGGATCTCACCCTCCTTGGTGAATTTCACAGCATTGCTTCCTATATTCAGCATGATCTGTCCCAGTCGAAGCGGATCCCCAACAAGTGCTGTAGGCACATCCAGGGCCAAGTCGAAGAGGACTTCCAGGCGCTTCTCTTCAGCCTTCAGCCCCAACAGGTTGGCAAGATTGTCCATAACATCTTCAAGATGAAAGTTGGTTGCCTCCATCTCCAGCTTGCCGGCCTCGATCTTTGAGAAATCGAGAATGTCATTGATGATACCCAGCAAAGCCTCCGCTGAACTGTGCACCTTTTGGATATGGTTGCGCTGATTAGGGTTGAGTTCTGTCTGTAGCGCCAGGTGTGACATACCGATGATGGCATTCATCGGCGTACGTATCTCATGGCTCATATTGGCCAGGAAATCGCTCTTGGAACGGTTGGCTGCTTCCGCGGCATCCTTGGCCTTTGCCATCTCCATCTCGACCAGTTTACGATCGGTGATATCCCGCACCACAGCCTGTAGAATGTCGCGCTCTCCAAGCTTCAAGGCATTGAGCAGTACCTCTGCAGGGAACGGCTGGCGGGTGTCGTAGTGGCAGTGCTGCCATTCAAAGATAGTACTGCCCTCACGAATAGCCTGTTCGATGTGTTGTTGCGCAGCCACGTCGGATGGTGTGCCATCCGGTTGGGTCGGCGGTGACAGCTCAGCTGGGTGCAGAGAGATGAAGGTTGCCACGTCCGCGCATCCAAACAGGTCCAGGGTTGCGCTGTTGCAGTCGAAGAAGCCTTTCTCGTCAAGCAACATGTTGGCATCGATGCTTCCTTCGAACAGGGTGCGAAAGCGCGATTCACTGTCGCTTAACTCCCGGGTGCGCTCTTCCACTCGTTCTGCCAACTCCTCCTGGGTACGACGCATGACACGTGTCGCGCGCTCGCCAAGCATGATGGTGAGCAAGGTAGCAGCAATAGAGAGCAACAGCGTCACCCCGGCGACGATCAACAGGCTTCGCCGTTGAGCGTAATAACCATCGAGTGCCTCATCTACGTCGATCTCGGTGGCGATGCCCAGGCCCAAATGCTTATCCCACAACCAGGCACCGAATACCGGCACCCCGCGATAGTCCCGGTAGCCAGTCAGATCCACCACGATATCACTGTGCTCCGTCTCCGATCCCGGCACGGCCATTTCCCGGGCCTGGCGGGACAGATCCTCGGCCATCCGAGTAAAGGGCTGCTTAGAACGCAACACTGAAGAGCGCTTCCCTTTCAGCAGGTTGACGCCGGGGTTGCGCACTTCGATGGTGGCGGTGAGTGGTCCGTCTCGATCCAGCAAGCCGATGTCATAGAGTTGATCCTGGAAGCGGCTGGTCGTGACCAGGCGCCCTTCCCGGTTGATGAAATAACTTTCACCGGTGCGGCCGATACGGCCGCTGTGGGTGATCTCAGACATATGTCTTGACGGAACGAGGCGTTGTGTCAGGACCGCAATCACCTGACCACCCACATCACGAATAGGCACGGCAAAAAACATGGTGAGCGGCTTCTCCTCCGCTTCCTCACTTTTTCTTCCATTGAGATTGATGTGCACATCCGAACGGATGGGTGGAATGAAGGCCGGTTCTCCCCGGAGGACCTTTTCCAACAGTTCCGGCTTCTGCTCGGCGATCAGATTTACTGTACCCAGGTTGACATCACGCCGGGATCCGATGCTGATACGGTCGGGACTGATGATGAAAAATCCGATCTTTCCGAACGCCTCTTCCCGGGCGGCGACAAACGCTCTTGCCTCTGCCAGTGGTTGTGATTGTTTCAGGGTCTCTGCATCCGTCTTGATGGTCAGCAGACGTTGTGTGATGGCAACCAGTTCCGGATCCCGGCCCAGTTGGTTGAGCAGATTAAGTCGATCCTCTATCCAGGTGTCATTGCGCTCCATGGTGTTCTGCAGCACAACCTTCAACTCTGAATTCAAGGAACGCAGCGCAACCTGTCTGTTCTGGTCCAGCGTGTACCAGACCAACAGACCCACCATGGCAGTGATAAGGCTAATGCCGGCCACCACCACAATCTTGAAAGTGGCCGAGCCAAAATGACGGGTTAACATTTCATCGGAGAACAGACGCGGCAGAATTCTTGCTACGAACAGCAGAATAATGAATACAGCGATTCCTGCTATGAGAAGCACCCAGGTGCCGTCTTCCTCTTCAACGGAAGGCTTGGTAGCAGTTTGCAATTTTGGAATCCACCTCTCCTGAATTGCGGCCATCTCATCGCTGCTGATGGCCGCCAGAGCCTTATCGATGAGGGTGACCAGTTCCGGCCAGTCGGAGCGGACAGCGATGGATAGTTCTCTGGTAGGGAAGCCCGTCGGTCCCGCGATCTTGAGATTGAACAGCCCTCCACGCAGACCGTCCTCCCGAATGAGATAGCCAATGGTTCCCAGATAGCCGATGTAAGCATCCGCTCTGCCCGACGAAACCATCTTGAGTCCGTCCAGGGGAGTCGGTGCTTCACTGAATGCCAATTCCGGGTGGTTGTCGCGAAGATAGGCGACGACGGAGTGTCCCTTGGTGACGACGACCCGATGACCGATCAGTTCATCGGAGGAACTGACCGCTTTGAAATCGTCCCGTGTCGCGACCACCCAGGGTACGTTCACCATGGGCGTCGACCATTTGAGGTACTTGGCTCTCTCGGGAGTTTTTGACGCCAGTGAGATCACATCCAACTCACGCGCCTTGGCCCTGATCTTCACATCGCTCCAGGTCAGGCCAGGAACCAACTGAAAATTGATCCCCAGTTTTTTCTCAAGAAGCTTCACTATGTCGGCAGCGAAACCGGCATGTTCTCCCTTCTCATTGACGAAATCGTAGGGGGGCCAGGCGGAATCGACGCCCAGGCGAACGACTCGGTGTTTATCCACCCAAGCTTTCTCTTCGGATGTCAGAGCGATCAAGGCGCTGCTCTCTGGCTGCCCGGACATCCACTTCCTGTTAATGACGCCATGCTCATCGGCGCTTATCGATGCGATGGCCTTGTTGAGAATCGGAATTAATTCCGGCCACTCTTCACGAATGCCAATGGTAAGATCACGTGAAGGGAATTCGTGAGCCACCGAGCTGAGCCGCAAGCCGGGAATCGCGTGGGAACGTATAAAGTGGTCACTCATCGCCAAAGAACCGAATAAGACGTCCACCTCACCGTTGAAGACGGCGCTGATGCCATCGGCATAGGTCTTATAGGGAACAATATTGAGTTCCGGATAATGCTTGGTAAGGTAGCCATGACCATACGACGCTTTCAGCGTCGCCACCCGCTTGCCGGCCAGTCCGGCAAGGTTGGTTATAGGGTCGGTAGATTCGCGCGTGACGAAACCGTAGCTCAGCTTGCTGTAGGGCTGGGTGAAGTTGAGGTAACGATCACGTTCCTCACTGGGGATAAGCAGACGGATGCCATCGATCTCTCCCTGTTTGGCCTGCTTATGCACTTCGGACCAAATACCTGTGCTGTACTCAAAATGGATACCCAGCTTGTTGGCGATGAGATCGGCGTAATCCCTGGCAAGCCCCTTCACCTCGCCATCAGCATCTATGCCGTCCAGGGGGGGTAATATGCCACCGCCCATGCGAATCACGGGGTGTTCGTTAAGCCATGCCTGTTCACCGTCAGTCAGCGCAACAACTGTCCCCCTCTTTTGCGGCTCTACCCATCGCCTCAAAATTGAGACCCTTTCTTCATCCGTGATACTGGCCAGCGCCTTTTGCAAAATATCACGCAGCAATGGCTGGTCCTTGCGCACACCAATGGCATTGATGGATGCGGTTTCCCTGACTTTTGCTCCCTGCTGGAGATTAGCAATAAGTTCATTTTCGATGATGTACATCGCCACTGCACGATTACCGATGTAGGCATTCGCGGCACCCTTGGCCACCGCATCGAGAGCATCGCTGGTGGTTTCGAACTCGGCAACATGGATCTTGGGGTATTTTTCCTGGAGTACCTTGACGATAAAGAATCCCTGTTCAACGGCCACCGTTTTTCCATTAAGTTCTGCCAAGCTACGGAATGGCGGGGCATCCTTGCGGGAAAAGATAACGTGGGGCACCTCGAGATAGGGTGCAGTGAAATTGAAAAATGCCTCACGTTCGGGTTTAGGGGTAATTCCGGTCAGCGCATCGAGTTGCCTGTTTTTGACCTTGTCATAAATCTCTTTCCAGGGGCCTGGTTCCATCACAAGCCTACCGTCCAACCGGCGATTGAGCGCATTAATAAACTGCGCACCTATACCCTGAGGCTTCCCTTGGCTGTCAACGAAATCCATTGGCGGCCAGTCAGACATGCTCCCCACACGGATTTTCTGGTGCGCCTCAAGCCAGGCCTCTTCTTCTTTAGTCAGGACAATGTATTTTGTCTTGGCAACAGGCTCTTCAGTGGCTCCAAACCATTTTCTCTGAAGCGTCAATCGCTCTGTGTGCGTGGCATTCATCGCCTTTTGAATGGCCGAATGCAGCAGTGGCCAATCCTTTCGCACCCCAAAGGTCTCCTGCGTTTCACTGAGATATGGATCATCAACAATGGGGCGACTGACTACGAAGTCCTTCAAGAAGCGTTGCGTGATGTTGTGCTGCATGATCTGGTGCGTGGTGGCAGCCGCATCGACTTCACCTTTAACTACGGCACCCAGAAGAGCCAAGTTGTCGGGATAGGTTTTTAGGTTAATCGGTTTATGGTGCTCACGGATTACATCCTCGGTGTAATAACCCTGGACGACCCCCACCGTCTTGCCATACAGCTGATTGATTGTTGCGTATTCGTCGCGATCTCGTCGTGCAGTTATTCCTTGGTGGTAGGTGTAATACCCTTCGGTAAACAGCGTGTACTCCTGCCTGGCCTCAGAATCGATCATCTGGGCAATCACATCGATGTTACGGCTTTTCAGATTGTCAATCGCCTGGCCCCACGGCACGTTTGGTTCGTACTCGAATTGAACGCCGAGCTTGCGGGCAATGTGGTCGGCATATTCGATTGAAAATCCGAAAAATTCACCATGATCTATATAGCTGAAGGGCCCATAGCCGCTTTCCATGTGCACTTTGAACGTAGTGTGCTTTTGAAGAAAAGCGCGCTCCTCTTCGGTCAATGCAATGGCTGCTTCCGTCTTATCCCTCAACAACTCACGAAGCCCCCATTGTTGCTGTATTGCCTGCCGCTCCTCCAGGGGAATGGCGGTCAAGGCCTTGTTGAGGATGGAGGTGAGTTGCGGCCAGTCTTTGCGCAACCCAAAGGCTTGGGAATGGAAACCAAAAGGAGTGGGGCCGGCAACCTTCAGGTTGACGAAGCCCAGGTTGACGATGTGGTACTTGGCTATCGGCAGGTTGCCGATATAGGCGTCGGCAATGCCCGAGGAGACGAGGCGAAGTACCTCTGGCGTCTCCCCCGCCACCTCAATCACCTTGATTTCTGGATAGCCCTCGCGAATCTTTTTCACCACAGCGTAGCCTTTCTCGACGGCGACGGTTTTTCCGCTCAGGTCGTCCACATTTTGGATGGAGTCATCGGACCGAATGATGATTCCGAAGGGCAGTTCCAGGTAGTCCTTGGTGAAGGCCATGAACGCTCTTCTTTCCTTCGTGTTCATGGCGGTGAGCAGAAGATCCACCTCGCCGTCCTGTTTCTTGAGATACTCCAGCCCCTCTGTCCAGGGGATGCCAGAGACGTAGAGGACATCAAAACCCGCCAGAGCGGCAATACGCTCCAGCAGGTCAATCGAATAACCGGTGGGTTTTCCCCATTCCATAAAGTGGAAGGGAGGAGCATTCGCCACCCGCGCCACGACGGTGGGATGTGCCGCAATCCATGCACGTTCGTCTTTCGTCAGACTGAGTGAAACATCAGCGATACGACCGTATTGTCCCAAATCATCCCGGGAATAGAAAAAACCTTGATCAACCTTGGCATGATCAGCAAATTCAAGCCGTGCGTAGACCTCGGCCATCTTGTCGAAGCGGGACGGCTCGTAGGTGCCGATCTTAATAAATTGTGGCAGGATAATGTTCTTTGTCTGAACCGCCTCGAATAGCAGGTGCTCCCGGCTCAGGTTCCGTGTGTCGTACTTGGCCAGGATCAGGTCGACGACCTCCTTGGGATGCTCCAGGGCGTAAGCCCAGCCTCGCTGCACCGCACGGGTCATCTTCTCTACCCGCTCTGGATGGTTGCGGATCTCCTCTTCCGTGGTGAACAGGTTATCGCCATAAAAGTCGATGCCATAATCCCTGGGGTCGAGAACCGTCACCGGTCGATTCTGTTGCTCGAACCAGTAAGGCTGGTCAGTCAGGTAGCCATCCATGACATCAATCTTGCCATCCAACAGGTCTTCGTTGCTGTAGGTGTGGGATTTGATGGTTACAGAGTCGAGGCCGCCCAGTGCTTTGAGCAGCATGGCGTTCAGCGGTGCGTCACTATTGCCCTCCAGGTCGGCCATGATGGTCTTTCCGGCCAAATCATAAGGCGTTCGGATGCCGCTCTCCTTCAACGCCAGCAAAACGAGCGGCGAATGCTGGAAAATCTGGCTCAGAAGAACGACGGGCTTGCCTTTTAATCGGGAGAGAACCAAACCTGCGTCGGCGACGCCATACTCGGCCTTCCCTTGAAGGACGTCCTCGATGTGGCTGGTGGCGGGATCCCGCTGCCTTAGCGTGACATTCAATCCCTCATCAGCAAAGTAGCCCTTCTCCAGGGCTGCGTAGTACCCCGCGAACTGGAACTGGTGGAACCACTTGAGTTGGATGGAGACTTTTTCATCGGCGGCAGCACTCCCCATCACCGGCCATAACAGAGCCGGCAATATAAAAAGCGCCCATATCAAACCAATACCTGCCTTTCCCTGAGTCATGAGATGCCTCTATCCTTTGGCTGGATTTAACCTGACGGTAAATGTTGTTCCTAACTGCTCTGATGTCTCTACGTCAATTGAACCACCCTGGGTCTCGGTCATCAGTTTTGCAGAGTAGGCACCGAGCCCAGTACCACCCACCTTCCCTGCGGTGACATACTTTTCGAAAAGTTTTTCCCTGATTTCGAGGGGTATCGCCCCCTGGTTGTGAATGGATACAGACACGCCTCCTTCGCACTGAATGACCACCTTCACTTCACCCTTCTTAGGTGAAGCCTCTACCGCATTGCGCACCAGATTACTCAGCATGGAGTAGCAGAGAAGCTCCTCTCCCTCACAATGGCAGGCTTGAGGTGCGTCGAAGAATATCGATACTCCGTAGTCATTAGCGTTGATGCGGCTCTCCTTTACCACTGCTTGGGTCACGGCCACGATATCCACAGACTCCGGCAGGAACTGGTAGGTGCCGGTCTCCATCTTGTAGAGGTCCAGGGAGCGGTTGATCATGCTTAACATCTCGTAGGATGCGGTGCGGATCTCTGTGATCTCCTCCTTCTGCGCCATACCAATCCGGATGTCATCAAGAAGAGTGGTGCTCCTGTTAATGATGGCTGCGAGGGGATTCTTTAGATCGTGGCGGGTCATGCGCTCGACATCTTCACGCAGTTGGGCATTTTCAACCAATGTATCAATCTGCTCCCTCATCTCATCCCTGGATTTTGAGAGCTGTAGATGGGTGTTCACCCGGGCTTTTAGAATGGTTGGATTGGCCGGCTTTGTAATGTAATCCACCGCACCCAGCTCGAGCCCGGCTGCAACGTCGTTGGCATCTGACATTGCGGTGAGAAATATGACAGGAATATCTTCTGTGGCACGATCCTGCTTCAGTTGGCGGCAAACCTCCATACCATCCATACCGGGCATCATGATATCGAGCAGAATGAGATCCGGTGTGGGTGTGGCACTGGCAATCTGCAGGGCTTTTTCGCCATTGGTGGCAATTTTTATCTCGTAGTTTTTTGACAAAATGCCGGCTATTACATCAATGTTGGTTGCTACATCATCGACTACCAGCACACTATCCCTGGTCGGCTGTTTTGTTATGCCTTCCGTTAAAGCCACCTTGCCAGAGGTCGGAGCGGGCCTCCTGTCTATTATTTTTTGCCCCGGATGGGCAAGCACCCAATCAAGCTTCTCCTTGAGGCCACCGGGAGAGAACGGTTTTGCGAGAAATTCGTTAACACCTTCCAGGATGGCGCTGTTGACACTTTCGCGAGAGACTTCTGCGGTCACAAGAATAAAAGGCGTATCTCTCAAGCCATCTGTGGAACGTACGTACCGCAGCAGGTCGAGCCCTGTGACTTCCGGCATATTCCAATCAGAAAGGATGCAATCCACTGAATTTAAAGAGATAAATTCTTTCGCCTCGTTTCCATTCGTAACCACAGTGACACGCTCATAGCCAAAGGAGACAAGCATCTCCCTTATCATCCTCCGCATGGGGTCGAAATCTTCTACAACCAGTAGTCGTTTTTTTTCTATGGCCATCATGGAAAAGTATAGACACGGCAGGAGAATTTTGGGCTCTAAATAAATGATTCCGACTGAAGAAAAACTCTTAATTAACTGGGAGTTAATCCCGTCTTTTGGCCGCTCTGTGACCTATAGACGATGTCTGTTCTAAATATTGAGGGAGTTGTGATCTGGTTTAATATGAAGATGTTGAGTTATAGCGGCGCAAGGGGTAGTTAACCAGCCTTTTCAGTCGTTCAGATATCACAACCATCGTTTCAGCTTAGCTGGCCAAAGAAGACTTTAACTTATAGTCATCGGGAGTGAGTCTGACTTGAGGCGTGTTTGCGACTTGTTGTCTATGTGTTATCTAGACAATTTCGATAGCCGTAACTCGACGGGTGAAAACCCGGGTCGAATAACAGTAAGCGAGTCTTCGATTTCGTGATGCAAAACGGGACATCCAAGTCCCCCTTTTGCACTCAATCTTCGACAGCCTATTAGTACCCCGGCCGTCCTGGTCACTAACCGCTACGCGATAACATCGCAAGCTCGTTACCGCTTCGCAGTCAGTTCCCATTGACTGGACGCCGTGTTCGGATGCCTACTTTGCTTCCCCTCTGGCGCGCTGCGCGCACGACGGGTAAGCAGTGCGGCCTCACGGCTACCGGGGATTACCAGCCCTCGCTTCGCTCTCCATGGCTGGCAGCGTTCGAGCAGGTTCGCTTACGCTATGTGCTACTCACTTCCTATGGCTTCCTTCAGACCCCACCATTACCTGTAACGCCCTTGCCATTCAGGTTGTCTTCCCCTCGCTCGGGGTGACGCCTGCGTATCGCAGGCTGGGTTTGCCAGCTGCGCTGGGCAAACAAAAAAACCGCCGATCGTTACCGGTCGGCGGTTTTTAAGTAGTGTGTATCTGCTATTTTATTGCTCTTTGCTGATACCGATGCTCTCCAACAGCGTACCCATGCCGGTAAGAATGCGATACTGGGCAAACAGGTTGGTGTGGTCGGCAGTCAGGTGAGCCTTACTGGATTCGAATACCTCATTCTCGGTATCCAGCAGGTCGAGCAGTGAGCGCTGGCCTATGTCAAACTGTTTGCCATAGGCCTTGCGGGTAGCCTTGCTGGCATCGACGTGCTTCTGAAGGAAGTTAAGCTGTCCAGTGGTGGCCTCATAGCTCGCCCAGGAGAGACGAATCCCCTCTTCAGCCTGGCGCACTGCCCGGTTATGAATGTCCTTGGCTTCATTGATTAGGTGGGCCGTCTCGTTCCTGCGTGCCTGATCTTTGTGGCCCTTGTACAGATTCCAGCGCATACGCAGCATGGCAGTGAAGTCTTCGTTTTTGCCCATTACCCCATCCAGGTCATCGTTCCAGGTACGCTTCACCTCGAGGTCGAAGCGGGGATAGAAGGCGTGCTTGGCGGCACGATGCTGAGCCGTAGTGGCATCGATATCAGACTGGGCTGATTTCAGCGTTGGATGGTTTTCCATTCCCTTTGCCACAGCGGCTTCTACCGTAGCGGGGATAGCATCGGCAGGGACGGTTGGCCGCTCCAGGCTATCCTCGGGACGATTCCCAATAACCCGCTGATAATTGGCTTCTGCCTCAATCACATTGTTCTTGCTGGCGATTACATTGGAATCTGCCAGGGCCAGACGGCCCGTGATCTGCTCCAGATCCGCCTTGCGGGCCACACCGGACTCACTGCGGCGCTCGATCTGGTCAAAGATACGTTGATGAGCCAGGAGATTCTCCTCGGCCAGCGCCAGCAGATTCTTCTGTCTCAGTAGCTCCAGATAGACCTCTACGGCCCGTAATGAGGTTTTTTCCTTCGTCTCCCAGACTTTATGGCTGGCGGAACTCACCCGCGCCTGCTGCCGCTCCACTTCGCTCTTGGTGGCGAAGCCGTCGAACAGCATCTGCCGAAGCTCAAGGGAAGCCTCTTTACGGGTCAGCTCCTCGTCGCCGTTGCTGGGCGCGGAGCTCCGTGTGGTGGGGCTGTCTGTCCACTCATAGCCGATGCCTGCGTTGGCATCGATCTCCGGATAGTAGCCGGAACGTGCCTGGCGTACTTCCTCGTCTCTGGCCAACCGCTCATTGGTAGTCATCAATATATCGGGACTGGTTGTGAGGGTATGCTGGATGGCGTCCTGCAACGATACGGCGTGGCCCGTTGAGGCGGCCATCAGGCCCATGGAAAGGATAGTTGCTCCGGCGGCGGATTTGAGTGCGTTCATGCTTGGAAAATCTCCCCGATTCCCTTTTTTATAGATGGCCTATTTTGACTCTAATGGTCAAAAAATCAATGCCAGAATTCGTTACTTAGGACAATATACTCAAATAATATAAAATTCAACAGGTTGTATAGCTTTAGCTAATAAACAACTTTAACTATGGCGTATAAGGGTATTTATTTGTCTCCTGATGTGGCTCCTGTGAGGCCGCCCCGTCCATCCATGGACTCCCGCAACCTTTACATCGTCCCTGCACCTGCGGCATACCGTACGTCCTATGTACATAAGCCGGCCCCCGACTCGGGGGCCGACTCCCTGGTTGGAGTGGTTGAAGCGGTTATACCGGTACGGTCACCTCCGTCCCCAGCTCATCAATGACCAGGGTTACCATATCGCCGGTAACTACACCTTCGAGCAGTCCCATATCGACGAATGAGCTGTCTTTGGGATCAAGCACACTCAACATGGTGTCACCGCCCTGAACCTCGAGCTGCACGAACTGGCCGATGGTGTCAGGATCTGCCGTGAAGCCAACCAGTAGTTGGGCTATGTCGATGACGTCATTTTCACCGCCCTCATTCTGGTTGTAGTCGGTAATCCTATCGCCGGCATCGTCGAAGTGGCGATAGAGGAACATGTCGTCTCCCGTTCCGCCAGTCATGATGTCAGGATCGGAGTTGCCGTCCAGGATGTCGTTGCCGGCGCCGCCGTACAGCGTATCCTCATCGAAACCGCCGATCAGCACGTCGTTGCCGTCGCCGCCAACCAAGATGTCATCACCCGCCAGGCCGATAAGAGTGTTGCCGCCATCGGCTACCAGGATGTCGTCACCATCCTCGCTGCCAACCACGTTCTCGATGTTGGTGAGAATATCACCCTGAGCATCACCGCCGTGGGCACCCGGTGCCACTACTGTACCGTCGGGTGCTGTGTAAGAGGCGCTGGAGAGATTGACGTAGACCGGATCATCGGAGTCGAAGTAGGTCGCCGTATCCTCGCCGGCACCACCGTCCATGGTATCGGCTCCCTCGCCGCCAAACAGTACATCGTTGCCTGCATAGCCATTGAGGATGTCGTCACCATCGCGACCGGCGATCACATCGTCCTCTGCCGTTCCATTGAGGGTATTACCACCCGCATTGTGGCCGTCGATAGAGTCGGGCGTAGTGATTTCCTCCAGTAAGATAAGCCCAGTAGGTCCATCTCCCGGCCTGATGTGGGCCCGAATCATGTGATCTGTCGACTGAGAGACGAGGTAGTTCAGGCCTGTCGTACCCTCAATGATGACCACCCCTTCAAGCTCAAAGTCAGTGACCAGCGCCTTGGGACCAGACACCCACTGCAGGCTGGCAACGTATGTCACCGTGGGATCGATATCGAAACCCGCATCCAGTGCGAACTCGGTGAAGATGCTGCCCTGCTGTCCCTCTGACTCCAGAGTGATCAATGTGGTGAATACATGATCCGGATTATCAGGATCCTCCAAGGTCATCCGCAGGATCTGCGTCTCATTATTGGAGTTGGTGATCAATGCACCGGTCAGGATGTGGGGAGGCAGCGTAGCATCTGTGATGTAGCCAAGTGCCTCAGTCGTACCGGCAATGGCATCACCACTGAAACCGCTCAGCTCGACCTCGACCGTTTCCATCGGTTCTTCGTACGGTGGGTCATTGTCGGTGGTCTTGACGTAGACATAAGTCTCGGTCTGACCCGGAGCAAACTCGATCTCTGTGACCGGTGCACTGGTATCATCCATGGCCGAGTAGAGGATGGCCACGAAGTCATCAGCATTTGCGGTGCCTGCTGTGCCAAAACCGATATCCGCATTAACCGTTTGATCACTGACATCGTTGAGATAGACGTGATAGACCAGCCATCCGCCTTCCTCGACAGAATCGCCACCAGAGATGTTGATGGTCGGCAGATCACTGTCGGTGATGGTGCCGATGGCATTGTCACTGCCTTGTGCTCCAGCGCCGGCAGTGGCGGTAACCTGCACCGTCTCGTCCAGTTCGTTGAACGGCGGGTCGTTGTCGATGGTGCCGACATAGACCGTGGCCAGGGTATCACCGGGCTGGAAGGTGACCGAGGTAATCACTTCGGTCAGTGCCGCATCGGCATAGAACACCTGTGTGTAATCGCTCGAGCTACTGGCGCTGCCGCCGGTGAACGAGAGATTGACGGTAGCGGCCTGATCGCTTGCATCATCCAAGGAGACATCAAAGGCCAGGGCATTGCCTTCCTCCACGATGTCGCCCTCTGCATTCGGCGCGATGCTCACGGTCGGCAGATCACTGTCGGTGATGGTGCCGATGGCATTGTCACTGCCTTGTGCTCCAGCGCCGGCAGTGGCGGTAACCTGCACCGTCTCGTCCAGTTCGTTGAACGGCGGGTCGTTGTCGATGGTGCCGACATAGACCGTGGCCAGGGTATCACCGGGCTGGAAGGTGACCGAGGTGATCACTTCGGTCAGTGCCGCATCGGCATAGAACACCTGTGTGTAATCGCTCGAGCTACTGGCGCTGCCGCCGGTGAACGAGAGATTGACGGTAGCGGCCTGATCGCTTGCATCATCCAAGGAGACATCAAAGGCCAGGGCATTGCCTTCCTCCACGATGTCGCCCTCTGCATTCGGCGCGATGCTCACGGTCGGCAGATCACTGTCGGTGATGGTGCCGATGGCATTGTCACTGCCTTGTGCTCCAGCGCCGGCAGTGGCGGTAACCTGCACCGTCTCGTCCAGTTCGTTGAACGGCGGGTCGTTGTCGATGGTGCCGACATAGACCGTGGCCAGGGTATCACCGGGCTGGAAGGTGACCGAGGTGATCACTTCGGTCAGTGCCGCATCGGCATAGAACACCTGTGTGTAATCGCTCGAGCTACTGGCGCTGCCGCCGGTGAACGAGAGATTGACGGTAGCGGCCTGATCGCTTGCATCATCCAAGGAGACATCAAAGGCCAGGGCATTGCCTTCCTCCACGATGTCGCCCTCTGCATTCGGCGCGATGCTCACGGTCGGCAGATCACTGTCGGTGATGGTGCCGATGGCATTGTCGCTGCCTTGTGCTCCGGCACCGGCAGTGGCGGTAACCTGCACCGTCTCGTCCAGTTCGTTGAACGGTGGGTCGTTGTCGATGGTGCCGACATAGACCGTGGCCAGGGTATCACCGGGCTGGAAGGTGACCGAGGTAATCACTTCGGTCAGTGCCGCATCGGCATAGAACACCTGTGTGTAATCGCTCGAGCTACTGGCGCTGCCGCCGGTGAACGAGAGATTGACGGTAGCGGCCTGATCGCTTGCATCATCCAAGGAGACATCAAAGGCCAGGGCATTGCCTTCCTCCACGATGTCGCCCTCTGCATTCGGCGCGATGCTCACGGTCGGCAGATCACTGTCGGTGATGGTGCCGATGGCATTGTCGCTGCCTTGTGCTCCGGCACCGGCAGTGGCGGTAACCTGCACCGTCTCGTCCAGTTCGTTGAACGGTGGGTCGTTGTCGATGGTGCCGACATAGACCGTGGCCAGGGTATCACCGGGCTGGAAGGTGACCGAGGTAATCACTTCGGTCAGTGCCGCATCGGCATAGAACACCTGTGTGTAATCGCTCGAGCTACTGGCGCTGCCGCCGGTGAACGAGAGATTGACGGTAGCGGCCTGATCGCTTGCATCATCCAAGGAGACATCAAAGGCCAGGGCATTGCCTTCCTCCACGATGTCGCCCTCTGCATTCGGCGCGATGCTCACGGTCGGCAGATCACTGTCGGTGATGGTGCCGATGGCATTGTCGCTGCCTTGTGCTCCAGCGCCGGCGCTGGCGGTAACCTGCACCGTCTCGTCCAGTTCGTTGAACGGCGGGGCGTTGTCGATGGTGCCGACATAGACCGTGGCCAGGGTATCACCGGGCTGGAAGGTGACCGAGGTAATCACTTCGGTCAGTGCCGCATCGGCATAGAACACCTGTGTGTAATCGCTCGAGCTACTGGCGCTGCCGCCGGTGAACGAGAGATTGACGGTAGCGGCCTGATCGCTTGCATCATCCAAGGAGACATCAAAGGCCAGGGCATTGCCTTCCTCCACGATGTCGCCCTCTGCATTCGGCGCGATGCTCACGGTCGGCAGATCACTGTCGGTGATGTAACCGAAGGCACTGTCGGAGCCGGTGGCGCCACTAACAGCATCAACTGTTACGCTAAGGTTCTCCATCACCTCGTTGAATGGCGGATCGTTATTGAAAGTCTGGAGATAGACTGTTTGGCTCATCTCGCCAGCACTAAGGGTCAGCTGGTTGCCGGAGAGGGCCTCGTAGGAGGTGCCGTTCCAGATATAGAACTGAGCGCTGTCATAGTCGGTGTCGTCATAGGCTGTGCCGCCGTCATCACTGCTGACCGCGCTACCGTCAGAAGCAGAGAGTGCTACGGTGGTATCTTGGGTGCCTGCATAATTCAGGCTTACCTCAAATCCCACATAGTCACCCTCCTCGACTATGGAGCCTTCGATATTGTTGATACTGACAACAGGCATATCGTCATCAATGATGGTGCCGAGCGCTTCGCCGTCGTCGATGGTGGCGTTGTCCGGGTTGCTGAGGACGACAGTAAAGGTCTCAGTCTCTTCCGGCATGAAATCATCTGTGATATCGAGCTTGATCATGACGGATGTCTCGCCCGGGGCGAAAGTGACATCGCCAGTAAGAGCATCGTAGAGGAGACCGTTGTAGTCATTACCTTCCTGAGCGCCATTCGGGCCAACGGAACCCGGCATTACCTCATAGTGGACACTACTGGTGCCGTCGATGGGGCCGGAACGGGTAACCTCAAATGTGATGAAGCTATCTGGATCGCTGTCAACTTCACGTACAGGATTGCGTTCGTAGCCTAGGTTATCCGCAATAGAGATGACCGGCAGAGGCTCATCCGCAAGATATATGACCTCTCCTTCCGGCTGATCAAAGGCAAAGGCGAGACCTGTGGTCTCGAATCCGCTCTCGGGAGCCGCGCGCTGACCAGTGAGTTCAACAGTGACGAAGTCATGACCGCCTCCATCCTCTCCCGGCGCACCGGCAGCTGTAGGGCCGGCGGCAGTCGGTGGAAGCAATGCTGTCGGATCTGCACCCGCCAGGATTGCCTCTTGGATCGCTTCTACCGATGCGATGGCGGCCGCCACGTCTTCAACAGCCGCAATATCGTAGACCTCACTGTCCAGGACCGCTTCGGAGTTGCGTCCGAGATCCATACGGGTGCCATCGTTGAGGAGGAGAGTGACGATGCCGGCGTCACCAGTGAGAATTGTATCGTTAGCGAATACCGGATCTCCCAGCACCAACGTTCGGAACACACCGTCGGTTGAGGCAGTTACTGCACCCTTTACAAATTCTACGAAGCCGATGGGATTGGTTGTAGTGGATGTGGTCATGATGAGTACCTCTGAAGCCGTATTAGTAACCCAGTCTGAAAATATCTCTTACCATGAAGATGGATGAAGATTGCAGAATCGGCTATAGGACTTAGGTACTACAAAAAAAGGCAATTAAAACAATAAGCGAGTCTTCGATTTCGTGATGCAAAACGGGACATCCGAGTCCCCCTTTTGCACTCAATCTTCGACAGCCTATTATTGCCCCGGCCGTCCCGGTCTCCAGCACTACGCAATAACATCGCAAGCTCGTTACTGCTTCGTCGCTGACTCCCGAGATGACTTGACGTCGCGTTCGTATGCGATCTTTGGATTCCCTCTGGCGCTATGCGCACGCCGGGCATCCAGTATCGCCTCGCGACTACCGGGGACTAACCGCCTCGGCTTTCAGCCTTCCTTGGCGGTCAGCGAAGGATAGAAAACGCTTTGGTTACGATTCGGCCAACACTGGAGTTTCCTGCTTTCTTGGAGGTGACAACAGCTACAGTTGTTATTGTGAATCTCCGCCCCTGCACAGCAGTGCAAGGTGAAGACGGTCCTGAACTCCGGTTTTGCGGAAGATCGCACTCAGGTGGTTTTTAACGGTCCGCTCTGAGATGCCGTAGCGGGAGGCGATCTGTTTGTTGTTTTCTCCGCTGGCGATGCAGGTCGCAATCTCATGTTCCCGTGGTGTCAAAATGCGCTGTAGTGCTTCACATTGCATATTATTTGTCTGATCACCTCCCAGCCTGATGATCAGCTCCTGCATCAGATCCCAGCCCACCCAAACCTCTCCCATCTCCACAACCTCAATCACCTGCTCAAGGAGAGTCGGGGCGATATAGGTGTTGCAGTAGCCATTGGCCCCCTCTTTCAGGTAGGCCGTTCCCTCTGCGTGATCAGGGTGGTCGGAAAAGGCGATAATTCTTGCCTTGGGGTGCGCCTGATGCAGCTGCCGGAAACTATCGACAGCCTCAAATCCCGGCAAGGAGAGATGTAGCAGGATGATGGGATTGCTCCTGTTCTTCAGTTGGAGCTCCAACGCATCCCACTGCTCAATAACCTGGAATTGTTTGGCACCATGCAGAGCCATCCCCCAACGTTGGCGGACGGGTCGACTGGCGCTGCAGAAAAATAGATCCATTGCCATGGCTTAGCGTTCCTTCAATGCATACTCTCTTGCACGTAATACCGGCTTCAGAAGATACTCCAGCACTGTTTTCTTCCCTGTCTGGACATCGATGTCAGCGAGCATGCCCGGGATGATAGCCAGATTACCCGTCGCGCTCTTAAGATGGCTCTCTTTCGTCCTTACGCGTACATGATAGAAGGGATCTCCCTGTTCATCCGTAATGCTGTCGGCACTGATGTACTCAAGATGGGCCTTGAGACCACCATATACTGCGAAGTCGTAAGCGGTGAATTTGACCATTGCCTCCTGTCCCGGATGGAGGAAGCCGATATCGCGTGGACGGATGCGGGCCTCCACCAACAGGGAGTCATCCAAAGGGACGATCTCAACCAGATCCATGCCGGGTTGAATGACACCGCCGATGGTATTGACCAACAGGCGATTGATACGGCCGCGTACCGGCGACCGGACCAGCGTCCGTTGTACACGGTCTTTCAGGGCGATATTCGATTCCTGGAGACGGGACATCTCTGACTGTACCTCATTGAGTTCACTGCGTACCTTGTTCAAAAATGAGAGCCTGTTCTCCTCAATCTTTCTCCCCGCCTCCTTCAGTTTCGATCTCGCCCGTGGGATGTTGATATTGGTGGAGTTGAGCTCACCCTCCAGATCGTTGACCGAGCGTTTCAGTCGCAGGATATCTACTTCGGAGACTGCGCCATCCTCGATCAGCGGGGCTGTCAGTTCCAACTCTCTGTTGGCAAGATTGTAGCTCTCCTTGTACTGGCGCCGCTTGGAGAACAACTCCGATAGCTCACTTTGCCGTTGGCTGGCTTGCTGCTCCAGAATCTGGGAGGTGGCAGCCAATTGGTTGGCCCGGGATTGGTACAGTTCCAACTCCCTGCTGACAAGACCGGGATACTTTTCCCTCAGCTCCTTGGGAGGTGTGAACTTCTTTTGCTTCGCTTCAGCCTCCAGACGGGACACTTTGATAAGGAGTGTAAAGTACTGCAGCTGACTCTCCCGGAATGAGGAGGAGAAACGGACATCATCAATCTTCAGCAGGGGGGCGTTCTTTTCGATAATATCCCCCTCGTTGACTAGAATCTCGGAGACGATGCCACCCTCCAGGTTCTGTATCACCTGGAGCTGACGGGATGGGATTACCTTGCCGGTACCGCGTGTAATGGTGTCAATCTCGGCCTGCTGAATCCAGACCAGGGCGAAGGCGAGAAAAGCGATCAAGGACCAGATAAGGAAACGCCCACCCCGTGGAGCCTGTTCCAGTATCACGGCTCTGGCGTTGGTGATCAGCTCGGCGTCCTGTTTGCGCATCGTTCTATCCGTCTATTGGGACGGCCTCGAAATATTGAGCTTGCCTTCCCGTAGGACCTCCATCACCTGCTCTCTCGGCCCATCGGCAATGATCCGGCCCTGTTCAATAACGATAATTCGGTCAACGAGATTCGAGAGGGAGGCTCTATGGGTGGCGACAATCAGGGTCTTGCCATTCAACACCTCCTTGGCCAGCCGGCGCTTCAGCAGTGCTTCGGTGGAGTTATCCATCTCATTGGTCGGTTCATCGAACAATAGAATCGGTGGATCGAGTAACAGGGCTCGCGCAATGCTGATGGATTGCCTCTGACCGCCGGAAAGATTAATGCCGCGCTCACCGACCGCCATGTCAAAACCGGAGGGGTGTTGATCGACAAATTCGGTCACCCCGGCGATCCGGGCGGCCCGGAGAATGGCTGCATCCTCCACATGCGGCACTCCCATTACGATATTGTCCCGGACGCTGCCGAAGAAGAGGGTGGTGTCCTGAGGGACGTAGCCGATGTTCCTGCGCAGGTCGGCGGGATCCAGTTGGTGGATATCGGTGCCATCAATGAGGATAGAGCCGGAGTCCGGTTCATACATCCCCATGATCAGCTTTTTCAAGGTGCTCTTACCCGAACCGATTCTACCGATGATGGCCGTCTTCTCCCCTGGCCTAATGGTGAAGGATATTTTGTGGAGGGCGTTGCTGGACTGCCCCGGATAGGTGAAGTCGACATCCTTGAATCTGATGCCGCCCTTGAGTATGGGGCGATGCAGGAATGTTTTTTCGGGAGGGCGCTCCTGCGGCAGATCCATGATTCCATGCAGAGTCTTCAGCGCTGCCTTGGCCTGGTTGTAACGGGAAGCGAGGGAGGCGACCTGGCCGATGGGGGCCATGGTTCGGCCCACCAGGATCACACAAGCGATCAGCCCACCCATGCTCAACTGCCCCTCGGATACCAGATAGACCCCCACTACAACCGTTCCGACGGTGGCCAAATGCTGGGCTGCAATCGAGAGATTGATGGCCGAGCTAGATATCATACGTGATCGGATGGACCACTTTGCAATATGGGCAACGGACTCCTCCCACTTTTGCTGCATCTGCCCCTCGGCACCCAGTGACTTGATCGCCTCCAGACCGATCAGACTCTCCACCAGCGTCGCATTGCGTTGGGCGGCCATCCGGAAGCTGTTTTCCGTGGCCTTTCGAAGAGCGGGCTGGATCAGCATGCTGAAGATCAATACCAGCGGTATGCCGATGGCCGGGACCATTATGATAGGTCCCCCGATCAGGCTGATAATGACGAGAAACAGGGCGACGAAGGGGATATCGATCAGGGTGGTTATAGTGGCTGAGGTGATGAAATCCCTCACCATATCGAATTCCCGTAGGTGGCTGGCAAAGGCGCCTACCGAAAGTGGACGGTCCTTCATCTTCAGGCCCAGTACCCGCTCGAAGATATGGGCGGACAGGGTGATCTCCGACTTTTTTCCAGCCAAGTCGATAAAGTAGCCGCGTACCACCCGGATCAGCAGATCGAATCCGTAGACGATACAGACGCCAATGGTAAACACCCAGAGGGTCTCGAAGGCGTTGTTGGGGACCACCCTGTCATAGACATTCATGATGAACAGGGGGCTGGCCAAGGCGAAGACATTGATCAGAAACGAGGCGACCAATACATCACGATAGATACGCCATGACTTCGACAGTGTCCCCCAGAACCAATTCTTGCTTCGGATCTGGAACAGCTCGGGGGTGCGGCGATCAAACTGATATTCAGGGTGGATGAAGATGGTAAAGCCCAGGTAGCGTTGTTTCAGATCTTCCAGGCGAACCCACGCCTCTCCCGTCCCGGTCTCCGGCTCGATAATGTGGGCAGTGGCATTTACGCGGTCAATTTCGAGAAGCAGGCAGGCCTTGTGGTTGGCCAGCAGCAGAATGGCCGGCAGGGTGAGATTATCGATCCCTTTCAGGCGACGTTTCAGAATCCGTGCCGAGTAACTGAGCCGTTCCGCCGCACGGATCAGGAGGGACGGGGTCAACCCACCCTCTTCAAGTGGCAACCCGGCAAGTGCTGACTCCTTGGATACCGGTTTGCCAAAGTGCTTCGCCAGGATAAGTAGGCAATCCAGCAGTGGATCGTCGTGTATGGATCCACCTTCCGGGATCTTCCACTCCCTGGACTCCTGTGTTGCAGGAGACGGTGTTATTGGGACCTGTTTCAGCATCGAACTTCTTGTTCCTGGTCTGCTATCCCTCTTTGGCCGCCGGCTACCCCACCAATTTCGCTCAGCAAGGCGGCCGGTGCCGATACAATGAGCCAGAGCAACTTAATTCATAGGTTGGGCTTTCTTCCCACTTTAGTTGATGGATAATTCAATATTTGCTGCTTATCGTTTTTTTGCGCTGCCCTCTCGTGTATGCAATATGGTTGTTATGATTTCCATGGATGTCAACGGCAAGCCCGCGCCCATGTATAAGTATAGGATGGGAAGGGAAATTGGGTTGAATTTTCATAAAATGAGCATATCCCCCGTTAATTCAGCATGTTACAGTGTGTTTTTAATGGAAATGAGAACCCGATCACATAGTAAGGGTTGTATATAGAAGGAAAACCCCCTCTAATTCGAAACGAACAGCGAAAACAGCCATGGATGGGCCTAATAGACAACAATTCGGCTCACGGTATTCTTTGATTTATGAACCTTTTTTCGGCTAAGGCCTCTCTGGCAGCTCCCGTTGTGGCTGCTGTAATGCTGTTTTCATCACTCCCCTGTTTCGCATTTACACCTCTGTCGCTGACTGATTCGACGCTAAACTACCATTGGATGCATGACCGCGTCCTACAGATCTACGGGGGGGAAGCGATTAATCGACTCCATTCCTGGCGTCAGCTGGTGCAAACGGGTGAAATGGCCAGTCAGCAGGAGCGCCTGCTGCTGGTCAATCGCTATTTCAACCGGTTCCGGTTCGTGCCGGATGGGATGGCAGGGGATAATGCAGACCCTTGGTCGACTCCACTGGAGACCCTGACCAGCAGAGAAGGAGACTGCGAAGACCTGGCCATCGGCAAGTATTACACCCTACTGGAGATGGGCGTCCCGGCATCCCAACTCCGGATACTCCATGTCCGCCTTCCGGAGAGAAACGAGGATCACATGGTGGTTGCCTACCATCCCGAGTCTGGCAAGCAACAGGCGGTGATACTTGATAATGTTACCGACTACGTGGGCGCCCTCTCGACACGCACCGACCTTCTACCGGTTTATAGCTTCAATGACCAAGGGGTATGGGTCGTAAATCCTCTCAACGGCGCAGAGCGCCCGGTCAAGCAGCGTATCCACAAATGGGATGAGCTGCGGGCCACCTGGCAGAACCAGCTACTCCCCATTCAAACCTCCTGATAATACCCCCCTGATAATTTAGACTGTTACAAAAGCTAACACTTTCCATTCAATATATTCATAAGTAGAAGAAGGGCGGACAGTCACATATATTGAATAGTATCTGGATATATATGATCCACGATTGAAGCGAAGAAAAAGAGAAGCCACTACAAAACTAAAGATGCGCAGGATGGAACCCTGCCCACCTTGCAGCTGTTCATTGATTCCTGTTGGGGTCCTGCCCCACCCTGCAATTTTAATTAGGGGCAGGGACTTTGTTTAAAGGTCGATGGTGTACTCATCATCGACAAGGAGCTGCTCTTCCGGATGGATTTTTTGCCGGAGCTTCCTTCGATTAATGAACTTCTCCTGTGCCTTGATCGGCAGTTCGGTAAACAGGATTAGATTTTTCTGTACCAGAAGTTCAACCAGATCTTCGACCACCCGGACCATCTCTGCATCGGTTCTGGATAGGAAATCCTTGGTCTCTTCCTCGCTCGTCCCGACCAGAAGAAACTGGATTACCTCTTCGTTGTCGTGCGCAAGGAGTTCCGTTGCATGCTCGTTAACGGTGCGATACAGCGCAATGATGTCTCCACTCTTATTACGTTGCACATAAGGCATGATCGGCACCTATAGGTAATGTGTCGCTGGTTCAGGGGGGGGCACGGCACCAAAGCGCAGGCCCCCCAAGGCCCTACAGTTAGTATAGACGCGATTGGAAATCGATCACTATGTGCCCCGAGAGACCTCTCCTAACAGTGTGGCTGATGGTCCATCATCATCGCGTGCCGATTGGTTACCACAAACTTGGCGTAGTGCTTCTCCAGATAAACCCCCCTCTCAAGCCGGTAACAGGCGTTCGACCCTCCCACGGAGTGCCAATATAATCAGGGGCTTAGGTTAATCCCAAGCCCTTTTTTATTGCCTGTACGAAATTTGTACAGAAAAACAGAGCCAAGATTGCCATAAAGCTGGAATAGCATAGCAGTCTGTCAGGCCGGCTCTCGCCAGTGATCCTTGGACGAATGAATTTACTTTACATTTTAGTTTCAGATTCTAGTATGTAAGAGTGCTTTATACGCTTTAAAGGGGTGTAGTGGTGTTTCATAGCAAGCTGACAAAAAATATACTCTTCAGTGTATTATGCCTGCTAAACACAGTTGCCTGGTCAGGGGAATCTCTGGTCAATGAACCCATCCTGCCAATACAACCAGCCCAAAACCTCAACCCTGGCAAGGTCGCCCTGGGAGATCGGCTGTTTCATGATCCCCAACTCTCCGCCGATAACACGTTAAGCTGTTCCCACTGCCACCGACTCGACAAAGGAGGAGACGATGGGCTATCTCATTCCCCTGGGGTCGGCGGTGCCATAGGAGTTATCAATGCACCCACCATCTACAACAGCAGTTACAATTTCAGACAATTCTGGGACGGCCGTTCAGCCAACCTTGTAGATCAGGTTCGCGGTCCAGTACACAACCCTATCGAAATGGCCTCAAACTGGCCCCAGGTCATATCCAAACTGAACCGGGACAAAGAGTACAGGCAAGCATTCTCACAGCTCTACAGCGACGGTATCACCGCTCTCAACATCAAGAACGCCATCGCCGAGTTTGAGCGTTCCCTCACCACTCCAAATGCCCGCTTTGACCTCTGGCTCATGGGCGACGAGACAGCTCTCAGCGAACAGGAAAAACACGGTTACAGCCTGTTCAAATCCTACGGCTGTATCGCCTGCCATCAAGGCGCTAATGTGGGAGGTAATATGTACCACCGCATGGGTGCAATGGGTAACTACTTCTCCGATAGAGACGGCGAAGTCACTGCTGCCGATCTCGGTCGTTTCAACGTTACCGGAGACCCCGAGGACAGGCACTTATTCAAGGTTCCCAGTCTGCGTCTGACTGCACTCACATCCCCCTACTTCCATGATGGTCGTACACACTGCCTGGAGAAAGCGATCACCATCATGGCCCGTTACCAGCTCGGCCGAGAGATTCCAAAAGAGGATTAAGCGAGTCTTCGATTTCGTGATGCAAAACGGGACATCCGAGTCCCCCTTTTGCACTCAATCTTCGACAGCCTATTATTGCCCCGGCCGTCCCGGTCTCCAGCACTACGCAATAACATCGCAAGCTCGTTACTGCTTCGTCGCTGACTCCCGAGATGACTTGACGTCGCGTTCGTATGCGATCTTTGGATTCCCTCTGGCGCTATGCGCACGCCGGGCATCCAGTATCGCCTCGCGACTACCGGGGACTAACCGCCTCGGCTTTCAGCCTTCCTTGGCGGTCAGCGGTTGAAGCGATCGCCGTTTTCATTAAATCGTTAGCTGGGCAGCACCCGAGATTGAACCCATGATGAAATGGGGAAAATCTGTACTCACCCAATATCTGCTACTACTCGCTACTGCTCTGGTGGTACTGGTCTTTATACAGACCCGCTCCATTGATGTGGAGATGCATAACAGGCGCATCGACCTGTTACTGAATATCAAACAGACGGAGGGCGAACTCGACAGAAACGTGATTCTGACAGGCTCATTACAGCTGACCCAGTATGATCCTTTTGTGGAGACTCAGACCCGGTTCGACAAACTACTGCAAGAGCTGGAATCAGATGAGCTGATATTGGCTGACGATAGTTCTGTGAAATTCAGCAGTCACTTTTCTGAGTACCGCAAGAGCCTGGAGACCAAACTACAGCTGATAGAGCGTATCAAATCCCATGCTGCCCTATTACGCAATGGACTGCACTACCTGCCTCTGGCCGTTGAGTTATTACGGCAGGACAATCCGGAGATGGAAGGCCGGCTCTCCCGTCTGCTCAACAAGCTCTACCTCTATAAACTGTTTCCAGGAGAACTCGAAACCAGAGATATCAATTCTGAAATAGACGAAATCGAAGCTTTTACCGAAGAGAGCAGCGATACCATAAAAAAACTGAAAAATGTGCTTTTTCACATGCGTGCCAGTCTCATGCGCATCAAAGACCTGCAGGCTCTCCACGTAAACTACATGGCGGTTCCAACCCATGCCTGGCTTGAAAAACTCCACCAAGCGTATAACACACACTACGCCAGCCAGACCCGTTACAGTGAGACCTACAGTCGGATAATGCTTGCCTTTTCCGTAATCCTTTTAATCAGCCTGGGGATTACAATGCGACGCCTGACCAGGGCACGTAAACAGAGTGAACAGGCCTGGAATCAGTTACGGGATGCAGTAGAGAGTCTGTCTGAATCCTTTGCCCTGTTCGCGCCCGACGGCAGGCTGGTCCTTAACAACAGCCGTTACCTCGAACTCTACCCATGGCTTGAGGAGATCATCAAACCCGGGGTCACACTGGATGAAATACTACTTGCCAACACCCAGTCTGGACAGATTGCAGGGAGAGTGGATGAGGGGGGCAATCCTTACACCGATAAGTCTCAGCTTCCCTGTAATGGGTGCAGAACCTATATTGAGCAGTTAGAGGATGGACGCTGGTACCTTGCCAGTGATTCATGCACCTCTGCAGGCGAACTGGCCTCTGTGAGGATCGATATCACCGAGAGCAAACGTAGTGAGCAACAGCTGAGAAAACTCTACCGCGCCTTGGAACAGAGCCCCGCCTCAGTGATTATCACCGATACCAGTGGCAACATTGAGTACGTCAATCCAAAATTCGAAGAGACCACCGGCTACACCGAAAAAGAGGCCCTTGGGCAAAACCCCCGCTTGCTTAAATCCGGGGACAAGTCCCCAGAAGAGTACAAAGAGATGTGGGATACCATCACTGCCGGCAAGGTATGGCGAGGCCAGTTCCACAACAAGCGCAAGGACGGCATTATCTACTGGGAGGCCGCTTCCATCTCCCCGGTGCGCGATACAAACGGAACCATCACCCACTACATTGCGGTGAAAGAGGACATCACCGCCCGTAAACGGGCCGAAGATCAACTGCGGATGAACGCCACGGTATTCGAAACCACTACCGAGGCGATCATGGTCACCGACGCGGACAACCACATCAAAACAGTCAACCCCTCGTTCACCCGTATAACCGGCTATGAGCTGGAGGAGGTGATCGGCCACGATCCAAGCATTCTCAGTTCCGGTCGCCATGATGAGGCATTCTACAAAACGATGTGGCACTCTCTCCGGGTCAGAGGTTACTGGAACGGCGAGCTCTGGAACCGTAAAAAGGACGGCAGCATCTACCCTGAGTGGCTATCCCTGGCCGCCATCCATGATGATAAGGGGGAGGTACAGGAGTACATCGCACTCTTTTCCGATATCACCCGCCGCAAACAGGATGAGGAGCAGATCCGCCGTCAGGCCAACTATGACGCGCTGACCGGTCTACCTAACCGTTCATTGCTTGTGGACAGGTTGGCGAACTCCCTCAAGAGTGCACACCGCGAAAACTGGCGCGTAGCATTGCTGTTTGTGGATCTGGACCGGTTCAAGTCGATCAACGACAGCCTGGGACACGTGGCCGGTGATAAACTGCTTCAACTGGTGGCGGAGAGATTACTGGATTGTGTTCGAGAAGCCGATACCGTTTCGCGCTTCGGAGGTGATGAGTTTGTCCTCATTCTGGAGGATATCAGACAGGCTAGTGATGCCGCTGAAATCGCAAAAAAGATCCTCACCGTCCTGGAGCGGCCATTTGATCTTAATGGACGGGATGCATTTATTGGCGCAAGCATCGGCGTCACCCTCTATCCCGATGACTCATCTGACGCAGACACCATGTTGCGTAACGCGGACATGGCTATGTACCGTGCCAAGGATGCCGGGCGCAACACCTACCAGTTCTTCACTTTAGCCATGAATGAGCGAGTACAGCAACAGATCAAACTCGAGCACGACATGCGCCTGGCGCTGGAACGTGATGAGTTGCTTCTGCACTATCAACCTATTGTCCGTATTGCCGATCTACGTGTGATTGGGGTGGAGGCGCTGCTGCGATGGCCCCACCCGGAACGGGGATATATTTCACCGAACCAGTTCATTCCCCTGGCCGAGGAGAGTGGGCTTATCGCGCCCATAGGAAGGTGGGTATTGGAAACGGCTTGCTGCCAGGCTGCTACCTGGCAACAGAATGGGCTGGACTTGAAGGTCAACGTCAACCTTTCAAGCAGACAGCTGGTTCTTGGCCTCGAAGTTGGTGAGATCAAACAGATTTTGGATGAAGCCGGGCTGGATCCATCAGAACTCAACCTGGAGATCACCGAAAGCCTGATGATGGAGGGCACCGATTCAACTCTTGAGTGGCTTGAGGCGGTCCGCGCATTGGGAGTCGAGCTTTCCATTGATGATTTCGGCACAGGTTACTCATCTCTGAGTTACCTGAAACGTTTCCCAATGAACACGCTCAAGATCGACAGGGAATTCGTGCGTGAGCTACCGAATAATCATGAGGACGCATCCCTGGTCCAGGCCATCTAAGCGAGCCTTCGATTTCGTGATGCAAAACGGGACATCCAAGTCCCCCTTTTGAACTCAATCTTCGACAGCCTATTATTGCCCCGGCCGTCCCGGTCTCCAGCACTACGCAATAACATCGCAAGCTCGTTACTGCTTCGTCGCTGGCTCCGAGATGACTTGACGTCGCGTTCGTATGCGATCTTTGGGTTCCCTCTGGCGCTATGCGCACGCCGGGCATCCAGTATCGCCTCGCGACTACCGGGGACTAACCGCCTCGGCTTTCAGCCTTCCTTGGCGGTCAGCGATCGCCATGGCCAAAAGTCTTAATCTAAAGGTAGTGGCTGAGGGTGTTGAGACAGAGGAACAACTAAAATTCACACGAGAAAAGGGTTGCGAACTGGTCCAGGGCTTTTTGTTCAGCAAGCCCCTCCCTGCTGATGAGATTCCTAATGTTGTAACTAGCCCCCTGGTTCTTAAAGAGGATCTGTAGACTGCCCTTTCCTGACAACACTCTCTATTCAGACCACCTTCGTGGGTGAAATCCACCTTATCGGGAAAAGAAACAGTGAGAGGCAGTAATTATATTTTACTTATTGTTCACCCAGTTAAGAATGCATGTGACAATTTCAGGATAGATGATAATTTTTCTATCCCGCCTGTAACAGAGCTTCGGTTCCCTGACCGAGCACCATGCCTAAAAAGGGGCTTGCATCAACTTATGCAAGCCCCTTTTTATTTCGGACCCCTCATATCAGGGGCCTTAATGTATTCTGAAACGGCTGAATATCCCCCCAGCCGGTAATTAAACAGCTGTTACACATCCTGTGCGTCTTCAAGCACCTTCTCAAAGTCACTCAGCAGTACCTTGTACATCTCAAGTTCCTTGGCATCCACATGATCCTTGGGCGGAGTTCTTAACAAAATCTCATTGCGATATCGCTTGGTGATATCCTTAATCATCTCTCTGCATTCCATTTTATCGCTCCGTTAGATCATACACTGTGGTGGCATTTTAGATCAGAAGAGCAATATAGATGGCTGAACGCAGTGTAGGAATTTTCCTAAATCGAGGGCAGACAAACGGCAATCGATCATTTCCTAATCTTTTACCGCCTAATGTTAGGTGCCTTGCGCAGACCATGGGTACTTTAGTGGCCTTTGGAGGGGGATGGAGTATGACTGGGAGTTCGTAACGTTCATCGCGTTTCAAGAAGACGCTACAGATTGGATTAGATCAGCTTTCCAGTTTCCTGGGTTTCATAAACTCAACCGCGCTACCGGTTGGTATGTTGCTGATCAGCCGCCCCGGCGCCAAGTGTGGAACTTCTCCACCCATCGCAGCACTCCCTCCGGGGCATGTGCCCGCTTCCAGTTACCGGCGGCGAACTTGTTGCCTTCTGTCCAGGTGGGATAGATATGGATAGTGCCGAGAATCTTGTTTAATCCAAGACCATAACGCATGGCGGTAACAAACTCTGCAATCAAATCACCGGCATGTTCACCGACAATGGTGGCACCGAGTATTTTATCTTTACCCGGTACGGTCAGCACTTTTATGAAGCCGTGATTTTCTCCATCGGCAATGGCCCGGTCAAGATCATCCAGACCGTAGACCGTTGCCTCATAGGCGATACCCTGGACGGCTGCGTCCTGCTCATTGAGGCCGACCCGCGCCACCTCAGGATCGGTGAAGGTGGCAAAGGGAATGACTGAATAGTCCACCCTGAATTTGCGGAACATACCGAACAGGGCATTGACCGAAGCGTACCATGCCTGGTGCGCGGCGGTATGGGTAAACTGGTAGGGCCCGGCTACGTCACCACAGACATAGATGTTGGGAAAGTTGGTCTGCAGGAAGTCGTTGGCCTCCACTGTGCGGCGTTGGGATATCTCCACCCCCAGTTCCTCCAAGCCAAAGCCCTGGGTGTTGGCCATACGCCCCACCGCCACCAATACCTGATCGAACTCAAGTTCCACATCACTGCCATCATGCTCAGCGATGAGGAGTTTTCTGCCCTCCTCCACCTTGAACTCTTTTGCTTTGTGATTGGTGTAGATATTGATGCCGTCAGCGGCAAAGTGCTCTGTGACCAGTGCGGTGACATCATCATCCTCCCGGATCATCAGCTTTGGCGCCATCTCCACTATGCTAACTTCCGCACCGAAACGTGCAAAGCTCTGTGCCAACTCACAACCGATGGGGCCGCCACCCAGCACCACCAGTCGTTTCGGCAGCTCCCGCAGTGTCCAGAGATCGTCAGAGGTAAGGTAGTCGATCTGGTCGAGACCAGGGATCGGCGGCACAAAGGGTCGTGCACCGGTAGCAACAATAATGCTGCGGGTAGTGAGGGTCTCTCCATTCACCTCGACGCTGTAGGGTGAGATGATCTTTGCCTCACCCTCAATTACATCGACTCCGAGGCTTGTATAACGCTCTACCGAATCGTGAGGCTCAACCTGTTTTACTACATTCTGAACCCGCTCCATCACATCTGAAAAATCGAACTCGGCCGAGGCTGACTTGAAACCGAACTCTTCCGCCCGCCGGGTCTGGGCAAGATAGCGTGCCGAGCGGATCAACGCCTTGGAGGGGATGCACCCGGTATTAAGGCAGTCTCCTCCCATCTTGTGCTTCTCGATCAGTGTCACTTTGGCCTTTACGGCGGCGGCAATATAGGAGGCCACCAACCCACCGGAGCCGGCACCTATTACGATCAGGTTACGGTCAAAAGTGGTGGGCTTGGAGTAATTTGCCAATGCCTTACGAGCTTTTACCACTGCCAGTAGTTTTTTTGCCATCAGAGGAAATACTCCAAGCAGGATAAAGGAGAAAATTAGACTGGGGGAAAGAATGCCGGAGAGTGAATCCAACTTTGCCAGTTCGGTACCGGCATTGATAAAAACAGCGGTACCCAGCAGCATGCCTACCTGACTCACCCAGTAGAAGGTCCAGGTACGTATGGGAGTTAGTCCCATCACCAGGTTGATAATAAAGAAGGGGAAAAGCGGTACCAGCCTCAAGCCAAAAAGATAGAAGGCACCATCCTTCTCGATACCGGCATTGATCGACTGCAGTTTATCGCTGAAGCGTGACTGCACCATATCCCTGAGCAGTAGCCGTGAGATTATAAAGGCAAAGGTTGCACCGATGGTGGAGGCAAAAGATACAAGAACAAGGCCGGTCGCCAGTCCAAAAATAGCACCGATAGCCAACGACATTACCGCCGCCCCGGGAAGAGAGAGTGCGGTCACCACCACATAGACGACAAAGACGATGAAAGCACTCTGCCAGGGATTCGTCTCTTTCCAGTTTGTCAGCTCAGCCTGCTGAGCCTTGATGTTTTCAAGGGTCAGGTAGCTGCCGAGATCAAACAGGAAAAAAGAGGCAATGAGCGCAATGATCAGAGTAAGAAGAACTGCCTTGCGGTAATCCATATAAACAATCTCTTTTTATTTTCTTTAATCGTGGAGCCGCATCTACCTTGCTATGTGCGGCTGAACTTTATTCACAGTGTAGTACAACGAAACTCGACAGCGGAAAGCTACTGCACATAGAAAGACCGTCGGTTGATGAATTTTATTTCAGATTCAATGGACCTATAGAGTAATTTCGAAATTTGAAGCTGGGTACTCACTCAGCAAATCAGAGCCTCCTCTCAGGTGTAGGTGACAATTTTTCTATAATAATCGTTTACCTGGCGCTCCTACATGCACATTCTTTCCAATTAAGATGGATTGTCTGAAGTTGGATGTCTCAAAGGCAAACCTATGCTTTTTCTCTGTGACCTCTACGCCTTCTCTGCGTTCCGCTTATTGCCAACTATTTGGGAGTCTCAATCAACTCCCAGGCATTACCATCGGGATCACGGCAAAAGAGCGCCCGTCGGCCTGATCTGCTGAGAGTGTAGGTCAGGCCCATAGCATCCAGCTGCTTGATCACAGCATCGAGATCAACCACCGACACTGCAGTGTGACGATCACGGCCACCATGTTCAGGCCGCCCGGAGACCCGATCCGGGTTAGGCAACTCCAACAGATGGATCTGCTGCCGACCCAACCATAACCAGGCACCTGGGAAGCCGAGGTCAGGGCGATCCCCAACCAATTTCAAACCCATTACACCCTGATAGAAGCCAAGTGCTCTGGTGGTATCGGCAACGATCAGACTGACATGATGAAACCCTGTGATCTCACTCATTCCAGCAGTTTCGCGTGGGCCGCCGCCAGCCGCGCCACCGGCACACGGGGTGCAGAACAGGAGACGTAGTTGAGTCCGGCACGATGGCAGAAGGCGATGGATGAGGGGTGGCCGCCATGCTCGCCACAGATACCGACACTGAGGTCTGACTGTATGCTTCTACCCCACTCCACCGCCAGCTTCATCAACTTACCGACACCCTTCTCATCCAACACCTCAAAGGGATTGTCCTGGAGGATACCGTTCTCGTTGTACATCGGCAGGAATTTATTCTCTGCATCCTCCCGTGAGAAGGAGAAGGTGGCCTGGGTCAGATCGTTGGTACCAAAGGAGAAGAACTCGGCCTCCTCGGCGAGGGAGTCGGCACGCATACAGGCACGCACCACCTCGATCATGGTACCGAAACGGAAGTTGACCTCACAGTCACAACCTTTCTCAACATCAGCGCGAATCACATCCACATAGCTCTTCACATGGCGTAACTCCTGAGCTGTGCAGACCTGAGGAACCATGATTTGCGGATGCACCTCTATACCCTTGGCGGCACAAGCTGCCGAAGCTTCCATGACCGCACGGATCTGCATCTGATAGATCTCAGGGAAGGTAATGCCGAGACGTACTCCGCGATGCCCGAGCATCGGATTGGTCTCGTAGAGTGCGCGTACTTTACGCAGCATTGTCTCCTTCTTGGCAATCGCCTCCTCGACCAACTGCAGATCAACCAGGTGACGCATACTGGCGGCTTCGGTTTTTGCCTGGCCCGCTTCATGCAATAGTGACATGGTGCCGGCCAGCACCTCCATACCACTTGCCGTATTGCGTAGATGATGGAGCTTCTCTAATTCACTCTGTAACTGCTGTTCAGCCGGCAGGAACTCATGGATGGGTGGGTCGAGGAGGCGGATGGTCACCGGCCGTGGTGACATCGCCTCAAAAATAGCGACAAAGTCTGCACGCTGCATCGGCAGTAGCTTAGCCAATGCATCCTGACGCTGGGTATCATCCTCAGCCACTATCATCTCGATGACTACCGGCAAACGGGCGCTGTCGTTAAACATCCGCTCGGTACGGCAGAGACCTATACCACTGGCTCCGTATTTAACCGCACGCAGAGCATCGACCGCAGTATCTGCATTGGCCATCACCCTCAGATAGGCCACTTCATCGGCCCAACCGAGCAAGGTGTTAAGCTCATCGGTAAAATCGGGTTCAACCATAGCGATCTCACCCAGATAGACATTACCTGAGGTGCCGTCGATGGTGATCAGATCTCCCTCTTTGATCACCGCCTCACCCACATAAGCCTCGCGACGGCCCACATCCACCTGAATCCCTTCGGCACCGGCGACACAGGGCTTGCCCATGCCACGGGCAACGACAGCAGCATGTGAGGTCTTGCCTCCACGGCTGGTGAGAATACCTTCAGAGGCGAAGAAGCCATGGATATCCTCGGGCTTGGTCTCCTCCCTTAGCAGAATCACCTTCCGCCCCTCCTGTTTGCCTACCTCTTCTGCCCTGTCGGCATCAAACACCGCATGGCCGCAAGCGGCCCCGGGCGAGGCGGGCAGCCCTTGGGCCAGTGGGTTGAGCTTTACAGAGGGATCAAGGTGTGGATAGAGCATCTGTTCAAGATGAGCCGGATCAATGCGCAGCAATGCCTGCTCTTTTGTAATTAGCCCCTCCTGCTCCATCTCAACCGAGGTGCGTACCATGGCAACGGCGTTCATTTTGCCGTTTCGTGTCTGCAGGCAGTAGAGGGTGCCGCGTTCAATAGTGAACTCGAAGTCCTGCACCTCGTGGTAGTGAGACTCCAAATTTTGGCGCAGTTGGGCCAGCTGTTTCGCCATCTCCGGCATCTCGTCATCGAGTTGGTCGATGGGCTTAGGGGTACGTATACCCGCCACCACATCTTCGCCCTGAGCATTGACCAGATACTCACCGTAGAGCTTGTTCTCACCGGTACCAGGGTTACGGGTAAAGGCGACGCCGGTAGCGGAATCATCCCCCCGGTTACCGAACACCATGGTGCAGATATTGACGGCGGTGCCGTTAGCCATGTCAGGGGTGATATTGAACTCTCGACGGTAATCCACCGCCCGCTTGCCCCCCCAGGAGCCAAACACCGCCTTGATGGCAATCTCCAGCTGTTGATAAGGCTCTTCCGGGAAAGGGCGCCCGGTGTGGTCTTCCACCACCTTGAGAAAACGTTCGCTGATATCTTTCAGGTTCTCCGCCGACAGCCCCACATCTTCGGTGACTTGGGCACGATGTTTGACCGCTTCAAACTGCTCGTCAAACAGTTCGTCAGGAACACCAAGAGCCACCTTGCCGAAGAGCTGGATAAACCGACGGTAAGCGTCATAGCTGAAGCGGGGATCACCGGTTCCGGCAATCTCGCCCTCGAGAGTCTCGGCATTGAGGCCGAGATTGAGGATAGTATCCATCATACCGGGCATGGAGAGGGCGGAGCCGCTGCGCACGGAGATCAGAAGAGGGTTATTTTTGTCACCGAAGCCTTTACCCGTGGCTTTCTCAACCCCCTGCATATGGCTACGCACCTGTTCCATGATGCCTGAGGCGAGGGCTCCATCCTCAGCGGCAAGGTACTCGAGACAGGCCTCGGTACTGATAACAAATCCCGGAGGTACATTGAGACCGATCTGGGTCATCTCACAGAGGTTGGCCCCCTTGCCTCCAAGTAATTTTTTATTTTTCCCGTCCCCTTCCGTGAATGAGAAGACCCATTTTTTATCCATGGTGGTTTTCGTCGTCATAATGCTTTACTGCTCCGCTGTCAAAGACAAGCCAGATTGAAGATAGTGGTCGGTCACTGTCGGTCTTGAGTCAACAGGCTGGTTGAAAATCGTACACTCTGAATATTGGATATTAGATCAAAACTGCAACGACTACAGCAACCGCTGAAAATCATTTTCAGCCCAATCTCATACTCGTGCAGACCAGTGAAGGAAGTGCCATGCACATATGATCAGAACAGTGCCGAGATTAATCTCACTGTAATGCCACAAGATATATCAATCACAACAAAGCTGAGCCATTGCCTGTGGCAGAAAGAAAGTCGTACAATCATATCTACTAACAATTCAACATCACCCCAAGGAATCGAGGGAATCTCCCCATGTCTAAACTGCATGGCGTACTGATCTTGTTGCTCATGCTGCCGCCCTGGCTCTGCCGGGGTGCCGAACCTTCACTGATACGGGCTGAGCTAAAGAACGGCACAGTGATTGAAGCCCCACTGCTGATGGAGAAGAGTAACTGGCTGCTGTTGGATCTTGGCTTCGATATCCTGAAAATCCCACAGAACCAGGTGGCCGATTTGCGGGTTAAAGACTCTTCTCTCTCTACTCAGAAAACTGGCACACAGCACTCCGGTCTCTATACCATCAACTCCCAGCCCCCACAGCGAAGCGATATCAAAAAGCAGGTCGAAAGCACCAGTGAAGCAGTGTTGCGTGTGCGTACGCCAACGGGCCTTGGATCAGGCTTTCTGATCCAGTCTGACGGTTATGTGGTCACCAATCATCATGTAATCGACGGCGAGCACGAGATCACCCTGACCCTGTTCGAGAAGGGAGAGAGTGAACTCCGCCCCATCTTGTTCGACAACGTACGGATCGTCGCGCTCAGTCCCCATCTGGATCTGGCGCTGCTCAAGATCGAAGGCAACGGCGGTAAAACACTACCTGTTCTGGCACTGGGAGACTCCCATTCGCTGGCCCAGGGCGAGGATGTTTTCAGCATTGGCAGCCCACTGGGTTTTGATCGCACCGTAAGCCAGGGCATCATCAGCCTCAGGAATCGCCCGATGGATGGTCAGCTCTATCTGCAGAGTACAGTCCAGATCAACCCAGGTAACTCGGGTGGCCCGCTTTTCAACCTACGGGGTGAAGTGGTCGGTGTGAATAACATGAAAATCCAGGCAGTGGGCATTGAGGGCCTGAGCTTTGCAATCCCGGCCAACCGGCTTCGGGTCTTTCTCGACAACATCGATGCCTATGCATTCGATGCCAGAAACACCAACAATGGTTATCGTTACAACGCACCCATGACTCATCACGGAAAAGGGAAAAAGGGAAAATGAATCTACGTCATCTGCTGCTTGTCTGCCTTATCTTTACACACTACTCATCAGCCAATGAACTTGCTCTTGAAAAACTGGTTCCTGCTGATACTGAGCTTGTTCTCTTAACACGAAATCTGCCTTCGCTGCTGCAAAACCTGGCAGACAATCCCCTGCGCAAAGCACTGGATCGCAAGGAGGTCTGGAGTACTTTCGCAACCAGGGGAAGACTGATCAACTCGTGGCACTGGGAACGACAAATAGAGCGCGCATCGGGCTACACCTCAGATGATCTGAAGATGCTGTTTCCCGGCCAGGTTCTACTTACCATCCCGAAAGTAGAGACACTGTTTGGTGAGATGCCCGGTTCATATGCGCTTATAGCAGAGACCGGCGGTCAAACCCGGCAAATTGAGGATTTGATTCAGTACAGGCTGGAGTTGGAGGATCAGGAGATTGGCCAAGGTTCCGATCCTACTCTCTCGGAAGAGGAGTATTTTGAAACAGCCCTCAACCTACGCCGCTACGAAGAGGGTCAGGAGGTGATTGAAGGGAGTGGGTGGGCGATTGTCAACAATCACCTGGTAATGGCAAGGCCTGCCGCCTATCTGCGAACTATGGTGGCTTCCGTTGCCCAGGGGGAGATTTCCGACAGCTGGTCAGAGAAGAGGCCTTTCAACGTACGTGATGAACGCTCAGAACCCTGGAACCTGCTCTTCTATCTGCAAGGCGATAGAGTGGGTAGTCTGCTGGGGGGCTACTTCCAGCAGGTGCTGAAGGAGCGTCAGATAGCTGAGCAGGCGCTGCGTGACACAGAGCCGACCGCTGCTAAAGATAGTGAGAGAGAAGTGGCTGATGAGGGAGAAATCCAAGAGCAGATGGATCCCATAGGGCAGTTGGTAACCTCTTCACTCACTACGATATTTGGTGATGCCTTGAGTGGCGTGATGATCAGCAGTTACACCGAAAGTGGGCAGAGCGGGGTCGACATGGATCTGTTTTTTACCGATGACACCAGGCAAGGCGGCCTGTTCAGTTTAAGCAGTCCACTGCGGGAATTACCGTCGTTCGTACCTGCCGGCAGCAGAGAGATCAGCATTCAGAGTGTCGACTTTCAACGGATGTGGGAGTGGCTCGGCCAACTGGAAAGCCGCCCCCTCTACGGTATAAGCAGTGGCGACTACCTGCTCTATGCTCTCCATTCAGCGGCAGATAAAATGGGAAGTGATGCCCAGCGGCAACTGCGCGAAAGCCTCGGCTCCACCATGCTTACCTTCACCCTGCCGAAAGCACGTCGCCCGGAAGAGGGGGATTATACGGATATGGTCGAAGTGGTGGTGCAGGAACTGCTCGATACCGAAGGGATGGAGATGCTGATGGCGCAGATGCACCAGTTGGAGTCATGGAAAGCGACCATCGAGCCTCGCGAGTATCTGGATACACCACTCTACCTGTTTATGCGGGGTGAAGGAGATAAGCGAGCGCCTGTCGCCTCCTATGCCATCACCAACGGTTATTTTATCTACTCTCGTGAGGTAAGCGAGGTAGAGAGTCTGCTGGCAAGCCTTAATCACCAGGAGAGGCGCACCCCCATCTGGGAGCAGCCTCCGCTGGAACAAGCACTGAATACCCTGCCCGATGGCTACTCTGCACTGGGATTTGAGCAGCCTGACAGCTTTCTGAAGGGCTTACTCTCGGGACTACGCATGCTACCTGATACCAGACCACGCCCCCAAACCTGCCAGGTACTTCCGAAACTGAAAGACGATGCCTTCGACGGCTATCTCGATGGGGTGATCTCCACAACCTACCTCGAGAAGAGCCATATCCACTACCGCCTGCAGATGCAACATGGAGAGGATAAGGGGTGATGGCGATCTCGAAATGGCTCTTACCACTGCTCTGCCTACTGCCATCCTATGTTACCCAGGCGCAGAGTACCCCGGGCTTTTCCACTATGGAGGTGGTCAAGCTAAATTCGAGTACCAGGGAGTTGATAGTACTCGACCTGGACAGTGATGGGCTGCAGGATCTTGCTCTGCTCAACAATAACCAGGCCGGTATCCAGCTCCTGCGCCAGTATGCACCGAACGAGCCCAGAAACGGTGGAAAACTGGCAACCCGCAATGGGCGCTGGAAGCCGGTGTTTGATGACAGCCGTTTCGGCAAACAGCGCCTGGCCACCGGCCTCAGGATGTATTCCCTGGCTGGGGCTGATCTGGATGGTAACGGGCTGATCGATTTTGCAGTCAGTACCAAAGATGACGGTCTGGTGGTCTACTACCAGCGCAGACCGGGAGAGTGGGAACGGGGCTGGGGCTACATGCAGGAAAAAACCACCCAGTGGCGGGGTGCTGTACTGGCCGAGGATCTGGATGGAGACGGGCGTGCTGATCTGGCACTACTGGCTGAGAAGGCCCTGCTGCTCTTTCTTCAACGTAAAGACGGCCATTTTCATCCGGTAAGCCGCTACCCCCTGGCCGATCCCGATAACTATGACCTGATGAGCGCAGATATCAACCGGGATGGCCGAAAGGATCTGCTCTACATCACCCGTAAGAGCCGTTATGCACTGCGTGTCCGTCTACAGGATGAACTGGGTGGGTATGCCGTAGAACGCCTGCTGCGCCTCGACACACCACGCAGCACACCCGCTCTGCTGGAACAGGGAAACCGGGTGGAACTTGCATGGATCGACAGTGCAACCGGACTGATTGAGGTCGCCGGTATCAACCTCGGGAGCAGCGGCGTGGATCAGGATCCTATACCCCAGGTGCACGCTTTACCTGTCAGGGTACGCAACACATCGATCTATGGGGTGGGTGATCTGGATGGCGATGGTGAGCAGGAGGTGATCCTGGCGGATCCCAAAGCATCACAGCTGTGGATCTACAAAAACCGGGGTAACGCGGTATTTTCCGAACCGGTAGCCTACCCTGTCTTTTCAGGCGTCACCTCTGTTGCATTGGGTGATGCCGACGGTGATGGACGAATGGAGGTATACCTTGCTTCATCCAAAGAGAGCGTGGTTGGAGTATCTCAGCTGCAGGCTAATGGGCGTCTCTCTTATCCTCACCCCATTCTGCTTGAGCAGAAACCTCTGGCACTGGCCTTTGTGCCCGCCACACCCTCCCAATCAGCGCAGCTTGCCATTGTGCTCCGGACAAAGAAAAAACGTCTTCTGCACCTGCTGACTCCCACGGCGGAGGGTTGGCGGAAGTCTGCGGTGCTCCCGCTGGAGGGGCTATCCACAGATCCCAACGGAATCCTCAGTGCAGACTGGAATCAGGATGGGCAACCGGACTTGATGCTGTTCACTCCCCGCTCTCCCGCGCGCTTACTCCTTGGTGATGGTAATGGCGGCTTTCACCACCTCTCTACCCGGGAGGGTTTTCGTGCCGCACTGTTTGATGGCGCAACCCCCGGGGATGTGACTCTGGCGGATCCCGATGGCGACGGAGAACTGGAGGTACTGGTCAATGGAGATGGGTTCGTGCGCTCTCTGCGCATTGAAGACGGCATTCAGGTGGAAGACCAGTTCAATCTGAATGACCCTACCGCCAGGGCCTCGTCGGCCCTGCTTCACGATATGGATGGAGATGGCTCCCCAGAGTTATTACTGACCGCCGGGGGGGATGATAAATTGGAAGTGCAACGCCGTAATGACAGCGGCCTGTTCCGACCATGGCGCACCCATACCATCGGGAGTATCGAGCTGCTTGCCACACAGCGGCTCCCACAATCAGATGGTGGCTCAGCACTTCTATATCTGGGTCAGGATCGTTTCTGGGTGATTAAACAGGCAAGCGCCAACCTCTATCTAAAAAAGCTGGTCAGCCATGAGAGTGACCTGGAAAAGGTAAAATATGGTGAACTGGCCTATGGAGACCTCAATGCAGACGGTGTCCATGAGCTGATTGCGCAGGATGACCGCGAGACCCGCATTTTGGAAGTGCTTCAGCGCCATAACAGTGCCCTCCAGCGCAAGCTCCATTTTGCGGTATTTAACGATCTGGAGGGGCAAGATCAACCCTTCGGCACCCACGAACCCCGGGAGTTGCTGGTTACCGATATAGATGGTGATGGCATGGATGATGTCATCCTCCTGGTTCATGACCGTCTTCTGATATACCTTGCCGGAAACCCTTGACGGCCTGGCTGCTAAAGTATCTCCTGATTACTCTTGATATTAAATTCATAAAACCAAACACGGCGGGCTATCACTGCCAATTCCGGTATAATGGCGGCGATTTTTCAAATCCTAAACCTTAATAACCAAATCATTATTATAGCGACCGATGGATAAAACATACGACCCCCACAGCCTGGAACAACGTTGGTATAAAACCTGGGAAGAGCGTGGTTATTTTGCTCCCACCCAGAAGAACGGCAGCGACCAATCCTCCTACTGCATCATGATCCCGCCGCCCAACGTTACCGGCAATCTGCATATGGGTCACGGTTTCAACAACACCGTGATGGATACCCTTATCCGCTACCACCGCATGAAGGGGGATCAGACCCTGTGGCAGCCGGGTTCAGATCACGCAGGTATCGCCACCCAGATGGTGGTGGAGCGCCAGCTCGAAGCCGACGGCAAGTCCCGTCACGACCTCGGCCGCGACGCCTTTATTGACCGCATCTGGGAGTGGCGCGAGGAGTCCGGCGGCAACATCACCCGTCAGCTGCGCCGCCTCGGCTCATCCCTGGATTGGCAGCATGAACGCTTCACCATGGATGATGGTCTCTCCGATGCGGTGAAAGAGGTCTTTGTCCGCCTCCATGAGGAGGGATTGATCTATCGTGGCAAGCGCCTGGTCAACTGGGATACCAAGCTGCACACCGCCGTCTCCGATCTGGAGGTACTGAACGAGGAGGAAGCGGGCCACATGTGGCACATGCGCTATCCTCTCACCAACGGCCAGGGCCACCTCGTAGTCTCCACCACCCGTCCCGAGACCATGCTTGGTGACTGTGCCGTGGCAGTGAACCCCGAAGACGAGCGCTACAAGCATCTGATCGGCGAGCTGGTGGAACTGCCACTGACCAACCGCAAGATCCCCATCGTTGCTGACGAACATGCGGACCCGGAGTTCGGCACAGGCTGTGTAAAGATCACCCCGGCCCACGACTTCAACGACTATGAGGTGTGGCAGCGTCACCGAGATGAACTGCAGATCAGTGGACAGCCCCATGGCGGCCTGATCAACATCTTCACTGTAGATGCTGGGGTCCGTGAGAACACATCTGAAGAGGGCGAACTGCTGCCTGCAAAGTACATAGGCATGGACCGCTACGAAGCGCGCAAGCAGATCGTTGCCGATCTTGACGCAGAGGGCCTGTTGGAGAAGATCGTCGACCACAAGCTGATGGTGCCACGGGGTGACCGCTCCGGCACCGTGATTGAACCCTTCCTCACCGACCAGTGGTACGTCAAGGTAGGTCCGCTGGCCAAACCCGCCATTGCAGCGGTGGAGAATGGCGATATCAAGTTCGTGCCGGACAACTGGAAAAACACCTACTACGAGTGGATGAACAACATCCAGGACTGGTGCATCAGCCGTCAGATCTGGTGGGGCCACCGTATTCCCGCCTGGTACGACGACGAAGGCAACGTCTATGTCGGTCGTTCCGAGGAAGAAGTACGCGAGAAGCACGGTTTTGATGCCGCCTACCCCTTGCGCCAGGACGAAGACGTACTGGATACCTGGTTCAGCTCCGCCCTCTGGCCCTTCTCCACCCTCGGCTGGCCCGAGAACACCCAGCGACTGGAGGATTTCTACCCCACCAACGTACTGGTCACCGGCTTCGATATCATCTTCTTCTGGGTTGCCCGGATGATCATGTTCGGCCTCAAGTTCATGGATGGCAAAGTGCCTTTCCATGAGGTCTACGTCCACGGCCTGGTGCGTGACTCTCACGGCGACAAGATGTCCAAATCCAAGGGCAACGTGCTCGATCCCATTGATCTGATCGACGGCATCGAATTGGAAGAGCTGGTACAGAAGCGCACCAGCGGCATGATGCAGCCACAGCTGGCGAAGAAGATTGAAAAACAGACCCGCAAGGACTTCCCCGACGGCATCACCAGTTTTGGCACCGACTCACTACGCTTCACTTTCGCCGCACTGGCCGCCACCGGCCGTGACATCAAGTTTGACATGGGACGTATCGAGGGCTACCGCAACTTCTGCAACAAGCTATGGAACGCATCCCGCTACGTCTTTATGAACACCGAAGAGCAGGATTGCGGCCAGAACGGCGGTGATGTGGAGTTGAGTGTTGCAGATCGCTGGATCATCTCCCGCCTGCAATCCACAGAGACCGTGGTGAGCGATGCCCTGGAAAACTACCGCCTCGACCAGGCAGCCAAGGCGATCTACGAGTTCACCTGGAATGAGTACTGTGACTGGTACCTGGAGCTCTCCAAGCCGGTCCTGAACAATAAAGATGCGTCAGAAGCCGCCCTGCGTGGTACCCGACAGACACTGGTAGGGGTGCTTGAAACTCTGCTGCGCCTGACCCACCCGATCATGCCCTTCATCACTGAAGAGATCTGGCAGAAGGCCGCCCCTCTTGCCGGTATCGAGGCCGAGACCCTTATGCTCCGCCCCTTCCCTGTGGCGGACCAGAGTAAGATGGATCGTGATGCTGAGGCCGAGATGGAGTGGGTAAAGCTGTTCATTCTTGGTATACGCCGCATCAAGGGTGAGATGAATATCGCACCGAGCAAACCCCTGGGGGTTCTGCTGCAAAATGCATCTGATCTGGACCGTGCATGGCTGGAAAGCAACCGCCACTACCTCGATTTCCTTGCCCGCCTGGAGTCGGCCACGCTGCTGGAGAGTGGTGTGGAAGCACCGGAATCCGCCACCGCTCTGGTAGGTGAGATGAAGGTTCTGATCCCCATGGCCGGTTTGATCGATAAAGCCGCGGAACTTGCTCGTCTAGAGAAAGAGATAGGCAAAATAACTAGTGACATGGAGCGGATCAGCAAGAAGCTGGAGAATCCAAATTTTGTCGACAAGGCGCCTGCAGCCGTAGTGCAGAAAGAGAAGGACAAGCTCGCCGATCAACAGTCTGCCCTTGATAACCTGCAGGAGCAGTTGGAGAAGATTCAGAAGTTGTAATCCGGCATTGCCCCAGAAGCTGAAAACAGAGAAAACAGAGAAAAGATTTTTCTAAGCGAGTCTTCGATTTCGTGATGCAAAACGGGACATCCAAGTCCCCCTTTTGCACTCAATCTTCGACAGCCTATTAGTGCCCCGGCCGTCCTGGTCACTGACGCTACGCGATAACATCGCAAGCTCGTTACCGCTTCGCAGTCAGTTCCCAGTGACTGGACGCCGTGTTCGGATGCCTACTTTGCTTCCCCTCTGGCGCGCTACGCGCACGACGGGTAAGCAGTGCGGCCTCACGGCTACCGGGGATTACCAGCCTTCGCTTCGCTCTCCATGGCTGGCAGCGACTGTTCTTGTAAAACATCATTATCTCTCCCTATGGAGGATGTTGTAAAAGCTCCAGTCCCTTCTCCCTACGAGGGAGAAGGTTAGGATGAGGGTGTATTAAATCAATAAAATACCTCACTACTGTCCGGTAAAACTAGTGTCGCTACCTTATAATTGCCTGTAGGACAAAGTAAAAATAACAATTTAAGGGTGTCATCGATTTGAATCGTCCAGAAAACCCTCAAAATACCCATTTCTCAGGGATTTTGGGGATGTTTCCATGCATGTCGGCAAGCTCGTTTTTTCACAGATTATCGACCACCTGCCGATGCACACCTTTCGGCGATGTGTCACCCGCTACCATGGCAACCGTTACAAAAATCTTTCTCTTGTCTCGATCAGTACCTCTGCATGGCTTTTGCGCAGCTGACTTATCGCGAAAGCTTGCGCGATATTGAGGCCTGTCTGCGAGCACAAAGGGACAAGCTGTACCATATGGGCATCCGTAGCAGTATATCCAGAAGCACTCTGGCGGATGCGAGCGAACGCCGAGATTGGCGTATCTTCGCAGACTTTGCCCATGCACTGATTCGCATAGCCCGACCACTATATGCTGACGAAGATCTTGGTCTCGAACTCGACAATACAATCTACGCACTTGACGCATCCACCATCGACCTATGCTTGTCAGTCTTTCCGTGGGCATTGTTTCGTTCCACCAAGTCTGCCGTCAAACTCCACACCTTGCTGGATCTTCGGGGCAACATCCCGACCTTTATCCACATTTCTGACGGCAAGCTCCATGACGTCAACGTTCTCGATATCTTGCTACCCGAGCCTGGTGCCTTCTACATCATGGATCGCGGTTATGTGGATTTCGAACGACTCTTCGCTTTGCACATGGCAGGGAGTTTCTTTGTCATCCGCGCCAAATCCAATACAAAGTACAAACGCCGCTACTCGCACCCGGCGGACAAATCTGGCGGAGTGCAGTGTGATCAGACCATCGTGCTGACCGGGGTCAATACGGCAACCGGCTACCCGCAGTCACTACGGCGTATCAAATACCATGATGCCAAAACTGGAAAAACTTTCAATTTCCTGACCAACAACTTTGCCATTCCAGCGCAGACAGTGGCTGATCTCTACCGGTACCGTTGGCAGGTTGAGTTGTTCTTCAAATGGATAAAGCAACATCTACGTATTAAATCGTTCTTTGGCACTTCGGAGAACGCAGTAAAAAGTCAGATCTGGATTGCCATCTCTGTGTACGTGCTCGTGGCCATTATCAAGAAACGGCTCAACATCGACGCAGATCTCTACACAATTCTACAGATCTTGAGCTTGACCTTATTCGAGAAAAGCTCATTATTTCATATGCTTACTGAATCAGAATTTATAAGCGATGATAGCGATATGCCTAACCAACTGAATCTATTTAATAATTTCCCCGGACACTAGTGAAAATACCTTAAGCGAGTCTTCGATTTCGTGATGCAAAACGGGACATCCGAGTCCCCCTTTTGCACTCAATCTTCGACAGCCTATTATTGCCCCGGCCGTCCCGGTCTCCAGCACTACGCAATAACATCGCAAGCTCGTTACTGCTTCGTCGCTGACTCCCGAGATGACTTGACGTCGCGTTCGTATGCGATCTTTGGATTCCCTCTGGCGCTATGCGCACGCCGGGCATCCAGTATCGCCTCGCGACTACCGGGGACTAACCGCCTCGGCTTTCAGCCTTCCTTGGCGGTCAGCGATTGATCCCCCCTCACCCCAACCCTCTCCCCGGTGGGGAGAGGGAGCTTTTGCGACACTCTCCCATTGGGGAAAGAGATTAAGCGAGTCTTCGATTTCGTGATGCAAAACGGGACATCCAAGTCCCCCTTTTGCACTCAATCTTCGACAGCCTATTAGTACCCCGGCCGTCCTGGTCACTAACCGCTACGCGATAACATCGCAAGCTCGTTACCGCTTCGCAGTCAGTTCCCATTGACTGGACGCCGTGTTCGGATGCCTACTTTGCTTCCCCTCTGGCGCGCTGCGCGCACGACGGGTAAGCAGTGCGGCCTCACGGCTACCGGGGATTACCAGCCCTCGCTTCGCTCTCCATGGCTGGCAGCGAGGGTGGGAACAAGCAGAAACAAGCTAATGGATAGCCAAAATAATTTTTTCTGGGTTCTCTGCGCTTCTCAGTGTCCTCTGTGTTCCGCTTATATGAAAAATGAGGAAGAGCAATGAAGATCACACGTCTGGAAGATTGTGAGACTCAAACCATTCATATGGAGGATGTGGCAGGCGCCATCAAGCAGGTGCCCGTTGGCAAAGCCGATGGTGCGCCCAACTTCTCTATACGTGTATTCACTCTGGAACCTGGCGGCCACACTCCCCACCACAGCCACGAAACCGAGCACCTGAACTATATCCTCGAAGGCGAAGGTGAGGTGCTTGATGGCGATACCCCCAGAGCCGTTGCCAAAGGCGACTTCCTGCTGGTAAAGCCCAATGAACTGCATCAATACCGCAATACTGGAGACTCACCACTGGTCTTTATGTGTATGGTGCCCAGTGAGTATGAATAACCGTTAACCGAAAGCTGCTGTGGTACTGATTCCGTTACTGATATAGCTTTTGAGCTGTTCATCAGCCCTCTCTTCATAACTAAGGATCAATACCCCGATATGGTAGAGGTGTTGTGAGAGACGACGCTTGTACACTTGTCGACAATGGAGGGTCACCGATACTTCCATATTCCCCTGTTGTAGAGAAAATTCGGTCCTGATTTTTTCCTGAAAAACAGTTTTCCCAAATTGGTCGAGTAGTTGAATATGATCGACCTAAGCGAGTCTTCGATTTCGTGATGCAAAACGGGACATCCAAGTCCCCCTTTTGCACTCAATCTTCGACAGCCTATTAGTACCCCGGCCGTCCTGGTCACTAACCGCTACGCGATAACATCGCAAGCTCGTTACCGCTTCGCAGTCAGTTCCCATTGACTGGACGCCGTGTTCGGATGCCTACTTTGCTTCCCCTCTGGCGCGCTGCGCGCACGACGGGTAAGCAGTGCGGCCTCACGGCTACCGGGGATTACCAGCCCTCGCTTCGCTCTCCATGGCTGGCAGCGAGGGCATCACTGTCAGCTTCAAACTTCAAGCCACCCACAGAAAGTTCAACGATGCGTGCATCCATCGCCTCACCCGCCTGATTAAATACTTTGGCCGGTAGGTCATCATTTAATCGATAATATATTCTGCGGTCATAAACCATAAAGGTTAAACACCCTGAAGCTATCTAGTGTAGTGTTCCATACTAAGCGGCAATTAAGCGTGACGAGAAGGTATTAGCTGCAAGGCGCGTCACGCAGGGAATGGCGCGCCCTTTTCAAGTGACGCAACGCGGCAGATGATGCCTTCTCGTCTCGCCCGGTAAGCGAGTCTTCGATTTCGTGATGCAAAACGGGACATCCGAGTCCCCCTTTTGCACTCAATCTTCGACAGCCTATTATTGCCCCGGCCGTCCCGGTCTCCAGCACTACGCAATAACATCGCAAGCTCGTTACTGCTTCGTCGCTGACTCCCGAGATGACTTGACGTCGCGTTCGTATGCGATCTTTGGATTCCCTCTGGCGCTATGCGCACGCCGGGCATCCAGTATCGCCTCGCGACTACCGGGGACTAACCGCCTCGGCTTTCAGCCTTCCTTGGCGGTCAGCGAGGGAGACCCACAAAAGATTCAATCCTGCGTTACAGCCTTTGTTAAGGGGGCAACCATTAACTGCAGGCTGCGCCTTGACTTGAATCTTTTGTGGGTCTCTTAATATCCGTTTAGTATGGAACACTACACTGGAACGGATACTCCGAACTCATTTACCTAAGTTGTTGTGCTTTAACTCTTTATCGTCTGCGAAAGCAGTTTTGAAAGTGGAAATGTCTAGTAATGTGAACACCCGCACATTAATTTGTCACGATGAATTAGGAAGATAAGGGGGGAAGAGTTCAGATGGGAGGTATTACCAAGAGCATAAAGAGGAAGAATTCACTCACAATCCTCCTTCTCATCTTCGCTTTTGAAGCTCTCACCCAGCTCCATATAGTGGATGCCCTTATCGACATTCATGGCAACGCCTCGACCACTCAGGTACATCTTGCTTAACATGATGGCAGCTTCTGCATGTTCCTGATTCACCGCCTGATTAAGCCAATAGACCCCTTTCTTTGGGTCGGCATCGACACCAAGGCCATCTACCAGCATCGCACCGATATAGAACTGAGCCTCGTCTTGCCCCTTTTTGGCCAGCGTGTGCAGCATGGGATAGGCTTTAGCATAATTCCCTTCACTATAGACGTTGGCGGCATCTTCCATAGCATCCGCCTGGAGAGCAGTCGCCAGCGACATGAGAGCGGCAAAAAGAGGGTAGCGGATCAACACACTAAATAACCTTGGTTTTAGAAAGTGGCCGACTACTATACACCGGTGGGAGAATTTAGATAAATGGCTATGTACAAAACACCTGTTGCACAATGTGGGTTCCTGGTAGGAGCAGCTTAACGCCCGTTGAACAGCAATTTAGTGCAGAGCCACTTTTGGATAAGAAGCCTGCTAAGCGAGTCTTCGATTTCGTGATGCAAAACGGGACATCCGAGTCCCCCTTTTGCACTCAATCTTCGACAGCCTATTATTGCCCCGGCCGTCCCGGTCTCCAGCACTACGCAATAACATCGCAAGCTCGTTACTGCTTCGTCGCTGACTCCCGAGATGACTTGACGTCGCGTTCGTATGCGATCTTTGGATTCCCTCTGGCGCTATGCGCACGCCGGGCATCCAGTATCGCCTCGCGACTACCGGGGACTAACCGCCTCGGCTTTCAGCCTTCCTTGGCGGTCAGCGAGTGAAGCTTTCTCTTGGCACTGATTAGTCATATTCCCAGGTAGGCCTTCTGCACATCCGGATTGGTCAATAGATTATCTGCCTGATCACTGATAGTGATTCTGCCGTTCTCAATGACATAGCCACGATCAGCAATCTGTAGTGCCTGTTTAGCATTCTGTTCTACCAGAAAGATAGTGGTGTTGTGCTCCTCGTTGATCTTCTTGATGATCGCAAATATCTGTTTAATGATCAGAGGCGCCAACCCCATAGAGGGCTCGTCAAGCAGCAGCAGTTGCGGTCTTGCCATCAGGGCTCGAGACATGGCAAGCATCTGCTGCTCTCCCCCGCTGAGGGTTCCACCCGCCTGACCGGTACGCTCGGATAGTATTGGAAAGAGTGAGAAAACGTAGTCAATATCACGTTTGATCCCCTCCTTGTCGGTACGAAGAAAAGCACCCATATCGAGATTCTCCCTCACCGACAGATGAGGAAAGATATGGCGCCCTTCAGGAACCTGACATATCCCCATCGCAACGATACGGTCAGGACTCTCCTTGTGGATTGGACTGCCTTCAAACAGGACTTCACCCGAGCGTGGAGGAACGATGCCGCAAACCGACATCAAAGTGGTACTCTTTCCCGCACCGTTGGCGCCGATCAGGGTAATAACCTCCCCCTTCTGAATCTCCAGACTAACGCCCCTCAGGGCCTGAATATTGCCGTAGTAGGCCTCTATATTGCGAAGCTCAAGCATCGCTATCATCACCCAGGTAAGCCTTGATTACATCGGGATTATTGCGCACCTCTTCGGGTGTTCCCTCGGCTATCTTGGTGCCGTAATCCATGACAAAGATCCGATGAGAGAGGCTCATTACCAGCTTCATATCATGTTCGATAAGCAGAATGGACTGTCCCTCGGACTGTATGCGATTAATCAACTGGTCAAGCTCCCGGGTCTCCTGAGGATTCATGCCGGCAGCGGGCTCATCGAGCAACAGTAGAAAGGGGTCGGTGGCGAGGGCGCGGCCAATCTCCAAACGCCGCTGAGCACCATAGGAGAGGTTACCGGCAAACTCATCGGCCAATTCAGCAAGCCCCACCTTCTCCAGTAGATGATAGCTTCGCTCAATTGTCTCCTGCTCTTCCCGTCGTGTCGCCTCGGTACGAAAGATAGCGCCTACAATGTGGGAACGGGTGCGGCAGTGGCGGCCAATCATCACATTCTCCAGCACCGTCATTTTCTGGAACAGCCGGATATTTTGGAAGGTGCGCGCCATCCCCTTCTCGGTCACCTGATTTGGTTTCAGGCCATTCAGTCGGATCGTCTTTTTACCAGGTGGATTAAGGTGAACATCACCGGCAGTTGGAGTGTAGAGACCCGTCACACAGTTGAAGAAGGTGGTCTTCCCTGCCCCATTTGGACCGATCAGTGCGACAATCTCTCCTGATCTAACATCGAGGTCGAGCTGTTTGAGCGCGCGGATACCGCCAAAATCCATCGACAGGCCGTTGACATCAAGTATAGGCGTGCTCATTGGGTATCACCTTCTTCAGCCGGCCGCTCACGCTCACCCCGTTTTCTATACCGGTAGGTACGACGGACACTGGAGATAATGCCCTGTGGGCGGAACACCATCATAGTGACCAGAATGGCTCCAAATGCGAGCATCCGGTAATCCGACAGTGCTCGCAGGTACTCTGGAAGCAAAATAAGCACTAATGCGCCAACAACCACCCCCAGAATAGACCCCATGCCGCCCAGTACTACAATAGAGAGGATGATCGCCGACTCCAGAAAGGTGAAACTGGCGGGATTGATAAAGGTGGTCTTAGCCGCAAAAAAGACTCCAACCATACCGGCCCAGGTGGCACCAAGGGCAAAAGCTGTCAACTTTGTCTTGGTCTTGTCGATGCCCATCGCCTGACAGGCGATCTCATCTTCACGCAGGGCGATCCATGCTCTCCCCAGTCGTGAATCCTGCAACCGGTTAACCACAAAGATAGTGATCAACACCATCACTATCAGTAGGTAGTAAAGATAGGTGATCGCCATATCCAGTGAGAGTTCAAGGCCGAACAGCCCGGGACGATCGATATTGGAGATACCGCTGGGCCCTTGGGAAAACTCATTCCAGTTTTCCATAATCAACCGAATGATCTCACCAAAACCGAGGGTGACGATGGCGAGGTAGTCTCCCCGTAACCGCAATACAGGAAAGCCGAGCAGAATGCCGAAAAATGCCGCCAGAATGGCGCCGATGGGTAGTACCGTCCAGAACCCCAGGTCAAAATGGAGGTTGAGCAAGGCGTAGCTGTAGGCACCCACCGCATAGAAAGCGACATAGCCAAGATCAAGGAGCCCCGCCACACCCACCACAATATTGAGCCCCAGTCCCAGCACCACATACATCAGCGCCGTTGTCATCACATTGGTCTGGTAGGTGGAGAAGAGGAAAGGGAATGCCAGAGCAAAGATCAAAATAGCCCCGGCCAGTGGATAGAGATAACGCGGCTCACGAAGAATCACCTGGATCAGTGGATCACGAGCCGGTGCCTGATCAGCCGCTCTACGCGCCCGCCTGCGCTCATGCTGGGCAAAGAAGATCTTGCCGAGCATGGAGAGCGTGAAACTGCCAATGGCAACAAAGAAGAGGTTCTCCCAGCGCCAGATGACCGTCTTCTCGATGGGATCGGCTTTGATCACCATAATTGGGAAGGTCAAAAAGGAGAACCAGAGAGAGACAATCAGGGATTTTTTCAGTTCGCTGAAGGAAGTCATCATCTACACCTTCTGGGTCTCTGATTTTCCCAGCAGCCCCGAGGGCTTAAAGATCAGAATCAGTACCAACAGGGAGAAGGCAAAGACATCTTCATAGTCACTGGAGATATAGCCGGTAGCAAAACTCTCAGTGAGTCCGAGGATAAAACTGCCCAGCACAGCGCCGGGAATGGAGCCAATTCCCCCCAGAACCGCCGCGGTAAAGGCCTTGATACCGGCGATAAAGCCGATATAGAAGTTGATCTGGCCAATATGTGAGGCGATTAGCACACCACCAATAGCGGCCAGAGAAGAGCCGATAATAAAGGTCATAGAGATGACCCGGTCTACATTGATCCCTACCAGCATGGCCATAGTGCGATCCTGAGAGGTGGCACGCATCGCCTTACCGGTGCGACTGAATTTAATCAGTAACGTGAGGCCCAACATCACCACAGCCGTTGTTACCAGGATTATCATATCGGTAGTGCCGACAATATGAGCCACCGGTTCCATAAACTCAAAGTCGGGGATCAGCTGAGGAAAAGCGAGAAAGTCAGAAGTTTGTGCCAGCAGCACGTAGTTTTGCAGAAAAATGGACATGCCAATCGCACTAATCAGGGGTGACAGTCTGGGGGCATGACGCAGCGGCTTGTAGGCCACCTTCTCCACCGTATAACCATAGGCACTAGACCAGACAGCCGCAGCCAAACCTGCAATGATTACGATAGAAAGAACAGGAAAACCATAGATCGTCAGCACAGAAGCAACGATATAGGCGGTGAAGGCACCGATCATATAGATCTCACCGTGAGCGAAATTAATCAAACCGATGATGCCGTACACCATGGTGTACCCCAGCGCGATCAGAGCATAAATGGAGCCCCGAGTCAGGCCGCTGAAGAGTAACTCAATAAAGTATTCCATTTGGAAATACTACCTAAACTGAAAGAGTTCATCCCCTCGCCCTATGAGGGAGAGGACCAGGGTGAGGGTGAATGGAAGTAGGAGCGAACTTGTTCGCGACATGCTCCGTGGCATATTCATCGCCTCTGTAGGAGCGGCGCCCCCGCCGCGATGAACGTCGCACTGCCTTGCTAGATTCCATCGCGCCGAGGGCGGCGCTCCTACATCACTGGTTATGGTTGTGTGGAACAGGAGCATAGTGCATAGCCACTTCCTTACGGCTCTACAAAACAAAGGGCCTGAAGCTTCAGCTTCAGACCCTTTACCCTCAAAGATTATCAGTGCACTTCTACGTACTTGCCGTTCTGTACCTGATACATGGCAAAGCCGACACCTACAGCATCACCACGATCATCAAAGTTAATATTACCCACAGGTGTAGCAACTTTATTCACCTGCAGCGCTTTTCGGACTGCATCATGATCGGAAGAACCTGCGTTCTCAACCGCCCTCAACAGTGCCTGTGCAGCTGCGTAGGCGTTCTCATAGAAGGCACCCGGATCGGCACTGTAGGCCTTCTTGTGTGCCGCAATTGAGGCGGTGGATAGAGGGTTCTTGGAGTTATCCTGGGGACCCGATGCGTAAACGCCTTCCGCATTTTTTCCTGCCACCTTGATAAAGGTGTCATCCTTCACGCCATCATCGGAGATAAAGAGCGTCTTCATCCTCTTCTTGCGCATCTGAGTGACGATCTTGGAAGCTTCTGGATGATAGCCGCCAAATATCACTGCCTCAGCACCTGAGCGTTTGATCTTCTGAACAACAGCAGAGTAATCCACTGCACCCGGGGTCACGCCTTCATAAAGCACGACTTCACCTTTATCAGACTTTTCCAGGAATATCTTGGCAAACTCAGCCAGGCCCTTGCCGTAATCACCCTTGTCGTGAATTACGGCGATTTTCCTCACCTTCAGAACATTGAGAGCAAAATCGACTTCGGTCTTGGCCTGGGCGTCATCGGAGGCGATCGTGCGGTAAAAATTGGGATAGTCACCACTCTGGGTCAGCGCCGGATTGGTTGCTGAAGGCGACATCACAACAATGCCTGCACTCTTGTAGATCGGCAGTGCCGCCTTGGTTGCACCGGAACAGATATGGCCCAGCACCACGTCCACCCCATCAGAAACCAGTTTGGTTGCAGTGTTAGTGGCCACCTCAGGCTTGCAGACATCGTCCTCGACCAGCAGTTCAACCTTCTTGCCATTGATACCACCCTTGGCATTCACCTCAGCGACAACCAGCTCGGCCGCCTTGATAGTAGGTATCCCGTAGGAGGCAAGATCACCACTATGGGGACCCGCCACACCTAATTTGATGGTATCTCCAGCCATGGCGTTTGGTACCACCAGGGTAAGGCCTATGGCCGCCGCCAGTATTGTCTGCGCAACACTTCTCTTCATTTTTTGCTCCATGATAGATGACAGGGACCTTCAAGCATAAGTAATCCCCTTCTAAAATGCCATAGATTAAGAACCATGGTGAACCTGCATGGCACGAAAGAAAACAGCTGCCTAACAGTGGCTGTCGCCGCTCCTAATTCACCGGGTGAAAAAGAATCTGCTCACAAGCCAATATACTTAATGAAAGGCGCATAGACAGCTACAAAAGGCACCTATATAAATTAGGCACCTGAATTCATGATTCTGTGGTGGGTAGAGCCTGTAGGATTTTGCCTTCTCTGTGAATTAATAAAATATTAGTTTCACTTTATAGATTAAGCGGGTACTTTTTTAACCACTGCAAAATCAATATGTTGCGCTCTCCTCCTCCGTCATGGAATTACAGATTTCTCAGCTAGTGTAAAAAAGCCTAAATTTGTATGCATCTACTATACTATTAGTAGCTGTATGCGAATGAGTTGATTTGATGAAAATCATCATCCCCAGAATCCCCCATGCTACTACTCAGAAAGAGCTGAGAGGCTTTGTCGAGGGGCTTCTGGAAACTAAACACCAGCTTCCCTTCACTAAAAGACCGGATTTTTCCCACTGTGACATCCTCATCAATACCGATCCACAAGGGATAGAGGAGCACCATGCACTATTTGTAGTCCACCCCGAGACAGCTGGGGAATGGCTGATCCAGCACCTGACAAAGCAGCGCCTTCACAATAAGCCTATCTATGGACGACAATATTTCGACCGGGCCAGAAACGACGCAAGGAAAATACCCGGTGAAGACCGTAGACGCCTTGGCTTACACCAGGATCGCTTGAATGGCGTACACATCGATATACATGGCTATGATCAGTGCACCCAGGAGCATAGAGGGTGAACTAAGGAACCTCTGAATGAATCTGGTCACAGCAGATTGGTGATCGGAATTTGTCAATTTGAGGCGTGATTCGCACGTAATAGCAGGCTATTGCGAAGATTCACAACGATAAAGTGGCGAATTCCAGCGCCAAGATGCGTGATCATGATTCGTTCAGAGGTTCCCTAAGGGAGTCAACCTCTATTACTCATCAAGAACAGCAATCTTGGGACAGACTGAACACTACCCCTGTTTCCGATTACCCTCTTCCAATTTTCTCAGTACATGGGATACGGCTACCAGCCCGAAGGTAGCCGTCACCGGAGTAACCGAACCATATCCACCGCAATTAAGCCCGTGTGACACGCCCTTGTGGGGTTTATCGTGGCATACCCCACCAAAAGCATCCGGGTAGACGGGTAGTTCATCTGAATAGACACAAGGGATTTTAAAACGTTTCTTGAGGTTTCTTGGAAAGTTGTGATCCTTGCGCAACTGTTTGCGCATCTTTTTCAATAGAGGATCGTATTGAGTCCGGCTGAGATCAGCGAGGCGTACTTTCAGTGGATCAGTCTGCCCTCCAGCACCCCCCACCGTTACCACATTTATTCCGTTACTGTGGCAATGTGCAATGAAAGCCGTCTTGGTTTTAAAAACATCAATACAGTCAATCACATAGCTATACTCGGATGTGATCAGGCGATCAAGATTGCCGGTCTCAACAAACTCCTCAATACAGTTAATGCGGCATTGGGGATTGATCTCACGGATACGCTCGGCCATGGCCTCCACCTTGGCTTTTCCAATTTGGCTCTCAAGCGCATGGATCTGACGATTAATATTGGATTCCGCCACATGATCAAGATCGATCAGTGTGATCTCACCGATACCGCTGCGAGCCAGTGCCTCTACCGCCCAAGAGCCAATACCACCAATGCCCACCACGCAGACATTGGCCTTGCGGAACGCCTCCAGGCCATGGACGCCGTAGAGCCTGGCAATACCTCCAAAACGGCGTTGGTAGTCAATCTCTTGGACATCTGTCATCTTATGACCCAAATAGGCTTTGACCACAGTGGGTCAATTCAACTCATAGAGTTTACCAAAAAAGTACTCTATGGAAGCCGCCCTATCAGGTTAACGGCCGCTTTTCTGACAATCAGATTGAAAGAGACCGGATCTTCCGAGCCGGTTTCATAGGCAAAATTCAGCTCCTCCACCGCCTCCCAGGCGATGGTGCCATTGCTGACATCCCAGATCTGCAGGAAAACCCGCACATGAGCCTGTTTTGTCTCCAGCAACCTGATACCCAAGGCGCTGAAGCGGCCTTTTGAGTACTGTAGGAAATCAGAGAGTTTCAGTTGAGCAACATAACGCACACCGACAGTCTCACTGATTTTGCTCAGGGTCGTTTTATCAAAAATGCCGGTATCCCGATAGTTGACCACCATCTGACGGTAGGACCCGGCCAGGCCTGCCTGGTTGATTGCGCTCAGCGTTTGGGGAAGTGTCAGCAGAGGGATATCCGGCCGCATTTCAGCGAGGGTGTCGGTAAACACCAAGGCGAATACCTGTTTATCCTCCTCCTTGCCCGTCACTGTGGTTGGCGTTAAAAACGCCAAACCATTACGACTGAGATCACCCTCATTCAGATCGATTACCTGCTGTTTGGCACTGGAGTACTCCTGGGTGGTGGAACAGCCGACCAAGCCCAAGGCAAGCAAGAAAACCGATATCAGAAAAAGCCCTGAACGCCGCATCACTCTCTACCTCCCTTTACCAGGAAGTATAGTCGGCAGCCCGACTCCCACACAAAAGTTCCCAATCACGCCTATGGATGATGTCTCTACTGTAGGAGCCCCGCCTCGGGGCGATGGAGTATGGCAGGGATTGTGCGATAGCCATCTCCACCTGTCCCCAGGCGTCTGGCGGTCTCATTGCCCTGTTGGTTATACTGCTGGTACTCGCCGCTCTATTCATGTTTTCGCTGATGCTGACGGTCGGCATTGCACTCTTCATCGCCATAATGACGGAGTTCGCATTCTGGCACGCTACACGAGTGCACACTCTCGGAAGTAACGAGTCACCGTGCTGCATTACAAGTTCCAAATCGTTGCCTCCCCCTATATGATTTATCCGTAAGAGCAAACTGATAGAGACTCAAATGCATCAACCCGAGATATCCGCTCCCCCTGTGTTAAATTCACATATAAGAGTTTACCTGTTGGTACTAACCCTGGCGCTGCTCTCCGGTTGCTCCATCTTCATACCCAAGGAAGCCGGAATCGGTGAAGAGGTGAGCTGGAACGACCTCCCCGGTTGGCAAGAGGACAACGTTGCTGACGCCTGGCCTGCCCTGCTCTCACAATGCACAAAGCTCAGGAAGAAAAAACCAGGCTGGGAGACAATCTGCAGTGCGGCTGACCAACTACAAGAGCCAACAGACAAGCAGGTCCGCACTTTTATCCGGGAATATTTTCAGCCCCACGAAATCATCGGCACCGGTGGAAGCCCCGATGGGCTGATTACCGGTTATTACGAACCCACGCTGTTGGGTAGTCTGGAGGCTGATGAGCGCTTCGCTTATCCCATTTATGCCCGACCGGACTCACTACTTATCATCGACCTGGCTAAACAGTTTCCCAGTCTCAAGGGAAAACGCGTGAGAGGGCGTCTTGTTGGTAACCGGGTTATCCCCTATTACGACCGAACAGATATAGACGGTTCAAAGCAGCCCTTAAAAGGTAAAGAGTTGCTCTGGGTCGATGACCCTCACGGCTCATTTTTCCTGCAGATCCAGGGGTCCGGGCGTGTTCAGTTACCTGACGGCTCGAGCATCAATGTTGGATATGCCGACCAAAACGGGCACCAGTATGTCTCTATCGGAAAGAAACTGATCGAACGAGGGGAGCTCAGTCGCGAAGAAGTGAGCCTGTTCACCATCCGAGAATGGCTGAAACAGCACCCGGAACAGGCCCAGGGGTTGCTCAATGAAAATCCAAGTTATGTCTTCTTTGTTCTGAACGATAACGGTGAAAAAGGACCCAGGGGGTCACTCAATGTCCCACTGACGGCTGAACGCAGTGCGGCAGTTGACAGGTCCCGAATTCCTCTTGGTACACCGATATGGCTTAGTACGACCCTTCCCACTGAGGCAGGCTTGGATGAGGCATCTAAACCCTATCAGCGCCTACTGTTCGCCCAGGATACCGGTGGGGCCATCAATGGGCCTGTCAGGGCCGATGTATTTTTTGGGAATGGAGAGCTGGCAGAGCGTCTTGCAGGTACAATGAAGCAGCCGGGGCGATTGTTTGCCTTGTTGCCGAAGGAGTGACATTCGTCATTACCAGGTACGATCTTCGTGCATACAGCAGAATGATATACCTCAATTTAACGGCTGTATGGATTCGGTTTCGACTGGCATGAGATAGCGACTCGCTAAAAACTCCTCTCCCTGCTCGAGGGTGTTGTACAAGCTCCAGTCCCTTCTCCCAACGAGGGAGAAGGATAGGATGAGGGTAAATTAAATCAATAAGTTACTTATTGACCCCCCTCACCCCAACCCTCTCACTCAATGGGGAGAGAGGACTTCCACCCCCCTGGTGGGGGAGATTACACATGTTTCTGGACCAGCACTCACTATGAATCACTCACCAAAAGCCATCTTCTTCGACCTGTTCGCCACCCTGATCAGCGTCTCCAAGGCGGCCGGCGGTCAGGGGCGATATACCGCTGATATTCTCGGCATTGATCGCAGTCGGTGGAGTGCCGCCTGTTTCAGTGAACATCACGAGATCTGCCGCCCCACCAATCAGGCAGAGATCATTCAGAAGATGGCGCATAGTCTTGATCCGGACATCCCGATACCGCTGATTCATGAGGCGACGGAAGAACGGCAGTGGCGATTTGATCATGCCCTTATCAATATCGAGCAGGAGATCCTGGAGGTACTCGAAGGGCTGAAATCTGGCGGTATCCGGCTGGGGCTTATCTCAAATGCATCAACAGATGAGGTAAGGGCGTGGTCTAACTCCCCTCTTGCTCCGCTCTTTGAAACGGCACTGTTCAGTTGCGACTGTGGTTTGAAAAAGCCTGAACCTGAAATCTACCAGCTGGCCTTAAACAGTATGGCGGTCAGCGCCGGCCAGTCACTCTTTGTCGGTGATGGCAACAGCCGGGAGCACCAGGGGGCCGCCGCGTCAGGGATCAGAAGCCTGTTGGTCACCTACTTTATTGAGGGTTGCAGTGAAGGTGAGTTAAAAATTCGTGGCAAGGGTTCTACCGGAACGATCTCCCACATCCGTGAACTACTGAGCAGCAACTGACACACCACACATCACTCCCCTGCATCCCCATGTTGCGCATAGACTGTTTTCTGTTGGCGGTTAAAGCCCTATTGGCATGGCCGGATTTTTGCGGGAATTCACCTCTGGATTGATGGGACATGGCGGGATTGACTCAATGCTCATTGAGGTTCCAAAGACCGCTCCGGTGGCACTCCATAACCCCCACCTCCAGGCGTCTCGATCACAAACAGGTCTCCCGGCGCCATCTCCACCTGTCCTCTGGCATCTAGCGGGGTTTTCCGTCCGTCACTATGTTCAACATAGTTGACCCCCACCTCGCCAAGCTCTCCTCCGGCAACACCGTAGGGCGGCACTTGCCTATGGCCGACAAGGCAATCGTTCATGACTTGTCCAGGGGTTCCCTAGGTTCAGCACCTTGCTTCAGGTTGTTTATACATTACCTACACATCCACGTATCCAAGCCGGCGAAATGGGATAATAACGACTATCTACTCATTGAACGCTCTTCTCGTAATAGCAGGCTCTCGAATATATCAGCAGGAACTGGGGGACTGTAGTGGTAACCCTGCCCCACATTACAGCCAAGGTTAATAAGTAATGACTCAACCGCCTTCCAAGTGATGGTGCCTTTGCTGACATCCCATATCTGTAGAAAAGCCCGCACATGAGCCTGTTTTGTCTCCAGTAACCTGATACCAATGGCGCTGAAACGATCCCTTGAGTACAGAGGAAAATCCGATAGCTTTAGCTGGGCTATATAACGCATCCCCACCGCCTTGCCGGTGACTGTCGTCGGCGTCAGAAAGGCCGGCCCATCACGACTGAGACCCCCACCCTCAAGCGCTATCACCTGTTGCCTTGCACTGGAGTAATCCTGGGTAGTGGAACAGCCACTCATACAGGAGAGCAGCCCGTTGTAGGAACAGAATGTCGATAACGACACAATCCCCTCATAGAACTGAGAGCAAAGCTCCCGTTTCCTCCGTAGAGAGTGATACCATTCACGTTTCTCAAATTTAGAGTAAAGAAACGGCCTGATGCGGACAGATAACAATGCCCACCGCGATCCGGATACCAGAACCTTTAGCTGGAAACAGGGAATATTCCCTCTTCCCATCTCCTACAAACTGGCCCTGATCATCACCCTGTTGCTGGTAATCGGCATGGGGCTGCTTGGCTTAAGCATCAGCAAAAATCAGAGCCGTCTATTTGATCGTGAGATCACAGCTTACGGAAATGCCTTGAGTGCCCAGCTGGCCAAAGCCGCCGTCGAGCCTGTTTTGGCCAAAGATCAACTGGCACTCTCCGTGCTGACCAATAATGTGATCAGTAACACTGCTATCAAGGGCAGTGCCATCTATTCCGATGAACTGAAGCTGCTGGCAAGCACCGGCCAGATCCCGGAGATACCAATAGGTAATGGTAATCAACCCATCACCTGGAGACCCCACAACGACACCGAGGCAACCCGAACCTCCTATATCAGCACACTAAAGTTCCGGGATCTCTCCATCGGTTACGCCCTGCTCACCTTCGATCACTCCATATTGGCACAGGCACAGCGGCAAGCCGTTCAAACCATCACCCTGCTGACCCTGGTAATGGTTGTCATTGGCGTATTCGCTGCATTCCTACTCGGCCGCCGCCTTTCACGCCCGATAAATCACTTGGTCGACGGCAGCAGGGAGATTTCGGCAGGGAACTACCAGTTCCGTTTTACCGAACGTCGCGGAGATGAACTGGGTCAACTGATGACGGCTCTGAACACCATGACCGCAGGCCTGCAACACAAGGAGCGGGTGGAACAGACCTTTTCACGCTACGTCTCTCCCAAGGTTGCAAAGGAGCTGCTTAGCGATATGAAGCCGGTTCGATTGGGTGGACATAATGTCTCTGCAAGCGTGCTGTTCGCAGATATTGTCGGTTTTACCCGCCTCAGCGAACAGCTGGAAGCGGAAGAGATCAACACGCTTCTCAACACCTATTTCACCCTTATCGACCGTACTGCACGGCTCTGCCATGGTCACGTAGATAAATATATCGGTGACTGTACGATGCTGCTGTTTGGGGCACCAGAGCCGGATGATGCCCACTGCGTGCATGCCGTCAGTTGTGGCATTTTAATCCGCGATCTTGTCACGGAGCTGAATGAACAACGTGAAAAAGATGGGCTGGTCACTGTCGATTTCCGTATCGGCATCAACAGTGGCGTTATGCTCGCCGGTAACATGGGGTCGGAAGAGCGCATGGAGTACACGGTGGTCGGTGAAGCGGTTAATCTAGCCTCCCGCCTCTCATCAGCAGCCGACATCGGGCAGGTGATTGTCAGCGACTCACTGAGTAATTCCATGCAACTGAATCGATATTTTTCAACCAAACCATCCGGCACCATTCATCTGCAGGGAGTAAGTGAGCCCATAACAGTCCACGAGATCATCGAAGCACAGGAAGACAATTTTCTCGATGCGTTGCTAGCCACGTCTGCGGGCGTGGATGAGATGGAAGCTTCAAGATGAAGCGTATCTTTCTCATCACTCTCATCCTGTCACTCAGCAGTTGCGCCCATATGCCCAGCGATATCCCGGCAGATGACCGACTGCAACGCAACCGCCAATATCAGGCAGAGGGCGAATATCGGCTGGCGCTCAAGCTTATTACCGAAACAGCCCCCGATCACAGGCAATACCGCAAGCTTAAAGTGCAGCAGCCACTGCTACTGAAAAAAATAGCTAAGCTGGAGCAAAAAACCATTGCCAAGGCCTTAAAACAGGAACGAAAAAATAGATGGAAGGATGCTGCCAAAAGTTATGATGAGGCACTAAAAAAACTGCCTGAAAGCAAGCCGCTTCACAAGGCCCAAAAATCGATGCAGCAGAGACTTGATGCACGGCTCGAGGCACTGCAGTTGGAACGCTTGATTATCCAGGGAAAATGGCTGAAAGGAGAGCTGCCCCTGAGCCGTTCATTAGTGGAGATGGAGTACGACAACCTGCTGACCCACTGGAGTTTGATCCGTATTGAAAACGAGAGCGAAGAGATGGCTGAGAAACTGCTCCTGGCAGGCCACAAGGCACTGCACAAGGGCAATCTCTCCCTGGCACTTCGTACGCTGCCATTGGCTGTAGAGCTAAATCCCAATGAAGAGTCGATCAAGGCCAATCGTAAACTGCAACGAGCTTTGGAAAAGCGGGCAAAAAACAAGACTAAAAAGAGGCAACGGCACTTCAAGCGGCTGGAAGAAAAACAGCTCCAGGGATTTTATGAAGCAATAGCAAACCACAAACTACTAAAAGCGAGGGAATACCTCAACCAACTGGGAGAGCAGAAGCCCCTGCCTCACAACTTCGACCTGCTGGAAGAGGTACTACAAGGCGCTATAACCGAACGGGTAACACAGGAACTCGAAGCAGGCGATGCCTTCTATCTCAATGGTGATTTCCGACAGGCCATTTTTGCCTGGAAAAATGTTCTCTCCCTGGCTCCCGGTCAAAAAGAGGCCACAGGGAAACTCGAACGGGCGCAACGAATTATCGGCAACTTACAGCAACTGCATGAACGCCAAGCCCAATAATAGGTTAGGAGTTTCAACCTATCTCAAGACGTCCATGGGATATCGCGTAACCTCTACATTAATCTTGATGAGCGCGAGGTACTTCAGACCCTATCGGCAGGCTCATCTTTTTATCGGAGTTCACCCACTGGTTAAACCTAGAATCCTCGGTTGGACAGGGTGGAGAGTGCGCATGGGTTGGTGCAGTACAAGGCACAACGACGAGGAATAGTCTTCCTATTCCAAGGAGTTGTAACACCGTAATGCGCCAACCCAAGTGTGCTATCCGCCCTGTAGCGTCATTCACCCGGAGAGTGAAAGATGCAATCGTAGTCAATGTAATTAAAATCAATGCCTTGCCCGTAGAATGGAGCGGTCAACTGAGGATTCTAGGTTAAAGAGATATGGCAGGATTGATGTAATGCTCATTGGGGCTCCAAAGAGCGCTCCGGTGCTGCTCCATAACCGCCGCCTCCCGGCGTCTTGATGATAAATAGATCACCAGGTGCCATCTTCACCTGGCCTCTGGCATCCAGCGGAGTTTTCCGGCCATCACTGTGCTCTACGTAGTTGACACCCACCTCGCCAGGCTCCCCTCCGGCAACACCGTAGGGCGGCACTTGCCTGTGACCGGCAAGGATATTAGCGGTCATCGGTTCAAGGAAACGCACCCGTCGTTCACAGCCCTCACCACCGCTTTGCCTCCCCTTGCCACCGGAGCCGTGACGGATGCTGAATGACTCCAGCCGCACCGGAAAGCGCCACTCCAGCACTTCCGGATCGGTGAGGCGTGAGTTGGTCATGTGGCTATGAACCGCATCGGCACCGGCCCACCCGGCAGTGGCACCTGCACCGCCGCAGATGGTTTCATAATACTGGTATTTACCATTGCCCCAGGTAAAGTTATTCATGGTGCCCTGGGATGCCGCCGCCACGCCAAGAGCGCCCAGCAGCGTATCGACGATCACCTGGGAGGTCTCGACATTACCCGCCACTACCGCGGCAGGATAACTTGGGTTGATGATGGAGCCTTCTGGGATGATGATATCCAGCGGTTTGAGACAGCCTTCGTTGAGTGGAATCATGTCATCCACCAGGCAGCGAAAAACATAGAGCACCGCCGCTTTGCAGACAGATGAGGGAGCGTTGTAGTTGCCGGGGTGCTGATCACTGGTGCCGCTGAAATCGATAACGGCGCGACGGGCATTTTTATCCAGGGTGATCTTGACGCAGATGCGGTAGCCATCATCCATCGGGTAACAGAACTCGCCATCGCTGAGGACATCTAGGACACGGCGCACCGACTCTTCGGCGTTATCCTGTACATGGCGCATATAGGCATGCACCACGGCCAGACTGAAGTGGTCAACCATTCGCAACAGCTCCTGCATCCCCTTCTCACAGGCGGCCAACTGGGCCTGGAAATCGGCGATGTTTGCATCGGGGTTGCGGGAGGGGTAGTCACCGGAGTTGAGCAGGTCGCGCATCTCCTGTTCAAGAAAACCTCCCTCGGCTACCAGCTTGACGTTATCAATGAGAATCCCCTCCTCCTTGACCGAGGTGGAGTTCGGCGGCATGGAACCAGGTGTGATACCTCCGATATCCGCATGGTGTCCACGTGAAGCGACGTAGAAGATCACCGCCTCCCCCACCTCATCGAATACCGGCTTGATGATGGTGACATCGGGCAGATGGGTGCCGCCGTTGTAGGGGGCATTGAGGGCATAGGCATCCCCCCGTTTCATCGTGCCGGCCCGTTCACGGATTACCGTCTTGATGCTCTCGCTCATGGAGCCGAGATGCACCGGCATGTGGGGTGCGTTGGCAATAAGATCCCCCGTCCGGTCAAACACCGCGCAGGAGAAGTCGAGGCGCTCCTTGATATTGACCGAGGCGGCGGTGTTCTCCAGCACCATTCCCATCTGCTCGGCGATGGACATAAACAGATTATTGAAGATCTCCAGCATCACCGGATCAACCCGGGTGCCGATAGCCACCCGCTGGGACAACGCCTGGTAGCGTTCAAGGAGAATATCGTTACCTTCGGTCAGAGTAGCCTGCCAGTCCGGCTGGACGACGATGGTCCCGGTGGTTTCTACGATCACCGCCGGTCCCTGAACCGGGCGTGCTACGGGCAGCTCATCGCGATCATAGAATGGTGTCTCGTGGGACTCACTGCTCATCACAGCACTGTGGAGTGTAGGAGCGGCAGTGTCAGCATGAAGATTGGCCTTACCTTCAACTGCAGGGGAATCGGTAAAACCAATCACCTCCACCTGCACCGCCTCAACGATCAGTGGTTTCTCCGCTGAGATAAAGCCGAAGCGCCGGCGGTGGGCCTGTTCAAAGGCGGCAACGATCTTTGCCGGCTCTCCATAGGCGACTACCAGTGCCGTATCCGAGCCACGGTAGCGCAGATGCAGTTTACGTTCACAGCGGATACGCGAGGTAGGCACTCCTTGAGCCTGCATCACCTTTTCACCCTCCCGCTGCAACAGATCCATTTCACTGCTGAGGTGGGATATAACTCCACTCTCCAGCACCGCTTCCACCGCTTTCTCACGTATCAGGCGCAGATCCGCCAGCCCCATACCGAAGGCGGAGAGTACCCCTGAATAGGGGTGGAGGTAGACCCGTTTCATGCCAAGAGCATCAGCCACCAGGCAGGCGTGCTGACCCCCTGCCCCGCCAAAGCAGCAGAGGGTGTATTCGGAGACATCATAGCCACGCTGTACCGAAATCTTCTTGATCGCATTGGCCATATTCTCAACAGCGATGGCGAGGAAGCCTTCAGCTACCTGTTGAGGGGTATGTCGACTGCCGGTGGATGTATAAATCTCATCTGCCAGCTCAGAGAACTTTTGTCGTACCACTTCAACGTCCAGTGGCTGGTCAGCATTGGGACCGAACACATGAGGAAAGTGGTCAGGCTGTAGCTTGCCCAGCATGACGTTGCAATCTGTGACGGTAAGGGGACCGCCATTGCGGTAGCAGGCAGGCCCCGGGTTGGCACCGGCAGAGTCCGGGCCGACCCGATAACGGGATCCATCAAATTGCAGAATGGATCCACCACCGGCGGCCACCGTATGAATCTGCATCATCGGCGCCCGCAGCCGCACACCCGCCACCTCGGTCTCAAAAGCACGTTCGTAGTCACCGGCATAGTGGCTTACATCGGTGGAGGTGCCGCCCATATCAAAACCGATCAGACGGTCAAACCCCGCCGCCTCGGCAGTCCGCACCATACCAACTACGCCACCGGCAGGACCGGAGAGAATGGCGTCCTTACCCTGAAAACAGTAGGCGTCAGTGAGGCCACCATTAGACTGCATAAACATCAGGCGGCCACCGGACTGCTCCATACCGTTCAGCTCCCCCGCTACCCGATCGACATAGCGGCGCAGGATGGGTGAGAGATAGGCATCCACCACGGTGGTATCGCCACGGCTTACCAGTTTCATCAACGGGCTGACCTGTGAGCTGACCGAGACCTGGGTAAAACCGATCTCCCTGGCTATTGACCCTACCTTGAGTTCATGGGCGGGATATCGATAGCCGTGCATAAAGAGGATGGCAACAGAGCGTAAGCCGCTGTTATAGGCGGTTAGAAGCCCCTCTCGCGCCTGCTCTTCGTCAAGCACCATGACCAGATCACCGTGAGCACCTATACGCTCCTCGACCTCCAGCACCTGGGTATAGAGCATCTCCGGCAGCTCAATATCGAGAGCGAAGAGATCGGGGCGGGTCTGATAGCCGATACGCAGGGCATCACCAAACCCCCGTGTGGTGACCAGCAGAGTTGGCTCACCCTGACGCTCCAGCAGCGCATTGGTAGCCACCGTGGTACCCATCTTCACCGCTTCGATCTGTGAGGCAGGGAGAGGCTCGCCTCTCTTCACACCCAGCAGATCACGTATGCCTTGAATTGCCGCATCCGGGTACTGCTGAGGATTTTCGGAGAGCAGCTTATGGGTGAGTAGTTCACCATCGGGCCGACGCGCCACAACATCGGTAAAGGTGCCACCACGGTCTATCCAGAACTGCCAAGCTGATCTCTTTTTCTTTTGTGATGAATCATTCATTAAAGTGGCGCTGCCAAAAAACCCTGAAGTCAATTGTAGGAGCAAACTTGTTCGCGAAAAACATGCCACGGAGCCAATCGCGAACAAGTTCGCTCCTACAGATGAAACGCTCTTCCATTGAGATGGTTTGCCGAATTATTGTGCATAATCCTAGAAACCGCAGTTGACCGCTCCATTCTGAAGTTAAGTTACTGAAATGAGAACCGTTGATATCAATTTACACTTTCACCTGCCGGGTGAACCACGCTACGGGGTGAATTGCACGCTTGCAGCGGCACATGGCGGCGTTACAACTCCTTGCAATAGAACAACTATTACGCGTCGTTGTGCCTTGCCCTGCACCACTGCAAACGCACACTTCAACCCGTCCAACTGCGGTTTCTAGGATAATCAAGTTCATGAAATCTGGTGGCCTCTCACTCTTTATTGAGCGCCTGTTCCACCAGTTCGATCCAGTGAAAAACAGGAAGTTGCGAGGCGGAAGCCAGGTGGAGTTGGCATCCGATATTGGCTGTTGTGATCAGCTCAGGCTGGTCGCATGTAAGGGCAGTCAGTTTATTATCCAGTAATTTCCGGCTCATCACCGGCTGCAGTATTGAATAAGTACCGGCAGATCCGCAACAGAGGTGATCGTCTCGGGTATGTGCCAGATCGAAACCAAGCCGTTGCAAAATTTCTTCCACCACACCAGAAAGCTGTTGTGCGTGTTGTAGTGTACAGGGCGAGTGAAAGACGGTCTTTCTGCTGCTGTGGCTCAGTTGCAGTTGTGAAAGGTCTTCAGCAGCAATCACCTCGCTTAGGTCTTTCGCCAATAGGGAAACATGTGCCGCCTTCTCAGCGTACTCCGGATCATCCTTCAGCAACTCTCCGTACTCTTTCACCATGGCGCCACAGCCGGAGGCAGTTATCACTATCGCCTCAGCACCCTCTTCAATGGCGGGCCACCAGGCGTCGATGTTTCGTTTGAAAAAAGTGGTGCCCTCATCATTGGCACTGAGATGATAACTCACCGCGCCACAACAGCCGGCTGCCGGTGCCGTTACCAGGGTGATTCCCAAACGATCAAGAACACGGGCGGCGGCGATATGGGTATTAGGTGTCGCCGCCGGCTGGGCACACCCCTCCAGTGCCAACATCACCCGTGGGTGATTTGTGACGGGCCAGGGTAAAGACTTCTGCCTTGGAGGTATCTTCTTTTTGATTGCCTTGGGCATTAACGGCTTGAGCCACTGCCCTGCTCCCAACAACAGACCAAAGCGACGCTTGTGAGGAAGAATTTTTCGTAGCGTCCAGCGGATCAATCGGGTGGTAACGGGACGCGGTAGTTGCTGCTCAAGCAGTTCCCGGCCTATATCGACCAGGCGCCCATAGCTCACCCCTGAAGGACAGGTGGTTTCACAGCTGCGGCAGGTCAGGCAGCGGTCAAGGTGGGTACGGGTCCGCTCCGTTACCACCCCCCCCTCAAGTAGCTGTTTGATCAGATAGATACGCCCTCTGGGACCATCACGTTCATCAAACAGCTGCTGGTAGGTGGGACAGACTGCAGTACAAAAACCACAATGAACACAGCTACGGATAATTGCCGTCGCCTCGTCCACCCCAGGCAGAGAAAGAAACTTTTGATCTATATCTGTCTGCATGGGCGCTCTGCTTATAACCAGCTGTAGAGGCGGCCGGGATTGAGCACGGCTTTGGGATCGAACGACGCCTTGAGGTTTTTGTGCATTTGCTGCTGAACTGTCGAGAGTGTGTGGAACACCTCCCCTTTGCGATCACCATGACGATAGAGCGAAAGGTGTCCCCTGGCCTCCTCTGCATACCGTTCCAGCACACCCCGCTCAAAATCCCCCCGTACCCACCGCTGGGCACCACCCCAGTCGATCAACCAGGCACCGTTTAGGGGAGCGAGTGAGGCACTGGAGTTGATGGAAAATCGCCACAAAGGGGTATCATCCTGGAAAAAATCGAGAGTCTGCTCATTTACTCCCTGCCAGAACGCCTGGGCATCATCCAGCGTCTCACCACTCACTTTGGAAGCGGCTGCTGACACGGCACGGGAAGCGCCTTCAAAGCGCAGATAGAGCCTGCCATTGAGCCAAACAGAGCCGCTGATCGGCAAAGGCTCTCCGGCTAGCCGATTCATCTCTTTAATCGCATCGCCCACCGACATCTCACGTACCAGTGTGGTGGTGGCCGCCGCCTGGGGCACCACCTTAAAGCTCACCTCGGTAATCACGCCAAGGGTACCCAAGGCACCCGCCTGAAGCCTGGAGACGTCATAACCGGCGACATTCTTCATCACCTGTCCGCCAAACTTCAGCTGCTCGCCCTTGCCATTGATCAGCTGAACACCCAGCACCGCATCCCTGATCGAGCCCGACCAGGGCCGCGCCGGACCGGAGAGATTAGCAGCCAGGGTACCGCCAAGGGTGGCGGTACCCTCAAAAACAGGAGACTCAAACGGGCAGACCTGTCCATTTTCAGCCAGCACCCGGTTGATCTCTTCAATGGGGGTGCCGTTGCGTGCCGTCATGACAAGTTCGGTCGGATTATAGGAGACAATCCCCCTGTGATCATTCACCTGCAGCGGCTCTCCACGCGCTTCACGCCCCAAATAGGCTTTACTACCGCCACCAACGATATTGAGAGGCGAGCCTTTCTCAAAGGCCTCACGAACATGTTCAACCAACGATCTAGTGATATCAGTCACCCGATTTCTCCACCCACACAACTGCCATGTGGTTCAATGGAGCGATACTCCTGACAACGCTTGAGTTCTGGTATCCCTTTACCTGGATTGAGTATGCCGTGGCAATCAAATGCCGCCTTAATGGCGTGAAACTGAGCCAACTCCAACTCACCAAACTGTTTATGCATCTGCCGAATCTTCTCAACACCGACGCCATGCTCTCCAGTGATGCAGCCACCCACCTCGACACTCAGCTCAAGAATACGGGCACCCAGCGCCTCTGCCTTTTCCAGTTCACCCGGCACACTCGTGTCAAACAGAATCAACGGATGGAGGTTACCGTCACCGGCATGAAAGACATTGGCCACCCGCAGACCGTAGGATTGAGACAACTGCTCAATCTCGGTCAATACATAAGCGAGTTGGCTTCGGGGAATGGTGCCGTCCATGCAGTAGTAGTCGGGAGAGATGCGACCCACTGCGGGAAAGGCCGACTTCCGCCCCTTCCAGAAGAGTGCGCGCTCCTGTTCATTTTGTGATTTCCTACAGCTGAATGCCCCCTGCTCCATAAATATGGCCTCGGCCCGTTGCAGGTGCTCTTCCACCTCCTCTTCACTGCCATCCACTTCGCACAGCAGCAGTGCCTTGGCCTCAGTGGGATAGCCTGCAGAGACAAAATCCTCCGCCGCAGAGATGGCGAGGCTATCCATCATCTCCAATCCGGCCGGAATAATGCCATTGGCAATCACTGCCGCTACCGCCTTGCCCGCCTTCTCCACACTGTCGAAGGCAGCCATCACCACCCGAGCTGTCTCCGGTGTCGGCAGTAGTTTGACGGTAATCTCCGTGACCACACCGAGCAGTCCCTCGGAGCCGATCAGCAGTGCGTTGAGATCATAGCCGGGGGAGTCGAACCCATCACCGCCCACCTGCATCACCTCGCCGTCGGCGGTGACCATCTCAAAACCGAGAATATTATGAACGGTGAGTCCATATTTGAGGCAGTGAACCCCACCCGAGTTCTCAGCCAGGTTACCGCCGATGGTGCAGGCGATCTGAGACGAGGGATCAGGGGCATAGTAGAGCCCATACTCTTCCGCCGCTTCACTGATTGCCAGATTGCGCACACCGGGCTCTACTCTTGCGATTCGCGCCTGAGGATCGATTTCAAGAATACGTGAGAACTTTGCCAACGAAAGGAGAACCCCATCGCTATTGGGCATGGCACCAGCGCTTAGCCCGGTACCGGCGCCACGAGCCACCACCGGCACCCGGTGTTGGTGGCAGAGTGCCATGATCCGACACAACTGTTCACGGTTCTCCGGCAGCACCACCAGTAGCGGCATCTCGCAATAGACCGCGAGCCCATCGCACTCATAGGGGCGCTGGGTCTCTTCATCTTCGACAACACACTCAGGCGGCAGAAACCGCCGGAGTGACTCTGCAAGCATCGCCCGCTTTTCCATACGGTTTTGGCTCATGGAGTGGCTAATCTTTTCTGTACCTCTTTTTCATTATTGTTATGTCTAAAGGAGGTTACTCTAGTGGGCCATGCGGAAAATTCGGTAACCCACAGCCAGTTCACAAGCCGGGTTGGCAAGGCGCACGAGTGCAGGACTGGCCGTAGCCAATTCAAACGAGTGCAACACCGCCAACCCGGCTTGTGGACTGGCCCGGAGGGAGTCTTCGCTAGGAGGCCAATGCTGCGTTGCGCACCTTGGAAAGGGCTTGCCATTCCCTGCGGTACGCGCCTTACCTTGGCCTCTTAGCGGGGCTCTGTGAGTTACCGAACTTCCCGCATGGCCCACTAGTGTCCCCTATATAGTTAAACTAACCCATCACCATTCATTAACTTCCATGGACTAATTGATGATTTATTACGCTAATATCTGCAACGCTCCCTTTTGAGAACAGAAACCGGCTCTGTCCTATATTCCTGTTCCACGCAACTTTCATCACCTCAGGAACGCCGCCCTCGGCGCGATAGAATTAAGCAGGGCGGTGCAACGTTCATCGCGGCGGGGGCGCCCCTCCTACAGATACGATAAAAGTTTGTCTGAGACAGAAACATAGTGCAGAACCGGTTACTAGAAATACTTTTCTCAGAAGCCCATATCCAACTCCATGAAATCCTATCTACAACAGCCTCTTAGATCATGCCCAACCAACTGATTTTAAATCATATGATTTAATCCATGAATTGCATGCTTGGAAAAAAAAGAATATGGTCATTCGTTATTTATGTAATAAATTCATAGCAGGGAGAATAATAGATGGGATTATTACAGAGCAATTCAACGCGTATTGAAACTAGATATACACTTCAAAGCCACGCTAGGTCCCTATCTAGAACAATCCCAGCTGCTGCAATACTTGCCGGTTTGGCTTGTTTACTCCCCTTTTCCACATTGGCCGTGGAGTATGAGACAGGCATATCCGGGGGTGGTCAGCCTGTCTCGACCACTCAACCATCACTGGCGCTAAACCCCCTGATTCGCATTAACTCCAGCAATTACTACAATCTTGGTGAGGTCACTTTCTTTGGTGGCAACTTCGCACCCAGCGGTTGGGCTGAAGCTAATGGACAACTATTACCCATCAATCAAAATGAATCACTCTTCTCACTGCTTGGAACAACCTACGGCGGTGATGGCAGAACGACATTTGCACTTCCCGACCTACGTGGTCGTACCGCAATTGGTGACGGCACAGGTTCAGGTCTGACAACACGGCATCTTGGTGACCGCGTTGGTGATAACAACGTCACTGTAACAACCAGTAATTTGGCAAGCCATGACCACTTACTGCACCCGGGCAACAGCACCAACCCCACCGGTGGTAATGCACCATACAACAACATGCAGGCATCACTTGGCCTTAATTACGTGGTGGCGATGAATGGCATATACCCATACTCGGGCGGATCAGGAAATTTCTCAGATGAACCCACCATGGGCTTTATCGATCTCTTCGCCTCTCATGACTATGGTACCCCCAACAATTACGCATCCGCCGATGGGCAACTGCTTACCATTGCACAAAATACAGCACTCTTCTCTCTATTTGGAACCACTTATGGTGGAGATGGTAGAACAACCTTTGCTCTTCCCGATTTACGTGGTCGCTCTGCGATTGGTGTAGGCTCTGGGCCTGGATTGACACCACAGGCACTGGGTCAAATCGGCGGTGTAGAATCAGTCACCATGACAGAGGCGAATCTACCGACACACTCACATACGTTAGGCTCAGGAGCGAATTCCACCGAGCCTACAGGTGACGGTCAATCGCTGACCAATATGCAACCAACCATTGGCTTGCGTTACCTGGTTGCAACCCAGGGTGTATTCCCCGGAGGCGACCCCGATATGCCTATGCTGGGTGAAATTGGTCTATTTGGTGGCAACTTTGTCCCAGGCGGCTGGGCTGCTGCCGAGGGGCAGTTGCTGTCAATCTCACAAAATAGTGCTCTGTTCTCACTGTTTGGAACGATGTACGGTGGCGATGGCCGGACAACCTTTGCACTTCCTGACCTGAGCGGACTGCTTCTTATCGGTGATGGTGCCGGCCCGGGACTGGATACCTGGATGTTAGGAGAGGAAGGTGGATTGGAGAGCCAAATATTGTCAATTGAAAATATGCCTGCGCACCTCCATACCTATGTTCCTATCCCTGCCGCTGCATGGCTCTTTGGTTCTGGATTACTTGGCTTAATCGGGCTTAGGCGGCTCAAGAAGCAGGCCTAAGACAAAGATCATTAGCTACATCAAGCCCCGCTATGCTCAGTCATAGCGGGGTTTTTATTTGTGGGTATTAAATAGCCTGAGTTCATTTACAACACAGCCTTACATATCTATTCCCCTACAGATCCTATCCAAATACCTCCCACAGTTTCGGGTATCATGCCCACTGTTTAGATTAGCGAGTTAAAGCACAATGAAACGAGTCGGCGCCCATGTCAGTGCCAGTGGCGGAGTGGAGAATGCACCTCTCAATGCCCAGGCAATCGGAGCGAAAGCCTTTGCCCTGTTTACCAAGAACCAACGCCAGTGGAAAGCCAAGCCCCTCACGGAGAAGAGTATCAACGCATTTCGTGAGAATCTGGCCACTGCGGAGATTGCGCCGGAGCATGTGCTGCCCCACGACAGCTATCTGATCAACCTGGGTCACCCGGAGCCGGAGGCACTGGAGAAGTCACGCAACGCCTTTCTCGATGAGATGCAGCGCTGTGAGCAGCTGGGATTGAATTTACTCAACTTCCATCCCGGCAGCCATCTGAAGAAGATCAGTGAAGAGGAGAGCCTGGCCCTGGTCTCACAATCGATCAACCTGGCACTCGAACAGACCCAAGAGGTGATTGCAGTGATCGAAAACACTGCCGGTCAGGGATCAAACCTGGGCTATCGCTTTGAGCATCTGGCGGCCATTATCGACGGTGTGGAGGATAAATCCCGGGTCGGCGTCTGCCTCGATACCTGCCACACTTTCACCGCCGGCTACGACCTGCGTACCAAAGTGGCCTGTGAAGAGATGTTTGCCGAGTTTGAGAGCATCGTCGGTTTCCAATATTTGCGTGGTATGCACCTCAACGACAGCAAGCCCGACCTTGGCTCCCGGGTGGACCGACACCATAGCCTGGGAATGGGCAAGATCGGCTGGGAAGCATTTGACTACATCATGAATGATCCACGCTTCGATGAGATTCCCATGGTGCTCGAAACCATAGACGATACAATTTGGGCAGAGGAGATACGGCAACTTTATGCACTGCAGACAGGCTGATCAGCCAACCAACCGAAATAATCTGGAAAACGGTTGACCTTTCCCCAAGAGTCGTTAGAATACCGCGCTTCCAACGATGACAGCGAGCACCATTAAGCAGTCATGGAACGCTCAGCGGAGCGGTAGTTCAGTTGGTTAGAATACCGGCCTGTCACGCCGGGGGTCGCGGGTTCGAGTCCCGTCCGCTCCGCCACTACACCTAAAAACGGGTGCTGATTTTGAATCAGCACCCGTTTTTTTATGTCTGCTCCCGAGACCTTTTATCTATCACTGCTTCGGCCTATCTCCAGTGTTTGCCCTCCAGCAACGGCCTTGCACGCAGCCAGGGCATAAAGAGACGGCTATGTCTCTGTAACTCCAGTGATGAAGGATTGCAGCTTCTCTTGAACCAGTGTGTAGGTTTTGTCGATATTGGCTGCAATCTCACCATCCAGCACATTTAACCCACTGAGCACGGAACGAGCCTCCTCAAAGCCTTTTTCAATTCCCTCCTTGATCAGATTGGTAAATTCGGTAACAGCCTTTTCCAGATCCATCTCGGAATGGCGTTCCTGATATGCGGAAAAGAATCTTGTGCTTTGCGCTACGATACGATCAGCCGTGGCTTCAGGAGTAACATCCAATCCGGATTCGTAGGCCTCTTGCAGCGTGATGCCCAACTCCGGCTCCAACATACCATTGAGTTGATCGATGGCTGTTTTAAGCAGTAGTGCCAATGACTCATTGCCATTGGCAAAACTGACCTCGAGTGTGGATTGAATAATTTGCATATCCAGTGATTGCTCTGGAGTGACTTCGCCGCCCCCTTTTCTGACCTCGTTTTTCTCATGCGCCAAGGCAGAGACTTCCTGACCAAAAGAGCCGCTACTCTTATCGTAAGCCGACTTCAGCTGATGAACCTGAGTTCCAAAATTTTTGATCTCCATCACCCAACCTCCAATCGCACCACTGGTACTAATATTGTCGGCAGACCTCAAAATATATTAAACCGTTGTCCAATAAACAGCCCTTGGCAACAACCAAACAGGAGTTTAGTTATTTTTTATTGGTCGATTTACTCCCGGCAATGCACCACTTCTCTAACCTATACCGGGATGACGGATTTGATACTGCCTGTTCACGGTTTATTACCAGCTACTTGTGAGACCGAAAAATAACGAACTTTCTGTTCTCCGCCACCTGCTCCACATTGCCAAAGAGGTGTTTCAGTTTTACCTGGTAGTTGAGGTGACGGTTACCCACCACCCACAGCTCACCTCCGGACCTCAGTACCTTTCTTGACTGGCTGAACATGCGCCAGGCGACGGCATCCCCCACTGCCTGCTGCTGGTGGAAAGGAGGATTACAGAGTATCAGGTCGGTACTCTCGCCAGAGAGTGCACCCAGGCAGTCTCCTGTTTCAAATAAGGCACTGTTCTTCAAGCCGGATGCCGAAAAAGTCTCCCGGGCACTGGCCACTGCCATATAGGATTCGTCAATAAAGTGGAGATTGGTCTCCGGATTTTGTGCCGCCACCATCAGGCCGAGCACACCATTGCCACATCCCAGATCGACAATATCCCCCTCTCCCTCGGTGGCAGGCAGATGCTGCATCAGAAAGCGAGTGCCTATATCCAACTTCTCCCTGGAGAATACATTGGCATGGTTTATCAGCGTGTAGGGAGTCTCATCCAACCGATAGCGTTTTGGGTAAGGGGACGACACCTCAGGTAGAGAGAGATCCGGCTGCGTATGGATTAGTCGCGCCTTCTTCTTTGCCAGAGAGGTGGTAGTAGGTCCGATGATCTGCTCAAATAACTTCAGAGTGGAGCTGTGAATCTGCTTCACCATGCCGCAACCGATCACACGGCTCAACTCATTGAGGTGCGGTTTCAGCTGAATCAGCTCATGTTCAAGCAGTGCCAGAGTCTTGGTCACGCGAACCAGTACCAGGTCATAGACACCTTCAAGATTATCCAGGGATGAGAGCATCTTTACTGATGCCTCATCCAGCCCGTTAGCCCTGAGATTCTCCCGGGTTGACCAGGTGGAGATATAGGAGTCGCTCTGCATCGTGGGTGAGAAAGGGGCAAGGGCACAGCTCAGCGCCCCAAAGCTGTCATTAATGATCAGAATTCGTTGATCCAACTCCACCTCCAGCTCATCGAGCAGGTAGGCATCGGCGGCATCCCAGGCACGCAGCGTCTCTCGCTTCTGCAGCGGATATCTCTTAAGCGTCAGAGAGCCAAAGGGTGAGGTAAAGTGTTGTTCAGGTGCGGTATCAGGCATGGTGGAGATAGACGTCATAGCGTGTGTTTGGGCTGGTAATAGCCATTGAGGGTTTGATCTCATCGAGGGTGGCGGCCTTGGCGGGGCGTTTTACCACAACCCGGTTACGTGCAACCTTTCTGGCCGCTTCCAACAGTTCGGCGCTGTCTTCATCATCCCCCACCAGCGCCCTGAAGGTGCGCATCTCCTTCTTGACCAGAGCGGATTTCTCTCGGTGGGGATACATGGGATCCATATAGACCACATCGGGCCAAGCCTCTTGTGGTAGTGCCAACAGTTGCTCTTTTGCATCTCCACAGAGGAGCTTCATGCGGCTGACTATAACAGAGACCTCGGCGTCGTCCTGGGCGCGCAGCAGGGCATCCTCCAGCAGTGCGGCGATAACGGGAGAGCGCTCCACCATACAGACCTCACAGCCAAGAGAGGCGAGTACAAAGGCATCACGGCCAAGCCCGGCGGTAGCATCCAGCACCGAGGGTGTGCGCCCCTGCTTGAGGCCGACAGCCCGGGCCAGGGGTTGCCCCCTGCCCCCGCCAAAGCGACGGCGGTGAGCGGATTTCCCAGAGAGAAAATCGATATAGACAGGCCCCGGTGCCTTTTTTCCACTCTCGCGCAGCTCCAGACGCTGGTCGGTTTTTACCAGAAGCAGCGGATGGCTCTCATCCTCATCGCTGCAGAGCGGATAGCCGAGAGTCTCCGCCAGACGAGCCGCATACACGTCCTGATCGGGAGAGCCGGCGGCTACGGCAATAGAGGATTGATTACTGGTCACGTTGCGGGCTCTTGCAGAGTTCGGCTTTAGAGACCCGTTTTATAACACACCTCTACACCCTTATGCGCCCTGTTTGACAGGCCTCACTTCCAGAGATTCACATCTCTGCCCTGTTCACGGATAGCCTCTGCCCGCTCCGTGATATAGCGCTGAAAACTGGGCTGATGCTTAAACCCACCACTGAGAAGATAATCGAAGATCGATTCTGTATGAAACCGCTTAAACACCGCCTCAGAACGGATCACCTCACCCTGCTGACGGTCAAGCAGCACCACTGAGGGGGCAAAGTTGACTTCCAGTTCCCTTGCCCACTTCCTTGCAGTAGTCTTTTTGCCATCAGGCGTAATCACCGGAGTGTTTGACCACATATCGAGCTGAATCGCATCGAACCGGCCGACCAGTTCGCGTATAGCGGGATCTGTCAGTACCTCTTTGTGGAGCTTGTCGCAGTTGGGACACTGTGGCTGCTCAAAAAAGAGCGCTACCGGTTTCTCTCCCTTGCTGAGGTCATAGGGTGGTTTGGCAAAGAAAGATTCGTTATGGAGCTTTCCAGCCGCCGCCGCAGGTTGCCGACTAGCCAGATACTTGCGGTAGGAGGTCTCCTTCTCCTTATGGCCGTTGACGTAGTCAAGTGCCACTTTGAAGTTATGGGGTGGGATATAGCCGTTTAGGCGCAGCACCACCCGGCCGGTCTCATCTAGAAAAAGCAGTGTCGGCGTGAACTGTACCTTCAACGCCTCGGCAAACAACTTCTCGGTATAACTCTTACCGTTAACCGCCCCGATTTCACGGTCACCCCACATATTGATCTCGATGACGTCCAGCTTCTCCTTCATCGTATCCTGTATGTCCTTCTGGGAGAGATTGCGCTCAACCATCAGATTACAGTAGGGGCAGCCGTCCTGATGAAAGAAGAGCATCACCCGCTTGCCCTCATCCGCCGCCTCCTGTACATCCTCACCCAACTCCATAAAACTTGCTTTAAACCAGTCAGGATAGGTGGTCTCCTGAGCACCAAGGAACCGGCCTTGACGATGTTCCGCTTGCGGGGCGGCATCTTCCGCGGCTGATACCATAGGCAGCAGCATCAGCAGGGAGAGAATCAGATAGGGTATCTTGCGCATGAGATTGCACTCTTCATATTGGGTAGATGGCTATGATTATAGAGTTGCACCGAGTCGCCACCTTGTCCATAAGGGAAAACAGCAATGCTTTTACCTACCATTCCTATAGGCATACCCGGGTAACAGCTAACCCACTACGGTTTCACTCTGCTCCGAGTATCATGCCCCCTACAAAAGAGCATTAGAGATTGTTAACATACCCATCTGAAATCACCATCCACCTCAAAGGCCTCATCATGCAAAAATTAATAGACCTACTCGTTGAGCGTCTGAAATCTGTAAACGAGCTCATGCCATGGGATATGGATGAGATGATGAAAGCTGATCCAAACATCCTGGTATTGGATGTTCGGGAGCGGGATGAGTTCGACACCATGCATGTACCAAACAGTCTCAATGTGCCCCGTGGCATCGTCGAATCCGCCTGTGAATGGGGTTACGAGGAGACCGAGCCGGAACTGGTCGAGGCCCGTGAGCGGACGGTGATCGTGGTTTGCCGCTCTGGGTACCGCAGTATTATGACCGCATTCAACCTGCAACTGCTTGGATTTGATAAGGTTTACTCCCTCACCACCGGGCTGCGGGGGTATAACGACTACGAGCTGCCGTTTGTGGATATCGAAGAGAAACCTGTCGATATTGAGCTGGCCGACGCCTTTTTTGTTAATAAGATTCTGCCCTATCAGTTGAAGCCAGAGGAAGCATAGGGCCTCAGTTCAGGGCTAATGGGCCATCATGTTTTCTTAGAATGCAGTGGCAATTCAATTAAAAACTTGGTCCCTTGCCCCTGTGCAGAATCGACACTGAGAGTACCACCATGCCCCCCTCTGTCAGGATAGTTGTCCACCCGGTAGGATGGGACTTCAATAACCAATGAGAGTGGGCATAGAGAGCAATAAATGGGTTATCCAAAAGAGCGGAAAGAATCGGTACTGAAAAAGATGCTGCCGCCGAACAATAAAACGATACCAGAGATATCCAAGGAGGAAGGGATCTGCGAAGGCACGCTGTACAACTGGAGAAAAGCAGCCCGTGCTGAAGGGCGATTGATGCCTGATGGAGACAGCACTCCCACCGGATGGAGTGCCACAGATAAGTTCACAGCGGTTGTTGAGACTGCACCAATGAATGAGGCTGAGCTATCCGCTTACTGTCGTGAGCGTGGACTGTATGCCGAACAGATCGGTGAGTGGCGAGAAGCCTGTGAACAAGCGAATGACTGGGATCGAAATCAGAACAAGCGGTTAAAGGATATCCGTAAAGTGGATGAGAAGCGGATCAAAGAGTTGGAGCGAGATCTTAACCGCAAAGAGAAAGCGCTAGCTGAAACCGCAGCCCTACTGGTTCTGAGAAAAAGCCCAGGCGATCTGGGGGGACGGAGAGGAAGAATGATCAATGTCCCAGATCGCCGTAGAGCTGTTGAATTGATCGAAGAAGCGGTAGGTGCCGGTGCATCAGCGCAAAAAGCCTGCGAGGTACTGGAGATCAGTCTGCGCACCTATAAGCGCTGGACTGATGGTGATGCGGTCAATGCCGATGGCCGACCGGATGTTAAACGCCCAGAGCCCGCGAACAAACTGAAACCGGAGGAGCGACAGCAGATCCTGGAGACGTGTAATGAGGAAGCATACCAAAGCCTACCGCCATCACAGATCGTACCGGCACTGGCCGACAAAGACACCTATATCGCTTCCGAGTCCAGCTTTTACAGGGTACTGAAGGAGGAAGATCAGTTGCATCGCCGTGGGGAGAGTGCAAGCACCGAGGCGAGTGAGCAAGCCAGCGGCTTACAAGGCTACAGCCCCGAATCAGGTATGGAGTTGGGATATCACATTCTTGGCAACGACCATCACCGGAATGTTCTACAGGCTTTACCTAGTGATGGACATCTACAGCCGCAAGATTGTCGGGTGGGAAATCCACGAAAATGAGACAGCTGATAATGCCTCGCTGTTGATCCGTAAAGCCTGCCTGACGGAGGGTATCCATGAACGTGGGCTGGTGCTTCACTCTGATAATGGATCACCGATGAAAGGTGCAACCATGCTGGCGACACTGCAAAAGTTGGGTGTAGTGCCGTCATTCAGTCGCCCTTCGGTGAGCAACGACAACCCCTATTCTGAGAGTTTGTTTGGGACAATGAAATACACACCGGCATTTCCGTCGAAACCGTTTGAGAGCTTAGATGCTGCGCGTGACTGGGTTTACAATTTCATTCGCTGGTATAACGAAGAGCACCGTCACAGCGGGATTCAGTTCGTGACACCCGCCCAACGTCATAGTGGTGTGGAGCTGTCGATTCTTGCGAATCGGGAGACGGTCTACGAAGCTGCAAAGCAACGAAACCCAGAGCGTTGGAGTAGAGAAACACGGAACTGGACGCCAGTCGGTGAAGTATGGCTGAACCCGGAGAATCAGGACTCGAGAGGAGCTGGAATTAGAGACGAAGCAGCGTAGAGAATTGGACAACTATCTTGATAATCGTCGATGCTGATCCACCACAATAAAGTACGAGATCGACAGACCCAGCCCGGTCCCTTCGCCAACGTCTTTTGTGGTATAGAAGGGCTCAAAAACCCTTTTGCTTACCGTTTCTTCCATTCCCGGGCCATTGTCCTCAACTTCAATACAAAGCATATCTGAACGTTTATAGGTTCGAACATTGATGACTTGTGATTCAGTTGGTATTTGAGAGTCAGAGAATGCATAAGCAGCATTGTGGAATATATTTAGAAGCACCTGCTGTATCTCAGAGGCTATACATAGAATCTGCGGATTGGATTGATCATAATCTCTTGTAATTGTGATGTTATGGAAATCAAATCGTTGTTTAAGATTATAATCTACACTGGCCAACGCAAGTGTCTTCTCAATGATTTCATTAACTGATGCTATTTTCTTTGTCTCATCGGTTTTGTGTGAAAACATCAGCATATTATTGACAATTTTGGCGGCACGTTCTCCCGACTCCTCTATCCCCATTAAAAAATCGGGGATATCTCTTTTCTCCATGTAAGCTTTCACTTTATCAAGATCTACACCCGTTTCTACGGCGATACTGCGATTCTTTTCCAAGTTTGGTGACAGGCGCCGCCGTATATTCTGCAATCCTTGCAGGATACCACCCAATGGATTGTTTAGTTCATGTGCCATGCCGGCAGCCAAACCACCCACAGACATCATCTTCTCTGTCTGCATCATCAAACCCTGCATCTGTTTCCAGTCGGTAATGTCGGCGTTGAATCCAACAAAGCGTAATGGTGTGCCATCATTAGCAAAAAGAGCCTTGCCTCGGCCGGTAATCCAGAGCCACTCTCCCGATTTGGCACGCATACGAAAAGTGCTCTCATATACCCCTTTTCCTTTTGTGGCCAGATAGTCATTAACCTTTTTATGCGCTTGTTCGGCATCATCAGGGTGTAGCAGTCCGGCCCAACACTCAATTGTATCGGGCAGTTCGCCCTCGTCATAACCCAGCATGGTCTCAAAACGTGCTGAGTGAATCACTGCGTCGGTTTGCAGGTCCCAATCCCACAGACCATTATCCGTACCATCAATTGCCAGCTGAAAACGTTCTTTTTCCAATTGCAATGACTCATGCTGCTCTTGCAGCTTTATTCTGGAATCCCGTATCGCAGAAATCATATTATTCATAGTATTGGAAAGAATAGAGATTTCTTTGGGACCTTGTTTTTGAATTGACTCAATTGGAATGCCGTCTGCATCACTATTGTTGATAGCGGCAACAATATTTGAAAGTGGCGCAAGGATGAACAGGCGTATCGTTATAAAAAGCGAGAGGATGAGAAACAGAGATAATGCCAGTGTATTTATCGAGGTGCTTATGATGATTTTGTTAAGCTCATCATTCATTGAATCGTCTGTGATGTAGATACTGATGGTTCCCAGTTTATCCCCAGACGGATCAGTGATTTCGTACTTATCTGAGTAAAAACACTGCTCTAACAGCCTGTTTTGCTCACTGTTATCGTGGGCGTAATCAATAATATTCCATTCGGTATCTCTGATTTTTCCACTGACATAGGAATCTCCGCCAACAATTTTTCCCATGTTGTAATCTTCAACAACAATAGCAAAGTTATTTCGACGCTCCATTTCAGTAAAAACAAGCTTATCGTACTCATTAACAGCGTAAGACATAATCAAGCTGCCAACATTCTTCTCCAAGGCGACAATACTAAGCCTTGAACTATGCTTCATCTCTTCAATTATTTTTTGTTTTGTCGTTACATAGGTATATGCCGAATGTGAAGACATAATCAATATAACGGTCGAGATGATAATAATCCCGAGGGTAACGTAGAGTGATTGCCTGGAGGTGCGAAAATTAAGTATTCGCATCAATCTATTTTTCCTCGATACCTAAAACATTTTTTTTGATTATCGGTAACATCCTTGAGATATTTTCTGTTGAGATTGCAAGGATCGGTAGTTGTTTGTTTTTTTCAACAGCCTTGCCATTGAGATGTCTGTCCATTGCTATTACTGCTTCCTGTCCCATTAAATATGGCTGCTGCATTGCAGAGCCCACAAGAACGCCATTGGGAATAAGATCGAGAAATTCAGGTTCCGCATCAAAGGTAATCAATAAAATCTGGTCATTTTTTCCGGAATCGGTAATAGCGTCTAATGCACCCTGGTATCTATCTGAACCCTGAAGCCATATAGCGCGAAGATCCGGAGTGCTTCTAATGATCTCTGTACTTAGATCATAAGTTTCTTGATATGAAAAAGTGACCTGTTGCTTAATGCCTGCACCTTTAATCCCCGCCTCACGCATTGCCTGCATAAATCCAGCGGTTCGCGCTTGACCATTGGCTCTTTTCTGAGGTATTGCAACAATCCCGACTCTACCGTCTTCCCAGCCAAGTTTAAGCAGTTTTTTGACTAGGACTTGACCGATCTTGTATGCGCCATCTCTATTATTTGAAGAGATATAGGAAGTATATTCACCACTATCTGTTCCTATGTCAGATATAACAACAGGAATGCCGGCATGTTTTGCCAGTTTTAGGATAGTGACGCAGGCTTAAGCGAGTCTTCGATTTCGTGATGCAAAACGGGACATCCAAGTCCCCCTTTTGCACTCAATCTTTGACAGCCTATTAGTGCCCCGGCCGTCCTGGTCACTGACCGCTACGCGATAACATCGCAAGCTCGTTACCGCTTCGCAGTCAGTTCCCAGTGACTGGACGCCGTGTTCGGATGCCTACTTTGCTTCCCCTCTGGCGCGCTACGCGCACGACGGGTAAGCAGTGCGGCCTCACGGCTACCGGGGATTACCAGCCTTCGCTTCGCTCTCCATGGCTGGCAGCGGATGAATTAGTTGGAGATACAATGATTCCAGAGACCTTGTCTTTGATTGCTTTTGCAACAAATGCCAGTTCGTGCTTCGCACTGTTTTCTGCACTATAGGTATCAATCTCGTATCCCAAGGTATTTGTAGCTGACTTGATGCCACGCCCCATAATTTCCCAAAATGGAATTCTCAGATCTGAAACAATATAAGCTAACTTTTTATTAGTTTGCTCCTTTGATGTGCCTGACGGCCCGGAGCTTTCATTGACCCCGATTTCCGATCCAAAGGTAACACCGGCGAATAGCGCCAAGGTAATCAGGATAAAAATGATATGAGTTTTGTTTTGAGAATTAATCGGGGTGATAGTCATTTTACACCTATTCCATAATTATGTTGCCCACACTCTTATAAAGTGGCATCCAGACCAAAATACCAATACTTTTACAAAAGTGACCTCATAGAGAATTATAGATCAATAAATAGATGTATTTACTCTAAAATCGAGTCCCAATAGCACTGACACTCTAAATACATTACCAAGCGCAAGGTTATCTCTCTTTTAGCCTCTACAATAATTGCCGATACAGTCTGACAGTAGCCGGTTCACCCCACTGTTCGAAACCGGGGAGTTTGCCCATCAGTATCTATAGGGGGATCTATTGAGTCGGTCTCGATCTGTTTTTAGGTATATCGAAAACCAGCATTGAGACCACTATCATTCACTTTTCTCAGCGGTAAGGTAGAGCCACAAAAAGCCCGAGACTCCAGCCAGAATAGAGGCTATAAGAACCCCAGTTTTAGCCATCAGTAGATCCTGGGCATGGTGTGCAAAACCCAGTTCGGCAACAAATATAGACATGGTAAAACCGATACCGCCCATCAGCCCTACGCCTACAATGTGTTTGAAATTTAACCCCTTCGGCAGAGAGGTCAGACCAAGCTTTACAGCAATCCAGGAGAAACCGGCGATACCGATCAGCTTACCTCCTACTAAGCCCGCAGTAATACCCAGCGCGACCGGGTGAGTGGCAATAGTGCCGATAGAGGCCCAATCAATAGGGATTCCGGCATTAGCCAGGGAAAATATCGGGATAACAAGGTAGGCCGATGGCAGGTGCATCTTACGCTCAAGGATCTGAGCAGGCGCTTGCACCAGCTGCACACCCTCCCCCAAAGCGCGAACACGAGAGCGTAGTTCATCGTTCTTAACGATGTTCTCTTCACGCTGGTAAGCCCGTTTAACCTGTTCAACCATCTCATTGATAAGGGAGAGGAAGCGCTTTGGATCATACTTTGGGCGCATGGGAATGGTGAAGGCCAAAAAGATACCCGCGAGCGTGGCATGGACGCCGCTCTTCAACATGGCGATCCAGAGCACAATACCCAGCAGGACATAGGGTAAAGGACGGCGAATTCCACTGAGGTTGAGTGTAATCAGCAATAGCAACATGGCACCTGCAGTAACCAGTGCAAAGAGATTGAGTGTCTCCGTATAGAACAGCGCTATCACTATGACGGCACCCAGGTCGTCTACAATCGCCAGCGCCACAAGAAATGTCAGCAGATTTTGGGGTACTCGCTTTCCAAGTAATGCAAGGGTGCCCAGAGCAAAGGCGATATCGGTTGCCATCGGTATACCCCAACCATCAAATGTGTGCCCCTCGGGATTGATCCCTATATAGATAAGGGCCGGTATCAACATGCCGCCTATAGCGGCAACGATCGGCAGCATCGCCTGTTTTGGATCAGCCAGTTCCCCGACTAGAATCTCACGCTTTAGCTCCAATCCAACCACGAAAAAAAACAGTGCCATCAGACCGTCATTGATCCAGTGATGGAGTGACTTAGATAGATCAAATCCCGGCATGCCAATGGTAAATGGCATCTGCAACAAGTGGTGATAAGTTTCTCTCCACGGGCTGTTGGCAATAAAGAGTGCCGCAACCGCACACAGCATGAGCAGAACACCACTGGTGGTCTGGCGATGAATAAACTCATCAATAGGTGTCATCAGCCGGTCAAAGGCCCTTTCCCACGGAGCGACATACTCTTTTCCAGTAAATCTTTTCATCCATAAACTCCCATCAGAGAACATTGCATGATAGGTCAGACTCTATGGTTATCACTTTGGTTCTATCAGGTTTGGCTTTGCACCTTCACATGATCAGCAAATCCGGCGCCTGCTTCAGTGTAAACATTGAACACAGCTGTTGCGCCTGATTGCCGTAATCGCTCTTCCTCATCCGGGTATCTTGCCGTTGCGGCAATCCGCCCAGGGAAAGATATCTCCCGCAGTTGCTCCAGTGCATTCAGGTTGGCCTCCAGATTTGGCAGCGCCAACATAACGAGTTGGATGCTGTGGTCATGCTCAATTGTGTCCCAGAAATCAGCATCACTTGGATCCCCTCGGAGAACATTGTGCCCCATTAACTGGTGCCTTTTAATCAGCTCAGAATCAAAATCGATACCAATGACGGTTTCACCATGTCGTTCACGCATCTTATCGTAAGCACCACTGCCTACTCTGCCCATGCCAAAGATAGCAATAGTTGCGCCTAGAGTATCCAGCAGCATGTCATCGGTCAGCCTCTCACTGCGCTGAAATCTCATCCACAGCGCTCTGAAACGACCATAGATCTTGTTATCCATGCTATTTAGTGGCGCCGCAACGACAAAAGAGAGTGAGAGGGCGATGGCAATTACCACCAGCCATTCCCCATCTATCCAGCCATTGTTGACCCCAATCGCAGCCACGATCAGTCCGAATTCACTGTAGTTGCTCAGATTCAAGGTAGCTAATAGTGAAGTCCGTGCTCGTAGATTGAAGCCAGTCATCAGAGTAAAAAATAGTGCCGATTTGATGAAGACAAAGGGTACGAGCAAAAACCCAATGATCAATGCTTCCAACGAGAGTTGGCCAGACATACCTATAGTGAGGAAAAAACCCACCAGAAACAGATCCTTGAACCCCAGCAGTGATTTAGCCATCTCCTTCGATTTGGGATGGGTTGAGATCAACAACCCCATGATGAGAGCACCCAGATCATCTTTTACGCCGCCCAACTCAAAGAGTTCAGCTCCACCCAATGCCAGGACCAGACCATATAGAACCAGTAACTCGCCATGACCTGTCTTTTGTAATAGATGGTGAAACAATGGTCGTAGCGGAATAAGTAGAAACAGCAGCAGCGCCCAGAGTGACGGGAACTTGCCAGTGGATGCTGCCAGAAAGATAACGGCAGCAATGTCCTGCATAACCAGGATACCTATAGCGATCCGCCCATGCAGAGACTTCATCTCCCCTTTCTCCTCCAGCGCCTTGACCACAAATACGGTGCTAGAGAAGCTAAATGCAAAGGCAAGCAGCAGCGAAAACTTGAAATCCAAGTCAGAGAAGAGTGGCACACTCATTAATGCCAGGCCAAGGATAACCGCTCCGAAGAGGGCAATGATGATGGAGGTATGCAGCGCGGTTACCAACCACACCTGCGGCCTGATCAATACCTTCAGGTTCAGCTTCAGGCCCACGGTGAAGAGCAGCAGAGTGATTCCCAGGTCCGCGAGCTTCTGCAACATCTCACCACTTGCGAAACCCAAGTAATTGAGCACAAAGCCTGTTACCAGGAATCCGACCAACGGCGGCAGCCTGATCAGGGTTGCCGTAAAGCCTAAGGCAAATGCTAGTGAGATCCAGGCAACATCACCCAGTGCAATAGCAACCCATTCAAAATCCATAGACTTGTTACCCTGCCCTGTTGATGTTTTAAGTTCGCATCATAAAGATGAAGCGTCTACAACAAAGGGTAGTCCATGGCAGCCATTAGTGGGCCATACGAAAAGTTCTGTAACCTACAGCCAGCCCATAAACCGCGTTGGCAAGGCACGCGAGCGCTTGACTGGCCCGAAGGGAGGTACTCACCCCATCCTTCTCCCTCGTAGGGAGAAGGGACTGGAGCTTTTACAACATCCGCCTATGAGGGAGGGGTGGATCATGGGATGGCAGTAATATAGGCTCTGTTACCTTAGTGCGTTGCGTTTCTCTGCACCCTTCCCTATCCTCAGCACTCTTTGCTCCCGCCTCATCCTCCGCAAACGTCAATCAAATACCCATACAGACATACTTCATCTCCAGGTACTCATCGATACCATGGCGTGAACCTTCGCGGCCTATACCCGACTGTTTGACACCGCCAAAGGGGGCTACTGCGGTGGAGATAATTCCGCTATTGAGACCGACAATACCGTACTCAAGGGCCTCTGAGACCCGCCAGCCACGCCCCAGGTCACGACTGTAGAAATAGGCCGCAAGACCAAACTCACTATCGTTGGCGAGTTTAATCGCCTCCGCCTCGTCGCTAAAACGAAACAGAGGGGCTACCGGACCGAAGGTCTCCTCACTACTTACCAGCATATCGGTAGAGACATTGGTGATCAGAGTTGGCTGGAAAAAGGTGCCACCTTTGGCGTGGCGTGCGCCCCCCACGGTGACCCTTGCCCCCTTAGCAACAGCATCACCGATATGGCGCTCCACCTTCTCTACCGCCGCCTCATTGATCAGCGGGCCCTGAGTGACGCCCTTTTCAGTACCCTCGCCCACCTGTAGCGCGGAGATGGCAACCGCCAGCTTCTCTGCAAAAATATCGTAGACAGTATCCTGAACCAAAAAACGGTTGGCGCAGACACATGTCTGGCCGCTGTTACGGTACTTGGAGGCCATAGCCCCCTCTACCGCGGCATCCAGGTCGGCATCATCAAAGACGATAAATGGGGCATTGCCGCCCAGTTCTAGAGAGAGCTTCTTCATGGTATCAGCACACTGGCGCATCAGTAGCTTGCCGACTGCTGTGGAGCCGGTAAAGGAGAGCTTTCTGACAGTGGGATTGGAGGTGAGCTCGGCACCGATATCCTGCGGCACACCGGTCACTACGTTAATGACACCGGCAGGTATCCCCGCCTGCTCTGCCAGCTCACAAAGCGCGAGCGCCGAGAAGGGAGTGTCTTCTCCCGGCTTTATCACCATGGTGCAGCCGGCGGCCAATGCGGCACCAGCCTTGCGGGTGATCATGGCGATGGGGAAATTCCAGGGGGTGATGGCGGCACAGACACCGATCGGCTGTTTCAGCACAAGTATCCGCTTATCCGCCTGATGTGAGGGGATAGTCTCACCATAGATTCGCTTTGCCTCTTCGGCAAACCACTCGTAGAAGGAGGCGCCATAAACCACCTCTCCTCTCGCTTCGGCCAGAGGCTTGCCCTGCTCCGCCGTCATCAGCTGGGCCAGATCCTCCTGGTTCTCCATCATCAGATCGCGCCAGCGCATCAAAAGTGCAGAGCGCTCAGCAGCGGTTTTTTCCCGCCACGCCGGCCAAGCCGTAACTGCGGCTTCTATCGCCTGCCGCGTCTCATCGCCCCCCATCTCGGGAACCGTTCCCAGAACATGCCCATTGGCCGGGTTGGTAATGGTCATTGTGGCAGCAGAAGAGGCGTCCACCCAACTACCATTGATATAGGCCTGTTGGCGGAAAAGAGAGGGGTTGTTGAGTTTCATGGTTATCCTCTAATTGATGGTGCAAAAACGGAAATCAGTATGCAGGATGGCCCGTCTGTTTTTCAATCACTTCAACTGTTTCATCTCGTTCCCACGCAGAGCATGGGAACCAGAGGTATTGTTTCCTCTGTTAGTGGCAGGAGTTCTAGATCAGTATGCAGGATGGTGTAGCCGCTTTTCAATCACTTCAACTATTTTGAAGCACCACGTCTAAGGAACGTTTTCTACGCTGATACCGCCACCCTTCCAGAGAGAAGAGTGCCAGCGCAAACCAGATGGTGCTGAAGGTGACCATCTGTGCGCCACCAAACGGTTCATGATAGAGAAATACTGCCAGCAGAAAGGTCATGCTCGGTGCCAGGTATTGGAAAAGTCCAATCACTGTCAGACTAAGACGATTGGTAGCTGCGGCAAAGTAGATCAACGGTACAGCCGTTACCAGACCGGCGGCAATCAATAGCAGATTGATTGTGGTGCCTGCATGGATAAAGCTCATACCTCCCGTGCCGTCGAGCCAGAAGAGATAGATCAGTGCAAACGGCAGCATCAGCAGGGTCTCAACCGTCAGCCCGTGTACAGGATCGACAGCTATAATCTTACGCAGCAGCCCATAAAAACCGAAGGTGACCGCCAAAACAAGGGCAACCAAGGGCAATTCACCAAAGATTAGAATCTGATTGGTGACACCCACTACGGCGATGGCAATTGCCACCCCTTGTAAAAAACGCAGGCGCTCCCCAAGCACCAACATCGCCAGCAGCACACTAAACAGTGGATTAATGAAATAGCCAAGGCTCGCTTCAAGTATCCGGTCATTCGCCACCGCCCAGATAAAGACCAGCCAGTTACAGGAGACAATCACCGAGGTGGTAAAGAGCCAGAGCAATTTTTTTCGCTCAGCCAACAATCGAAAAAGTGATGGCCAGCCCCGGTTCCAACTAATTATCAGGGCAAGGAAAAAAAGCGACCAGATAATCCGGTGAGCAAGCACCTCCATCGGTTGCACCGAGGCGACAGCCTTGAAATAGATAGGACCAAAACCCCAGAGACCAAATGCCAGGGTGGCGTAGATCAACCCCTTTTTTGTCGAATCCGATTCGTTCATCCCTTTCTCCTATCAGCGACTATCCGCTGTCACCAGATAGCGCTGGTGAAATCCATCACTGCAACGAGCTACCAAGCGGGTAAGCAAGGTTACCACTACTAAGGAAAATAGTAGTCGCATCCATAATACACCTGAAATATCCGCCCCCAGTAGCATCACCAGCAGTGTGTCTTCTATCAGGCTGTGACAGAGTGCAAGTAAGGCCATGGAACTAAAAACATCTCGCTTGGAGACATGGCCCGCCTTCGCCTCCTTGATCAATAGCCCACCACCAAAAGCGAGCCCCAGGGTGACACCGATAAGGGTGATGGTGGTGGCCGCCGGAGCTATACCCAGCAGTCGCAGCAGCGGCTGTAGCAGCCAGATCAGCAATCGATCTACACTCGCCAATCTCAGCAGTTTTAGCAGCGTCATCAGGATAATGATAATCAGCTGCACAATGGCGAGGCTTTCCAGTTGCCTCCAGGCCCAGTTGATCATACCGGGTTCCGGCATCTCCGGCGTCCAGAACAGCTGGTTCGGCTGCTGCAACCAACCACCCCAGCTATAGAGGTGGTGCAAAATGAAGCCAAGGACGAAGGCCCCCGTCAGACGCAGCAATAGAGTAAAGCCGAGGCGCACTCCCGCCTTTTGGGCGATTCTGCCCTCTACCGGCAAGGTGTGGGCGAGCAACAGCATGGAACTCAGTACGGTGACCTGGGCTATAGACAGTGTCTCCTGCTGAGCAACGGAGAAGAACATGATCATGCCGCCGTAAATATTGGTGAACAGTGTGGTCGCCCACACCAGCCCCATACTTTCCGGCAGGCCAACCAGAGCCATTAGCGGTTCAAGTAGCAGACTCAGGTAGTAGACAGCCCCCATCTCTTCAAGAAGCTTTACCAGCAACAGTACCGGAATCATGATACGGAACAGGGTGCTTGAGACCTGATAGATCCCCCGTAACAGGTCATTTATCCAGTTTTTCATCTCGCCGGGTACCCAATTAATCCATAATCCTAGAATCCTCAGTTGGCCGCTTCATTCTACGAGCAACACATTGATTTTAATTGCATTGACTGCGATCGCCTATTTCACTCTCAGGGTGAATCACGCTGCAGGGCGGATAGCACACTTGCGGTGGCGCATTACGGCGTTACAACTCCTTGGAATAGAACAACTATTCCTCGTCGTTGTGCCTTGTACTGCACCATCGCAAGTGCACTCTCCACCCTGCCCAACTGAGGATTCTAGGATAATCACTACCTTCTTATTTTATGCGCTATCAAGAATCGCTGGATTTTATTTTATCGTTGATTCTTCTATTTTTATTTCAAATATTTCAGATATCTCTAATTTTATTTCGTCAACAACCAACCGAACAAACTATAATAAGCCCCATGAAACGAGAACTTGACCGCCTGGATCGTCGCATACTCAATCAGTTGCAGCGCGACAACAGGATCAGCAATCAGGCACTGGCTGAGCAGGTGGGACTGTCACCCCCCGCCTGTCTGCGAAGAGTCAAACTGCTGCGTGAATCGGGTATCATCGAGCAGGAAGTTGCGCTGCTCAATCCAGAAGCCGTGGGCCGGTTGATCAATATCATCGTTGAAGTGGAGATGGAGCGTGATCACCGGGATCTACTCGACCAGTTCCAAAAAGTGGTAGAGCAGTCACCGGAGGTGAGTCAGTGCTACGCTGTAACCGGTGAAGTGGACTTTATTCTTGTGGTCTCGGTTGCTGACATGCAGGCCTACGAAGCGTTCACCCAACGGGTACTGCACAGCCAGCCCAACCTGCGTAAGTTCCGCAGCCTCATATCCCTTAGACGGATTAAATTCGATACCGCCATCGAACTTTGATGAACTACTCTTTCCAGACATCCGATCCACACCATATCGGTGTGCTCGCCGCTGTGGCGGCATTTCTTATCTGGGGTTTCTCCCCCCTCTATTTTCGTGCTGTTGATGCCGCCACTGCCGCTGAGGTGCTGGCCCATCGTGTCGTCTGGTCACTGCTCTTCTCTCTGGTGCTGATTGTTATTGCAGGAGAGATGCGAAACTGGCTGCGTATCCTGCTAAATGGGCGCATGCTTTTGGTGCTTGCGACTAGTGCGCTGCTGGTCACTGTTAACTGGTATGGATTTATTTGGGCGGTAACCCATGAAATGGCATTGGAAGCGAGCATGGGCTACTACATCATGCCCATCTTTATGGTGCTGCTTGGCCGCATCTTTCTTGATGAGCGACTCAACCGTAACCAGTGGATATCTTTTGGCCTGGTTGTCCTGGGAGTGCTAAATCAGCTCTACAGTATGCAACAGCTGCCATGGCTCGCCCTGATGCTGGCCACTAGCTTCGGCCTCTACAGCCTGGTACGGAAAAAAGCCCCTGTCGATCCACTGGTAGGACTGGCCACAGAGTGTCTATTGCTTACACCCATTGCCCTCGGTTATCTGCTCTTTCTTATGCACAACGAGCATCTGGTATTTACCAGCAAGGGTATCGGCTTTGACCTACTATTGGCCGGCACCGTCCTGGTCACCGCCCTACCCCTGATCCTATTCGCCTTTTCCGCCAAGCGGTTACGCCTTGGCACCGTTGGGCTGCTTCAATACATCAATCCTACATGCCAGTTTATACTGGCGCTGTTTCTCTTTGGTGAGCCCTTCTCACAGCATCACCTTCACACCTTCTTGTTGATCTGGTCAGGGCTAGCGCTCTTCTCAATCGACTCTCACTACAGACTGAAAAAGTTAAGATGAAATCACCCGTTGATAAACTGCTGAATGAACATAAAGAACTGATCCACTCAGATCACCAGAAGGTGCTATCTCATGTACAGAGGGAAGAGGGAGAGTGGTTTATCAATACCGTCTTAATTGATGGCTGCACTGCACCGTTCAAGTACAAGCGAAAAAAAGAGTTAAGCGAGTCTTCGATTTCGTGATGCAAAACGGGACATCCAAGTCCCCCTTTTGCACTCAATCTTTGACAGCCTATTAGTGCCCCGGCCGTCCTGGTCACTGACCGCTACGCGATAACATCGCAAGCTCGTTACCGCTTCGCAGTCAGTTCCCATTGACTGGACGCCGTGTTCGGATGCCTACTTTGCTTCCCCTCTGGCGCGCTACGCGCACGACGGGTAAGCAGTGCGGCCTCACGGCTACCGGGGATTACCAGCCTTCGCTTCGCTCTCCATGGCTGGCAGCGACCGCAATCTCCAGGGTCAGCGAGTTAACCTAACCTACTACCGAAGCATCGAATCAGTTGCCGGCATTGAGATGGAGGTAATGAAGGTGGTTAGGATAAAAGTGGCGTGAACTGGTGAACTGTACCTGGGACTTTCATATCACTACCCGATTACTTTTTACACCATTCATGAGTTATCAGAATTCACCTTTTTTCCATTGACCTGAAACCATGAGATGGTCTTTTTGAGCTCGGCACCGAGCTGTGCAAGCTCCTGAGCTGCATTCAGCATCGATATACTGGCGCTTTCGGTTTCCCGAATAACTATAGCCATGCCGTCCACGTTGCCGGCAACTTCATTAGCGGTGACCGATTGTTGTTCCACAGCAGTAGCGATGGATGCCGCCATCTGCATGCTATCTTCCGAAGACCGGACGATTTCATCCATGGCTGCCAGCGCCTTTTTGGCCTGTTGCACTCCGTTATCAACCTGATCGCTCACTGAGGTCATACTCTCTACAGATTTTCTGGTATCGACCTGGATCATCTCAACCATCTGGGAAATCTCACGTGTCGCCTCACTAGTACGGCCGGCAAGAGTCCGAACCTCGTCAGCAACCACAGCAAATCCACGGCCCTGTTCACCAGCACGCGCCGCCTCGATAGCCGCATTAAGTGCCAACAGATTAGTCTGCTCGGCAATTCCATTGATCACATTGACAACTTTTCCAATCTCATCACTACGGCTGTTCAGTTCGCTTATCAGTGCAGAAGAATCAGACACTGTTGTTGCTATGGCATTCATACCACTCGCCGTTTCCGAGACGATAGCATAGCCGGATTGGGCCTGTTCAGTAGCTGATTCGGCAGAATCAGAAGCGCCACTACTACTGCGCGCCACATCATTGAAAGATGCTGATAATTCAGTGATGGCAGACGCGGCCTGCGTCGCCTGGACAGCCTGATCTCGCGCCCCCTGTGCCACTCCGTTGGCATCGCGGTTCAGACTGTCGGAGTGATTGGTCAGTGTTCCCACTGAGCCGTCAATCTCGGCAGAGATGCGTCGCAGATTTTTTACCATTGTGTTCATTGCACCGGCCATCTCGCCCAGTTCATTATCACTCTGATAATCAAAGTCCTGGGCCAGGTCACCATCAGCAACATTCAGCAGATGTCGCTTAGTCCTTTCCAGTGGTACGATCACCATTCTGTACATCACCAGTAGGGTAATCCCCACCAACAGTGCTACGCCCACCGCAGACAACAGCCAAACACGCTCACGCATCTCAGACACCGTGTTGGCTTGCATGGCTTGCGCATCTTCCAGGATACGTTCCTCCAGTACCTGATTCTCATCCTTCATATGTTGTTCTATCTTGGCAAATGAACTTTTTTCCTCCTCTTCCGCCTGCATCAACTGAACAGGGGTTACCAGTAGATTGATCTCTACGTCGGCAAAACTACTCTTCTCTATCGTCCTGAATGAGAGTAGCCCTCCAGATGAGATGTCACCAATCGTATCGAGCTTATCATCAGCTTGCAGACGGTAACGAATGCCCGCAATGGTGCTGTCTGAATCGACAACGTCTAGCAATACATGTATGGCAGTATCGAAGTCGTAGTTTTCAACCAGCGGCATGAGGGTCTTGATCAAAGCCTTACCCTTGGACTCGTTCTGCGCGGCAAAAGACTTTTTAACTCGAGCGAGAGTGGCTTCCCGTTTTGCATCAATTTCCACTTTGATGGCACTGTTGGAACGTTCAACGGCAGTACGGACATCCGGCAACAAACGGTTATTTATCTCATTTTCCAGGGAGGAGCTGACTTGAGACGGCAAGATAAAACCGAAAGCGACAAAACACGCTCCCACCAGCAGAAAGACCGTTATGCCAAAGATCAGCAATAGGCCACTCATGCCGCTTTTTTTGGTAACCGAAAAGCGTTGTAACACCATGCTCTCCCTGGCTGAAAAATCTCTATCGCTTCATCCTACACCGATCCATTTTGGACGGTTTTGACCTGAGGCAATAAAGACACCTCATCAGCATGTATGTCGGCTTTCGGCAACTTAACTTTAGAAATAGCAAGTGAAACTATCTTTAACAAAGCCAGGTGGTACGCCCGCTAGACGGCTAAGAGCTTCTTTGTGACCTAAAGAAAAGCACGGTCAGGTCGATAGCGCCTATACTCATAAACGAGTTTCAAGATGTCCACATGAGAGACTTCAGTATATTTCAGAGATACCTGAATCCAACAGGGAGAATTAGCCGTGAAGAGACTCTTTCGTACCATGATGCTTCTAGTGGCTGTAGCATTCAGCAGCACAACTCTGGCTACTGATACCATTGATCTTTGGTTCGCACCCGCCTGGAAAGCAAAAGCCACCAAGGCTAAGGCTATTACCAATGAGTTGAGCCTCAAGTCAGGCCTGAAGATTCGACCACGTATCGCTAATAGTTACCCTCAGATTCTTGAGACCTTCGCCACCGGAAAGCCGGCCTTGGTTTATGTGGGTTCTTTCGTGCAGGCGATAATCCATGCCCGCAACCTGGGTGAGGGGATGGTACAGGCCAGTAATGGCAAGGAGTTTTATTCTGGCGTGTTGGTTTATCCAAAGGGTGAAAATCCCACTGTCATCCTTATCAATAGCCCGACCAAGATCGCCTATGCGGTAGGCGCAAGTTCTGGTGAGTCCAGTGCCAAGGCGGCAACAGCGGGTCAAGCCTCCATTCCTACCAAGAATCATGGCGCCACATGTGGTGCAGTAAAGGTCGGCAAAGCAAAAGCCGGTGTGGTCAAAAATTGGTGGTGGGCTAGTAATGGCAAGCGTTTCCCTGAACTCGCCATGTATGAAATTCCCGGTGTGTCAGAGATAAAGAACCCCGACTACGTATTGTCTGCCTCAAAGGGTGTGCCGGCAGATGTGAAGTTGAAAATAATAGAAGCCGCCAAGGCCGGCGCGGATGTTTTCGGGGCCACCGAGATGGTAGATTTTGATCCGGCCACCCTGGAGTTCAGTTTATCCTTGATGGAGAGAGGTAAGATTGATCCAAAAACTTATCGCTGGTAACTGGTAGGTAAAACTGTTCCGGTTGATTGATGGCCTGAGAGTCTGTAGTAGTGTAGGTTCTCTACCTCAATTCTAGAATCGATGTTCGGATTCCACTGATGTCTGGAGCAAAGCTGGTTATGCTAAGGATTGTAGACCATCCCCTTCAGCCTCTGCACTCCTCAGTACCCCCTGCGCCCTGTTTTTTAAGCTTTAATCAGAAATAACGAAGTTGAATGTAGATACTGCTGATCAGTATCGATAACAACATCAAGGGAAAAGCACCCAACATAAATTTGGTGAAGTGAATAGGCTGACCCGAGCGTTCGGCAAAGCCGGCAACGATCAAATTTGCACTTGCCCCGACCAGGCTGCCGTTTCCCCCCAGACAAGAGCCGAGGGCAAGTGACCACCACAGCGGTAATAGCTCCCCATTGTTGCCAAAGGTTGTCGCCATACTTTCGATCAATGGGATCATAGTGGCGACAAATGGAATGTTGTCGACGAGTGCGGAGGCAACGGCTGAGACCCAGAGTATGGAAATAGCAGTCACACTACGATCACCTCCGGTTATCTCCATAATATGATGTGCTATCCGCTCCAGGAGTCCGGTACTCTCCACTCCATAGACCACAATAAAGAGACCGATAAAAAAGAAGAGTGTCGTCCACTCCACCTCACAGAATGTTTTATGAACTGACACCGACTCCTCGGCTGCTGACCGTTTCAGGTTATGCACTATCAGTAGCAGCGAAGCACCAAACATCGCGACAGTGGCCGGCTGTAAGCCCAGGTCATGGCCAAAGACAAAGCCCATCATAACCAGAGTCAAGACCACCAGTGACTGTTTAAGCAACCGTGCGTCGGTAATCGCATCACGCTCACGATACTCCATCACCTTCTCCTGCAGGGCAGGATCGGTCTCTAAGCTCCGTCCCCAGAAAAGGTAGAGAATAAGCAGGGTGATCGCCAGGATTACCACAACAACAGGGGCAAGGTTAAAGAAGAAATCATTGAATCCAAGACCAACGGCAGAACCGATCATAATATTGGGCGGATCACCAATCAGTGTGGCGGTACCACCGATATTGGAGGCAAATATCTCAGCAAAAAGATAGGGATATGCATTGATCTTCAGTGTATCTGTGATCAACAGTGTAACCGGTGCGATCAGCAGTACGGTGGTGACATTGTCCAGCAGTGCAGAGAGCACTGCCGTCACTACAACCAGCATCACCAGGATTCCCCAGGGATCCGCCTTGACCCGCTTCACTGACCAGATGGCAAGAAACTGGAAGATACCGGAATTTTTGGCCAGGCCGACAATCATCATCATGCCGGTTAGCAGCCCCAGAGTATTGAAATCGACTCCCTCGAATGCCGCCTGCTGGGTCAGCACGCCGCCGATAATCATCAGGCAGGCAGCAGTAATGGAGATAACCGCCCGATTAAGCCGTTCTGTCATCACCAGGATATAGGTCGCCACAAACAACAACCCGGCATACCAGACCGGATCAAAACCAAAAAGCATACCTTCGTGCATCGTTATTCTGTCCTAGGAGGCCAGTATTCCCTTACCCACATCCCAGTAGGAGATCATACCGAGCAGTTTGCAACTTCCCGGCTCAACAACCGGGATACTGGCTCGTTGGGTATAGAGAAGCATCAGCGTCTCGATCAGCGGCGTATCCGGTGCGATGGTTTCGACCTCTTTATTGGTACACATGGATACCGGCTTATCTTCCAGTTCATGGAACCTTTCATGGAGATCAGCAAGGGAGTCATGAATAAATGAGAGATTAGTCAATCCCTTCTCCATCAATGCCGCTTTCGGTAACACCTGTTTAAGCAGGCAGTTGACACCGAACATCCCCAGGTAACACCCGTGCTCATCCACCACAGGCAGACTGCGATAGCGTTTCTCCATAATAAAGCGCGCAGCCGTACTAATCATATCCGTCGGCCTGAGGATTGTCGGATGGGGGTCCATAATTGCTGCTGCATTCATAACACACTACCCGCGTCGATCTCGATGGTAGATGTAAAAATACTCGCAAACTGACTATTTGTGAACAATCGGAATACGGAGATCGGCGCGAAAATGTCCTATCCAATTGATAATAATGATTATCTTGGTGGCGGTATGTTTGTGTGGCTAGTGGGCCACGGGAGGTAACTGCGATGCCCCTATTGAAAGAGGCAACTGTAAGAGGTCTGGCATTTGTGCCCGGTGAGGCGTTCTATACAGATGGCGGTGGAGACAACTGTATGCGGCTCAATTTCACCAACTGTGAAACCGTGCAAATTGCAGAAGGGGTTCAGCGGCTGGCAGATCTGATGGCTTGAGATAAGGCTTCGAAAATGGGGATACATTGATTGTTATGTCAAAACTCCCTGACGACCTTCAACTTCATGCCATAAAGTCATGAATATATCATTCATGACGCTCCTCTCTGGACTACTAAACATTTCATACTTGACCTTGCTCAATAATGTCGCAATTTTATTAGAAATTGCTCATATAGCTAATGTGTCAAAATGCATGTAAGAGTAACATCTATAGGATGTAGGATTTAATTAAATGGTTACAAGACAAAGGTTTAGTGTAACAAAAAGAGAGTCTCAGGTGCATATGAGCTGGAACAGAGGGGAGTGGAACGACTAAGAAAAGGTGGCTTCCAAGTGATTGTTGAGCTTACGCTATTTGGATATTGTGAGGGTAACACGTCCCAGAAACACGCAAGGGGTGCTATTCGAAAGGCGAGCTTCTCTTTCTCAGCTAATAAACGGATCACTCTTCTTTACGAGACACTCTGCTTACGATAAGAGAGTAAAGGTGAGATGTTGTCCTTGTAACAACTATTCCCTCTCCCTGTGAGTTGAGGGTTTTGTGCACAAAAATTATTATCATTTTTATGGAGACGTCCATGCGGACAACCAATCCAATCGCCTCTCTGCTCGGAAGCAGCCCGTTCAAGCCAATGAAGGCACATATGCGCATAGTCAATGAGTGTGTTAAGGAAGTACCGGCCCTGTTCGACGCATTGATTGCGGGCGATGCCAATGCGCTCAAAGAACAGAAAGATATAATTTTTGCCAAGGAGTATGAGGCGGACGACATCAAGCATGAGATTAAGGCCCACCTGCCGAAGAGCCTGTTTATGCCGGTTGATCGGCGCGACCTACTCGATCTGCTTGAAGTTCAGGACAGCATCGCCAATACCGCCCAGGATATCGCAGGAATGATGATAACGCGGGATATGTCAGTACCTGATGGTATGGAGGAACCACTTGCCGCCTTTGTGCAGCGTTGCGTAGAGACCTGCAACGCTGCTGCAATTATCATTCAGGAGCTGGATGAGTTGATTGAGTCCGGCTTCCGTGGTCGTGAGGCCTCCAAGGTGAGTGAGATGGTCGGAAAACTGAATAAGCTTGAAGATGAGACGGATGAGATGGGCATTGCACTCACCCGCAGCCTCTTTGCGATGGAGGATGACCTCAAACCAGTTTCAGTCATGTTCTGGTACCAGCTATTGCAGTGGATCGGCGGTTTGGCAGATAACGCTGAGAAAGTAGGCAACCGTATGAGCCTCTTGATCGCAAGATAACCAAATTATGCCTTCTGCATAAAGCAGGAAAACTTCCTCATATTTGTATATATTACACGCTTGGTGTGCGGGGATTTTTACGCCTCGAACATCCAGTCAATTAAGGAGTCCAGCGTTGGAAATCATCACTGAATGGGGTCTAGTATTTATCGGTATGGCCGTTATCTTCGGCCTCTATATGAGTTGGGGGATTGGTGCAAATGATGTCGCCAATGCCATGGGAATGCCGGTTGGTTCCGGCGCCGTTACGGTCAAGCAGGCCATTATCATCGCAGCCATTTTTGAGTTTGCGGGGGCCTTTATTGCCGGTGGCAGTGTTACCGATACGATACGTAAAGGCATCATTGATCCGAGCAGTATTGCAGGATCGCCTGAACTTCTGGTCTTCGGCATGTTGGCGGCACTGCTGGCGGCAGGCATCTGGCTGATGTTCGCCTCATCACGTGGTTGGCCAGTCTCAACTACCCACACTATCGTCGGTGCTCTTATTGGCTTCGCTATTGCCGGCATCGGTTTTGATGCGGTTAACTGGGGTAAAATCGGCACTATTCTCGCCAGTTGGGCCATTTCACCTCTGATCGGTGGTGTTATTGCCCTGTTACTGATGTTAAGCATCCGAAAACTGATTCTCAACACAGAGAATCCATTCCAAAAAGCGAAGACTTGGGGTCCCGTCTATATCTTCCTGGTTGGCTGGCTCGTCTCCCTGATTACCCTCTTTAGAGGCATAGAGCACCTTAAACTGGAGTTTTCAGCGGTAGAGAGCGTTGTGGTTGCAACCATTTTCGGCCTTATTGTCGCCTTTGTCGGTAAGCTTCTAATCAACCGGGTAGAAATCGATGATGATGCAGATATGGATTATCACTACGCCAGCGTAGAGAAGGCCTTCACCCCGATGATGATCTTCACCGCATGTGCCATGGCTTTTGCACACGGCTCCAATGATGTAGCCAACGGTATTGGTCCTATGGCTGCGGTACTATCCGTTGTCCAGAGTGGTGGCGACGTCGCCCAGACGGCAGGGCTCCCCGTCTGGGTTCTGGCACTTGGCGGCGGCGGCATTATCCTCGGCCTGGTAACCATGGGCTACCGGGTAATGCAGACCATCGGCACCAGAATCACAGAACTGACACCCACAAGAGGCTACTGTGCCACCTTGGCGGCTGCGACTACTGTGGTTCTGGCCTCTAAAACCGGCTTTCCGGTATCGACAACCCAGGTTGCTGTCGGTGCGATAATGGGAGTGGGGCTGGCACGGGGTGTTGGTGCGATAGATCTCCGGGTGGTCGCTAATATTGTGATCTCCTGGATCATCACTTTGCCGGCGGGTGGGTTCCTGGCAGCCGCCCTCTTCTTCCTGTTCATGGCTATCTTCAGCTAAATATAATCATTAGGTTAACAGCTGGCAGGGTTCCATAAGGAAGCCCTGCTGGTTCTTTATGCGCAGACCAAAACAACTCTATATTATGAATTCAGCAGTACCAATAAAAACACCTCTCTCGAAGGTGCACAGGCCATTAAGAGCCTCATATTGTCATATAATATGCCTTTTTGGCAGGTTTTATCTCCTAGTTACGGTTACCCTGTTCAGAAATGAGCAGGCAAGCAGCCTTGTATCTGCACCAACACAGCCTTAATATCTACCTCCGGAAAAATATTGACCGTGTTCCCCTGTAAATAATCAATACCGAGTATTAAATTATCTGATGGCTAAAGCGAGTTCCAAGAAGAAAAAGGGGTTAATGGATCGGCTCATGGATAGTTTTTCAGGGCTGGAGAAGTGTGAGGAGCTGGATCTCACTAAAGCCTATCGCCTGGAAACCAAGAAGGTTCGACTACATACAGAAAACTACCCGGTACAACTCAATATCGGCCCCAATGGAAAAGCTTTGCATATCTACCCGGAGCGACCGATTAAACCTCCAAAAAAGGGTTTCCAGTCAGAACGTTATATTATTTTTGATCCAACAACTTACTTTAAAGGGGTATCGGGTTTTCTGCGCTTAAAAGACGGTCAGAAACTCATTCTCGGCAAGGGCAAAGTAGACCAAAAAGACCTACTCAATCTTCCCCAGAATATAGCTAAAAACCACCTCAATATTACCAATGATAATGGCAGCCTTGTATTCAAGGTTAACGATGAGGCACGTGGCTCCTGCATTGCACCTTTGATCAAGGCCAAAGAGCTCTACCGTATCAATAAGTGGCGGCTGGCCAAGCTGAAGCGGCTCCGTTCTATTTTTGGTGGACCTATAGAATCTCTCTCCAAGGATGATGCGCTGTCGTTGATAAAGCAAGTCAACAAAGTAATGGAAAAAGAGGTCTATCGGGCGAAAAATGACAATGGAAAACCCGGTGGAGTTGTTGAACTTCCAACTAATATCACACCGCTGCTTGTCGGTGACCTGCACACCAAAGCGAATAATCTTCTGATTATCCTAAGCCAGAGCGGTTTCCTCAAAGCTTTGAAGAAAGGGCAAGCCGCACTGGTGATCTTAGGCGATGCAGTGCACTGCGAAGAAAAAGGGAAACTTGAGCAGATGGAAAGCTCAATGCTGACCATGGACCTTATCTTCAAGTTGAAAATGCGTTTCCCAAAGCAGGTATTTTATCTGCGGGGCAATCACGACAGCTTCTCCGACGAAATTGGAAAACAGGGCGTACCCCAAGGGATCCTCTGGGAAAAGGCGTTGGTCAAGACAAGAGGCAAAGCTTACAGAGACGAGATGACGCGGTTCTATGACCAACTGCCCTATATTGCCTTTTCAAAGAATTTCATCGCTTGCCACGCAGGGCCACCCACCCGCTCCACTTCGCGTCAGCAACTGATCAACATTCGTAGCTATCCAAAATTGATGCGAGAGGTCACAACCAACCGCATTCGCCGCCCCAACTCTCCCATTGGATATTTCAAAAGGGAGGTCAAAAAGCTGCGTAACTACTTCAACCTACCCCCTGAGACTCCAGTCATTGTCGGCCACACACCGCTTACCAATGATGACACCTTGTGGGAGAGAGTGGGTGAAATAGATAATCACTATGTAATTTATGGTAGTGATAGCAAGTGGGTGGGAGTCATGGCGCAGGTGGGTAATCGACTCTACCCCTTCCGTTACCCTGTCGAGAGCTTGATCCCACTAATCAATGCCATTGAAAATTAAGGAGCCGTCTAATAACTAAACAACCTGGAATATACACCCTATTCCTGCTATATGGATTGCTCCTCATTGATGCGTATTTGATATCTAAAGAATAGGGTTTTTGCATATTATTATGACTTTAAAATGAGCACATTCGTGCTGAGTACAATAAGATCCGTATCTTCCTCGGTTCGGTATTGCGTCGGTTGGGTGTAGTGCAACATGAAGGAGACGACCCAATGAGCATACTCTCCCTTGATGTTATAAAGCTGGAGATGGAAGAGAATGACTCGACCGTAAATGGTATGCCTGAAGCACTTATTCGCGAAGAGAAGATTACACCGCTCATGGCCACGTCTTTGATGAATGATTCAGCTTATGCCCATGATGTAACCGGGAATCTGGTACAGATGGCTGAGGTTCTATTTGCCGAAGGTAACCAGAGTCTCAAGGATGCAGAGCGTATTATTGCTCTGGATGAGGAAGATATTATTGAAGTTCAAAACAACGACATGAAAAGTTCTGACTAGGGGAATTACATGAAAACAACAAAGCTGATAGAAATAGCCAACGAGTATCTCGATGCTGATAAGCAGAAACAGCGCAAACAGAGAGACTCTATTAAAGTGATCCTGAAGAAACTCAAGAAGAAGCAGGACAAACTCAATGCCAAACTGGCTAATGAGAAGAGTAAAGATAATTGCAAGAAGATTCAGAAGAACCTGAAGATCGTCTTTGCACAGAGAAAAAAGGGGTTGAAGATACTCAAGAGCTTAAAGGGTTGAGCTGTCCCTGATTAAGGAACCTCTGTACAAGTCTGCCTGTTTTAGGCTGAGATAAATCTGTTCAGGCCTGTTTCGAAGTGAGTAGCAATTGTCACTCTGTTGCTACAATCTTCGATACAAATCGGGAGGGTTATATCCGGTACAAATGCATCATGACTTGTACTGGGTTTCTTAAGCAGGCCCTACCCCGGGCCTGTTAAACCACCACTTAGGCTGGGTGAAATGTGTAATACGGCTTTGCTGTTACTTAGTAGATGCGAGTGTTTTTGCGACCTCAGCCGCAATCATCACTGATTGAGTATTCATCACGGCTGAAGCCATTTTTCCCCTGTTTGTCAGCCGTCATGTTTCTTGACGGAGAAAAATAGATCGGGAAATCGATCTCCCTCTATCTTAGAAATGGATTGGTTCTACGTTCTTCACCAATGGTGGAAAGAGGTCCATGCCCGGGAATGAACTCGATATCATCGTCCAGAGTGAAAAGCTGCTCGCGGATAGAGTTGAGCAGTGAGGCGTGATCACTTTTTGGAAAGTCGGTTCGACCAATTGAACCTTTGAACAGCACATCTCCCACCATTGCGATCTTCTCCCCTCTATGGAAGAAGATGACATGTCCAGGCGTATGTCCCGGACAATGACGCACCTCCAACTCCTCATTACCTACGTTGATCCTGTCACCCTGCTCAAGCCAACGCGCGGGCTCAAAGGTCTCTACTGGTGGAAAGCCAAACATCTCGCTCTGAGTAGGGATAATCTCGATCCAGAATGCATCCTCCCGATGGGGACCTTCAATAGGAATATTCAAGATTCTTGAAAGCTCACCTGCACCACCTGCATGATCAATATGGGCATGAGTAATAAGAATCTTTTCCAACTCAACACCCTGCGCCTCAACCTCTGCAAGAATAAGATCGAGGTCACCACCAGGATCGACCACGGCGGCCTTATGTGTGGTCTCGCACCAGAGTAGCGTACAGTTCTGCTCAAAAGGAGTGACGGGAATAACAGAAAATTTCATCAGACACCCAACCAGCTGATCCGGAAAAACGGGCAGTATAGCCCATACTTGCACTACTGTCGGGATTCGATCCTTAACTGTCGGGGTTAAATTACTTTCTGAATCCAGTAAAAGTACTGAGTTGCCGTCTCTTCACATTTTACAAGCTCAAACCCGGGCAGACGGCAAAAAGTGGGGAACTCTTTGAGGGAGTCGGCCTGGGTACTGATCACCTTCAGCACCTGTCCCTTGCTCATACCGGCAAGAGCCGCCTTCGACTTCAGCACCGGCAGCGGACAGTTGAGACCGCTAACATCCAATAGCTGGTCATAATCCAACTGCTGTGCACCGCTAAGCATCGCCATCTCCCATCAAATCGTTGATATTGAACTTAACTATAGACGATCTATCACCGAGCTCCAAACAACTGCTTTACGACGGCACACATAAACAGCCGGTCTCTCTATCAACCCCCGGATTAAGGTAGATTGGTAGGTGACAAATGGCGCCTGACGTTGTATTAAGATAGGGTGAAAAGAGAAAAATCAATAAAGGGAGATAGCACATTGCTCCAGCAACAGGAAGAGATCACTCTTGAAGAAGCCAGGACAATTCCCGGCCTATTCCGGGCACGGATAAGAAAGACACCTGATCTACTTGCCTACCGCTATTACGACAACAAAAGCAGCCAGTGGCTGGACAGCACCTGGGCTGAGATGGGACAGGAGACCGCCCGCTGGCAACAGGCTCTGATCAATGAGGGACTGGTTGCGGGTGACCGTGTTGGCCTTATGATGCCGAACTGCCGGGAATGGGTGATGCTGGACCAGGCCACTCTTGGCCTTGGCATGATCAATGTACCCCTCTTCTATAACGACCGTGGTGGCAACGTCGCCTACATTGCCGAGGCCTCTAATATAAAGCTGCTGGTGATCGCTGGCGAAGAGCAGTGGAAGAGCCTGGAACCGGTCAGGGAAGCACTCTCCACAGTCCACAGAATCATCACCCTCAACTCTGTTGCCGGCCTGCCCCATGATGACCGCCTGAGGTTGAAGCGTGAGTGGCTTCCCCCAGCGGAGGGCGAGTTCCAGGTGCGGGATGATATCGATCCCGATGAGATGGCCACTATCGTCTACACCTCGGGAACCACCGGCAATCCCAAGGGAGTGATGCTGAGCCACAGCAATATCCTGAGCAACACCTACGCCTCCATAGAGACCACCAGTTGTACGCATGACGACACCATGCTCTCATTTCTTCCTCTCTCCCATATGTTGGAAAGGACTGCCGGCTACTACCTGCCCATGCTGGGCGGTGCACCCGTCGCCTTTGCACGCTCTATTCAGCAGTTGGGAGAGGATCTCATCTCCATCCGCCCCACCCTGCTGATTAGCGTGCCGCGTGTCTACGAACGAGTCTATGCCAAGATACAGGATGGGCTGGAACAGAAACCGGCTATTGCCGGCACCCTCTTCAATCTTACCGTCAAGGTCGGCTGGAAGCGCTACCTGTACAGCCAGCACCAGGGTGGATGGTCACCCTGGCTGATCCTCTGGCCTCTGCTCCACAAGTTGGTAGCGGGAAAGGTGCTTGACAAGCTCGGCGGCCGACTTCGCACCGCCATCAGCGGTGGAGCCCCCCTCCCCCCCGAAGTGGCTCACACCTTCCTCGCACTTGGCGTGCCACTGTTGCAAGGCTACGGTTTGACAGAGACCAGCCCCGTGCTGGCAGTCAACAGACTTGGCGAAAATATCCCCGAGAGTGTCGGTAAAGCCATCACAGGTACTGAGTTAATGGTAGGAGATGGGGGTGAGCTGTTGGCCAGAGGCTCGGCAGTGATGCTCGGTTTCTGGAACAACCCGGAAGAGACCGCCAGAGTGATCGACAGGGAGGGCTGGTTTCATACCGGTGATATCGCCCGTATCGACGAGCAAGGCTACGTCTATATCACCGGCCGTATCAAGGATATCATCGTCTTGGCCAACGGCGAGAAAGTCTCCCCCGCCGACATGGAGATAGCCATCGCCATGGACGCACTGTTCGAACAGGTGATGGTGATCGGTGAAGGCCGCCCGTTTCTCTCTGTCCTGGTGGTGCCTGAAGCGGAGCACTGGAAGAATCTTGCTGAAGGCTTGGGGCTGGACCCTGAAAACCCGACATCCTACCAGAACAGCAGTGTCTTGAAACTGCTGAAAAAACGCATTGGTCAGCAGCTACACAACTTTCCCGGCTATGCCCAGATCCGGCAGCTGGCGATATTGAATGAATCCTGGACGGTGGAGAACGGACTGCTCACCCCCACCCTCAAAACAAAACGGAACAAAATACTGGAGAAGTACGAGGCGACGGTTGAGAGTCTGTATCACGGACATTGAGAACAACGCGTTACCCGTAGAATGGAGCGAACAACTGAGGATTCTAGGTTAATTACTCATCCCATCTGCGCAATGATTGCTTCCGGGATGTTCTCCAGTGATTCCACCTGATCCACGGCATTCAGTTTGACCGCTTCTCCCGGCATTCCCCAGATCAGGCTGGAGGCTTCATCCTGTGCAATGGTAACTGCACCTTGATTGTGCATCGCAAGCAGTCCTTCAGCACCGTCTCGCCCCATGCCGGTGAGGATGACCCCGATGGCCTGCTTGCCTGCCTCTAGAGCAAGGGAGTGGAATAGTGCATCTACCGCAGGTTTGTGTCGATTTATCTCCGGTCCATCATCATCAAGTCTGCAGAAAAAACCTGTGCCACGACGTACGATTCGCAAGTGTTTATCCCCCGGAGCCACGTAGACACATCCAGGAAGGATCACATCACCGTCCCGGGCGATGCTGACTGTCAGTGGAGACTCAGCATTAAGGCGTGACGCGAACATACCTGTAAACAACACCGGCATGTGTTGGCAGACAACGATTCCTGGTGTATTGACTGGCATGCGGGAGAGCACCGCATGGATCGCCTCGGTACCGCCTGCTGAAGCGCCGATGCCGATTATCCAGTTGTTGGGATTGATAATGTTGGAGAGTGGTTCATGCAGAGCTGCTTCTCCCTGGGCGGAAATGGCACCACGAAGATTGCTCTTTGCCGCCACTCGTATCTTCTCACGGATCTCCTCACCATACTGCTCCAGGTCCTCACTCAGGTTAGAGCGAGGTTTGGTAATAAAATCGCTGGCACCCATCTCAAGTGCCTGCAGCGTCTGCGAGGCCCCCTTTTCAGTCAAGGCGGAGATCATCACCACTGGCATAGGGCGAAGACGCATCAGATTGTGCAGGAAGGTGATGCCATCCATGCGTGGCATCTCCACGTCGAGCGTTAAAACATCAGGATTAAGTTTCTTTATCTTCTCCCGGGCAACATAGGGGTCAGGAGCGGTATCCACCACCTCCAGATCACCATCGGCAGGAATGATCTCGCGCAACAGCTCACGGACCAGGGCGGAGTCATCAATCACTAGAACAGTTGTCTTTTTTGTCATTGTGGAAATTACCCTTCAGAACAGTTCCACTTCAGCTTGTACAGGGGCATGTTCGATCTGTTGCTGGTAGGCAGACTCCCGCTCTGTCATAGTTTGATTGTGCAGGGTATGCAGTTTCTTGATCCGGACCTTGCCATCTGCTGGGAAGTAGTACACCTTGCGAGGGTATATATCGCCCACATCTTCGGCTGATATCACCAACCCCTCCAACTCTAGATAGTCATGGATGAAACTAATATTTCGCTTGCCGATATCAGACACTGCCTTGAGTACACGCCCCCCACCAAACACCTTCACCTCAAGCCGGCTGCGCTGACCACCATGACTGAGGATGGCGTTAATCAGCTGTTCCATAGCATAGTTGCCGTACCGGGCAGCCCGACTGATCAGGGGGACATTGTTGTTACTGTCGTGGGCCAAGTCGCTACTGGGCAGCATAAAATGGTTCATCCCACCGATACCCAGCAGACGATCGCGGACACAGACTGCGACACAGGAGCCGAGGACCGTGACGATAGCCTCTCCCCTGTCACTGACGTAGAACTCACCCGGCAGGATCTTGGCAGCGAAAGCGCCATGCATCGAATCCCAGTAGCGGTTGATGTGGTCGAATCCGGGCAGCGTTGGCGGCAGGATATGAATAGTTGGTCTATTCAGTGACATGGCATGATCATCCGTCACTTGATCCGCCGGTAGCTGGTTCTGCCTACCGCTTCAAACTGTTGAGTCGCACCGATCAGTGATTCGGAATGGCCAAGAAACAGGTAGCCACCGGGCTGCAAGACATTGGCAAACCGTTCCACGATTCGATCCTTTGTCGGCTTGTCGAAATAGATCAGCACATTGCGACAGAAGATAGCGTTGAATCCGGCATGAATGGGCCACTCCTGAATAAGGTTCAATGTATTGAACTGGATCACTCTCTGCAGTTCAGGTTTGACCCGGACATCTCCCCGTTTCCCTCCCTTGCCACGCAGGAACCAGCGATGGCGGCGTGCCAGGCTCACGCCCTCGATCCGCTCGACTGGAAATACACCCTCTCTAGCGGTTTGCAGGGCATGACTGTCCAGGTCTGTGGCAAGGACACGTAAATCCACGTCGCTGTTTGCAGGCAAGGCCTCCAGCAGGGTAATGGCGATTGAATAGGGCTCCTCGCCGGTAGCGCAGCCGGCTGACCAGATTCGCAGGCAGCGATCTTCCATTGCCGTGGGAAGCACTCTATCGCGCAGATAGTCGAAATGGTGTGGTTCACGGAAAAAGTGGGTCAGGTTGGTGGTTATGGCATTAACCAGCTGAATAAACTCCTGCTGATGGCCGGATCGAATCAGTTCTACGTATTCAGCAAAGCTGGAGAGCCCCAGGTGACGGATGCGCCGTACCAGGCGGGAATAGAGCATGTCGTATTTGTTTTCTGATAGGATGATGCCGGTGTGGTTACTGACCAACTTGCGCAGGTAATCGAAGTCGCTACGGGTGAAATGGAACTCACGGGCAATCTCCGGGATGCTATCCGTTCTCTTGCCGAGGACGGTAGCTGTAGGCTCAGAAGAGTTCGATGCCATTGGCATCCTCCCCTATCTCTTCCTCCACAGTGGCAGGCAAGCCATGCAACAGCCTGCGATCTTCAGCATTTAGAGAGTTTGCCTCCATGATCTCCCAGAACTGCTGCCACTCCTCGTCGGAGTCTATAGCCCCTGGCCGCTCCAGCAGATTCCGATAGTTTTGCAAGGAATTCTGAATCTGGTTAACCCGTTGGAAAAGATGATCGTAAAACTGCAGGTGCAGGATGGCGTGGCGTAGCTGTTCGCTGACCTCTGCCAGGGTTGGCAGGGAGGATGGATCATTCGTCAACCGATGTGGTGGTAACTTGCCATAAAGCTCGCTGAACAGCCCGGCCAACGCATCCGCCGAGTGCTGTCCCTCCTGCATCGCCCTGTCCAGTTGTTGTAGAGTGATATCAAAAAAACGCAGGGACTCGCGTATACGGCGTGCTCTCTCCGAAAGGTTGTCTGTGATAGATGGAGAGGACATACGGCTTCACTCTCCCGGCTCTGCGCCGGGCAGAGCCAGTTCGCCAGAGAGCCCGAGGAGTTTGGCCGCCCGGGGGATTGCATCGCCGGTCGATTGCCACAGTATGGAAATACCGCGACTCTCCGCCTCAAGGCAAAAGGCCGTGAGCAGTTGGATACCGGCACTGTCGGTAGTGGTTACCGATGCCCCACTGATGACTATTTCCTGGTGGGTCCGCAACAGACCCTCTAGGTATGAGCGGGTTTTAGCCACTTCGGCAATAGTCAGTAGCGGACCTAAAGTGATGGGCTGACTCATAGTACATACTCCACCGCTCAGAACTCTTCCCACTCATCATCATCATCAAGAGAGATGACCTTTTCTGTCACTTTTTCTACCCGCTGCGCTTTCGGTTTTTCCATCGCCGAATGATGTATCACACGGTTGGGGGGGACGCGCCGATGCCCATGCCACATGGCAGACGTTCGCTGCCAGCCATGGAGAGCGAAGCGAGGGCTGGTAATCCCCGGTAGCCGTGAGGCCGCACTGCTTACCCGTCGTGCGCGCAGCGCGCCAGAGGGGAAGCAAAGTAGGCATCCGAACACGGCGTCCAGTCAATGGGAACTGACTGCGAAGCGGTAACGAGCTTGCGATGTTATCGCGTAGCGGTTAGTGACCAGGACGGCCGGGGTACTAATAGGCTGTCGAAGATTGAGTGCAAAAGGGGGACTTGGATGTCCCGTTTTGCATCACGAAATCGAAGACTCGCTTATTCTCTTCTTCCTCATCTACCTGGAAGAATGCCATGGTGCGTTGTAGCTGCTGAGCCTGCTCTTCCAGGGCGGAGGCGGCTGCGGCTGCCTCTTCCACCAGAGAGGCATTTTGCTGGGTGACTTCATCCATCTGCACAATCGCCGTGTTCACCTGCTCGATCCCTACAGACTGCTCCCGGCTGGCTGCGGTAATCTCAGCCACGATGTCACAAACCTGCTTTACTGATGAGATAATATCCGTCAGCGCCTTGCCTGAGGCATCCACCAGTTGGCGACCATGCTCCACCTTTTCGACACTATCGGTGATCAGCTCCTTGATCTCCTTGGCCGCATCGGCACTGCGTTGGGCCAACCTGCGTACCTCGTCGGCGACGACGGCAAAGCCGCGGCCATGTTCACCGGCACGGGCAGCCTCCACGGCTGCATTGAGTGAGAGCAGGTTGGTCTGGAATGCGATCTCGTCGATGACACTGATGATATCGGCGATACGCTTGCTACTGTCGTTGATGTCGCTCATCGCCTCTACGGCTTGACGGGCCACATCCCCCCCCTCTTCTGCCTGCTGCCGCGCCCCGCTAGCAAGCTGATTGGCCTGCCCGGCACTGTCAGCATTCTGCCTCACTGTACTGGTCAACTCCTCCATGCTGGAGGCCGTCTCCTCCAGAGATGATGCCTGTTCCTCGGTACGTTGACTGAGATCCATGTTGCCCCGGGATATCTCACCGGCAGCAATAACGACATTGTCGGTGGCCATGCGTACCTCGGCCACGATCTGGCTTAGGCGGGTACTCATAGTGCCCATGCTGTCGATCAGGTGGCCTACCTCATCTTCGCTATCACTCTCTATCTGTTGGTCAAGACGTCCGTCGGCGATGGCGCTGGAGAGATTCACGGCCATCGTGATGGGATTAGTGATGGAGCGGGCAAGCCAGATGGCCGCTGCAACAATAATCATCATCGCCAGAAGACCTATCAGCACTATCATCCACTGCAACTCATCGACAGCGGCAAAAGCCTCACGCTCCTCAATTTCAGCGATAACGGCCCAGGTGAAGTTCCCTACTTTAAGAGGGGCATAGGATGACAGTACCCGCTTACCCATGACGTTACTTATGATCCGGGTATCCGTCCGTCCGGCAAGCGCTTCACGGCTGGCCACCGTATCAACACCGTTATGCTCTACTGTACCGGCAAAGGAGGCGGCGATAGAGTGTCCCTGATGATCCTGATGGGAGTCAGAACGCATGCGCTTGTCCGGGCCCACCAGGAAGGTATCGCCAGTCTCACTCACACCCTCGTGATGATGCATGATCTTGTTGATCTCACCGTTGTCCGCCTGTATGGCGACGACCATTCGTACCTTACCTCCGTCCATGACAGGATATGCCACAAAGGCAGAGGGTTGATTATTGCTGGGGGCGTAGGGTTCGAGATCTGTAAAACCACCAACGCCGGTTTCCATCACCTTGGCTGTCAGGCGACCCAGATTGCTGGTGTGGTAGGGGCCAGTGAGGATATTGGTCTGGTAATCAGCCTCCTTGGCCGCGGTATAGAACACGTAGCCACTAGAATCGATGACGAATGTATCGTATAAGTTATCCCGTTCCTGGTACTGCTGCAGGAACTCCTTGCCATCCTCATCATTTGGATTGAAGGCCTCTGCAATGTCCATCTCTGTGAGAAATGCCCAGTTGATCCCGAAGAGGGAGATAGGGGCCCAGGTGCTAATTACCCGGACTCCCCGGTAGTCCGTGATGATATCGTGACCACGCTCTCCCTTGAGCGCGGCCCGGACCGCTTCGGTATCCACTCTTCCCTTGGTGGGATTGGCAAAACTGGCTTCTACCGATCGATGGACCGGATCCAGGGAGGAGTCGGAACGCATCAGCAGGTCCGGCCCCACGAGGTAGGACTCGCCGCTCTCCCCCAGTCCGTTACGGTCAGACATCAGCTGGTTAATTCTGTCCAATGGGACTTGAACGGCAACCACTCCCCGCATCCTGCCGGACACCAACAGGGGTGCGCCGATGTAGGCGGTGGGCTTGCCACCGTTGGCGGCATAGGGAGCAAAATCCACCATGGCAAGCTTTCTGCCTTCCACCACCTTTTTCCAAAGTTGATGCAGCACGCTTTCCCGGTAAGGACCAAAGCGCAGATTGCTCCCCATATCGTCCCGCCTCGCCGAGGAGAACATCACATGGCCGTCAGCAGCACAGATCAGCAGAATGTCTTCAAATTCCAGACTCTCTGCTTCTCTAGCCACCTTTTCGCCATACTCCTTGTAGAGAGCACGGTACTCGCTGCTGTCGGTATCATATGGGCCATCTTCCACCCCTCCGGTCTGTTCGTGGTGCTCTTCCAGGGAGTGGTAGAGGGCCTCAACATCTGCCATGCCGGCAAACAGCATGACTTCTTGCTCCAGTCCATGGAGAGTCCGTTTCAGTTCTTCCTGCTTGTTTATCTGCAGTGCCTCTAATCGCCCGGCGACCTCTTTGTAAAGGAGGCCCATGGTCTGCGCCAGGGTCTGAGCCTCCATGTCTAAATCTGCGAAATATTCGGAGATCTGCCCGCCCTTGATGGAACGCACTGTGGCCAGCTGATCAAAGGACTGCAGGGAGAGGGCACGGGTCGCTTTGATGTCGGTCATTATGCCGGTAACGAGCAGGGGAATTACGCTCACTGCAAGAAAGGCGGCAAGCAGTTTATGGGCGAGTTTCATATTCTTGCGCTGCCAGCCATGGAGAGCGAAGCGAGGGCTGGTAATCCCCGGTAGCCGTGAGGCCGCACTGCTTACCCGTCGTGCGCGCAGCGCGCCAGAGGGGAAGCAAAGTAGGCATCCGAACACGGCGTCCAGTCAATGGGAACTGACTGCGAAGCGGTAACGAGCTTGCGATGTTATCGCGTAGCGGTTAGTGACCAGGACGGCCGGGGTACTAATAGGCTGTCGAAGATTGAGTGCAAAAGGGGGACTTGGATGTCCCGTTTTGCATCACGAAATCGAAGACTCGCTTAAACATGGCTATTCCCTTTACGCTGACTGATCAGGCTCGGTGGGTTCTATTGATTCACTATTATTATCAGGCTTCACCTGCTCTCTATCCTGGACCTGGGCGATGGCGTAGATCTCTTCAAGGTCCAATAGACGGTCACTGTCGAGCAGGATCAGCATCTTCTCATCCACTGTGGCGAGACCAGTGATAAATTCCGCACTGATAGCGCTTCCCAGGTCTGGAGGTGGGCTGGTCTCATCCTTGGTGAGAGTGCAGACGTTGGAGACTGCATCGACCACCAGGCCCATGGTGCGTTGATGATCTCCATCCTCCACAGAGAGCACAATCACAACCGTGCGGGGCCCATAGCTTCGCGCAGCTAATCCGAAACGCTCACGTAGATCGATAATGGGTACCACGGTTCCGCGAAGGTTGATGACCCCTTTAATAAAGGCGGCGGTGTTTGGAATCGCGGTGATGCTCTTCCACACCCGGATCTCCCGAACCTTGAGAATATTGACGGCATACTCTTCATCACCCAGCACGAAGGTGAGGTACTGACGGGAGCCGTTTTCCCGCAGGGTATCGGGCAGGGATTGAGTGGACTGTTCAGTCATGGAAGCATCCATTGGCTGTTGATTGCGGGAGACTCCGGGTCAGAATATTCCCGCTGTTTGTGGTCGGCAAGATGTATCAACCCCCCTACATCAAGGATCAGGCCGACAGTGCCATCACCGAGTATGGTGGCGGCCGAAACACCCTCGACCTTCCAGAAGTTGGATTCCAGGCTCTTAATCACCACCTGTTGCTGATTCAACAGTTGATCGACGGCGAGGCCGACATGACGTCCTTCATACTCGACAATCACGACCAGTGGGCGATGGCTGACGGCCTCTTTTTTGTGGAACAGTCGTGCCAGGTGAATGATCGGTATGTACTCATCTCTTAACGAATAGAGCTCCAACCAGTGTTCCACCGCAGAGAGACATTTATTATCCAGCTGGATGCTCTCTACGATGGCCTCCAGGGGAATGATGTAGACATCATCCCCCACCCGAATCAACTGACCATCAAGGACCGCCAGTGTCAGGGGGAGGCGGATAGTGAATGTAGTGCCTCTGCCTGGCTCTGAGCTCACCATGATGGTACCACCCAGTGCGCGTACGTTGCGATTGACCACATCCAGCCCCACGCCCCGTCCGGAAACATCGCTCACCTCGGTAGCGGTTGAGAAACCTGGCAGAAACAGCAGTTCCCAGGCGGCCTCCGCTGCAACTGTGGCCTCCTCAGCCAATAATCCTTTTTCCCGTGCATGGCCAATAATACGTTCGGGATCGATGCCACGGCCGTCATCGCGTACCTCAACATAGATATTCCCCCCTTGATGGTAGGCAGACAGGCTCAGCATGCAGCTCTCCGGTTTGCCGGCTGCGCGACGGCTCTGGGGCTCCTCCAGTCCGTGGTCAATGGCGTTTCGCACCAGATGCATGAGGGGATCACCGATGGTCTCCATCACCGTCTTATCAATTTCGGTGGTTTCACCGTCCATCTCCAGCGTTACCTGTTTGCCGAGCGCAGTTGCCAGATCCCGTACCATGCGTGGGAAGCGATTGAAGACAAAAGCGATGGGCAGCATACGCATGCGCATGACGCAGTCCTGTAGATTGCGAGTGTGTTGCTCAAGCTGATTGAGCCCTTCATTGAACTGGTCAGCGGCACTTCCCTTCAGCAACCCTTCAAGTTGGCTCAACATCGACTGGGTGATGACCAGCTCACCTACCAGGTCTACCAGGGCATCCACTTTCTCGATATTGACACGGATGGAGTCAGTACGTTCGGCCGCGACCCTTCTGGGTGCCTCTTGAGCCCTGACCTCCGAAGGTTGCGAGCCTGTTTCAACAGCGGCTGCCGGCATCGCCTCGATAAGACTTGCGAGAGGATTGATGACAATTTCAGATTCATCCGCCACCCACTCGAATATGGCTTCCACTGCTTCCTTCTCTATCAGACCGTGCAGTGCCAGCCGCCAGGAGATATGGCACTGCTCGGCATCCAATTCAGCCAGTGAAGGGAGTCTGGAGAGATCCGCTGTTACTTCAAGATCCCCCAGTTCGGCCAGTTCACGAAACAGCAACGCCACGTCATTACCATGGGCAAAGATGGCAGGATCGGGACGGAAGTGGATCTGCCATCCTTCAACACTTTTCTGTTTAGCCTGAGCCATCGATTCAGGAGGCTGAGTTATCTGTGGAGGTGAAGGTACCACTGTCGCAGATGATTCATCGTTCAAAGCCTGATTTAGGCGGGTGGTGAAGGTGGCTACAGCCTCCTTATCGCTGCCTTTGCCACTGCCGGCTCCATCAATCATGGTGCGTAACAGGTCAACAGCCCTCAGCATCAGTTCGACCATGGGAACATCCAGCTCCCGTGAACCGGAACGCACCTGATCGAGCAAGGTTTCAAGCTGGTGGGAGAAGGTGGCAATGTCATCGAAACCAAAGGTTGCGGCCCCGCCCTTAATGGTATGGGCACCGCGAAAGATGGCGTTGATGCTATCAGCTTCTACCTGCCCCGGGGTGATCGCCAGCAACTCCTCTTCCATCGTATCAAGTCCTTCGAAGCTCTCCTCGAAAAAGACCTGGTGGAATTGGCTGACATCGATGGGCATGATGATCTTCTGCGCCTGCTTCCTTGCTGGTCAGGGCATGACCTTGCGAATGGTTGCAAGCAGGCTATCGGGATCGAAGGGTTTGGTGATCCAGCCTGTAGCACCGGCGGCGCGTCCTTGCATCTTCTTCTCCCTGGATGATTCAGTGGTAAGAATCAATATAGGTGTAAATTTCCATTCCGGCAGTTCACGTAACCTTCGGGTCAGATCGATGCCATCCAGGCGTGGCATGTTGACATCGACGATGGCCAGATCAGCAGAGTTTACTGTGGCGTACTCCAACGCCTCTTGCCCATCGGTAGCCTCGATTACCTCATACCCTTCTGTACGTAAGGTGAGAGCGACCATCTGACGGATTGAGTTGGAGTCATCTACGGCCAGAATCCTTGCCATGATCTTTTTACCTGCCGGTGGTGTAAACGTTGTGATTTTATTGCTTATATTGAGATTCTAGTCGATGGTGAGATTATTGCTTTTTTCGCAACTCTACCTGGTGAGTCATGCGGAGAGTTCGGTAACATTCAGCCATTTCACAAGCATTATCATCAAGGCGCACGAGAAGCAGGCTGTTCAGTCAATAACAACGCGGTTGCGGCCCTCGTTCTTGGCCCTGTAGAGCGCCTCATCGGCCTTTCCAATCATCTCTTCCAGCCCCTCACCCAGACTGGTGTAGACACCGATGCTGACGGTAAACTGCAGCTCTTTACCCTCATGGGGAATGCGGATATCCGCTATCTTCTGGCGAATGCGTTCAAAAAAATGCTCTATTTGGTTGACTGATACGTTGGTGGCCAAAATGCAAAACTCCTCACCACCATAGCGCCCCAGCAGATCCGATGCTCGAATCGACTCCTCCAGGCTGGCGGCAACACGCTGCAGTGCGACATCACCGATGTGGTGACCGTAGCTGTCATTAACCTGTTTAAAAAAGTCGAGGTCAACCATGGCGGCCACCAGGCTGAGGTGTTCTCTTTTCGCGATCTCGTACAGTTTGCTTCCGCTCTCGAACAGGTGACGGCGGTTGTAAACCTTAGTGAGGTAGTCTCTCACCGCCGAGTCCTGAATGGCTCTAATATGTTCGATTGTCTCGATATTCTGGCTCACCCGGCAGTAGAACTCTTCGAGCATGAAGGGCTTGGTGACAAAGTCGTTGGCGCCGGTTTTTAGCAGCTTGGCTGAGATCATCGGGGAAGCGTGATCGGAGATGCCGATAATCGCCAGTTCATTACGGCCGTATTGGCGACGAATCTCACTGATGAGTTCCAGCCCGTCCATCTCGGGCATGTGGTAGTCAGTGAGTATCAGCCTGATATCCGGGTTCTCTTTCAACACCTCCAGCGCCTCGACTCCGCCTTTCGCAAGCAGAACCTGATAACAATGCGCATGCAGCAGCTCTGCAGTGTACTGCCTGAACGAGCGGGAATCATCGACGATGAGTACCTTGACCTGGCGGTTGTGGCGTATACGGTGAACGATTTCGGCAACGTGGTTGATCTCACTGGCATTGCTCTTCACTATATAGTCGACCACACGTTTTGCCTGCATCTGGTCACGCACTTCATCACTCAGGTTACCGGTGAGAATGATGATGGGGATACCCAGGGGCACAACATAGTCGACCACTTCTCCGTTGGGTGCATCGGGGAGGGTGAGGTCAAGCACGGCAACAAAGAAACGCTCTGCATCACTGGAGAGAAGCGCCTTTGCCTGCGCCATACTGTGTGCCGTTTCTGTAGGGATGTGTTTCTGCTCTTGGATATAGGCACTCAAAAACTGGGTAATGGCGCGGCTGTCGTCAACTACCAAGACCGCTGTCTTTTTTTCCATAGGGCTTTTCCGATGAGTATTTTTTATCCCCCCTATATTTTTTGCAGAGAGATAGTCAAAGGCCTTCATATTTATATGATTAAGCATAGACTATGCGAAAAATCAGACACCGGTATTGCTACCACATTTACCCTGTTCAACACCCTATCGAGGAAGAGGGCGGTTAGGACCGTGACACACGGGAAAAGTCACTGTTGGCGCATGCAGGCCATTACTCCGTTTCAGCCGGTCCGCCGTAGGTCTCCACCAGACGGCCAATACAGGCACGCAGTTCCAGACTCATCAGGGCAAAATCAACATCGAAGCGTGAGGCGGCATCCTCGGCCTCTGCCTCGGCAGCCTCCTCCTGGATTACATCGAGAAATTTAAGCCGCTTGATAGTGAGATCATCCGCCATTATGAAGGCGAGTCGCTCGTTCCACTCCACCGCAAGACGCACCACCTGTTTACCTGCATCCAAATGGGCACGGATCTCTTCGCCATCCAGATCCTGTCGGCGACAGCGGACAATAGCCCCCTCCTCCACCGGGTCGCGCAGTTCACACTCATCCTGTATCACATAATCACTGGGGGGTGGCGTACCATTGAGCCAGGAGGTCATCACTGACGTAGGTGACTGGGCTACTTCAAGAGGTTTCAGCGGCAGAGTGCCGAGGGTCTCACGCAGTAGGCTGATCAGTTCTTCCGCCCGGCCGGGGCTGGCGGCATCAACCACCAGCCAATGATCTTTGGTATCGATATAGGCGTAGGTAAGATTTGATTTGACGAACGCCCTTGGCAGTAGATTGGTCATCAGCTCATCTTTCAGCTCATCACGCTCACGCCGCCGTACCTTGCGCGCCTCCTGCTCTTCGACAAATGCGACTTTTTCATCCAGTAGATCCCTCACCACTGAAGAGGGAATCACCTTCTCCTCCTTGCGGACACATACCATGATGCAGTTGCCGACGGCATGAGTGAGCTGACTGCCATGACGGCCCAGGGGGAAATGCCAGCCAAGGACCGACATCTCCAGACTGCCACACTCCCTGGATGCTCTCTCCTGCAATGCCTCGTGCAGTGCTTCGGAAGAGAGATCGAAGGGTTGGGTCAGACGATAGAGCTGAAGGTTCTTGAACCACATAGGGAGCGCCTCTGAAAAAGCGCGTATTATCACGGATACGGCAAGTTCTAGCCAGCGTTCATCCTGACTGGCAGACGCTTGGCGCCCCAGTCGCCCGGCTTTTCCTCGAACACCCCGGCACAGTGGGTGCCGCAGAAGCGGCAACGGCCATCAGCGCTAAGGCTCCACTCTCCCAGCTGATACCAGTCACGCTCAATCAGTAGTTTGCCACAGGAGTGACACCAGGTACTGTCACCATGGGGATCGTGGACATTGCCGGTATAGGCATAGTGGACGCCATTGTTGAGGGCGATCTGCCGCGCTCTGGCCAAGGTGGATTTCGGAGTGGATGGAGTGTCCAACATCTTCCAGTCGGGGTGAAAAGCGGAGAAGTGCATCGGCACATCGGGGCCGAGATGCTCCACCACCCACTGGCTCATCTCATTGAGTTCCTTCTCGGAGTCGTTCTCTCCCGGTATCACCAATGTGGTCAGTTCCACCCACACATCCGTCTCCTGTTTCAGATATACCAGGGTATCGAGTACCGGCTGTAGATGGCCGGTGGTCAGTTTGTGATAGAAACTCTCGCTGAAGGACTTCAGGTCGACATTGGCGGCATCGATATGCTTAAAGAACGCTTCCCTTGCACCAGGGGAAATATAACCCGCCGTCACCGCCACTGTCTTGATATCCCGCTTGTGGCACTCGATAGCGGTATCGACGGCGTATTCAAGAAAGATGACTGGGTCATTATAGGTAAAAGCGACACTCCGACACTGCAGCCGTTCCGCCTCTATAGCAATCGCCTCAGGTGACGCGGCATCTGCCAGGGTGTGCATCTCCCGGGACTTGCTCATATCCCAGTTCTGGCAGAAGCGGCAGGAGAGGTTACAGCCGGCGGTACCAAAGGAGAATACCGGTGTACCGGGTAAGAAATGGTTGAGAGGTTTCTTCTCGATAGGATCGACACAGAAGCCGCTGGAGAGGCCATAGGTGGTAAGAACAATCTCCCCTCCCTGGCAGCCACGGACAAAACAGAGCCCTAACTGACCCTCTTTCAGTTTGCACTCACGGGGGCAGACATCACACTGCACCTTGCCGTCATCAAGCCGATGCCAGTAGATGGTGGGATAGGCATTCTTGATCTCCGTCATCGATCAGCCCTTCATAAAGCTATTCCTGGGTTGATTATAGGTCGCTAAAAATAAGTCTGTTGATAATCATTAATTTCCCTTGTTTTTTATGCCGATAGCCTAGACTAGAGGTAGGAGGAAATAACGATGAGTGAGATCAAGCAGCCGGCTGTTGCCGGCCTCTTCTATCCTGCAGATGCAGATGAACTGAGATCAGAGGTACGGCAGTTTCTTGCCGAGGCCAAGCCGGGTACGGATACACTTCCGAAAGCACTAATTGCCCCCCATGCAGGCTATATCTATTCCGGGCCGGTGGCCGGCAGTGCCTATGCCGGTCTCAAGCCCTTCTCATCAAAGATCAAGCGAGTGATACTGCTGGCACCTGCCCACCGCCTCGGCTTTCCCGGACTCGCCCGTTGCAGTGCAAAAGCCTTCAGAACACCCTTGGGAGATATCCCTGTCGATAGTGAAGCGATGGCAGGTATCATCGATCTACCCCAGGTGCATCTCCTGGATGCAGCCTTTACCGAAGAGCACAGCATAGAGGTGCATCTACCGTTTCTTCAGGAGTGCCTGGAACAGTTTACTCTGGTGCCTCTACTGGTGAGCGATGCCGACCCGTCACAGGTGGAAGAGGTTCTCGAGCTATTATGGGGCGGTAGCGAGACGCTGATCGTTATCAGCTCAGACCTCAGTCACTACCTAGACTACAGAAGCGCTAAAGAGATGGATGAAGAGGCTACTCGTGCTATCGAGACGCTACACCCGGAGGCATTAGGTCGTAATAATGCCTGTGGCAGAATCCCAATAAAGGGGCTGTTGCTGGTGGCAAAGCAATACCATTTGCGAGCCAAGACGGTCGATCTGCGTAACTCCGGTGACACTGCGGGACCAAGAAATCAGGTAGTGGGATATGGTGCCTATGTGTTCATCTGAAACAGTAAGCCACTCCCTAAGCCAGGCCGAGCGTCAAACACTACTGAAATTGGCGCATAAGGCTATATTGCACGGCCTGCAGCAAGGGTCCCCTTTGAAACTGGATCAAACAGACTACCCTGAGAGCCTTCAGGTCACTCGCGCTACGTTTGTCACCCTGCAACGAAAAGGGCGGCTACGCGGCTGTATCGGCCATCTGGAAGCGATTCAACCGCTTGTTAAGGATGTCAGCGACAATGCTTTTGCCGCCGCTTTCCGTGATCCGAGGTTTCCTCCCCTTAGCGCTGCTGAACTGGCGGACCTGGAACTCCATATCTCAGTGTTAACTCCTTCATCACCGATGACATTCACCTCTGAAGAGGATCTCCTCAGTCAGCTTCAACCGGGAGTTGATGGACTGATTATGGAGGATGGCCTCTATCGCGGTACTTTTCTCCCATCAGTATGGGAGCAGTTACCCGACCCTGTCGACTTTCTCCGTCACCTGAAGCAGAAAGCCGGTCTATCCCAGAACCACTGGTCAGATAGCCTCACCGTCAGCCGTTATCGCACCGAGTCATTTCCATAGCCAGTTACAGTTTCGGCAGCAGGCAACCTCCGACAGACCCGGCAAGGCAGCTCTGGCCATTGATCCATATCGCACTATCGAATCGCGCTTTATCGAGTATGGCACTGCCCAGATTGGCACCAGAGAGATCAGCAAAGCGAAGATCCGCACCGCTAAGATCGGCATAGGAGAGGTCAGCGTTGCGCAGATTAATTCCTTTCATCATTGCAGACTTGAGTACCGTATAACTGAGATCGGCCCCGGTAAAATCGACATACTTCAGATCGCCACCGTTGATACTGCTGCCGGCCAATTTGGCATCACGCAGAATAGCGTTGTTTAACAGGGCACCGTCAAGAGGTGCTGATTCCGCCTGCAAGCCGTCCAGACGGCAGTTGCTCCAGTTGACACCGGGGGCTGGTGCAGCATTACAGTCGGGATCCGGCAGCGCATCCGGTGCCTGAAGATAGAGCCCAAAGCCAATGGCAAGCACCAGCGCCACCAATGCGCCACTTACCACCATGCTGACGATAGGGCGCTTCTTCTGCTCACTGGCCTCCCTTAGTTCGGTCTTGGCAACTCGGTGATTCTGTTCAATATCCTGTTCGATCCTACGGCGCTCACCTTTGCGCTGCTCCTTGTATTTTGCTTCTGAGTCACGCTCCCGCCGCTCACGGCCATTGCGCTCATCTTCACGCATACGTGAGGCGATAAGGTCATCCAGGTTTCCCTCAGCCATCGCCTTGCGTACCTCAGGCGGCACCACCTCCGGCACCTCCGATATCCGTTGCCAATCACTTTTGTCGCAACTGACCTCATCATCCATCAGCACTCGACCAACCAGCACGAAACGCCTGAGGCTGCCGCTCGGGAAAGGCCCCTTTACCTGCCCGTGCCGACGTAGATACCAGAGTTGTTGTCTACCTTGATTACTCTCTTCGTCTGCCATTGATCTCTCTTTTTCGTATTTTCATCAACTTATCGGCACGCCGACCGATAAACTATAATGCATTCACCCGTTTCCCTCACCACACAAGAGGTAAAAATGTCTATTTCTGTCCATATATCACTCATAAATTGACCCACCATGACGGAAAATCGGAATGAACTCGGTCGAATTCAGGCGCTCAGGCGCCTTTCCCCCTCCAGATACGGCCACCCGCCCAGCGAGGGAAAATGTGTCTGGAACCTCGGCCGGGGGGATGGGTACTTCAGCGACAGCCAGGGTGGAGACCACAGAGACCCTGCGCAACATGTCATTGGGATTGAAGTTCTTTATCACCCAAGCCGGCAATATCAACCAGATACCACAGGTTCATCTATTTGTTCTCGGCATTGATATGAAGATAGCCGATCTGATCACCAACCCGAAGCTTGCCATCGAACAGACACGAAGTGAGATGCTCTCCCACCTCCGTCCTGGTCAGACGGTTAAAGCCAACGTTCTGGAGCTGCCTAAACAGGGTATTGCCCGGCTGCGTATCGGTACGGCGGAGATATTGGTTCAAACCCGACTCTCACTCTCAGCGGGCGAGCAGTTGCTGCTGGATGTGACCAAGGCAAAGAATAGTGAGATGCCGGAACTACGTCTGATTCAGCAGCCGACATTGAAGCACTACCAGGCTCGGGCACTACGTACCCTGCTGCCACAGCAAATTCCTCTGCGCAGCCTGGTTGAGAGTATTCGCCACTTGGTCTCGGGCACTCCCGGGAGAGTACCCACCCCGACCATGGAGACAAAGTCATCACCGGCATTGGCAAATCCTATCCAGAGGACTACCCAGCCACACAGGCAATTGATACAGACCTTGCGATCTCTTGCCCCGGAAACAATACGCAACACCCCCTTTCCCAGCACAAAAACAGTGAGTGACAGAAGCATAACGGAGAACAGCGGACGGTTACCCGGCAGATTCATCGGCGCCACGAAAACCGAACAGTTGCTCCAGCGCCTGGTAGAGAGCAGACTGCCGAATTCACCGGCACCGGCACCGACACCGGCAGCAGGCAGAGCCTCTTCCCTCCTCTCCCCCGCCCCGTCCATCGCGGCTTTGAGCAGGTTTCAACATTCACTGCCCAACTATCCCGCAATTACACTCCCAGTGCTTAGCAAGGCGGTAACGGTCTCATCTGCCAAGAATGTCAGGATGCACACCCCGATACCCGGGGTAGCAGACAAGGCAGCGACCGGAACTCCCCGTGAAATTCTCGGCAGCGATATCATGCAGCGGGTACAGGCGGTGCTCAGTCACAGCGTCAATGATAGCGACCCCCTCAGCGCCTCCCGCATACGTCAGGCCTTTGGCACCTCAGGTCTGTTTCTTGAATCGACGCTGGCTTCAGGAACCGCACCCACTGTAGACATGAAAGCAAGCCTTCTGCAGTTGCTGCTTCACCTACGCCCTGGTAGTGGAAATGCGGCCAGAGGCAAAGGCCAACAAGCTAGAGACAGCAGCACACTACAGGCGACGGGGCTACGTATCCTTGCAGACCTCCAGACACTGACGGAGGGTGTCCTCGCCCGCATTCAGGTGAACCAGCTAACATCGCTTCCCCAGGATGAGGGAACGCGGCAAGTGTGGCAGTTTGAGCTCCCCTTTGTGATGCCAAATAGCACCGACAGCTTTCTCATCCGTATTGAGCGAGAGGGCAAAAATAACGCCGACTCAGGCGGCTGGGCGGTGACCCTGCAATTCAATCTGGAACCACTGGGTCCGATGAGTGCCAGACTCTCCCTGGTGGAGGATGAGATATCGAGCCACTTTACCGCGCAACTACCGGAGAGTGCCAAACAGTTGGAACGCGCCCTGCCCCGGCTTGCCGAAGCGTATATCCGTGTCGGTCTGAAGGTGGGTAAACTCTCCTGCCGTCAGGGAGCACCAGCCGACCTCAATACCCAGTTGCCCCCTATCGACCTGCCCCTACTGGATGAAAAGGCATGAGTGAAATCTACGACCAACTACCGGAATTGGCAGTCGCCCTCAACTACGATGGCGAAAGTGCACCGCGTGTAACCGCCAAAGGACGTGGTGAACTGGCGGAGGAGATACTCAAACTGGCAGAAGAGAGTGGTATCCCTCTGGAAAAAGATTCGGAGCTGGCAGCAATACTGGCCCAAATCCCCCTCGGCGATGAGATCCCTGAGGCACTCTACCGTGCCATTGCTGAGGTGATCGCCTTCGCCTACATGCTCACAGGGAAACGTCCACCGGGATTTCGTGATCCTTCAGATGAACCCGGGGCAGTTTGAAAAAGTACAAGTCGTAAATGGAACGGCTGTCAGGAATTTGTAGCCCCCCCTATGCAGACATCTATAAATAGTGGGTAAGATTTACTATTTATCCACTACTTTATTCACCAACAGTGGTTTCTTCTGTTTTACTTTCTCCTCAGCCTGCCAGGCAATGCGGATGTGAATGCGGTGACGTGTTTCATCCTGGCTGGCAGTAACTTTTAGGTTTAGTAGCCCTTCGGGTTCCATGACGATCGCACTATCTTCATCACTGAAGGAGAGATTGCCTTTGGCGATGCCCTTGGTAATGGACTTAAGGATATCCTGTATGGTCTTGGTATCCTGCAGGGATTCGTATCTGAAGCTGTTTTTACTTTGGCGCATATGCTCATTTCGCTTTTGGCTGGAGATGATTCTTAGGTTCGAAGACCTTGGCATAAGGATAATCGGTGCTGATACCAATGACTTTACCCTCGGGCCGAATAATTGTCATGCCGACACCGTAGCCGTCCAACCCCTCTTTCTTGCGGGTGTTGCGATCCATGGTGATATCGCACTCGATATGGATCATACCCTGTCGCAGCATGATTCGTTGGCCCTTTGTGCTGTTTCGGTGGCCATGGACGATGGTGTGTATACCCTGACGATAGGCTCGTTCAACACCATGATGGGTCAGCGGCATATCCACCTCGCGGTACTTGGTGCGCATGGTGTTTGCCAGTGGACCATAGTAGAACTCAAACAGGTCGTGCTTGATCTGCTTGCGAAAAAGGTCGTTGAGGTAGTCGATACCCTCCTCTTTGATCAGGCTGGTGATTCGGTCGTCGAGTCCGGCATGAATAAAGAGGAAGGAACCTTTGTGACAGAGAAGCTGCATGTCACGGAAGAACCAGGCAAACTCACCCTTTTTCTGCAGGAAGAGTTCGCGGCATTTGTTTACCGTGGCATAGACTTCGCGCATGGATAGCCCGGCATCACTGCTGGCCCTCTCAAAGTCGATCATCTTCTTCCGCAAACGTGACACTTCGCGTTCAATACCCTGCTCCGGCATCATCCAAGCGGCCTCTTTCGGAAACTCCTTAAACCACCGCTTTGATGGATAGAGTTTACGCTTGCAGGCCTGGTTACCTGGAATACCCTGCAGGGCCTTTTCTCCATTGAGGTACTGCTCTTGAACCTCTTTCAGCAGGGGTACCACCTTGGGACCTAAGCGAACGAACATATGTTCGGTTCTCGGATCGCGGTCAAGGCCCATGGCACGAATACCCATCAAGAACCTTATGTCATGGTTGCCGGCCAGCAGTTTGACCCTGGCGCCTATATCTATCAGTTTTCGGACGCTGCGCAGCAGTTGCAGACTGCTGGGGCCCTTATCAAGGCAGTCACCACCGATAATAAAAAGGGCTTTGCGACCCTCTTTGGTGAGTTTGATATCCATGCCACCCGGGCCGGTTTTGCGTATACCGCCGGATGCCACTAGCGAAGCCGTGAACGCATCCACATCGGCATGGGAATCGGAGAGGAAATAGATCGGGCGCTTTGGCCACTTCCAGGGACTATGAGAGACTGCGCTTTGCAGTACCTCACTAAAGGCGTGATGATTACTTCGGTCCTTGCCAACCGATTGACGCTTGCCCAGTTGCCACGGCTGCCCCGTTGTTGGCAGGCCGTCGCGTATCCACTTGCTTCCATGGTAATTTGGGAGGGCGGCTTTATTCTTATTTGATGACATATAGGTCAGTTACTCGATCTCAGACGCTGCTCATTGCGTTTAAATTGTGTTTAATCAGTATACTCGCTCTGTTTGGCACGAACCTTCCACTCGCCTGCTATATGCCGCCATTTACCCTCAGGCAGGAACTCGAGATAGACCGGCTGAGCGTGAAACATGCTCAATTGTGCGATCTGCTCATAGCTCAGTACGCCCAGATGATAGGCGGCATGGCGGAATGCGGCACCGTGGCCGACGAACAGTTTCAGGGTATCTGTGTCAGCATGCTTTGAAAGTAGATCCATCTGCCGATTGAGATGTCCGGCAACCCGTTCGCCGGCCTCAAGCAGTGACTCCGCTCCCTGGAGGGGAAGCCGGAAACCGCTGTTGGATTTCCAATCGGAGGGTAGCTCGGAAAACCGTGGGTCTTCACGGATTATCGCTTCGATCTCGCCTATGGTGAGATTGGCGGCAGAGCCCAATCCACGCTCAGCCAAATCATCGTATCCGGTCAATACGGGTGACGTGAGGAAGCGATCAATAATTTCATCAATGATAATCTGTGCAGTCTGCCAAGATCTGAGTAGCTGTGAGCTATCTACCGAGGTTGAGAGTGCCCAGCCATTGGAGTCGACGCTCTCCCGAAGTTTTAAGCCGGCCTGGTGCGCCTGCTCCTCACCCTCGTTGGTCAGAGGAAAGGGCTGGTGGGCGCTGGGTGTCTTCGGTAGTTGCCGGTAGTCTCCATGGCGGATAAGGGCGGCAATCAGTCTCGGCATAAGATCACTCTTTACCCAGTCGAGAGTTAAGAGCCATCAGCATGGGGCCCAGCGCTGACTGCTTAACCAGAGCGGCGGCCTCTTTTGCTGACACCCACTTGCGGCCCCGGTGGCGCTCTTCCCACCGGCCCTCGGGTAACTGGTGTGTGACCGCCATGGGATAGACCGTGACGGTGCAGGTGGCTCCCCATTTTTCGTAGCTGTAGCTGCCTACAGCCTCTTCCGTCACCTCACCTTCAACGCCCGCCTCCTCCCACGCCTCTTTGAGGGCGGATTCCTGCAGGGTATGTCCCGGGTCGGCAATTCCCTTGGGAATGACCCAGTGTTTGTTTTTGCTGGAGCTGATAATAAGTACCTCCAGCTGCCCGTCGCTAATTCGATAGGGGATTACTGAGGACTGGGTATAGTAATAGGCGGGCCTGTCGCGACGCTCCTTACTATGTGGCGAAGGGAAAGGGAATTTCTTTTGCAGGCTGGAGGGACGAATCAGCTGCAAAAGTTTCCCCGCACCTTCACTCAAGTCACTCCATCTATCCGGCATCGATAGTCGGGCGATGGTGGCGGTAGGCATCAGCTTCCCATCACTTGGGATCTCGGGCTGTTCATCTGCCAGGTAGCTGAGCAGCAGTTCCAGTCCCGGGTTATGCCCGACCAGCATAACTCTATGTGCATCGTTTGGACACTCGGCGAGAGTTGCCAACAGATCATGGGTATCAGCGAGGTAGATCCTTTTATCGTTATGGATATGCTTGGCGCCTATACCCATGACCTTGCTGCACTTCTGGGCCGTGATCAAGGCACGCTCTGCCGGAGAGGTGATGACAAAATCAGGTATAAGATTCTGTTGCTGCAGCCACACACCGATGCGCTGTGCACCACGCTTACCCCGGTCCTTCAGAGGACGATGGTAATCATCATCACCGGTCATCCAGTCCGATTTTCCATGGCGAAGCAGCAGCAGTTCACGTGTCATCTCATACTACTCCATTAACATATCAAGGTGCTTGGTCATGGCGTCGAAATCGATTGCACCACTCGCCTCGTAGATAGTTATCCCCTTCAGGGTTTTCAGATAGGCCTCCTCTTCAAGAACTGTATCATCCCGGAAAAAACTACCGTCGGCGTACTGATAGAAGGGACCAGGGGACTTCATAAGTGCACCCAGCAGGTCACGGCGCTCTGAAAGATCCACCTGTTGCAGTGTCAGGGGTTGGGTACTCTCCCGTTGCCAGTTGAGTATCAGGAAGGCGGCCAATGGCGCCTCTGTAGTGATTCGTCCACTACCGTAAACCTGATCAATCAATACGTCGTACTTATCTTCCAGCTCCCACAGCTCATCTTTCGGCAGATCGAGTAGTGATTCGCGTTGCTCTGCAGGGATCAGCTGATGAAGCCGAGGATTGTGTACGATGGTACCGGGGTTGACCCTGGGTAGTTTGGGAATACCTGCACCATGGGTCGTTGTGCTATCCGTTTTGATAAATAACCGGTCATTGGTGAGATAGTCGATTCCCGGATTCTCAAGCATGTGGAGCATAAGGGTCGACTTGCCGCCACCGGAAAAGCCCGCAATACCCAGCGTTTTTCCATTGTGAACCAGACCGGCAGCGTGGCAGATCAGCCACTCCCGATTTTGTAACCAGTTCATGTACTGGGCGTTGATGAAATTGATCACCTGGTTATCGTTGGCCACGCAGGGTCCGGCCGCAATACGTTGAGTCTCACTCTGCAGAAAGACCATGCCGGTACGAACCTTGCGTACCAGTCGTCCGTCGGAAAAGTCGAAGTAGCTGTCCTTGCGACCGCTCTTTCCCGGCTCCCGCTTCCAATCGACGAACTCGATACCGAGCTCCGGTGCTTCGCGTTCTATGGCGATAATCTCCATATCCGGCTCTGCCGCAGGGGCAGAAACATGGGAGAAATAGCTTTCCAGCTGGCTAATATGTTCACTGGAGTTGGAACGCACGCGCAATGTACATTCACCAAGCGCAAGATGGAGCATCTGGTCACACAGCTGTGCACCGTTATATAAGCTGTCTGTAACAGTAGTAAGGTTTATCATTGGCTCAGTTTTTCCAGTACATATTCTGTGTAAGCGGCGGCGGCGTCAATACCGGCCCCTTCCAGGGCGCCGCGAAAGCCACCAAAGGCGGACACCTCGAAAACGATCGGCTCACCTGCTGTCTCTGCCACATCAACGGTGGTGAAGTCCATGCCGAATGGGGCCTGTGCTCGATAGGCAAGATCGATGATCTCATCCGGTGGTGAGTAGGCCTCGTAACGGCCGCCGCTGTGAATGGTGGTATTCCATGCATCGCTTTGGGAGACACGGGCATAGGTGCCGAGGTACTTTCCCCCCAGAAATACCATACCCAGATCCCGGCCCGGCAGATCGATCTTGCGCTGAATATACATCATCGGATTGCTGCGCTGAAATACCTCAATCGCGGTGCGTATCTCACTATCGGACTGATCGGCATCGATCACACACATGCCCCGTGCCTTGGTGGAGAAGAGTGGTTTGAATACCGCACTGCCAAATTTACCTACCGCAGCCATGGCGGCATCAACATCTTCGGTGACACAAGTATCAGGCATGGGTATCTGGTTATTGCGGAGAGTGACCGTGCAACTCAGTCGATCAATCAGCCGCAACATGTTCTCTGCGCCGCTAAACACTTGCACACCGGCAGCTTCTGCAGTCCGCAACAACTCCAGGCGGTCCAGGGTGTTGGGGCTGTACTCGGCGCTGATTTTTTTCACGATCAAGCCGTCCAACCGACACAGGTCATGGCCTGCAAACAGCAGCCGCTTCTCCTGCAGGTCAAGTTCGACCTTGCCCATATCGATAACCAGACGAAATCCGGTCCGTTTTTCGATGGCATCGGCCAAGGTCTCTGTGGACCATTTGCCGGGTATGCCGACAACGCCTATTTTGAGGTCAACCAATGAAAATCTCCTTCACCGGTGTCTTGAAACTACCGGCCTTTTTCGGGTTAATGGCAAGCGCCTGCTCTAACAGATAACGGGAGCGCAAAAACATACTACGAGCCAATGTTTTGTCCAGGATAAAACGAGTGGAAGTAACGAATGAGCGGGCCAGGCCGAGGGCCAGACGCAACTCAAACGTCTCGTCGCCTACCTTGTCGGCATAGTCTCTGGCTATACGGTAGAAATCCTTCGCCAGGTTCATGATTCTTTGCCTCAGGGGAGCATCGAGAATCTGCAGGCGATAGTTTGAGACCATGAACACCGAGATATCCTGCACATAATCCATGTAGCATGAGCGGTGCAGGTCGATAAAGTTGATCCGCTGCTCCATCGGGTCGTAGATGATGTTATCCACATTAAAATCACCATGGATGTAGACCGAGAAGGGAGACTGGAGTCTGGCTTCGTAATCGCGAGCTCTCTTGACCAGTGAGTCGAAAGAGGGAATGCCCAGGCCACAGACCTGTGAATCGCCCCGCTGGAACTCAGGGTGAATTTTGTAGACATCACTCAAGCGTTTTTCGAGTTGTTGGATGAAGTTGGCGGAAACCGGCTTGTCGGTCTGTGTTTCATGCCACACTGATCTCAACGTACCACCCAGTTGATCAAGGGTCTCACTAAGCAGTTCGGGTGACTCATTCAAAAGAATCTGTTCGAACGTGAAGCCAGGCAGGTGCTCGATCAGCAGAGAGGCGGATTGACCACGCTTCTTGTAGGAGAGAATCTTAGGCGCCAGACCGGGGTAGATCTCATGCCAGCTCTCTACGCCCTGACGCTCCTCTTTGAGTTTGCGTTTCTTACCCTCTTTAAAAATAGCGACATACTCATCATTCCCACTGTCGGGCGCACTAATGCCGGAGATGGCACTACCTGAGCGGGTTTCAGCAATCCGCTCAATCTGTACATCCGACATATCCTCATCGGTTTCAAGATCCTCCACAGATGCCTGTAGTGAATGATAACGTTCGAAGTTGACGGGCTGGCCCAGGTTGGCGGAGATGATGGACTCGCTGATATCGAGCAGAGCATCCCCCATCTGCTCGACACTGTGTGCCACAAACAGGGCACTGGTCAGATCCTCGGTATTCTTTTTCTGTTTCAGTGCAGCAATATAGTGTTTCAGCAGTCGGTTGTAGTCACGATCAAGCTTAGACTCGATCTGGCCAATCTTGAGCGCCAGCCGGGTGTCATTCTCCAGGATAGCGGGTCCCAGCAGTTTGATACCGCGCCTGACTCGCTCCAGCATGGGGCCATACGCCTCAGATTCCGGGCAACGTGCGTTAATCAGATAGTCCATCTGCTTTATGCAGTCACGGCTAAGTTCAGCGATACGCTCCAGGTCGGTGGCGATAAACTCCACTCCGCGCAACGTCAGTGTCTCTGCACCGCCCTCCTTGCAACGGGACAGCTTATTTAGACAGCTGGTGTGAATACGCATTTTCAGGTTATAGGCGTAACCACTGCGGTCGAGAATACGCCGGGCAAGAGCGACCGTGGGCGTTTCAAAGTAGGTTTGTAGGTTAGCTACCTGAGAGTCGACCTCGACACACAGGAAGTGCAGGTTGTCCCTGATGCCTTTAGGAAGCTGCATTGTCATGGAAAGTTCCCAGGTAGAGTGCCCTATCCGCATTATGCGGGATACAGGTCGAAAGGTATTGAGGAAAAAGTGGCAATCCTGCGAGCAAATGAAGATCAATCCAGAGGACACCAACCTGATGCTTGTCCGGGTGGTAACCGCTGTGTGGGGAGTAGTCGTCAGGAATGGCGCACTGGAAGAGAAACTCTACCAGATGTCGCTTGGTAGGCGGCTGAGTATCCCGCAGTTTAAAGTAGTCAACCACGTGAATAAGATCACCGATATCAACAGAGGTGCCGATCTCTTCCCGGCACTCTCTGTCAAGAGCTGCTTTCAGCGTCTCACCGGTATTCTGTGCTCCACCCGGTAGAGCGAACCGCTCACCACGACCACCACCCTCTTTTCTGAGTAGTAAAATCTTCCCCCGCCGGACAATCAGGGCACGTGCCGCATTTCGGATCTCTGGTATCACTTCTGTCATATGCCGGTTTTACATACACGCAGTTATTTGTGTTTACAGTGTCTATTGTGATGGATAAGCGGCACTTTGTATCTGACGTCTGTCAAACACCGCTTTTATTACTGCTAAAAATAGCGGGGGTTTATGGTCATCAGCTAACGGCGAGAATAGATTACAGATTTATTCAGCATGTCATACAAAGCATCTAATCACACTCAGAGCCTCCCTCATATGCCTCAACAAAACAGAGTCATGCCGGCATGGCCACTCTTTAATCAAAATGTCCCCTACAGGCCTGAACAACTACCACATATATTGTTCAATACACCACCCTCAGCCGGCCTAGCTCTTCTCTTTGCCACTGTGCAGGCTGTGCTCATCCTGTTCTTTCTGCTCTCTGAGATCAATAGTTTTACGCTCTGATTGGCGAATGCGGTCCACTGCTTTTTCCAACACTTTGGTGCGAACGTGTCTCTTTTTCCAGCTCTCCTTGCGGATAACAAATTCCTGGTGACTTGCTTCAACCACCTGCATTTGCTGATTGATCGCCAAATCCAGTTTGGCGATAAAAGCGCGATACTCCTGCATCTGGCCGGCACTGATACCACGACGTGCGGTGTCTTCAAAGCGATCCAGATACTCCTGATGGTAACGGCGCAACTCCAACAACCTCTCTTCCTCGGCCTGCATCAGCCGCTGGGAATCCCCAAACTCACGTGCTGCACGCTGTTCACGGGATTCAGCAACCCGTTGTACCGGTTTGAATCGTTTAGATGAGACCATAAATTACTCAGCCTTTAAGGTGCCTCTGGATAAATTTGTTTCCTTAAATCACACCCAGCTCTTTGTAGGGTGGAAAGAGACTCAGAAGATCGGTCAAGCTCTTGTCCATCTCTACTGAAGTGGACATATCCTGTCTGAGGAACTGCTCCATCGAAGGCATTGCATCGATGGCCGCATCGATCATCTGATCAGCCCCGGCCTCGTAGGCACCAACACTGATCAAATCCTGATTCTGCCTATATACAGAGTATAGATGCTTGAACGCACGGGCGGCATCCTGATGATCGGGATTGGTGATCTCATTCATCGCCCGGCTGATCGAACCCACAATATCAATAGCAGGGTAGTGACCGCTGTCGGCAAGCGTTCTTGAGAGAACAATATGGCCATCAAGAATCGCACGGGCGGCATCGGCGATGGGATCATTCTGATCGTCACCCTCTGTAAGTACGGTGTAGAAAGCGGTAATGGAGCCACCACCGGCATCACCATTACCCGCCCTTTCCACCAGCTGTGGCAGTTTGGCAAAAACAGAGGGGGGGTAGCCTTTTGTAGCGGGCGGCTCGTGGATCGCCAGGGCAATCTCCCGCTGTGCCTGGGCAAAACGGGTTAATGAATCCATCAGCAGCAGCACATGCAGCCCCTGCTCACGAAAGTGTTCGGCAATACTTGTTGCCAGCATAGCGCCATGCATCCTACGTAATGGCGGATGATCAGCCGGTACCGCCACCACTACCGCTCGGGCAAGTCCCTCATCTCCGAGAATTTTCTCAACAAACTCTTTCACCTCACGCCCACGCTCACCGATCAGCGCGACAACGGTGATATCGGCGTTGGTGTAACGGGTCATCATTCCCAGCAATACACTCTTACCGACACCAGAACCGGCAAACAGGCCGAGACGCTGCCCCCGTCCCACCGTCATCAGGGCATTGATGGCGCGCACACCCACATCGAGAGGCTCTTCAATCGCACTGCGAGCAAGGGGATTATATGTCTTTCCAGTTAATGGCCGACGCTCTACAGTGTGCAGAGGCCCCTTGCCATCAAGCGGCATTCCTGCACCGTCAATCACCCGCCCCAGAAGATGATCCCCCACTATCGCTTCGCAAACACTTCCAGTAGGCACGACCCGTGCGTCCTGCTCAAGCCCACGGATATCACCGGTAGGCATCAAGTAGAGACTTTCACCGGAGAATCCGACCACCTCTGCATCGATGGTTTCACCATTACTGTTGATCACCTCACACTGACCACCGATGGCCGCCCGGCATCCCACCGCTTCCAGGGTAAGGCCGACCATTCGGGTCAGCTTACCCTCAACCACCAGTCCACGGCTTTCACTGACCTTCTCGCTGAAGTGCTGCAGCCGCTTTCGCCAGATAGTGCTACGATTTGCCTCGGGAAGCATCACATCACTCCTCGACTTCCCGGGGGATTTCATCCTGATCACGCTCACCACCATGTAAGGGGGCAAACAGTGCCGCCAGACGCGATTCCAGAGTGGCGTCAACCTGGGACGTCTCCGTCAATATACGGCACCCTCCCCTGGCAAGCACCGGGTCTTCTACGATCTTCCAGCCCAACTCCTTATCAGTGACATCGTATATCCGTCGCACCAGCTCAGCATCATCAGGATGGAGCACAACGCGGACACCGCGGGAGGCAATCGGCAAAATAGAGAGTGCGTCATGCACCACACCGATAATATGATTGGGATCTATTTTCACCTCTCGGCGCACCAGTTGCCTCACTAATGAGATCACCAGTTCTACCAGTTCCCGCTCAACTTGATTATCAAGAACCTTCAGTGGGGTATCGAGTGTTGTAAGTAGCTCATCCATACGATGAACCCACTCCCGGAGCTGACTTTCACTCTTGACCAACCCCTCCTTGTGACCAAACTCAAAGCCCTCCTTCCTCCCCTCATCATAGGCCTGCTTCTGCAGTTGGCTGAGCTGGTCGGCAGTGAGCATCGTCCGCTCACGTCCACCATCCTTGCTATGAGGTCGACCGACATTGGGGGGCTGCCACTCTTGGGCGCTGTCGGTATCACTACCGCTGAGAATCTTAGACGAACTCATCACCACCTGCGCCTCCGAGTGCGATTTCACCCGCATCGGACAATCTTCTTGCCACAGTGAGAATCTCTTTCTGAGCCGCTTCCACGTCACTCAGACGTACCGGCGCACCGGCCTCTAAATCATCTCGCAGCATCTCTGCAGCACGTTTCGACATGTTGTTGAAAATCTTGTCCTGCAGCACTGTGTCAGCTCCCCTCAACGCCAGCAGCAGTTGCTCTGAAGCAACCTCACGCAACAGGGTTTGGATACCACGATCATCGACTTCATTGAGATTATCGAAGACAAACATGTTGTCTTGAATCCCCTGAGCCATCTCTTCGTCAACACTGGTCACCTCTTCCATAATGGTAGTACCAATATCGCCTTCCATCAGATTGAGGATATCTGCCGCGACCTTGATACCACCCAACTGGGAGGACTTGACATTGGTCACACCAACGAACTGTTTTTCCAGAATATCATCAAGTTCCTGCAGCGCAGCCGGCTGGATACCATCGAGTGAGGCGATTCTCATGATAACGTCGGGACAGACCTTCTCCGGAAACTCCGACAACACTTCTGCCGCCTGATCAGAATCGAGAAAGGAGAGGATAATAGCGATAATCTGCGGATGTTCCAGACGTATCAACTCGGCAATGGCACGAGGATCCATCCACTTGAGCTGATCGAGTCCCTTGCTGTCCCGCCCAAGCAGTATGCGATCGATGACACCCGCTGCCTTGTCGGATCCCAGGGCGCTGGTCAGTACTGTACGAAGATATTTATCGGAGTCGAGCCCAAGGTTTGTCTGGCTTCCCAAGGTCTCTACGAAAGAGCGCATCACCGACTCCATCTGGTCAGTACTGACTTTGGTCATGTTAACCATCGCCAGACCCAGATCCTGAACCTCTTTGGGTCCCATATGCGAAAGTATCTCCGCCGCATCTTTCTCACCCAGGGCGAGCATCAATATGGCGGCTCTCTCCACTCCGCTCATACTTTCAAGATCACTGTCCGGCATCTTCCGCTACCCAATTCTTGACTACCTGCGCTACACGTTTTGGATCATTACTGACCATACCTCTTGCAGACATCAGCGTGTCTTCATACTGATTTGGACCGGGTAGTTTAATCGCTCCCGGACCTCCCTCAATCCCACCCCCTTCGGCAGCGGCTGCACTGGCCTGTGCTGCCATCTCTGCTGTAGCGATCTCTTCAGCAGTCGGCATGGTGGTAAGTCGTGTCATCGTTGGTTTCAGTACAAACATGATTAATATGAGTACCAGTAGAGCACCACCCACCTGCTTGGCCAGATTCAACACCCAGGCCTCCTTCCAGATTTCAAGTTCGGGGAGCGCTTCGGGCTCAGGGGGTGCCAGGAAGGGAGCGTTGATTACCTGTAGGGTGTCGCCTCGGGTTCCCTTAAAGCCTATCGCCTCTTTCACCAGTTGGGATATACGGCTGATCTCCTCAGGGGTGCGCTCAGTGCGACTGATATTACCCTCGGTATCGGCTGAGATCCGGTCATCTATAACCACAGCCACCGATAGCCGACGCAGATTACTGTTGGAGAGGCGGGTATGGCTGATAGTCTTATCCAACTCGTAGTTGCGTGTGGTGCGCTTGCTGGTGTTAAGCGGTGTACCACCCTCTTCCCCCTGGGCAGCTGCACCCGCCACTTCAGGTGCGGTGCCTGCGGCCGGCGGCTGGTTGGCGAGGGCACCGGGAACCCCTTGTGTCCCAGAGAGGCGGCTCGCCTGCTCATTGAGCTGCTCGCTGCGCAAGGCGGGAAGGTCCGGGTTATAGCGCTCCGAGGTCTGCTCGGTAACGGTGAAATCAAGATCTGCCGTCACCTCGGCACGGACGCTATCCATGCCCAGAATGGGTGCCAGGATATCTTCAACCCGCTGCTTGTAATGAGCCTCCACCTGCTGTGTATATTCAAACTGAGTGGAGGAGAGCATCATCTGCCGTGTATCCATCTGACCACTCAATAACCCCCCCTTGTTATCCACCACAGTGACCCGATTGGTCTCAAGATTAGGGACACTTGAAGCGACAAGATGTACAATTGCCGCCACCTGTCCCTTATCCAGCAGACGACCGGAGTAGAGTTTTATTACTACCGATGCGCTCGGTGCCTTACGCTTACGTGCAAACGCCGACTGTTTCGGTGTCGCCAGATGAACGCGGGCTGAGGCGATATTGGCAAGCGTACCTATAGTGCGTGCCAACTCCCCCTCCAGGGCACGATGAAATCTTGCCGCTTCGAGGGCTCGACTGGTACCGAAACCACTCTCTTGCTGTAGTAGTTCAAATCCTAGACTATCACTCTGCGGCAACCCCTGACCGGCAAGTTTCATTCTTGCATCATGCACCTTGCCGCTCTCAACCATCAGCGCACCGGTGGCTTGATCTATCTCGAAACCGATATTGTTCTGCTCCAGAGCAGCAACCACATTGGCTGCATCTTTCTGTGAAAGGTTGGCATAGAGCAGACTGTAGTTGGGAGTCTGGGACCAAAGCACCACCGCAACACCAAGTGCAACACTGGCGGCCATGCCGACCATGACGATCAATTGCCGCAAGGCTACATTGCGCCCCAGGGGGGAACGTGCCATTTGACCACTCATCCCATTTTCACTGTTGGCAACATCCATCACACCTCAACCTTAATCATGTAAAGCATTAATATAAACTTATATCTATTTGTTATATAGGCATATTCATTACTTCTTTATATGCCTCTACCAGTTTATTTCTTACCTGAACCATCGCCTCAAAGGAAACACTCGACTTCTGCACTGCAATCATCACCTCTGCCAGATTGGCATCACCCTCACCCAATTCGAAGGCCTGTTTCATCTTACCCGCCTGCAGTTGAGTCTCGTTGACACTGTCGATCGATTGCTTCAACAGGTCGCCAAAATCAACGCTACCCTGAAGTTCCTGGGTTGGTTTAGTCTCGGTAGCTGCCTGGGCGGACATCAGCCGCATCTGGGCCAGAACCTGATCAATACTCATTGTGCTCATCGTCAATATCCCAACGTTTTTTGGATTACTCTATTTGTCATGCAGATTACGCACCAATATTTAGCCTGGTATAGCGACGCCGGCCTCCCGCAACCTGGCGATCTTGTAACGTAAGGTGCGTTGACTGATACCAAGGTGCTCCGCAACACTCTTTCTACTGCCGTGACTGTTACGTAGTGCATCGAGAATCATTCTCTCCTCAACCGAACGCAGGTCATCACTCAATCCTGTAGACGCGGCTTCTTCGGATTCAGGGGTGTGTTGTAAAGAGGGCATCTCCATCTCGAAGCAGAGTTCATCCGGACCAACTTCAGTGCCATCGCAAAGAATCAAAGCACGCTGCATAACGTTATCCAGCTCTCGGACATTGCCTGGCCAACTGTGACTCAGCAGCCGCTGCTCAGCAACCGAGTTGAGATGGGGTTGCGGAATTCCCTGGGAGGTACAGATACGCTCCAATAGGAACTTGGCTAGAGGCAGGATATCCCTCTTCCGTTCACGCAGTGGTGGCAAAAACAGGGGAAACACATTCAAGCGGTAGTAGAGATCTTCCCTAAAACGTCCGGCTGAGACCTCTTCTCTAAGATTTTTGTTGGTGGTTGCCAATACTCTGACGTTGAGTGGGATCAATTTTCGACCGCCCAACCGCTCAACTTCACGCTCCTGCAACACTCTTAACAGTTTAGCCTGAAGCGGTAGGCTCATCTCTGAAACCTCATCCAGCAACAGCGTACCGTCCTTGGCCTGTTCAAACTTGCCGGGAGCAGACTGCACTGCCCCTGTATAGGCGCCTTTCTCATAACCAAAAAGCATCGCCTCCAGCATATTTTCCGGTATGGCGGCGCAGTTGATGGCAATAAAGGGACCCTCTCTGCGCTCTGACTGCCGATGGATAAACTGTGCAAATACCTCTTTACCGGTGCCGCTCTCTCCCCCTATGGAGACAGTGGCGTCACTCAGCGCCACTCTTCGTGACAATGCCAGCAGATCTCTTGTCTTGAGATCCTCGGCAATAACAGAGTTATCCACAGGCTGTTGTTGCAGTATGGAACTACGTACTTTTGCCAATAGTAATTCAGGCTCAAATGGCTTAGCCAGGTAGTCTACGGCACCACCACGCATTGCGGTGACTGCCTTCTCGATATTGCCGTAAGCAGTCATCAATAGTACCGGCATCGAAGCGTAGCCGGACTTAACTCTTGCCAGCAGTTCATGACCATCCATAGGCTTCATCTGCACATCACTAACGATCAGTCCTATCTCCTGCTGCTCAAGTATCTTCAATGCCTCCTTACCATCACCGGCAGCGGAGACACCGTAACCTGCAAGCTCCAATGTGTCACAGAGGGCTTCACGCAGAGTAGGATCATCTTCAACGATCAAGACGGTAGACTGACTCATGCAATACTCCTTACTTCATTCAGCCGACGCTCGGTTCCCCCGACTATCGACCTCTTATTATTCAACTCAGTGGGATGCTCTTTCATCAGTGGGAAACTAAGGGTGAAAGAAGCCCCTTTACCGGGACGGCTCTCCAGCGATATTTCGCCCTCATGTCCCAATACCACCGACTGGACCACAGCCAGTCCGAGACCAGTGCCATCACTGCGCGTGGTATAGAAGGGATCAAATATCTTTGACTGCTGTTCCAATGGAATACCTGGACCGTCATCATGCACCTGCAGCGTCACATCACTGTCGTTACGTTGCAGCCCGATCTGCAGCCGAACACCCGCGCCTCCCTGTTCAAGTGCATTGACCGCAAGATTCATCAGCGCCCCCAGCATCGCATCCTGATTACCGCTGATCCATGCATCGACCAACTCCACTCCGATCAACTCAAAATGGGCGTTAAACTTGCGCAGCATCGGTTCGAGGTGTTGCGCCAGTTCCGTCAGCAGGGCAGCCATATCTATGGCTTCAGGCTCAAACTGCCCACCCCGAGTGAAAACGAGCATGTCATTGATCTGGCGTTCAATATGCAGCAAACGATCACTGCAGCGACTTGAAAAACGTCGGCGTTGATCTTCGGTCAGGTCATCCCGGGAGAGGTGGGAGGTGTAGAGAATAGCGGAGCTGAGTGGAGTTCTGATCTGGTGAGCCAGTTGGGCGGCCATCTCGCCCAGTGTACTGAGCCGTTGCTGGCGGTCGATCCGCTCCTGGAGCTCATGACTCTCTGTGATATCCAGCAGTAGAACAATTTTTCCAGGTTCAGGATCCAGAGCACGCTCAGTCAGCTTAACCAGGCGGCCGGAGTTGAGCCACTGCTCACCATTGATACGACCGGCGCGGAAGTTAAGGAGGTAGAGTTCAGGCCAGTTATCCTCTTTTGCCAGCAGAGGAAACAGCCTGGAGGCTGCGGGATTGAACTGCTCAACTTTCCCATCACCATCGACAACCACAACTGCGGCCGGCAGCGTCTCCAGCAATCGTGCTAGGCGGTTAGCCAGGCGCTCCTTCTCAACCAGCTGCAACATCCGTTCGCTACGGGCCTCGGCAAGCTCATGACTAAGACCAACGACTTGGGACTGCAACTGCTGGTAGGAGTCAACAAGCTGCTCAGAGACATGATTAAATACCTGAAAGGCATCTTCAAGCCGCTGCTTCTTGGGTGATATAGGACCAGGCATCTGCATCTTTCAAACTCGTTATGTCGTTCCATTGAAGAACTCGAAACAAGAGTAACAAGAAGCGTGCCAATTTAATTATTCTTTATTATTCAGTATGTTGCAATTTATAAAATTTGATGGTGTCAATTTAACGTCAGCCATGGGACCGCTGAAGGCCGTACTTTCTCAGCTTCTCCACAAGAGTGGTACGGCGCATATTGAGTCGCTTGGCTGCGTGGGCGACAACTCCTCCGGTGTCATCGAGGGCCTGCCTAATAAGATTCAACTCAAGGTTACTGAGATGCGCTTTGAGGTCTATGCCTTCCGTCGGTAGACGCGGCACAGTTATGACCGATTCCGGCTCCTCGCCACGAACACTCACCTGAGGCAGTTCCTGTGTATCTGTAGAGAGGGTGATGCCTGCTCTGAACTTTTCGGGCAGATCCTTAACATCAACAATCCCATAAGGGTAGAGAATGGAGAGCCTCTCAATAAGATTGGCAAGCTCCCTGACGTTACCGAGCCACTTATAGTGGGTCAGCGCCATCACTGCTGCCGGGGTCAAGCGCACCGATCCCCTCTTCTCTGTCTCGATACGAGAGATGAGATCGTTGACCAATACCGGTAGGTCCTCTACACGGTCACGCAGTGGCGGGACCTCAATGGGAAACACATTAAGACGGTAATAGAGATCCTCTCTAAAACTATTCTCTTCAATTGCTTGCTCCAAGTTACGGTGGGTCGCGGCAATGATACGTACATTGCTGGTAATACTGACATTGCTGCCGACCCGCTCAAAGGTGCGTTCCTGAAGCACCCGTAGTAGCTTGACCTGCATCGGCATGCTCATATCACCGATCTCGTCAAGGAACAGGGTACCGCCATCCGCCATCTCAAAACGCCCTTGGCGGGAGCTGATAGCACCGGTGAAAGCCCCCTTCTCATGGCCGAACAGTTCACTCTCAAGCAGATCGGAAGGGATTGCTCCGCAGTTTATCGGTACAAAGGGCTTGCCTCTACGTCTGGAGTTGTAGTGAAGTTTGCGGGCAACTACCTCCTTGCCTGTTCCCGACTCACCGAGGACCAGTACGGTGGCATCGGTATTGGCCACCTGTTCGATCATTCTATTAATCTGGCGTGTAGCACGGCTGTTTCCCGAAAGACTGCGAAACAGCTCCAGCGGACGCTGGTCAGCCCCACTGTTTCGATTGTTCTCCTGATAGATCTGAGATTTATGGAGTGAGTGAACCAGTGGGTTCAGGTGAAGCGGGAGCGTCAGTGTATCGATGAAGCGACTATCACTATCTTGATCAATAGGTATCAGACTATCGGTGGAAATCTTGATCAGTGCAAGATGATGGGGTTCTGCGGTAGCCAGCCCAATTATTACCTCCCGCTCCTTATCCTCGATAGAGGGGCCTATCATTACGGTGATGCAGCCGGAGTCGAAATCCTGCTTCAGCCTTGCCTCCAGGGCACCGGCATCGTCCATCACTTCCAGAGAGTAACCAATGAACTCAAAAATATTTTTGAGATAGCTTATGCGGCCGCTGTCACGATCGGCAAGCAGCACACAACCGTTACGCAGCACTTCCTCATTTTCAGCCTGTTTATTATTATTCATGCCTAACCTCTCCAGGGCTTTACGGCAAAATTAGGCTCGTAATACGCCATACACCAGCCTTTGAAATCAAAGCGTGGTAGAAATCTCCACGACTAGCGGTTAGTTAAACACTCAACTAAAAAAATGTCAAAATACCGACACGGAGAGAAAAACAGACACCGCACTAAAACTATCTCTATGGACGACTTCGTTTCAGAGCGACCTCGCGTCGGTGTTGCCGGAATATCAGCTTTCCAAGCAGATCCATCACCCGTTGACCGAGATCTTCAAACACCAGGGTAATGGAGTGCCCACCCACGACATCCTCCACCGTTACCACATAACCAAACAGTTGCAGCGGCTTTGGGAGACGCTCATCTAGCTGTAGATAGAGCCAAAGCGACTGATCCTTTTGCGGCAGAGGTGACAAACACCCCTGCCATGATATACCACGAGAGCCAAGCTTCAGTGAGAAGCGCCCCTCCTCCTGCTCCCGTTGTGGCTTTAGCTGTGAAACCAACTCCATAAGCATATCCAGCTTAGCCTCAATACGGGCCAGCTCAGGCGCATTCTCCTGTTCTTCCTCTTGGGATTCCAGATGGCGCTCCTGTAGGGTGATCAGTGCCTGTAACATGCGTTCATTATGATCTTCCGCCGCTACCAGCTGCTGCTCTGTTACACCATCTGAAGCACCCTCCCAACGAAGCGGCAGAATGGCCTGATAGAGTAAACCGTTACTCAATGGATCATGGTCTCTCTTTTTCATCTGGATTACTCATTCCCGGTTAACATCAAGCCCTCCTTGACAATAGAGCGCTACCAACATAGAAAGATAGCTGACTCTACACAAAAGGTCCCTCCCTTGAGCGAACTACCTACGAGTGCGCTATTTGGCATACTCGCACTGCTAATCATCCTTTCCGCATTCTTCTCCGGATCGGAAACCGCTTTAATGACACTCAACCGCTACCGTCTGCGACATCTGACGAAGATTGGCCATGCCGGGGCAACCAGAGCAGACAAGTTGTTAAAACGCCCTGATCGCCTAATCGGATTAATACTCCTCGGCAACAACTTCGTCAACATTCTCGCTTCCTCACTCGCCACCATTATTGCCCTGCGTCTGGGAGGAGAAGCTGCCATCGCCATCGCCGCAGGACTGCTCACCCTGGTCATTCTCATTTTTGCAGAGGTGGCACCAAAAACACTGGCGGCACTAAAACCAGAACGACTGGCATTCCCTGCAGCGTTTGTCTATACCCCACTGCTGAAACTGCTCTATCCGCTGGTGTGGGCAGTAAACGTTATCGCCAATGCCATCCTCAGGCGTATCGGAGTATCGCCGGATGATACCGATGGTCAGACCCTGAGCCAGGAAGAGTTGCGCACTGTGGTACTGGAAGCCGGTGCGATGATTCCCAAACGACACCAAGCGATGCTGTTAAGTATTCTCGACCTAGAGAAGATCGAGGTTGAAGATATCATGATCCCACGCAACGAGGTGGATGGTATCGACCTGGAGGAACCCATCGACGAGATCATTCACCAGCTCCAAGGCACCCCCTATGCCCGCCTTCCCGTATTTGACGGTGGTATCGATCACCTTGTTGGTATTCTTCAGGTACGCAAAGCGATGTACGCTCTCACCCAGGGGCGGCTCAAACGACAAACTATCATTGATATCTGTGACTCACCCTACTTCATACCCGAAGGAACAACGCTAAATAGTCAGTTACTCAACTTTCAACGGAAAAAACAGCGTATTGGACTGGTAGTCGACGAGTATGGAGATCTACTCGGCCTAGTCACCCTGGCGGATCTACTGGAAGAGATCGTCGGTGAGTTCACTACCGATCCTGCCGACAGCGTTAAGGAGGTACAACCTCAGGATGACGGTAGTTTCCTGATTGCAGGAAGTGCAAATTTAAAGGATCTGGTGCGCTCTTTTCACTGGGACCTCCCCACCGATGGCCCACGAACGATCAACGGCCTGATTATCGAATATATGGAGACCATCCCCGAGCCTGGAACCAGCCTACTGCTGGAGGGTTATCCGGTTGAGATCCTGCAGACCCAGGACAATGCAGTAAAGGTGATTCGCTTGTTGCCGCAGAAGCATAATATTCAGTCTACGACATGTAACTGATTTTCACATCACGCTCTCTTAAGAAACACTAGTAACAACGTGCTATTGCATCGCCTCTCAGAGTGGATATACTTAAACTAATAAATAAATACCGGTGGACATAAGGGGCTATACCACCCGCAGCATGCAGGTTGGATGACATGGAGGAGCCATCTCTCCCGCTCTCACTGACAACAATTAATGGCTAAGCTCACCCTTTTTTACAAGGGCCGAATGATTCGTTCTTATGAACTTGACGACCAGCTGTTTGTGGTTGGGCGCACTGCTGACTGCGATATCTGTATCGATAGCTTTGTCATCGCGGAGCAACACGCCAGAGTCAAGCCCGACAAAGAGAGCTACCGCATTGAGCAAGCAAGAGAGGAAGCCGTCCTCTTGGTAAATCACACTCCAGAGACATCGGTCCTGCTACGCCACGGCGACGTCATCCAGATAGGAGAACATACCATTTTCTTCTCTGAGACACCTGCTGCCATCAATGCCACCGAGGCCCTGAAACCACAAAGAGTAACCGTTGAAAACAGCAAGTCTGATAATAAGTTTGACCATATAATCAAGAGCATCAGCAGACTCCCCGCAGGATGTATACAGGTACTCAGCGGACCCCATATCGGTAAGATGATTCCACTGCAGCGCTCCCTGACAAGGCTTGGCCTCACCGGTAATAACTGCGCGGTGATCGCACACCGAGATGACGGCTACTTTCTCTCTCACCTGGAGGGTAAATCTACACCTCTGGTCAATGACCAAACCATCGGCAACAGCAGTACTCATTTGAGGGATGGCTGCATTATCCAGATTGGAGATATCAGGGTACGTTTCCATCAAGAGGCGCTGCAGCGTGCGGTGCTCTAAAAAGCCATCAACGTTATGGTTTCAGCCTGTTATCATCAAAGCCTGTCGCCGATACTTTGAACTGGGGCAGCTATTTTGACATCTGACACACCCAATGATCGACGCCTCCATCAGCGTATTCTCTTTGATGCTCCGGCGATACTAAAGATAGAATCGAAACACTACCACTCATCCCTTATCGACATCTCACTCAAAGGAGTGCTACTGGTCAGGCCAGGGGAGTGCCAACTGAATGCAGGTGATTCGGCAACAGTAGAGATTGCGCTTGCAGAGGAAGGCCCGGCAATTGAGATACAAGGAGAGATCATCCATGCCAATCCCGATATTCTGGGCATCACCTGTATCCATATTGGATTGGAGAGCATAGGGCATCTACGCCGCTTGGTTGAGCTCAATCTTGGTGATTCTGACCTTCTCGACCGGGAGTTTGAAGCCCTGCTGCGCTGATTAAAAAGCGTTCCTGATTTCCCCGGAGATTCAGCCGGAAATGAACGCGAATATGACTCTTAATTTACTCTTCGCAGATTAATAGCCAGGCATTGAACATAAATAATCACTAAGGCTTGTTCAGATGCTTCGCAATATGGGGAGTACTGTAAATACTTGCCTTAAGGAGACTCTGATCAAGTTATGATTGCTTTACGCTGGCTAAAACCTAACCAGACTTAATCAGAGACTCCTTAACACGTGTTTATTTGCTGCTACTAATTAACGCTTTCATCTCAGCTACAGCTGATGCCAGACCACTAAAGACAGCTCTGGATATAATTGAGTGCCCAATATTAAGCTCTACTATCCCTTCGATGGCGGCAACCGCTCCGACATTATGATAATCGAGTCCATGGCCTGCATTGACCTGAAGGCCCAGTTCCATACCATAAACAACGGCTTGCCTGATTTTCTCCAGCTCTATCTCCTGCCGCTCTCTGTCCAAAGCATCGGCATAGTGACCCGTATGGATCTCCACAGCAGGAGCACCCACCTTAACGGCTGCCTCTAACTGCGATGGAGATGCATCTATAAACAGGGAAACTCGAGTATCATTCTGAGCCAGTCTTGCACAGTAGTCAGTCAGGTAGTCCAGGTTACCAATAACATTCAACCCCCCCTCTGTGGTCAACTCTTCGCGACTCTCAGGAACCAGGCAACAATCACTGGGAGCGGTATTCAAGGCAATCTTCAGCATCTCATCTGTAGCCGCCATTTCCAGGTTCATATGCGTCTGCAGAGTTTCACTAAGAATCGAGATATCACGATCCTGTATATGACGCCGATCCTCACGCAGGTGAACTGTAATGGAGTCAGCTCCGGCCTGCTCGGCCACCAATGCCGCCTGAATGACCTCCGGATAACGCGTTCCCCGTTGCTGCCTTAAGGTTGCGATATGGTCAATATTGACACCGAGCAGCATCACGTTTGTTCTATTCATACCTGGTTCCAAATTATCCTATCTATCAATTTTTTAAAGCACTGAGAAACAGTTCACGGCTCTTAAGCGGCTTGCCACCAAGGTAGTGTGTCAGTAGGTGTCGACTTAAATCTCGCGCCTCTCTCTGACCTCCCTTGTCGAGAGGTTGATCACAGGCCAGGGCTAATAGTGTACTACCCGAGACCATGCCCGGGGTCCCCTCAGCAGCAGGCACCGGCCCGGTTTCGAGGAGATAATCATAACGCTGGTTCGGTAACAACGGCCTGTCATTCTCGACATCCTGATCAAGGACCAAGGCATAGCCAAGGGCGTTGAACATCTGAATCTCAAACCGGCGCAGTACCTGTTCCTCGCGCCGATCATCAGCGAGCAACGTCAATGCTTCTGTGTAAAAACTGAACAGCTCTTCATGAGGATCATTCCGCTGCAGTAGCCGCATCAATAACTCATTGAGATAAAAGCCACAATAGAGTGCCCTACCCTGAAGGCCGGGCAGCTTTCCACTCTGCTCATAACCTGTGATGGTTTTAACCTCACCCCTTCCGCTCCACTTCAGTTTAAGTGGAACAAAGGGCTGCAGTAGCGCAGCACCTGCACCACGTCCACTCATCACACCTTTAGCGATCGCTGGAAAACGGCCGTGATGAAGTGCAAAACACTCGACCAGCAGGCTACGGTTGGAATAGGGTCTGCGGTGCAGAAGAAAGGCGGGCTCAAGCTGATATGTTGTTCTATCAGTCACTGTACCCAAGACGGTTCAATGCGCCTTCATCACTAGACCAACTTTTCTTAACCTTGACCCAGAGCTGAAGGAATACTTTTTTACCGAAAAACTTCTCCATATCAATCCGCGCCTGAGTCGCCACTTCTTTCAAAGCCTCGCCCTTGCTGCCTATGATGATGTTTTTTTGCCCGGGGCGTTCAACCCATATCAAGCCGTGTATTCGGTAGAGCCCACCCTCATCCTGAAACTTTTCAATCTCAACCGTCAATGCGTAAGGGACCTCTTTTGCGTAGCGTCGGGTAAGTTTTTCACGAATCAGCTCAGCCGCAAAGAATCGCTCAGACCGGTCACTAAGCTGGTCATCAGGAAAGATATTATCTCCCACCGGCAGTTCTGACAATACTCGTGCCTCAATCGCATCCAGGTTATCACCCTTCTTTGCAGAAACCGGGATGATAGTAAGAAACCCATGGCGGTCAGACATCTCGGAAAGAAACGGCAATAACGCTTCCTTCTGTTTGAGCTTATCTACTTTATTGACTATCAAAATTACCGGAATACCAGACTGAACGACAGTATCGAGAACAGCTTGGTCTTCTTCAGTCCAGCAGAGCGCCTCAACCACAAATAACAGCAGATCAACTCCGGTAACCGCAGTTTTCGCCGTCCGGTTGAGATAACGATTCATCGCATGATCGGTACGCTGGTGTATTCCCGGTGTATCAACGTAGACAACCTGCCCATGATCCATAGTTTTTACGCCAAGGATACTATGGCGGGTGGTTTGTGGTTTGTGTGAGGTGATTGCCAGTTTTTGACCAATCAGGCGATTCAACAGCGTTGATTTTCCTACGTTAGGCCGGCCTATGATGGCACAGTAGCCGCACCTCTTCTCTATCGTATCAACCATTCTGAATCTGCCCCAATAGCCGGTAGGCTGCATCCTGCTCCGCTTTCCTCCGGCTTCCGCCGGTGCCGATAGTTTCAATATCCAACCCTTCTACCAAACAGCGGACGGTAAACTGTTGCTCGTGTTGCTCACCACTCACATCGACAATGGAGTAGTTGGGAAGCTGTAGCTTTCGCGCCTGCAACAACTCCTGTAAACAGGTTTTTGGGTCCTTACTTTGGGACTCCTCATTAAGAGAGACGAGTTCAGCCTTGAACAGCTTAAGAATAATTCGTCTCGCCTCGCTATACCCTCCATCCAGGTAGACAGCTGCAAACAGCGCCTCTAAAGCATCAGCAAGTATTGAGCTACGAGAATACCCCCCACTGCGCAACTCACCCGTACCCAGGCACAGATATTTTCCCAAATCGATAATACGGGCGAGCTTTGCCAGAGAGTCACGCTTTACCAGTCCTGCACGTAAACGGCTCAGCTCACCTTCATTAGCTTCGGGAAACTGGCTAAAGAGCTCATCGGCTATGATAAAACCCAGGATCGCATCACCCAGAAACTCCAAGCGTTCGTTATTGTCTTTTCCTGCACTTCGATGGGTTAGTGCTGTTTCAATCAGGCTGTTGTCACGAAATTCATAATCAATTGCACGTATTAGCCTCTCGGTGGGTTCTCTCAATTCGACACCAATCTTATTCGCTCATCAAAAGAGACAATAATATCGAGATTTCCTAGCATTTTTTTACGGACGTCATAGACCACGCTGACATCCATAATACCCGGACTCACTTTTACTGACACATGGTCTCTCTTGAGATCATAGATTCCGTTGATATCAAATCTTCGCATTATTATTTTTCTTATCTCATTTGAGCTTTTTCTGGTAATAAGCGGTTCATCCTCAAGAGACTGGACCACAGTTCTCACCGAGTAGTTCTGTAGATAAATCGGCAAGATTTTCATCCCGACCAGAGAAAAAAAACCGATCAGTGCCAACACGACCAGCCATCCGGTAAAGGTCATTCCTTGCTGATTTCTATATATCGGAGACACGACGACACCTCACAGTAATTGTTCTTCCAGAGACAAGAAGCCTTTGAAAATTAGTTAATACCACTACCTATGCGACTCCATGAGACCGGAAAGCCTGAGCGGTTACCATCCCAACTCATCCAAATACCGAATGCCTTTCCGACAAGATTCTCTTCCGGTACCAACCCCCAGCAGCGGCTGTCGTTGCTGTTGTCACGGTTATCCCCCATCGCGAAGTAGTAACCCGGTTGAATAGTAATCGGTCCTCGGGCAAGCACATGACAACCGTAGCCAAAATCCGGAACTCTTGGGTTAACCAGTACCGAATGTTCAACCTCACCCAGATGTTCCCGATTTTCGCTTGTTCCTGTCTCTGACACGCCACTGCCTTCACCAGAGTAGAGACCCAGCGGCACCTGCTCTTGGGGCTTGCCGTTGACGTGAAGCGTCTTGTTCTGGTACCAGACAGTATCACCCGGAACGCCTACTACCCTCTTAATATAGTCAACAGTGGGATTTTGTGGATATTTAAACACCACTACATCCCCCCGTTTGGGAGCACCCAGCTCTATTACCTTCTTATTGAGCACCGGTAGGCGAATACCGTAGGTGAATTTGTTGACCAGGATAAAGTCACCCACCAGCAGAGTAGGCATCATGGAACCGGAGGGAATGCGAAACGGCTCTACAAGAAAAGAACGTAGCACCAGCACCGCAAGGATAACCGGAAAGAAAGAGCGAGAGTACTCAACCATCAGAGGTTCTCTAGTATCACTCTCGCATCCTTCACCCCGCCGCCTGGCAGATGCAAAAAACAGTGAATCCACCAACCAAATAACGCCGGTGATAGCGGTCGCCATAACAAGAAAAAACGGGAAGTCAAAGTTCATAAGTTATTTTTATCTCAATCTGCAATTACAGTCCAGCACTTACCACTAGCTATCTTTACCGACACGCAGCACAGCCAAAAACGCTTCCTGCGGAATGTCCACACTACCAACCTGCTTCATCCGTTTCTTGCCTGCTTTCTGCTTCTCCAGCAGTTTACGTTTACGTGAAACATCACCACCGTAGCACTTTGCCGTCACATTCTTACGTAGCGCCTTCACTGTCGTACGAGCAATAATTTTACTGCCAATCGCTGCCTGGATTGCCACTTCAAACATTTGACGCGGAATGATCTCTTTCATCTTCACCGTCAATTCACGCCCACGCGATTCGGCATAATCCCGGTGGACAATCAGCGACAGTGCATCCACCTTCTCGGTGTTGATCAAGATCTCAAGTTTTACCAAGGGTGCAGCTGTGAAGCGTTTGAACTCGTACTCAAAAGAGGCGTAGCCCCGGCTCACCGATTTCAGACGATCAAAGAAGTCGAGCACAACCTCATTCATCGGCATATCGTAGGTCACCTGCACCTGACCACCGAGGTACTGCAAATTCTTCTGCACTCCCCGCTTCTCGATACAAAGGGTGATAACGTTACCAAGATAGTTTTGAGGCACCAGGATATGGGCTTCAATAATAGGCTCGCGTACCTCTTCTATATGGTTGGGTTCCGGCAGATCGGCGGGGTTATCCACCATCACAATATCGCCGTCGCTTCGCAATACCTCGTAGATAACCGTGGGTGCTGTAGTGATCAGGTCGAGGTCGTACTCGCGCTCGAGACGCTCCTGAACAATCTCCATGTGGAGCATGCCGAGAAATCCGCAGCGAAAACCAAAACCAAGGGCCTGGGAGGTTTCCGGCTCAAACCGAAGTGCAGAATCATTCAGCTTCAGTTTCTGTAACGCTTCACGGAAATTCTCATAGTCATCGGAGCTGACGGGATAGAGACCGGAAAAAACCCGGGGCTGCATCTCTTTAAAACCAGACAGAGAAGTAGCCGCCTTACGGTCGACCAGAGTGATGGTGTCACCTACAGGAGCTCCATCAATATCCTTGATACCGGCGATGACATAACCCACTTCACCCGGATTCAGTGAAGCGCGGTTCTCACGTTTGGGAGTGAACACACCCACTTTTTCAACCAGAAAGGCGCGACCTGTCGACATAATCTGCATCTTCTGCTTTGGCTTGATAGAACCATTGACCACCCTGATCAGAGAGATAACTCCCACATAGGAATCGAACCATGAGTCAATTATCAATGCTTGAAGAGGGGCTGATGCATCACCTTCCGGAGGTGGAATCATCTTCACTAACTCTTCAAGAAGCTCTGGAATGCCGATCCCTGTTTTGGCACTGACATGGATGGCATCTGACGCATCGAGTCCGATGATCTCTTCGATTTCGGTAACCACCCGCTCCGGATCGGCCGCCGGCAGATCAATCTTGTTCAACACCGGCAATACTTCCAGCCCCTGCTCTATAGCGGTGTAGCAGTTGGCCACACTCTGAGCTTCCACTCCCTGGGCAGCATCGACAACCAAGAGCGCACCTTCACAAGCGGCCAGTGATCTTGAAACCTCATAGGAGAAATCCACATGCCCTGGAGTATCGATGAAGTTGAGGTTGTAGACTTGACCATCATTGGCCTTGTAGTCGAGAGTGACGCTCTGGGCCTTGATGGTAATACCGCGCTCGCGTTCGATATCCATGGAGTCGAGCACCTGCTGCTCCATCTCGCGCTCACTCAACCCTCCACACATCTGAATAAAACGATCAGCAATGGTCGATTTCCCATGATCAATATGGGCAATAATGGAGAAGTTTCTGATGTGTTTAAGGTCTGTCATCCGGCATCCGGCGCCAGGACAACCGGGCAGCCTTCCATAAAAGCAATATTCTGCATGAATATTATTCTTTAACCAATTGAAAAAACGGAACTTTTCATATAAAAAGTTCCGTCATGAATATCAGCCTGAGCAAATCAGGGCAATTGCGTATAGTAACCCAGATCAGGCAGCACTCATATAGCCCCTGTTTTTATCAGATAGTTCTTCAACGCAACTGGATCGAGATAGTAGTGGCAGATCGTCTCTCCCCCTCCTTCCAGCACCGGAATCAAATGACCAAGCCGCTCTCTGGTTTCTGCTGACTCATCGACGTCAAGACGCTCCAGCTCAAACGGGTGCTCAATCTGCATCTGCTCCAACTGCCGCCACATGTCATCACAAAGGTGACAGCCCTCCCTGTAATAGAACTGTAGCCGGACTCTTTCTACCGTCTCACTCACCCGGCACCTGCAGTGCGAGAAATATCGGTCCACTGCGACGCATTACCAGTACATTGATGTACTCTCCCTTTGGCAGCCGCGCCAGCTGCGCCTCAAACTCCTCCAGGTTTCTGACGCGCCTGTTATTGATCATCTGAATGATATCGCCCTGGCGTATTCCCGCAGCCTTGGCCGGACCGCTCTTCACAGTCTCGACCAGCACACCATGTTTAGCATCCAGTTTGAACTGTCGTAGCAGCTGACGGGTAATATCCCTAACCACCAGACCAAGAAGATTCCCAACGCTCTTCTTCACCTCTTTTGCCGCCAGTTCGATTTTATCATCCGCAGGCAATTCACCGATCTCTACCGAGATCGTCTTGCGTTTACCACTGCGCAGTATCAATATCTTGGCTGGCTTATTCACCCTGCTACTACCGACAAGTGGTGGCAGCATAGTAGAGTCGTGAAGATGTTTACCATTGAACTGGAGAATAATATCTCCCGCCTCTATCCCCGCTTTTTCAGCCGGGCTATCAGCAAACACTCTGGCCACCAGGGCGCCTCTTGGCTGTTTCATACCGAACGAATCCGCCAGTTCACGAGTCACATCCTGAATCTGGACACCCAGCCAACCCCGACTGACCCGTCCCTGATCCCGTAGCTGATCAGCGACATTCATCGCCATCTCTATGGGGATAGCGAAGGAGAGGCCCATAAAGCCCCCCGTCCTGCTATAGATCTGAGAGTTGATACCCACCACTTCACCCTTCATGTTAAACAGTGGCCCGCCTGAATTACCCGGATTGATGGCAACGTCGGTCTGTATGAAGGGCACATAGTTTTCGCTCGGCAGGCTACGCCCCTTCGCACTAACGATACCGGCAGTGACGGAATGATCAAAACCAAAGGGTGAACCAATCGCCAGCACCCAAGCCCCCACCTTTAGATCACTGCTGCTACCCACTTTTACCATGGGCAGTCCCTTGGCATCTATCTTCAACAGAGCGACGTCGCTGGCTTTATCCATACCGATGACCTCCGCCATATACTCGTGGTGGCTGTTGAGACGCACTAGGATCTCATCAGCACCATTGACTACGTGGTAGTTGGTTAGAATATAGCCATCCTTGGAGATAACAAATCCCGATCCAAGTGACTGCGCATCGTGTTCCCTCGGCTCAAGCTGTCCGAAACCTTCACCGAGAAAACGCCGAAAAAGATCATTAAGCGGGCTATCTTCGGGTAGATTGGGGATCTGAAAATCTTTGCCGAGCTGTCTGATCTGTGGGCGATGTTGCTTAGTACTGATATTGACCACCGATGGGCTGTTATCAATTACCAGCTGTGTAAAATCCGGTAGTGCTCGGGCATGGGAGGCAGTTGATGCCAACACCAACAATAACATCCAGAAAAAACTGAAGTATCGATCCCTAACTCGCTCTGTGTACATAAAAAACTCCCGGTAAAAATCATCAACCATCCAGGGTCACATAAACCCTTCCGGCACGGCGCAGTATCACAGCTTGATACCTCTTATCACTGCGGGTTGACCCAGCGTGATAACGTAGATACAGCAGCCCTACCAACAGACCCAATAGACCACTAACTATTATCATTGGTTCCGTCGATTTGAACTCAAGCAGAGTGGCGAGCCAACGTCCGAGCAGAGAAAAAAGAAAGAATGAAAACAGGGGAACAAGATAGAGGATGACAGAACTCTTCAACAGGGTGGATTCAGCCAATCCGAGAATGACCTGCTCGCCTGGTGACGCACCGATACCATTTAGAACTTTGAAAGAACTGCGTCGCTGGCCAAACACCTTGGATATTGCAGATACACCGCAAGTGCTGCTACCGGCACAGCCGCCACATGTGGCTTTACGCTCAGTCTCGACGATAGCAAACTCACCGTCAGTGGATATAACCAAGGCCTGCTCTTCGATCATTGAATTCTATGCAACGCCTTGGCGACCTGCTCCACCGTCAGCGCCGGCACTTCACCGATCACCGTCACCTGAAACTCTTGCAAACGGTTGCCAAAGGCATTGATTGCACCCATGTTGGAAGCGCCATGCAATCCGGCGTCAGTACCCGCTTTCTCAACATAGAGGGAGAGAGAGGCGAGGCCGTCTGATATAACAAAATGATCCATACCGGCATCACCCTTTCCTGCAGATTTCCTGGCATGCAAAGTGACGGCAAAACCTGCAGGAAGGTCGTTGAATTGCCAGCCTTTGTCACCCCCTCCAGGCATCTGCCTCAGGGGTTTCTGTTGAACCCACTGGTAATCCTCTTTACCTGCAATGGAGGGCTCCGTCAGCGCCTCAACATTAGTATCTACCTGTAACTGTGTGAACATAATCTGGGATATGGCATCACCATTGGCATTAAGCATGTCCGTCTTTAATGGCAACCCATGCTGCTTATCGAGGTATATCCGGTAACCGTATCGATAGTGATCTTTGGGTACGATGGCAACCACTGCCACAGCACGGTCAGCCACCCTCGCCTCTCCTAGACTGAAGAAACTGTAGTGATCATCGAGCTGGCCGGTATCAACGGACAGTACCGCCCTAAAGCCCTGACCCAGCACCCGGCTACCGATGGATACGGACCTGGAGTCAGGTGCGATGCAAGTGACTGACGCATTGTCACGAACAACTTCCCGCGCAACACCATTGAGGGAGATCAAACGCTCACTCTCCCCCTTGCTGTTGGCGCTGTGGACGATGCGCATACTCTCCAGATGATTGTCATGCAGATAGACGAAAGTACCTTCGTAACTAAGGGTATGAACTGCATTGACCATCTTCTCAAGCCAGACTCTAACCCCCCCCTGATCAGTCTCCCCGAATGTTTGGAAGGAGACCGTGGAGAGGCCCAGCAGAAGAGGGAGTAAAAAGCGACGAAGCATCATTGGACTAACGACTACTGTTGCTATCATAGGTGACAAAGCTCGCATAAGGAGCGACACCCGACATAGCACCAGAGGAGGAAAACTCATTATGATCAACCAGATAGCGATTTAGTTGAGATTCAACCTTCGGCCCAGGCAGGTTCTTCCAGCGCGTAGCTGTACGTTCATGGTAGGGAGCGTTTGCCGATGAAGCGACAATCGGCACACCATCGCCACCTGCCACTCCCTGTATCTGTGGGAACAGATAAACTGCCATAACCGCCACTGAGGCAGCCAGGGCGGCCCCAACAGCAGGCTTGGCCCAATGATGTACCCTACTCCCAAACTTCGAACCGTGACCACGGGCTGGTGCGGCAATGATCGCCGGTTCAGACTTAATCTGCTCCCGTATCGCCCCGGCAATCCCAGCGGGAGATAACCGTACTCCTTCACCCCGCATAACATCACTTATCAACTGATAAGTATCCAGGCTGTCATGGAGATCATCATCATCCTGGAGTCGATCAAGAAGAGCCTGCATCTCGTGGTGAGCAAGCTCATCGTCCAGTAACGCTGAAAGTTGTTCTCTAATTTCGTCAGTCATGGCCGTAGTTAATCACTAAGCAGTTGTTAGGCCAGCAGTGGCTGCAGCCTCTTCTCAATCGCCGCGCGAGCACGAAAGATTCTCGATCTGACCGTACCCACGGGGCACTCCATAGCCTTGGCGATCTCCTCATAGCTTAAGCCTTCCAGCTCTCGTAGTGTAATTGCCGTGCGCAAATCTTGCGGCAATTCATCGATTGCGAGACGCACCGTGTCGGCCAACTCGCTCTCGAGAGCGTGATGCTCCGGTGTTGCCATCTCCTTCAGGCGGATACCGGAATCGAGTTGCTCCGCCATCTCCGCATCAATATCACTCCCCGGTGGGCGTCGCTTCCTGGCAACCAAGTGATTCTTTGCCGTATTGATGGCAATCCGATAGAGCCAGGTATAGAACGCACTATCCCCTCGAAAACCGGGGAGTGCGCGATAAGCCTTGATAAAGGCCTCCTGTGCCACATCCTGTGTCTCACTGGCATCCCGAATATAGCGAGAGACTAAATTCATCACCTTCTGTTGGTACTTCAGCACCAGTAGATCGAAGGCCTTTTTGTCTCCGCGCTGTACGCGTTCAACCAGCTCCTGATCTACCTTCCGCTCGCCCATCCGGGCTTACCCCCTGATTTTGGCAAGCAATCTCTATTGTTCACTGTGAACTGACAGCCTGTAATGGAATAAGTTCTATTTAATATAGTGGTTCTCGAAACCGCCAAGATAGGCTAGGATTCGTCATCCAAACCCCAAAAGGGGTTCTCTAATTCGAGAGATTATGACCCTAAGACGGAAATCCGGCAATCCCTGATGAATACTCACCACCATTTTGATGTTTTGGTCATCGGTAGTGGCGCCGCCGGCCTCAGTCTGGCGCTGCGCCTCCCGCAACACCTGCAGGTCGCGGTCATTTCAAAAAAGGCGCTCGCTGAGGGCAACACCTACTATGCTCAGGGTGGCATTGCCGCAGTGCTCGATGAGAATGATTCGATTGAATCTCACATCGAGGACACTTTTAATGCCGGCGCCGGCCTCTGCGACAGGGAGATTATCCGGCAGGTGGCAGAACATGGGCCTGAAAATATCCAATGGCTGCTGGATGAAGGTGTCGATTTCACCCGTGAGCGACCCTCCTCTGAAGTTCTTCACCTTACCAGGGAGGGTGGGCACTCCAAGCGCAGAGTGGTTCACGCAGCGGACGCCACCGGCCAGGAGGTCGAAATCCGTATTGAGCAGGATGCCAGAAAACGCAGCAACATCCATCTGTTTGAACACCACAACGCCGTCGACCTGATACTGGCGAACAAAAATTTGGGGAGCGACAGGCGCTGTGTCGGCGCCTACATTTTGAATACCGAGTCCAGTCACGTTGAGACGTTCCTGGCAAGTGCCACCGTCATCGCTACCGGCGGCGCAAGCAAAGTATATCTCTATACCAGCAACCCAGATGTCGCCACCGGTGACGGTATCGCCATGGCTTGGCGTGCCGGCTGCCGGGTTGCCAATATGGAGTTTATCCAGTTTCACCCGACCTGCCTCTATCACCCCGAAGCCAAATCCTTTCTAATCACCGAAGCGATACGTGGTGAAGGCGGTAAACTACTGCTGGCAGATGGTAGCCGATTTATGCCTCGTTTCGATGAACGGGCGGAGCTGGCTCCCAGAGATATCGTTGCCCGAGCGATAGACCATGAGATGAAACGTCTTGGAGAGGATTGTGTCTATCTCGATATCAGTCACAAGCCGGAAAAGTTCATCCTCGATCATTTCCCCACCATTCACCGCCGCTGCAAAGAGTATGGCATCGACATCACTCAAGAGCCCATCCCTGTAGTACCGGCGGCACACTACACCTGTGGCGGCATCATCAGCGACGCCCAGGGGCTAACCGATACACCCAACCTCTATGCCATTGGAGAAGCCTCCTACACCGGCCTTCACGGTGCCAACCGGATGGCCAGTAACTCTCTATTGGAGTGCCTCGTCTTTGCCCAGGCAGCTGCACAGGACATTGCTGAAAAAATTGAATCAACACCAAATCCTCCTGAAGTAAGTGCCTGGGATGAGAGCCGGGTAACCGATTCAGATGAGGAGGTGGTGGTAGCCCACAACTGGGATGAACTGCGCCGTTTCATGTGGGACTACGTCGGTATCGTCCGCACAAACAAACGGTTGGAACGGGCCAGGCGCCGTATCAACTTGCTTCAGCAGGAGATCAGGGAGTACTACAGCAACTTCCGCGTCACCAATGATCTACTGGAACTGCGTAACCTGGTGGAAGTTGCCAGCCTCATCGTGCGCTCTGCTCAGAGCAGAAAAGAGAGCCGGGGACTACACTTTACACTCGATTTCCCCAAGCGTGACGACAGATATCAGCGCAGCCCCACTATTCTTATGCCGGACAACTATCACCCCAAGGCATCCAAGAACGATGGTAGGTAGTTGAGCCCAAACAATCGTTTATGACTTGTTTAGAGCCTCCCCTGGATAATTGCGTAAACGAATCCGTAACCGGCGCACCTCATCAGCATCGGTATTATCCGATAGAAGAATCAAATACCGCTCTCTGAAACGGCCCAATCTGAACCTGAGAATAATCATCCAGGTAGAGACAAAAGTTCCTTCGAGCAGCTCCACCTGCTGCGCTTGACTATCACCCTCCAGCAGTGACCAGCCACTATCACACTGCCACTCAACTGTAGTTATACCCGCATCTCCAACACACACAATATACCTTCGAGCGGCAACAACCCAGCTTGTGATGACCATCAGTAAGCTGACACCTATTACCCCAATCGGCAAAGGAAGGAAGAGGCAAAAGATAAAAACCGCACCGTGGAGAGAGTGGATAAACATCACCAGCGTTGGTGACGGTAAGATTTCAACGCGGAGCGGTGAGTAGGAGTGATGCATCACTTTCCTTGTGATTTAAAAAACGTCGGTAGTTGGAAGTGATGATAACCGTTGAACTTAGCTAAATATACTAAGTGCCCGAATAGCACCGACTTAGACTCAGAACCACCGTCAGGCCGTGCATTGACCCTCAACCTACTAAAGTCTTTGATTCGCAGTCAAGGCGGCTGGCGGCCAGCGCTAGAAAATAGAACAAGGTGGCGAGCAGGATCACACCACTAAAGCCGATCTCCATGGCCAGCAACGGGGCCAGCAGTGCGCTGATCACCGAGGCGCAACCGTTGATGCCCCAGGCCCAGGGAATCAGCTGTGGGGCAGTGTCCCCCAGGGATGATAGCCCCAGGGGGAAGGGCATGCCCATGGCCATGCCGAGGGGTGCGATCAGTATGAGGCAGATGGCAGTGCGGGCCTCTATGGGCAGCGGCCCCGGCCAGGCAAACAGTGCGGGCAGCCAATACAGATAGACGATGGTGATGAGTGCAATCAGGCAGATGGCAGCAGTCAATGTCAGGGAGGTGCCATATCGGCAGGCCAGTCTGTGTGAAATCTTACTGCCCGCAGCCGCCGCGAGCAGAAAACCGCCCAGTACCACCGCAACCGCATAGATGGGGGCGCCCAGAAAGAGCTGGAAACGCTGGATGAAGGCGATCTCAATAAATAGGAAGGCGAGGCCAATGGCGCCGAAGTAGAGGACCACTCCACGGCATCGTCGGTTTCTGGTCGGGCTATCTTGCCGCCGCCACCAAAGCGGCAGCAAGATGAGTACTATGCTGCTCAGCAGGGCGATGAGCAAGGCGGTGAGCAGCATGAAATAGCCCCAGTCGATTTGGGCCAGGCCCGCACGACCGGGCCGTTGCAGCAGGCCGATAAGCTCACTCAAGCGGGTGAAACGGTTGAAATAGGGGCGATCATCCGTGGCGGGGGCAATGATGAAGGGATGGGTCTCCATGTGTTGCGGGGCCTGTGCTGTCAACAGGGTGGCCACGCCCTCGTAAACGCTGGGGCGTGCAAGCTTGTGATAGCGGTTCAGTTCTTCAGGCCTGATATCCGCCAGATAGACCAGATCGAACATGCGCTGTTGGCTGAAGTGGCGAATGGCCTGTCGCTGCTGTGCAGACAGCGGTGTGCGCGCAAGCAGCAGGCTGACCGTGTTCCAACTGCGCACCAATGCCAAGTGCAGCTCGGGTGCTACCACCCCCTCCTGCCGTAGCGCTGCCGTCACGGTCGAGATCAGTTTCAGGCTGCCTCTTGGCGGCATCTGTAGACCACGGGTAATACTGATCACTCCCCGCTCGGTCAGGTGTCGCCAGACATCACGAAAGGCCTCTACCGTGTAACGGTAATTCTCCTGCTGCGCCTGTAGGCCGGCTATCCCACCCAACGCATCACCCAATGACAGCTGGATCAGGTCGTATTCTTCATCCTTTTCCCGCAGGAAACGACGCCATGCCACCGGGTGTATGACCACTGGTTGTGACGTCAGCTCGTCTGCCAATAGTTCGGCCAGCAGTGGATTGGCCTCTACCACATGGACCTGTGTGGCACCCGCTGCCAATGCCTGAGCCACTGCCGAACCATCGTGTGCCCCGGCCAGCAGTACACGGGGCTTCTCCAATAGCGCATAACCCAAGGCCGATATCAGATAGTCGAGATGGGCGGTATTCGAAGATAGGCGATACTGGACACCCATCACCTCGCCATCGACAAACAGTGCTGTCTGTTCAGGGGGCAAGGTGGGGGTGATCAGGCTGAGTCCCGGCGCGTGACGAAAGGGGGCTTCAGGGCTTTCTACAAGGGTGATCACCCCAAGTGGATTGCTCTGCTGTGCGGTTACTTTTGCTCCCTTGACTGCCAGCGACTGTGCTAAAGCCTTATAGTCGGCCGTTGGTGCCTGCAGCCATTGACTGGGTAGCAGGCTGAGCCCGAGTGCTGCTACGAGTGCCAACGCCAAGCGCTGTTTGTGCGTAATACCCTGCGTCGTTATGGCAGCCAGCAGCCCGGTCAGGGCTACCCCGTGCAGGGCGTCTGATGGGGTCAAGATGAACAGCAGGGCAAGCACCAGTGCAGCACCCAAGCCAGCCCCCAGCAGATCGGCGGCATAGACCCGGTTGATCTGGCCGGGAAAGCGCCACAGGGTAATGCCAATAGCATTGGCGACCGCAAAGAAGGGCAGGCTCAGTAGCAGATAGATGGCAATGAAGTGGAGCAGCTGGCGGCCATCCCAGGCCATTGCCATAGGGTTGAGGGGTAGGCGTGAGGCGAGGTAAAATGCCAAGATGCCGCCGATGCCAAAGAGCAAGGCATTAAGCACAAAAAAATGCTCATAATGTGCGAGTAATCGTTGCCGCAACAGGGTGATAAAGGTGCCGCTGGCGCCATAACCCAATAATGCCAGGCTGATGATCAGCCCTACCAGACTGTGCCAGTGGATCTGTGAAAAGAGGCGCATGAGCAGCACCTCATAGGCCAGGGCGCCGGCGGACAGCAGGCCGATGGCAAACCAGGGCGGGAGCCGCTGATTCACTGCTGTCATCAATGGTTGCCGGTAAGTGGCACAAAGGCCACCGGCAGGATGTTCTGTGTGAGCAGCATGCCGTCTTCGCTACGTGTCACCAGTATCAGTTGCTGTACCAAGTAACGGCCACCGACCGGCAGGACCATGCGTCCCCCGGGTTTCAGCTGCTGTATCAGTGGAGTAGGGATGTGGTCGCCTGCGGCGGTGACAATGATGGCATCGAAGGGGGCTGCATCGGGCCAGCCGTGGTAGCCATCGGCCACCTCTACCCTGACATTGGTGTAGTTGAGGCGCTTTAGGCGCTGTGCCGCAGCCAGACCCAAGGATTCGACAATCTCCATGCTGTAAACATCGGCCCCCAGCTCGGCCAACACGGCGGCTTGATAGCCGGAACCCGTGCCCAGCTCAAACACCTTGTCTCCAGGTGATATCGCCAGCAGATCGGTCATCAGGGCGACGATGAAGGGCTGTGATATGGTCTGTCCGTGACCAATGGATAGCGGGCGGTTTTTATAGGCTTTGTTGCGCAGGCGTGCGGAGACAAACTCGTGGCGTGGCACCCGCCCCATGGCGCTCATGGTCCTGGCTGAAAATTTTCCATCCCGTAATCCTGTCGCATCCTGCTGTATCTCTGCCATCAGCGCTTGGCGTTGTTGCAGATAGTCATCGGCAGGCAGCGTCGTACTAAATAGCAATAACGTGCAGATAAGCGGTATGAGTGATTTTGTCGGCATGATCAACCTCCTGTCCATACTGGCAAGTATGGCCAAAGTTTGGCTGTCCGTGAGACGGAATTCATTCCAGTAGATCAATTATCCTAGAATCCTCAGTTGGACAGGGTGGAGAGTGCACTTGGGTTGGTGCAGTACAAGGCACAACGACGGGTCATAGTTGTTTATGTCCATGGATGGACGGTATGCAGAAAATGCAGGAGCAATTTTCTGCCTATTCCAAGGAGTTGTAACGCAGTAATGCGCCAAACCAAGTGCGCTATCCGCCTTGTAGCGTAATTCACCCGGAGAGTGAAATAGGCAATCGCGGTCAATGCAATTAAAGTCAACGCCTTGCCCGTAGAATGGGGCGATCAACTGAGGATTCTGGGATTATGTGGTGAGTGGAGCGGGATGGGTGGAAATGCTACCCTCATGCCCATTCTGAATTCACCCTTTATTTACTGATCATGAACGACAATGAAAAAAGCCGCAGTTTCGTGTTGGGCAATGTCCTACTGGGCGTGGCACTGATACTCTTGCTGAATATCGGTGCCCTCTGGGAGATGCTGGGGGCGGCATCCATGGGACTGTGGATTGCCCTGGCAGCGGCGGGTGCCTACTTCCTTATGTCCGGCAAGGACGACTCGCCGAAATCGCCCTGAAGTGGCTGAATTGACATCACCATGGCCTACCTCTATTTTGGCGGGCGCTGATAAACCATCTGCATCTTTTCAATCATCTCTGCCACAGCAGGCTCTTCGGGCTGGCTGTCACCCACCAGCCATGCAAGTAGCTGCCGATCTTCAAAGTCGAGCATCCGAACGAACAGCAACTGTTCACTCTTGCTCAGCTCAGGGTAGACCTGATCAAGAAAGTCACGCAACAGATAGTCGAGCTCAAGCATGCCTCGCCGACACTGCCACTGGAGCCGCTCAATACTGGGAGGCTGTCTATCTTCCACCATCATATCGAGTGCTTGAACATCAACTCCTTGATATGCCCAATCGCTTTGGTGGGATTGAGTTGTTTGGGGCAGACGGCTACACAGTTCATGATGGTGTGGCAGCGGAAAAGTTTATAGGGCCCTTCAAGGGCATCAAGGCGCTCATCCGTTGCCTGATCACGACTGTCGGCAAGGAATCGCCACGCCTGCAGCAGCGCCTGCGGGCCGTGAAATTTCTCAGGATTCCACCAGAAAGAGGGGCAGGAAGTGGAGCAGCAACCACACATAATGCACTCATAGAGTCCATCCAGCTTATCGCGCTCCTCAGGTGACTGCAGTACCTCCTGCTCCGGCAGCGGATCTTTCCGAATCAGGTAGGGCTTAACTGCCCGATACTGTTGGTAAAACTGGCTCATATCGACGACCAGATCACGTACTACCGGACGGCCCGGCAGTGGGCGGACAGTGATTGGCTCTTTCAGGTCAGCCACCTGAGTAATGCAGCCGAGCAGATTGGTACCGTTGACATTAAGACCATCTGAGCCGCAAACCCCTTCACCACATGAGTGGCGGAAGCTAAATGACTCATCCTGACGTTTAATCTCCAGCAGGGCATCCCGCAGCATCATGCCTTGGGTCGCCTCCACCTCGAACTCCTGCATCCAGGGAGCGGTATCGACATCCGGGTTATAGCGATAGATGATAAATTTCATTGGCCAGGTCTCAGTAGACGCGCTCTTTCGGTGGGAAGGTTTCAACGGTCAACGGTTTGGTGTGAACCGGCTTGTAGTCCATCCTGTCTTCATCCTGGAAGTAGAGGCTGTGCTTCATCCAGTTTTTGTCATCACGATCCGGGTAATCCGGTCTCGAGTGGGCACCCCGACTCTCTTTCCGTTCCAATGCCGAGAGTGCGATGGCCATACCAACATCGATCAGATTCTCCAGCTCGAGGGCTTCTGCGCGGGCGGTGTTGAAAACACTGCTGTGGTCGGTGAGACGCACATCTTTCAGTTTTTCCCTGACCGATTTAACGCGCTCTACCCCTTCAACCATAATCTCATCGGTACGGAAAACACCTGCGTGATCCTCCATCACCTTACGGAACTCATCCCGCAACTCACGTACCGTAATGCCCTCACCCTTTTGATCCCAGCGACTCAAACGAGACATTGCGCTTTCGACACTCGCTTCATTCATCGGCCGGTGATTGGGATTTTCTTTGATGTACTCAATGATGTCCTGTCCGGCGGCTCGGCCAAACACCAGAATATCCAGCAGTGAGTTACCACCCAGGCGGTTGGCACCATGAACCGATACACAGGCACATTCACCTGCGGCGTAGAGTCCGGGAACCACCTCTTCCGGACCGTGTTGCAGAGGCACCACCACCCGTCCAAGACGATCCGTTGGAATACCCCCCATCACGTAGTGTGCGGTGGGAAATACCGGAATCGGTTCAACCACCGGATCAACACCGGCAAAAATCTTTGCGCTATCGCGTATACCCGGCAGCCGTTTACTAACGATCTCTTCACCGAGGTGATCCACCTTCAGCATCACGTGATCTGCGTTGGGACCGCAACCACGCCCCTCCTTCACCTCGGTAACAATGGCACGGGCCACCACATCGCGGCTTGCCAGGTCCTTGGCATTAGGTGCGTAGCGTTCCATAAAACGCTCGCCATCTTTATTAACCAGGTAGCCGCCTTCCCCTCTCACCCCTTCAGTGATCAGCATGCCCTTACCTGCAATACCGGTGGGATGGAACTGGAAGAACTCCATATCCATCAACGGCACCCCGGCGCGAAGCGCCATCGCCATACCGTCGCCGGTATTAATATGTGCATTGGAAGTGGTGCGGAAGACCTGACCGCAACCACCGGTGGCGAGCAGTGTCGTCTTCGCTTCAATCAGAAGCGGCTCGCCGGTTTCGATCTCCAGCACCAAGGCGCCGAGAATCGCGCCCTCATCATCACGAATCAGATCGACGCCAAAATACTCATCGAAAAAGTGAGTGCGGGCACGAATATTCTGCTGATAGAGCGTGTGGAGTATAGCGTGGCCGGTACGGTCGGCGGCGGCACAAGTGCGAGCAGCTTGGGCACCTCCAAAGTTTTGGCTCTGACCACCAAAGGCGCGCTGATAAATTCTGCCGTTGTCCAGTCGTGAGAAAGGGACACCATTGTGCTCTAACTCATAGACCGTGGGGATCGCCTCACGACACATGAATTCAATGGCATCCTGATCACCCAGGTAGTCAGATCCTTTGACGGTATCAAACATATGCCAGTGCCAGTTATCAGGCACCACGTTGGCCAATGCGGCATTAACTCCGCCCTGGGCCGCCACCGTATGTGAGCGCGTCGGAAAAACCTTGGAGACTACTGCAACCCGCAGATTGGCATTGGCAAGTTGCAGGGCTGCATTCAGGCCCGCCCCTCCCGCTCCGAGAATCAGAGCATCAAAATGTCTTCTGGCTAACGTCATGGTAGACCTTTAATCAATAAGGCTTTAGGCAAGAAAAAGTGTTCTGGCGATGAATAACCCGCACGCCACCAGACCGGTACCGAACAGGGTCAAAAGCACCACCCTGGCGATAAAGAGGGGAACGTAGTCGATAAGCACATCCCGGATACCGACCCAGGAGTGGATCAGCAGGGCTACAAAGAAAAGCTGCATGGCTGCTGCCGCAACCGGATGGGCTAGGTAGGCGCGCCATGTTTCATAGGAGTCGGGGCCCGAAAATGCCAGGTAGGTGAAGAGATAGATGATATAGATGCCGAGATAGACGGCGGTGACCCGCTGTAGGACCCATGCGCGCAGACCAGAAGCTTGGCGGCTCATATTAAGATCTCCAGCAGAACGGCAATAACCGGTGCGGCAACCATAACGGCAACAGCCGACTTTCTCGCTGTATCTATTTCAACACCAATATCGAAATCAATAAGCAGGTAGCGAATGCCTGCAAGCAGGTGATGAAGGAGCATCCACAGAACCACAAACAGTACCAACTTCATAAAGGTACCGGAAAGCAGTGCCTTGGCTTCAATAAAACCATCACTGCCCGTCAGGGAGAGGTTCAGAAGATAGGCTACGAAGGGTACAGCAAGGATCATCACTACCCCCGCTACACGATGACCAACGGACATAATTGCCGCCATGGGAAATCTGAACTGTAGCAAGTTCAGAAATACAGGCCGGTGACTGTTTTGCATAGGTTTTATTTCCGGTGTAACTGCTGTATTTAACTACTCTCGAGCAACCGAAAACGATTATAACTGTTTGTTACTTAATGAAAAGCCTGTTTTTTATGATTCCATAAAATTTACTTAACACCCGGCGGTCTGCGAACAACTTTTCATTCTATATCTATCTTCCTGAGATACTTGAATAATTTTCTTTGGGCCGCTGGTGGTTTGCCCAATTGCTGCTCTTTTTGGCTCTGCCTGACCAACTGCCTTATCTGCTGTCTGTCTGCATCTGGACAAACATCCAACAACTCATTCACCACTTCATCACCTCCCTGCAGAAGTCGGTCCCGCCACCGCTCCAGGCGATGAAAGTGATTGGTATCTTGCAGATGTTCGTTATCCATACGGGCAAAAAGCTCACTCACCTGTTCGGCATCCTCTTTAGCAAGAAGCTTCCCCAGACGACGAACATGGCGCCGCATGGCATTGTGGCTCTTAATCCGCTTAGACTCTTCCAGAGCCGCTCGCATAACCGGGCTAAAGTTGAACTGTTCCCACAGTGATGCAGGCAGACCGACCAGTCTCTCCCCCAGTTTCTGCAGAAGCATCATCTCGCGCTTAAGCTGGGTTCTACTGACCAGCTCCTCTTCGTCGCCTTCTATTCCAAAATCATCTGACATTATCTTTCCTGTTTACCCCTAAAACCCAGCCGGAAATGAACGCAAATAAACGCGAATACGACTCAAAAATCACTCTTCGCAGGTAAATTAGCGCCAGGACATTGAACGTAAATAATTACCAAAGGCTTGTTCAAGTGCTTCGTAATAGGGGAAATATTGAAAATATTTGCGTTCATACGCGTTTATTTGCGGCCAATATTAGCTTATCTTCTTCTACCACCGGCTGAGCATCAAAAATGATCAGGTTATCTTTTAATCATTTATCGTCAAGATGCTCGATTATGAGCTGTAAATTTCGTGCTCCTCTGAACTCATTAATGTCCAGGCGATAGGCTGCATGTATCTTATCTCTCTCTTTTGCAGAAGGGATCTCGGCCTGATTGAATGCAATTGCATCAAGTAGAACCCCGCCCTCCTCCGGCTGAAGCACCAACTTAAGGTGGTGCTTGCCAACAACCCGCTGCTTGATTATCTTAAACCAGCCATCGAACAGCGGTTCAGGAAAACCCTGACCCCAGGGACCGCCGGCACGAAGCTGTTGTGCCAAATCCATGGTCAGATCACCGGCTGCCAAGCCACCATCGGAACAGATTCTCTCCCTCAACGCTTCCGAATCAATACGCTTTCGTACTTCATGATCGAATTGTTTGGAAAATTCATCCAGCGAATCGAGAGCAATAGTGAGACCTGCCGCCATGGCGTGACCACCAAATTTCTCCAGTAAACCGGGATTACCGGTAGCCACTGCATCGAGTGTATCGCGGATATGCAAACCTGGAATAGAGCGGGCAGAACCTTTGATCACGCCGGTCTCGGCCAAAGCAAAGGCGATTACGGGACGATGATAGCGCTCCTTGATCCTCGCCGCGAGAATACCGACAACGCCCTGATGCCACTCCGTCTGATAGAGCACGAGACCAAAAGGTAAGTCATCTTCCAGTGAGAGATGCTGCAACAGCTCTGTCGCCTGCTGCTTCATCTCATTCTCAATTGTTCTACGCTCACTGTTGAGCTCATCAAGCTCTCTTGCCAGTGAATAGGCGGTGCCGGGATCATCACAGAGCAGGCTCTCAATCCCCAGGGACATATCATCAAGCCTGCCGGCGGCATTCAGGCGGGGACCAATGGCAAAACCGAGATCCGAGGTCACCACCCGTTTAGCGTTACGTCCAGCCCGCTCAAACAGCGCCTTAACCCCTGCACAGCTATAACCTGAGCGGATTCGTTGCAGCCCCTGCTGAACCAAAATACGGTTATTGTGATCCAGAGGTACTACATCGGCCACCGTACCAAGGGCGACCAGATCGAGATAGTCGGCCAGATTGGGCTCTTTCAACTGTTGTCGTTCAAACCATCCATTTCGCCGCAGCATGGCACGAAGCGCCACCATCACATAGAAAATCACCCCCACCCCAGCCAAATTTTTACTGGCAAACGTCTCTCCCTGCGCGTTGGGATTGACTATGACATCGGCCTCCGGCAATTGACGCCCCGGCAGGTGGTGATCAGTAACCAACACCTCCATACCCGCCGCTTTGGCCACCGCTACACCCTCAACACTGGAGATGCCGTTATCCACAGTGACCAGGAGATTCGGCTCCCGTTTCATCGCCTCAACCACGATTTTCGGGGTCAGCCCATAGCCGTATTCAAAGCGGTTGGGCACCAGATAATCAACAACTTTTGCCCCCATCGCCTTGAGCGCCCTTACTGCCAAGGCACAACTGGTGGCACCATCCGCATCGAAGTCAGCGACGATAAGTATCCGCCCTCCTCTATCCAACGTCTTGAATAGAAGCTCGGCCGCCGCCTCTGTGCCTCCGAGCTCAGCAGGCGGCAACATCCCACCAAGATCCAGATCCAGATCCTGCCGCGAAGTCAGATTGCGAATCGCATAGGCACGTCGCAACACAGGGTGCAGGGTGTCGGGGAGTTCAGTGGAGGTATCCGGCAGCGGTGAGCGAATGATCTGTTTAATGGCAATGGTCACGGGTATGTCAGCAGATTAATTCAGGTGTCACAACAGAGGATGATGGAAAAGAGCGTCATGTAGTTTAGGTTAGCCTGGACTAACCCAAACTACATGTTGGGCCTGATAGCACACTCAAAGGGAGAGATAGTCACTACCGCCTTTTGCTGCGGAATCACTCTCATTCCCCAGTAGCCAAGAGCCTTTCTTAGCAAAAAAGGCAACAAATTGCTTATCAAAGTCATCAACTACTGATGACATCACCGAAGGACGCTTGAGTAAGGCTTCCCCCCACTTTTGCATCCGTGAAGGCATTATTTCTGCCAGCGTAGAATCCCACCTTGTCAGCAGGTCGAAACGCATAAATAGGGGCGCATAGGCCGCATCCAGCAGTGAAAAGTGGCTACCCTGAAAATAGGGGCCATCACCCAGTTGTTGTTCCAGACGGGCGAATGAGCCTGCCAGCCCCTCCTTTTTCTGTTGGTACTCATCGGCGTTTTTGGCCAGAAGCAGCCCCACCTGTTCAAAAAAGAGGTTGGAACCGAACTCAATCCAGCCACGCTGCTTTGCCCTCTCCAGAGGGGCATCCGGATGCAATCGTGGCATAAACACCTCATCCAGATACTCGTTGATGATAGCTGATTCAAAAAGCACATCACCATCGACCTTCAGTAGGGGCACTTTGCCGAAGGGGGAGATTTTAGAGAACCACTCCGGTGGCTCGTCGATATCGACATAGGTGATCTCGAATGGCACCTCCTTCTCACTCAACACAATGATGGCACGCTGCACGAAGGGGCAGATCACAAAGCTGACCAATTCAAGGCTCATCCGACGACTCCTCTTTGGATATAAACATAGCCACAAGGCATAATCCCAGAAAGCGCAGTTGACCGCTATTCGGATAATCCAGCTGACTATGGAAAATAAAATATTTAACTTGTTACCCGTTCATCCCCTGGATGACTATAGCTACGGGCTCAGAGAGCAACCTATTGCACCACCTTGCTATGCAAATTGGTACAATACAACGCTCTCTGAACCTGCCCAACTGCGCTTTCTAGGATAATGGTCAAAGAATATCAGAACCTCCCCGACAGGACAGCTCATCTTGGAGCCAACCATAACAACCACATGGAATAGCCCCCACCCTTTTCCCTCCATACCCGGAGGTGGAGAGCTGCACCTCTGGCTGATAGATCTGAGTCAGCCAGAAGCTGTTGAGCAAGTTGCAGCTATGCTGGCAGTGGATGAACAGGAGCGAAGCAGGCGTATCCGGCTGCCCTCCGAGCAGCGCAGGTTTATCCTCGCACGTGCCGCCATGAGATCGATTCTCTCTTCCTATCTTGGTATTTCTGCAAAGGAGATCACTTTTCAATATGGTGAAAAAGGAAAGCCAACTATAGATTTTCCCCGGCAACCAGTTGAATTCAATCTAAGCCACGCCAAAGACACCGCTCTGCTGGCCGTATCAGGAAGCACTGTGGGTATCGACCTGGAACCATTAGCAGAGCGTAAAGGGCTACGCCGCATCGCACCGAGAGTATTTTCTGCAGAAATTGTTGAAATCCTTCAGCCGCTGCAGGGTGAAGCGTTTACCTTGGCATTCTTTCAACACTGGACCGAACTGGAAGCTAAAGTGAAAGCTGCAGGTGAAGGTATTTTTTCAGAGACAGGGCCGCTTGCCACAATCAGACACCGACATTTTCAGCCCACCAACGGCTGGCTAGCCGCAGTGGCCATGGAGGGAGAGATTCCTCCCCACGAGAAGTGGTCAAGCTTCCGTTTCTCATTCGACTGACAATAGCGCTACACTCACATCTCGAAATCAGATAGAGCATGACCTGGAGAGCTCTCCCAATCCATGAAAAATAATCCACTACTCGGCTTCAACTATCTGCTGCGGGGATTCCGCATGCTGCTACAACCGGGGCTGAAACGCCATATTCTGGTCCCACTGATGATCAATATCCTGGTTTTCACCCTGATTGGCTGGCTCGGCTACACACAGTTTGGGATATTCCTTGACTCGATGTTGCCCGAGGATGGCTGGCTGAGCTACTTCCGTTGGATACTCTGGCCGCTGTTTGCCTTGGCTGCCTTACTGATCACTTTCTACACCTTTACCGTTGTCGCCAACCTGTTGGCCGCTCCATTCAATAGCCGGCTGTCAGCAAAAGTGGAAGAGATAGTGACCGGCAAGAGACCCCCGGAGGGTAATGACCCTCTGGCAAAGATCATACTGCCTACGATGCTCTCAGAGTTGAGAAAGATGAGCTATTTTCTTATCAGGGCAATCCCCTTGCTGCTGCTGTTTATCATCCCTGTTATCAATGTTGCCGCACCATTTATTTGGATACTATTCAGCGCCTGGTTCCTGGCACTGGAGTACGGTGACTATCCCATGGGTAACAACGGCCTGAATTTTGGTGACCAGCACCAACGAATGAAACAGCAACGCCTGACCGCTCTCGGCTTTGGTGGTGGCACTACCCTGCTGATGATGGTTCCAATACTCAACTTCGCCGCTATGCCCGCAGCTGTAGTCGGCGCCACCCTCTTGTGGTGTGAACAACGCGATAAGATTGAGAAATAGTACCGCTTAAATAGCAGAACACTGAGGAGCACAGAGGACACAGAGATATAAATATACCCCCATTCTGCATGGACACTTCTAAACTTGGGAAGCCGGCAAGTAGCTGGAGAGCGCCTTTTATGGATCTACAGCCACAAAAATGCTGTTGTAAGCACAAGGAAGTACCTGCTTTTCTCTGTGCACTTTGAGTTTCTCTGTGCTCTCTGTGATCCGCTTTAAACTTTAGCTACAGGATTGAATATATCCTTTCAGTCGCCTAATGCCCTCTTCCAGTTTCGGGATATCGGTGGTGTAGGCGAAACGTAGATGTTTTTCCGGCTTATTGTCACCAAAATCCATACCCGGAGTAACGGCTACTCCCTCCTGTTCCAACAACCCCATGGCAAAGGCATAGCTATCATCGGTAAAGGCCGAACAGTCGGCGTAGAGATAGAAGGCTCCACCGGGCGTGACGGGGATTTTGAATCCAAGATTCCGTAAGGCCGGCAGCAGATAATCCCGGCGTGCCTGGAAGGCACTCCTTCGCTGCTCAACAATCTTCTGTGTCTCCTCACCAAATGCCGCCAAAGCAGCATACTGCGCGGGTGTGGGGGCAGAGAGAAATATGTTCTGTGCAAGGCGTTCAACGGCATCTAAATAGCTCTCAGGGGCAACCAACCAGCCGAGGCGCCAACCGGTCATGCCGTAGAATTTAGAGAAACTATTGATAACGAAGAGATCATCGGCCACCGTCAGGGCGGTACAACTCTCACCGCCATAAACCAACCCTTGGTAGATCTCATCGACAATCAGTACACCGCCACGTTGAGAGACCACACGGTGTAACGACTCCAACTCCTCCCGAGAGAGTAGCGTTCCAGTGGGATTGGATGGCGTCGCCACCATCACCGCCCGGGTACGGTCAGTCCATGCTTTTTCGACTATTTCCGCCGAAAGCTGATAACCGCTCTCCGCACCCACAGGAACGGTGACCGGTTCACCGGCAACCAGTTGAACAAAGTGGCGATTGCAGGGATAGCCGGGATCCGCCATCAAAACGGCCTCTCCCGGATTAACTAATACACTCATCACCAGCTGAAGCGCACCTGATGCGCCGGGAGTAACCACAATCCTCTCTGGATTGACCTCAGCCCCATAGCGTTTCTTGTAATCGTCAGCAATGGCTCGACGCAGCTCCGGTATACCGGTAGCCGGGGTATATCCCGTCCGGCCCTCATCGAGAGCCCGCTTCCCACCGTCAACGATGGGTTGGGGGGTGGCGAAGTCAGGCTCTCCAACCTCCATATGAATGATGCTTCGCCCCTCCGCTTCAAGGGCGCGGGCACGAGTCAGAAGTTCCATCACATAGAAGGGCCGAATACTCTTCATGCGTTGAGCGATGCCCTCTCTATTCATACCCTTCAATCTCCCCAAGCCATAGTGTGAACTCGCTGTAGCAGGTCGATATCGACAATCTTTACCGGTTCAATCTCGCCGGCCAGCTTATTGCACTCATCCGCCTTCTCTCCAAACTGGTCAACCACCAGACTGGCGCCGGTAAAGTCCTCATCCCGAGTGTAGCCGTTGACAGTGACCACCACAGAACAAATCTTAGCGGAAAGCACTGAGCGCAAACCATTGTGGGAGTCTTCGAGGGCAAGGCACTGATCCGGGCGCAGATTCATCTGTTCCATAGCCCAGAGATAGATATCGGGGGCCGGTTTCTTTGCAGGCACCACATCACCGGCGGCGATCACCTCGAACATCGCCTCGCTTCCTTTGCCAAGGCCATTCTCCAGCAGTGCTGTGACATTTTCCGGTGTGGTGGTAGTGACAACCGCCAGTCGTAGGCCGCAGGCCTGCGCTTCGCTCAACAACCGGCGTACGCCGTTGCGCATAGGTATCTCCCCCCGCTCCAGCATTCCCACATAAAAACCTGTTTTACTCTGATGAAGAGATGCTATGAAACTATCCAGATCCACCGGTCGTTCAAATTCTTTGTTGTATACATCCAAGTAGTGGCGGATTCGCTCCTTCCCGCCTGTAACCGACAGCAACTTGCCATAGAGTGCCTCATCCCAGTGCCAATCCAGGCCTACCTCATCAAAGGCTGAATTGAAAGCAACCCTATGTCCATCCCGCTCAGTATCAGCCAGGGTACCATCCACATCAAATAACAGAGCCTCTAATTCGGCCATATAAAAAATCTCCTCTAATACGTTTTATCCAGCAGTCACGCGATCAGCCGGTACAGTTTCCACCCTTAGAACAAAGGACACCTCTGGTACAGGTGCCGACGTAAGCCGTGTGAATCTACCTATGCAATTTTTCAAAAATGTACCCGATGACAAGTAGGGTTTTCCTCGCACGCCAACTATAGTCACTCGTCAGTTTACCCAAATCGCGAATGGGATACAGCTGGTGGACCTTGTGGTTAATAATGCAATTCACAGCGGGCACCCTACAGGTAACTAGTGGGTTACCTTATTATCTGAATACCCTATCAAGGCAATGGTAGTGCCTTTCGGTATTTCCCGGAATCACACAACATCTTGCCCAAGATGGGCTATTGTGGTTAATATACCTGGCTTGATTAGTGTGGTTTGTAGGAGTCATTGAATGGCCGCAAAGAAAAAAACCGAGTCCGACTTGGCTGGATTGTTCGGCTTTAAGCCCTATAAAGAGAAAAAGGGCGAAGAATACATGAACGAGGGCCACGAGGCTCATTTCCGAAAAATCCTCAGTGCCTGGAAGCAAGAGCTGATGGAAGAGGTGGATCGAACCGTTCATCACATGAAAGATGAAGCCGCCAACTTTCCTGACCCGAATGACCGGGCCACCCAGGAATCAGAGTTCAGCCTTGAGTTACGCACCCGAGATAGAGAACGCAAGCTGATCAAGAAGATTGACGAAACCCTCGATCTTCTTGATAGCCATGAATACGGCTTTTGTGAAGCCTGTGGCGTTGAAATCGGCATCCGTCGCTTGGAGGCACGCCCAACCGCAACTCTTTGTATTGATTGTAAAACTCTTGATGAAATCAGAGAGAAACAGATGAAATAAAGCTTAGGCCAGACCTGGATAATGGTTTACAGAAAAGCCGGCTCAAGCAGCCGGCTTTTTTCATTATGAAAGAAGAATCATCACAATATCGAGGGAGATTTGCACCCTCCCCCAGCGGGCCACTCCACTTCGGCTCTCTGGTAGCGGCGCTTGGAAGCTATCTGGATGCACGCAGCCACCGGGGAGAGTGGCTACTGCGGATGGAGGATATCGATCCACCAAGGGAGAAGAAGGGAGCCGCTGATGACATCTTAAGAACCCTTGAGAGCTTCGGCTTTGAGTGGGCCGGTGAGGTGCTTTACCAGAGCAGGCGTCACGAGGCTTACAATGAAGCACTGGTCCGACTTGCATCGGCACAACGAATCTACGCCTGCAAGTGTAGCCGCAAGGAGGTGGCCGCAGCGGGTTTACAAGGGGTCGATGGTCCGCTCTATCCCGGCTCCTGTCGCGGCACCCCACCCTTTGGACGTTGGAAGGCCGCCCTGCGCCTGCACACGGAAGAGCGGGTTGTTCGCTTCAAAGACGGCGTATTTGGCATCCATCGTCAGAATATTGCCAATGATGTGGGGGATTTTGTTATCAAACGCATCGATGGCGTCTTCGCTTACCAACTTGCTGTTGTTATGGACGATGCCTACCAGGGTGTTACCCATGTGGTGCGTGGCGCCGATCTGCTGCACTCGACCCCCCGCCAGATCTACCTTCAACAGCTATTTGATTTCACTACGCCCCTCTATACCCACCTCCCCCTGGTACTCAACGAGCAGGGAGAGAAACTAAGCAAGCAGGCTGGTGACCTACCTGTGGATAAGCTCAATCCCATACCCACCCTGATCGCTGCTTTGAAATTCCTCAACCAACCACTGCCTGATGAACGGCCTGAAAGCGTTACTGACTTCTGGCACTGGGCGACCGGAAACTGGCACCAAGAGCGTATCACTCCCAACTGCCAAGGGGATTAAGAGACAAAAACAGAGAGCGGGCCAAGGCTATACCCAGCAGTAGAATGAGACTCTCAGCTACTCTTGGCTATCAAAATAGCCGGAGTTGTGCGTAAAACGACAAAACCAGCTCAAAGAACAAACAGAAAACAACGCTAAGTGTTTGATTTATATGGTGCCCAGGACCGGAATTGAACCGGTACGGAGGTCACCCTCCGGCGGATTTTAAGTCCGCTGCGTCTACCAATTTCGCCACCCGGGCATGGTGTTGATTACTACGGATAAAAAATGGAGGCTGAGCCCGGAATCGAACCGAGGTCCACGGCTTTGCAGGCCGTCTCACCTATATATTATTCAATAAGTTACCGACCTTACCACCTGCAATACCACCCCACATAGTTATGTCGTGTTTGGCAATCTGGCGATAAAATACCACCAAAAACCCAAAAATGCCATTTCTCGACCAGGTAGCCGAAATCTTAGCTCTTGTGTACGCCGGTGACATTGGCTAGAGAGTTTTACTCTGTTCTTTATCAAAAGAAATGATCTTGCGCCTTCAGATAGACCTGCATCTTCTTGAGTCCAGAAATTCTGGTCGGGTTCCCCTCTCCAACATCTCCTCCAACTGGACATTCTCAAAGTTGAACCACCAGAAAGCCTTAGGTGTTTTCATATCATGTGCCCTATCCAAATGGCTTATTTTCATTCCAAGAATATTTCTGAAGATACTACCCTCGGTACCAGCCTGCCAGACTTAGAGGGTACCATACGGACAACCTGCCTAGTGTGGCTAGGACCATAACTAACGTGGATCGGCTTATCATCACCATAGAAATAGAGCCGATCAAAGGGGGTATTAGTAACCACCCACTGTGCCACCTCCAGCATACTCTCATCTTCTACGATGAAGTCCACAGCAGCGCCAAGACGATCACAGACCAAGTTACCAAGTCGGTTTTTTTCGTGCGCTGCATGCTGATCTATTTTTGGATAGATCCTTCCTGGTATTTTTCTTGCGAGCTCGAGAGAACAGAAACCATACGTAAGTTGGATCATTCCATAATAGTCAACAACAGAGTCTAGAATATTTGCGGCTAGATCATATAGAGCATTGTAACTTGCCGGTTGCTTTGGCAGATTCTGTAGTCCAGTTTGCGCTTGAGTCTCCCCACACTCAATGAGCTGGCGAAAGGTAAGATATTGGCCACATGGGTCATCAAGATCTGGAATCGTCGTGGCACGCGCTAGCTTAAATTTATCTACAGTTAACCGATTCTTTGCTAGTGTCTCAAGGAATTCATCCGGTCTAGGCCCATAACCCGAAAGGTCAAATACCCCAATATCATCCAGTGCCTCCTCAAAGGCGAGCTGTTCGGGGTAGTTGGGATACTCCTCGTTGATGTACCGGGACTTGCGATACAGGAACGGTGGCGCGTACTCCTCACCGTAGGCAAAGTAATCGATATCCTGTTCGCGGAGTTTGATCTTGACCCGTTCCATCATCTGCGGCAGAGCCTTCTCTTCGAAATCCTCGTAGCGCATCAGGCTAACCTTGCCTGATCTGATGTGAATCTTCACCAAATCGGCATTCCGATAGTCTCCATAGAGCACAGCTGCGCAGCCTAAGTAAACACGCAGCAATGGTGGTAACTGTTCGACCATGCTAGCGTGAAGCTGCAGTGACTCGCCCTCCTCCAACCATCCTAATCCATGCTCTGCCGCGTACTGGCATGTCTGTTCGATCGCCTCAGTATCCGCAATCCTGAATAGCAGTTCTCGTGCTGATGCTTGGGCGCTCCTGTAGTCGCCAAAAAAGGATCTGATGTCGCGCTGCAACCCTTTCTCTAAGTGTTTGTATGGGCGCCTACGCTCGAATTGATTTAGAGCGAAATAGACCTCCAAATCTTCGATATGCCTTGTGGTCGCCTGTTCAATTTCTGCAGGATCATTCCGCCTTTCCAAGAAACGCAATGCTTTAGGTACAGAACCAAAGCCCTCTGTCAGTGCGACAAGATCTTTCACCTCTGACTTGTCCGGCTTACGCCCAAGACCAAGCCACTGATCCCATAGGCGCTCAAGCGGTTCCTTATAGGCCTCGTATTTTTCCGCAGCACGGTCTCTGCGCGGTCTTTGCTGGCGCTCTCGCTGCTGTGAGGATGGACCTTGGAGCCGATTACGCCTACTGCGGTATCGGTCCATCAGAAAACGTTGCTCTATGTCCTTATCGCGAAACACGTAGAGCACACCTGGCGCTACAGGAATCGGATCCTCATCCAAAACCTGCTCGAGAAATGCCTTTATTCCAGATTGCGAAAAGTACTTCTGGAAAGTACCGCGTGAAGTCATCACCCCGTCGCGAAACCTCTGGCCTCGAGGGTCATTTTGGTTTTCCAGCATCACGGACACCACCAGAATCCTCTCTGCCAGCGACCAGGCTCTAGTTAATGCCTCAACGCGTTCGTCAAAATCCTCTATGACATTGATCACGAAACCTAGGTTAACTATGTCAGCCGCCGAGATAGCGTTATCCGATGCGTAGTAGGGATCCCAGCCTGTCGCCGATATTCCATTCTCGGTTAAACCACGTACATCATCCCCACGCCCGCAACCATAATCAAAAATATGGTAACTGCCATCTAGAAAACCATATCGCGCTAGAGATTGTACTGGTGCGGAAAAGCCATAACGGACCATGGCTGTCAGATGTCGAGAAGCCTCCCAATTAGAATGAAGAATTGCTAGGTCATCAATAGATTCATCATCTGATACAACATTTCCTATTGGAACAAGAGTATGGCCCTCAAGTCGGTAGCCCTTTTCGTTAATAAGAAAAAACCACTGGCGGCGATACCCAATACGTTTTGGATCATCAAACAACCCTACTGATTCTGCTGTTCTTGTTAATTCTTCATATTGTTTGCGGCGCGGATCATCCAGTGGCAAAAGTAGTTCTTTACGATGTAGTATTGGAGGATTAAGTGAATCCGCATATGTGCGGTAACTCACTGAGGAGCAATCTAGGTCAACCAACCAACTTTCGTATAAAGAGGGAAATGGATCGTCGACAAATTCTGGATAATTAAGAAAAGCAATGCTCTGGCCAGCATTATCAATGCGCACTAGATTAAATTGATCATAGCGTTTGACCTTAGCTAGTAGCTCGGCTTCCTGTACGCACGCTGCACTTTCGTCATCCAGGTAAGGTAATGCATCAACGTATAGATAGGTCGATCCGCTAACAACCTTGCTCTGAATCGAATTAATTGAAAACTGTCTAGTGTTCAGTAGCTGTTTCCTTTTGTCCTTCCAATAACGTAGATAACCGCGTCAAAAGCAGGTGCTGCTGTGACTCCGACAACCGTTCTATGCGAGTAAATAGCTCATCCATACTCATTTGATCCAGGTGAGCTGTCAGCCGGTTGGTAATTTGTGTCAGTTGCGCCCGTTCTTCCTGCCGAAGCTGACAGGGTGGATCCAGAAGGTCCTGCAATAATTCTTCGGTTGTATGACGACCCAGTTGTTTAATGTCAACCAATTTAAGATAGCGCTGCTGCCAATCGGCAACAACGGTTATACGCTCCAACTCATCAAGCTCTGCAATTCGGTTTTGAACCGATTCACGCAACTGCTTAACGTCCGCGACATGTTGGGCTGTGAGATAGGTAGGCGCAACAGCAAGTTCCTTCTCTAGAGCTGCACAGCGCTGCCGATCGAGGGAAGATATTTGCTGAGCCAACTCCAATCGAGGCTGTATCCACTCCTTTGAACGTCGCCTTGTGGCATCCAATTGCTTGCTCATCAGAGCCTGGTATATCTCTGCAATATCCCATGCCGGATCGATTTCCTTAGCTTCTAGAAATTCCTGGAAGGCAGCCAATTGGTGTTCGATCTGAAGCGTTAACACTTCCTCTAAACGTTCTACAGAAACATCACTAGTCTCCCAAGCCCCCATGTCAGATAAAATTCGTTCAAGTTGAACCACAAGTTCATTAATCTCATTTTCGTCTCGGGTGCCTACAAAGATACCTCTGAGGCGGTTGATCTTTGTTATAGCCTCTCGAAGTTCTCCCTTTGTTTCAAATTGCAATGCATACATAGCGCCTAGACCATTCTGCTGTCGTTTTAGTGCTGCTTGCAGTTTTTCTTGGCGCTGCTTGATGGCATGGATATGTGCACCGATCTCCGATTGCGAGAGCGCGGCAGTTGCACCCTGGACCCCATTGATGAGTTCATCCCCTAGGGCGATCTCATCACGCAGGGTTCGAACCGGCGTCGAGTCCGTTGGCTCTGGTTGGCGAGGGTAGTCGTTACACTGTGCTAGAGTCAGGCTGAACTGTTGCAACTTTTCCACCTTGTGGATGGACTGCTGGGCCTGCTGTGTCAGCGCCTGTTCCTCATTACGGAAACCCAACTTTGCCAGCCACTCTGCCTCCTTTTCGGTCCGCTGCCGAAACTCAGCGACCTGAGCGGCACTGTGGCAGATCTGTCGCGGTATCCAATCAGCAACCTCGCGAGCAATCTGTTCCAGGACCAAAGCCAACAGGCCATCGAATTCCTTCACATAGCTATCTGGCCAATTTGTACTTTCTTCCATCACCGTGCGCTCTCGCAGCACTTGACTGCCTAGCTTGATTGCATGATGGACACTCGCCCGCCGATCAGCCTTTTCGATCCCTCGCTCCAACTCTCTGATCCGGCTTTCCGCTTCCAGCAGTGCCGTAGCAGCATGATCGGATCTATCGCGCAGATAATTGTAGTTGCCCTCCAATGTCTCCGGCAGTGGGTCGATCGCGCACATCTGCGCCGCCTCCCTGGCCAGCTTGACCATACAGCTATAGTTTTGCTCCACCTCCCAACGGTTTAATAGACTACGCCAGCGGTCCTCGCTATCTTCAGAGAGAAAACGCAAACACGTTTTTTCCAAGGCACGTTCGTCAAAATGATGCTTACCCTTCTGGCTTGGAAATGCCTGCCCGAGCCATTCAGCAGAAGCCACCAACTCACCAGCCTGCTCGATACGTCTAGGCGGACTATCTAATCCCAGCAGGAGGCCCAACAACATTGCAGCAGAGGATGCGTTTAGGCCGCAAGGCGGTGCGATCAGTGCGCGATAGGAAGTCAACAATGTCTGCTGCGGATCATCCCGGTGGATTTGCTCTAACCATTGGTAAAGAGCGCTGACGCTCGACTCCGATGGCTCAACGAGTTTTCCAGATAATAATAGAGCCTTCCAGCTTTTAACCAAAACCGCATCGATGCGATTTTGTAATCTCTTTGGCTGGGACTGTACCCAGGGCCCGTTGACTTGTCGGGCGATCAGTCCGCGCACTAGCTGTACCGTATCCGGCGGACCACCTCCCGCTGCGCTACCAAACCCATCAAATGGAAAGGGCACTGTATTCGGGTAAACCTGGTTGAAAATCTCCATACCTACGGTGCGTAATCGCCCAGCAGGTGCCTCTGGAAAACCTGCAACCCAATAAAGCCGCTCCTTGATTGCCGCCTGTACCCCATCCTTCAGCGCCGCACGGCTACGTTCACGTTCGTCTGCTATAAACCGGCGAAACCTCTCTTGGTCACCAGAGGACATCTGCTCATCAAACAGGTACAAGCGTCCAATGTGCTCCGCAAGTGCACCCTCCCGATCAGCAATACCAATAATCCAGATCGGCGCTTGCGATTGGCCAACCCGCTCAAGTTCCAAGTTTAAAAACGTCCGCACACGCTCACCAACGACTATTGGGTCGTCGTCTGGATGGAAATAGAGGTAGATGAGCTTACCTTTTGCTTCTTTCGGTAAAGTCGCCTGCCGCCACTCCTGAAAGGCGCTTCGGATGGTATTCTCAACCGTATTCGCATGCGCAAATTGTGCCTCAAAAAACCAATCCGGCGTTGATATCTCACGGCTTTGAGCAAAGTCTGGCCTGATGTCTCCCAATTCGATATCCGCCGCACCACGCCGGACGAAGAGGTCACGAAGTCCATCGGCCTTGAACTCAGCCTGCTGTTTGCGTAACCATTGCTGAAACTGTCCCCGGGTAGCACCGTCACTCAGAAGTTCGTACTGGCCTAGATCATCGTTCCATTCCACGGCTCCGAACTCGGAGAGTGTTTCCAAGACTGCGGGTAGCGACGCGAGTTCCAATGCGGTCGCCTCACACAGCATGGCATCAGCTATCTCACGAGTTTGCTTGCCAATTCGCATCTTTTCAACCACGGCAACACCAGCAAGCAACAGTTGCTGCCGGTTGTCCAGGTGACCACTGTATTTCTCCAACAGCATATGCAACGTTTCAGCAATGGTGCCACCAGTCTCGCGTTCAGCGGATATCAGCTCAGGCAGCATGCTCCCAACGACAAGCTCAGCCGCACTCACCTGACGCAACCGCCCCTCGACCTGTGTATCTTCATTGGCGATACGGTCGATCACATCTTTTATGAAAGTCAACGCCGAACGGGACTGAACCAGGTCCCGTTGCCGCGTCAGGAACCAGACAGCAAAAGGGTGCAGCGGCCAGCAGCCCAACGCGATAATCCGTGCAAAACGCTTGGGGTCGCTCCAGACTGGGAAGTGTGAAAAACTCGGAAGGCAATGAGATAAGCGCTGCCAGGTTTGCTGGATTTGATGCTCCGCACTGGTCTGCTGCCAAAGCTTACGCAAAGCCTCTTCGTCCTTGCCTATTATATGGGCAAAGATGGTTTCCAAGTTGGTTGACAGATACCACTTATCCGCGGCATCAAAGCGTGTGACATATCGTTGCAATTGGCGGAGATCCGTACCGCTGAACCGCTTCAGGTACGCCTTCAATTCGTACTGAATGAAACCAATAAAGCGCACCTTCGTACTGTTATCCTGCACGCCCTGGAAGATCTGCTGAAGCGCAGAATCTCCGGCCAACAGGGGCTTCTCCGAAGCGTACTCTAGATAGCGACCGAGCTCGTCAAAAAGAATCACAACATGGGAGAAAGGCCCATCCGAACTGCAGTAGACACCACATAGGGTCTCAATCAATTCCTGGGCGGACTCCTGTCCCTCGATCGGAATTGGGTGGCCGTTCGCCTCGCTATAAAGAGCATCGACTGCCGTATAGACGGTCTCATCGTTCTCCCGCAGGTGCGCACAGACCTGCTCCACATCCAATCCAGGAAGACGCTCAGCGAAACTGTCCGTGCGAACATCAAAGTTGCGTTCAACAAACTGCTCTGCGGTCTGAAAGCGTGGGGACAGATCACGAATGGCACCGGCATCGACACCATGGCGACGCAACTGTTCGAATACAGCACGACTCAGCGCGTTTCCCAGATGAAAACCAGCCATGCCGTCGAGTGGCAGCACCAGTGCCGGCTTATCCATCTTTGCAACCTGCTGTGAGACCGCATCCCCAATCTCGGGGTCCGCCCTGACGATCTGCTCAAGGATTACCTGTGTCGTCTCCCCCGCAGGCTCCGACAGAAGCATGGCGCTAGTCAGCGCTAGGTGTGACTTACCGGAACCATACCCAGCCACCACCAGCCAGTAGGGATTGACCTCCCGACCATCTGCTCCAGCGCGCATGGAGCCGAGGAGATCGTGTACAAAACTGGCGGTGTCCTTAAGTTTGTATGCACCCTCGATCCCTTCGCGCTCGGCCTCCCCCGCACCGTGATAGCGCGGACCGTGAAAAACAAAGGCCTCAGCTGCTTGGCGAGCCTGATCGACACGCCGCTGCACCCAGCTTAGCTGGACAGCACCTTCGAAGAATCGCTCATTGTGAAAATGGATAACCTGACCGATGTTCAATGTGGCCCCTCCGTGTTAAAACCAATCCCGGACTTACCGGACTCAGATCAGTTCATTAAATATTCCATAAATTACCGTCTCTGTGTCCCGCAGCCGCAGGGCTAAGGTACCCCCAGTTTGTCGATCAAGCTGAAGCAGCCCATGATCGGCCATCCAGTCGAGCCAGCGAGTCGCCGTCACTCTATCCCAGCCCATGACGGCTAAACAACGAGACTGCGTAAAGAGGTCATCGATGGCGAGTTGGCCATGTCCGGGGTATAGGTCATCCCAAACAAGAAATAGATAAGCTGAGTAAGCGGGAAAGTGGCTGTGTTCAGCAGGCGCGGCACGCCGAAGATACAGTGTTTGTCCATCTAACACCTCTGCGGACAGGGCACTAATCGGCCTGAAGCACGTTGACTCCAAGTAACTACGCAACACCAGTCCCGACAATCCCTTCAAATAGCCCCTCATGCCATGACGTTCTACTAAATAATCCAGATAGGCGCTCTGATCGAAACGATTACCTAGGCGAAGAGTGCCCTCAGCAAAGAGTGCAAACCAGGCATCGGCAAGTCCGATAGTCGGATCTTCTTGAGCGCTACGTCGGCAAAGCATCAGATGCAGCAACCACAAGGTTACCGACTCGCTGAGATAGGGATCCTCGGCAGCGATCAGGCGTCCGAGTGTCGTAAGCTCCAACTGCCAGCGCTTGGCTTCCTTGTCCACGCGAATCAGCCCCATTCCGTGGGCATAGTGGATCATAGGCTCCACCTTTCCACTACTCTCCCCTGTAGGGATCCCCGTCTCCGCCCCAATTTGCACCTTATCGCCGCAACCTCTCTTAGATGCAAATGGCAGCAAGCGGGCCAATAGACTCCGCTCTGGAAGAAAGTCATGGGGGAAGTTCAGGGGCAGAGGCTGCAGGCAACTGCTTAGTTCCGTCATCTGTCAATCCTCGAAGCGACGCTGTTCTAGGGACGTGACATTTACCAATATTGCCTCCTCTTTAAAGGTTCCACCTGATTTCAACACCGGCCCGAGGGACCAGCATTGGCCCTTCTCCAAACGAGCTAGACGCTGCCCCCAATCTGCCTTCGATATTCCCGTCGTCGATTGGGTGAGTAGGTGAGCGAAGCGATCGATCTCAGTCGTAGCCGGCTTAAAGAACAGCTTATGCCCAGCCTGGAATAACCGGTCGCGTTGTTCTTGATTGAACTGGCTCGTGGTCTGCGTTGCCAGAATCATGGATAGGCCGAATTTACGTCCCTCACGCAGCATCTTGTCGATAGGTGAATCGCTGCTGTGATCGAGATTCTGGATCTCGTCCAGGACGATAGGAATCGGACGATTCTTGCTGCCCGTATTCTGCGCGTAATCCCATAGGTCCCATAACACAAACTCAGTGACCATCTTCTGAATATCAAGAGCCAGCCCCTTCAACTGCAAAACATGCACCCAGTTATCCTGAGACAACAACATATCATCCCAAGCAGAACCCTCTTCATCTCGGAACGGTCTTGACTTAACTAAGGGCTCCACCTTGTTTGCAAGGCTTTCTCCATACTGACTCTCCTCCCGGAGCAGCGATAATATATCGTCTAGGGAAAACTGATCATTTCCTTCAATGCCTGATTCCAGCACCCGTATCAGAGTCGCTGTCTGCTGGTCACCCATAGTCTCGTACACTGAAGTGAAGATACTAGCGATTCTAGTAGCAACCTCGAAAGGACTCTCTTCAATGGCCGGAATAGAGGGATCAATGACTTGCATTTGGCGTCGAAAAGGATTCAGTGGCAGCCTATCCGTCTTAACGAAGTGATTCTTCGGCAACACCACTTCCGCAAATCGATTCTCTATCTGTTGAGGCAAAAAGCCATCTGTATAGTCGACAATTAGAGAATGTGACTGCTGCTGTGCCATCTCCGCTAGCAAGCACTGGATTCCATAGGTTTTTCCTGACCCGGATGCCCCGAAGATGAGCAAGTGGCGGTTCGCCAACTGTGGATGGCCAAAGTACCAGTACACCGGATCGTTGTTGACTCGGGTACCGATCAAGATCTTTTCCGGAACTAGAGTCGGAGTCGGCTCTAGGGTCGGAGTCGGCTCTAGGGTCGGAGTCGGCTCTGGGGTCGGAGTCGGCTCTGGGGTCGGAGTCGGCTCTGGGGTCGGAGTCGGCTCTGGGGTCGGAGTCGGCTCTGGGGTCGGAGTCGGCTCTGGGGTCGGAGTCGGCTCTGGGGTCGGAGTCGGAGTCGGAGTCGGCTCCGGTTCTAAGATCGGTGTTGGTTCTGGGGTCGGTGTCGGCCCCTGCTCCGGCCGGAGCCGTACTACTGGCCCATTTAGTTCTATCAGTGGCATAGGCCTTGCCTCGGCAAACAGTGCGGATACCCCTTGATAACCCAAGGCTAGATGTTGAATCATAAAGTCTGCAGGTACCTCGAACGGCGGTTGGAACGTACCGACAGGCAGTGCCAGTGACGTCACCTCAGGTAGAGGTCCAGACTCGTTGGTCCAGAAAGTGAATATAGCACCCTGCCAGTGGATCTCGAATTGCCCCTCGGCTAGGCTTTCCAAAGCATGATCAAGCTCCCGCCACTCCTGATCGGGAAGATTAACCACTGCGCGCGAGGTCATGGCGCGATGCAGCTGCGCCCACCAATAGCGCCGGTCGAACCCCAGGCGGCGCAAGTTGGAGTGATTAGGGGCCAAAAGCCCGGTCAAGTGTTGCAAGCCTTCCTGTATCTGCTCATTAGCCTTAGCAAGATGGCCCGAATTTTTCTGTGCAAACTTGCACTCCACCAATGTCGCATACACCACTGGAATATCATTGGGCCGGACCTCCAATGTCAACTGCAGAAGATCCGGCCTCATGGTCACATCACTGCCGACAAACCAATGTAGCAGCGAATCCACCGGCAACAGTTGCGACATCTGCCCTGGAGGGTGTGCGAGCGCACGCCGGATTGCGGCGAATCCCACTACCTCCCGGATCCGCTCGTCGGCACCAACAACCGCCCGTAGCGAGGATAGGCCGATAATCTCCTCCGCCTCGCCGACCACCCGCGTCGCCATCGCTTCGAATCCATCCGGTTGTTCGAAGGGCATCAATTTGGTCAGCTTGCCGACAACCTGATCAGTGAGTTGCTTCAGGGTGTCCTGCTCAGTGGAGATGGTCAGATTTATCTCACCGTAGGCCCCGAGCCCGGATTCAAAGCCGACGATCTTGCGCTGTTCGTGACCATCCTCACTACACAATAGACGCTTATCCACAAAAGGATCAACACAGGCCACCCACTGTGCCCGCTCATGCAAAGTTTCGACCACACCAGTCCATGGCTTGTAGTCCACCTGACCGAAAATCACATGATCGTGGCCAGCGTTGCCTCCGTAGAAGAGTCGCGCTGACAGATCGGCATGGCGGGTCTGAATGCGCAGGCGCCGGTTGCTGAGCAGGCTCTGGCGTCTGTAGCGATCCCCATCCTTGATCGGGCGTGGATACTCGGTAATAGGAAACTGCAGGCCGCTCCAGCCGCCGAAGTCGAACTTGAAGGGCATAGCAGAGTCCGCATGGCCGGCCAAGCCGCCACGTAGAAAATGAAACAGAAAGGCGATGTCGTAGAGCCGTTGCTCCTGCTTCAACAGATCGACGATCTGCTCCTTAGGGGCATAGCGATGGCCTACCGATAGAATGAGTGGGCGGCCCTTTTCCCGCTGGCGCTCCACCATATGGTTGCGCCATAGTGCCAGTCGGTTTTCCATTGCCATGGGTGACGAAGAGGTTGAATAAACCATTACAGTGCAGTGAAACGGTGGCCAGTCGACGGATGTGCGTTTGAGATAGCCTTCCAGGAAGAGGTCAACTCCGGAAAGTACAGCCTGCAATTCCCTCACATTGACGGCCAGGATACGTAACCCGTCTTCGGCAAACGAGTAGAGCTGCTGGTAATCAGTTAGCACACGGGCCACTAAGTCCCGCTCCTCGCAGGGACGCACGATGTCGCGTACATCCTCATCATCGTCGCTTCCCTCATCCCGCAACAGCGTCTGTACTGCCAGGCTCTTACTCGTGGGTGGTTCCGGGCCCAGATAGTGCAGCAAGCCAAATGATTTGATCGCGGCGGACAGCTGCTGCGTATCCACCACCAAGGCCGCCAGCGGGCGATGTATCTGTGCTAGATCAAGCAGCCGCTCGAAGACCACTTTACCATTGCCACCAATCGCCAACTCTCCAACGGCCTCTGGAAAACCATCCGCCAGGAACATAGCCCTCGCTTGAGTCAATTCCAAAACTGCTGGGCTCAGTCCCCAAGCAATGGCACCAGGCAAATAGGGATCGTTGGCCTCAACGCGCTCATCCACCAAGAGGAATGCCTTGTAGAACCGGCGTAGCAGCTCTGCACTGCCTAACAGTTGATCATCCAATACCTTCTCAGCCAGATCGACGAAAGCGGACAATAATTGAGGCATCTGCTCCGCACGGGCGGTATAGTACCCTCCTGTAACGGCCACATCGAGCCAAGCCCGGTAAGCTGTAATCAAGCTAGTTGTTAATCCCCACAGGTTTGCATCCATCTGCTCAAATGAAAGCCCGTCGAGCAGATTGATCAACTCCAAATCAGTCATCGCCTGGGTCACCAGACGGTTCGCCTCGTCCTCATCGGCCGAGAAATAGAGCGCAGTCATGGCTACCGACGGGATCTGGAAAGCAGGCAAAAGTCGCTTGGGATTCGTGAACTGTGACCAGTACCCCCGCACCTTTCTCGCACACTCAAAGCGCACTCGCTCCGGCTGGGTAGGACCGAGCACCCACTTGAATACTCCCTTCGTGGACAGATCCAGATCAGTGCTGGCGATAGTAACCTTGAACTGCACATTCGGGCGAGCACGGCTGGTTCCATAGGTCAAAGTATCCAGTGCCAAATCCAGAGTAATAGGCACCTCGCGATCCCACTGGGAGCGGGGCAAGCGAGCTTGGTCATCGTCCCGCGGCAACCTGCAATCGATGGCCTCAAAAACATCATCCAAGCCACCAAGACAGCCCTGCAAAAGCTCGCGGGCCAATTCTTTTGCACCAACGCCACCATCATCGTCAGCTGTGAGATCATGGTCGAAGCGTACTAGCTCAACATGGATCCCCAACAGTTGTTCGACCAACGGCTGGGCACCGCAATCCTTAGCAAACTCATCGAGGGTACGCCAGACTCCCTGAAGCAAAACCTCAAAGCTCATGCCGGTGATGGCCGGAATAGACTTGCTAGTCTTCGGGACAGACTCCCTCTTTCGCAGGATAGCCAACAACGGCATAAGATCTGTCTGCAACAGACGCGACCGAGCACCGGCATCTGCTTCATAAATAAAAGCATGCAGCGTGTCACGATATGCGTCTACGTCATCGTAGATTGCCGCATCACCCACAGTCGCTGGCAGTTCAAACTCTGGGTCGCTTAAAACATTCTCAATCTTCTGCCAGTCCTTCTTTCGTCCAGCGTTGGTCTTATAACGCTGGTGCGAAATAAAAGCATCCGCCTCTTTCAGTGCGACAGCACCTTTCTTGCCCCGGAGGTCAGCAAATTTTCCGCTAGTGAACAGAGGCGGGATATCCCAGAAAGGGAGCCGCTCAAAAAAACACTCAGTAAAATCCGCAAGCTTGTAGAAATCACCATCAGCAATGACCTGACGTTCCAGAAAGTCCGCCAATTTGCCTAAGCGTAAGGGACGCACCTGAAACAACTGCTGAAGCACCATATCGAACTGCTCAAATTCTGAGTCGGCAGCATTTAGATCTAAACGCTTGTTGATACGTTCCATCCAGGGAACGAAGCTCTCACCCATATCGCGCCAAACCCGCGTCTCGTCAACCCGATGAAAATCCGCCAAACCACCTTGATCCGTGGCATGATTTAGCCCCACCAGCACCACTACCAATCCATCTACCCCCTCATCCCGGGTAGTCCGGTTGCGATACCATGTCAGACGATCCTCCTCATCGATCCACAGGCGTCTACCATTTGATCCTAGTGCGCCGAGCGTGGCCATCTCCTGGTGCAGCTTTGCTTCCACACCGGGGGAGGTACCACACCAATCACGCCATAACTCTGTGGCAACACGGAAGTAACACGTAATACTTTGTCGCTGCAGCCAAGTCAGGAGTTATAGTCAAATCTGGTGTTTAACCAGTTGAATCAAGCGGCGACCTGATCGACTCCTGTTACCTCAACACCATCTTTAAATTTGATTCCGGTTATCACCTTCGCCAGGTAACCGAAACCCCGTAATCGTCTCCACTTCTTCTCGGCACACAGGCCGAGTTTGAACATCATGTGTAGCATGCCGTCACGCGATAGGCAGCCCTTGGAACGCTTGGTTCGATGGCGGATTGTCCCGAAGGTTGATTCAATCGGATTGCTGGTCCGAATGCTCTGCCAGTGCTGTGCCGGAAAGTGATAGAAAGCCATCAGTTCCTCTCGGTCTTTGTGCAGACAGATGGCAGCCTTCGGATACTTCGGCTCATACGTTTTGATAAACAGATCAAAGGCCTTTTCCGCATCGGCCTGAGTCTCCGCCTGCCAGATGTTATGCAGTGCCTGCTTCGCTTTCGGCTGAGCTGACTTTGGCAGGCAGTTCAGCACGTTCATGGTCTTGTGCATCCAGCAGCGCTGCTGGCGCGTCTCAGGATATACTTCCTCCAGCGCAGCCCAGAAGCCCATGGCACCGTCACCGATCGCCAATTTGGGCGGGTTCAGTCCGCGTGACTTCAGCTTCAACAGTACCTCCCGCCAGCTCTGCGTGGACTCCCGCACACCATCCTCAATTGCCAGAAAATGCTTCTCACCACGCTCATTCACACCGATCACCACCAGGGCACACAGCTTCGTCTGCTCTGCTCTCAGTCCGCTGTAGACACCGTCTGCCCACACATACACCCAATGCTCCTTATCCAGGCGCTCCTCACACCAGCTCCGATATTCTTCTGCCCAGACCTGCTTCAGACGCGATACCGTGCTGGCCGACAAGCCTGTTGCATCCGGACCCACCAGCACTTTCAGGGCCTCACCCATCTCACCACTGGAAATCCCCTTCAGGTAGAGCCACGGCAGCGCCGCTTCCAGTGACTTCGTCTTGCGTACATACGGCGGTACCAGAGCTGATCGGAACGTCACCGGCTCGCCGGTCTTCGCTCGAACTTTGGGGATCTCGACCGTGACCGGCCCCAATCCTGTCTGCAGTTTACGAGCTGGCAGATGACCATTACGCACCACACCCGCCTTGCCATCCTCTGTCCGTCGCTCGGTGTGCTCCGCCAACAGCTCCAGCAACTCTGCCTCTACCGCCTGGTAGATCAACTGCTCTGCACCGCTTCTCAGCAACTCTGTCAGCGGATCGATAATCGTATCTCGACCTGCCAGCTTAACAACGTTATTCTTACTCATGGTGGCGTATCTCCAATGGTTGTTTTGATGTCTCGCAACAACAAATCAACCAGATACGCCGCCCTTTTTCAACTACTCAAACACCAGATTCAGTTATAACTCCCATGTCAGTCGGTGGTCTTCCAACGCCTGAAACAACGTAAAAACACCCCCTGAATCCAAACTCTGGACAATAAAGCGTGCTTCCATAGACCCATCTGATGCCTTTAGTGCTCGGTCCCATTCGTCTTTCAGGTATCCGGCCAGTGATTCAATATAGAGATTCATGCCTGCTGCCCATTGTTGCCCGGATTGTGAACGATGGACACTGCATCGGACAGCTCTACCAGGAAGCCACCCTGCTGTAGAGCTTCCTCCACCCAAGCCGTATCTGCTGCTACTGCATAGTCCCTCGTACCGGATTCGCTGCCACTCCAACCCAGGGCGACCAACAGTTGCTGATCACCCAATGCAATACCGTAATGGGCGAAGACCCGTGCGTAGAACTCCGTCAGGCGCACCCGCTCACCAGGTTCGACCAAGGCTGCAACCAGGAAGCGCAACAGCTGCGGTGGTAAAACAAAGCGTTGTCCGCGGCCGGTGCGGGGAATGACTAGTCCGAGCTCTTTTGCTAATTTTCTAAATATTTGAAAGCCGTGCTTATCAGCTTCGGTGAAACTCGGCATCGACCCACCTGAGGATTTCGCTACCTTCCTCAACACCCTATACAACAACTCTTCAATATGCTCGAAGGAACTTTGAGCAAGCTTCCTGACCCCGCAACCACTCCGAGCACTGGCATCCGCAACAATCCAGGAATAACCCCCAACAAATTCATCGGTATGTTTTCTGGAATCGTCTATTCGCTTAGCTTGGAAGCAGAGGCTGCGCAGAACTTGCATACAGGAAAGCACCTGCAACAGATCGATCTTCTCCAAGGATCCAAGTGTTGACCGGCAGATGTTATTTAGCTCACTGGCAAACAAAAATGCCTCAGGAACACTCGCCGCGGGAATCCAGCCCAGCGATGCACGCTTGCCTTGGTCATAAAGTCGATAGGAGCTCAGTGCTTCTTCAATAAAATGGGCTAATTCGCTGATTGAGCTAACGGCATCTTTAAGAATAGATTGAAGTCCAGTCTCAATTCCTTCTCTAAGATCGACCAATTTAGTTCGCGCAAGATGCTTATATCTTGCTTTTAAAAGCATGGTGTCAACAGCCGCGTGCTTCTCACGAGAAAACAGATGGGCTAATTGAAGAAACAGCAGCTCCCCACCTCGGGCCATAAAATTATGTCGATCCGTTGCGAAATATTTCTCTGCATCATCCCAATCTCGTAGATCAGCATCTCGTACAGCCTTCGAGTGCAGCCAATCCACCTCCCTTGCCAACAAAACAGGTGAGGCAGGCAGAAAAGTATGGGTGACCCAGGTTCGATTCTTTGCTACTCCAACAAAGCCCGCAAAAAGACTCTGAAGCAACCGGACCGCTTCATCCTTTTCTTCATTGGAACCAGATATGCTGGCCTTGATGTCCTCCAGAGCTTGCCTGTAGTTTTTCTGATGAACCGGGTGGCGCGTTTCGAGCTTAGAGGAAGGAAAAAAGGCAAACAACTTCAGCGCTATCCGATCATCCGGCCAGTAGCACGGAGGATCGTTGCTGGTCTCTAGCCCCAAACTGTAAGCACCATTTCGCTCTCCGCCTTTCGGCGAAACGAAGACCAGCAAGAACTCAGCCAGATATTCCACCAGGGTCTGATCCTTGTAAAAGCGTCGCCCATAGAGCCGAATAGCTGGATTGGTCTGATCCCCGGGTGGGCCACCACTCTCACCAGTTGATGGGAAGCGTTCCAACAGGATATCTTGGTCTGCACTCATTTGCTCCTGCTCCGTCATTAGCCTTGCTCCAAGATATTTTGGTCTTGATCCAACAAGAACCGATGTGGATAAACCTCGCCATCGATCCCCGCACGGAGTAATTCGATTTCATCCTTGCGACGCCTTCTATCCGCAGTTACTTTCAACAACTCGGCCTGAAACCAATCCAACTGCGCCTGATGGATGGGCGACAGTGCGTTGCCTAACTCGCCGGCGTCACGACGGCAAATGTAATCCAGTAGCGGCAGGGTCAGTTCAAGCTTAGCCAGCCCCCTATCGAAGCTCAATACTGGCACTCGCCTAACTGAATCGAAATCTATATCAAAATCCCTAAATGGCAAGGTCTCTATGACAAGCTGGGTTGGCTGAACCACGGCTAGATCCGGGCGGCGTAGGGTTAAATAAAGCGTATCATGCCGCGAATGGAATTGACTGGCACTAAAGCCGGAGAAGACTTCCAACAGTACCCGCAAGCAAGACGTGAGCAAGCGGTTGGCTTCTGGGCGGGAGAGTGTCAGCTTTCCGGCCTTCTGCCAGTGGTTGAACTCTCGAAGACTGGGTGATTGTAGAAAGGCATCAAGAAACACGTGTGCGGACTGGTCCTTACCCTGAGCCACACCTCCGAATAGATAAGCCATGCGCCGCAATGCGAAACGCCAACGTACGCCGGCCGACTCAGACGCCCTTTTCCGCCAATGACTGCCGAGACAATCTAGCGAGGACGGCAGTACAGCCCAACCAATGCCAACCTCAGACGAAATCCTGCGCTCAAAGTCCACCCCAACCGGCGCACCAAAGGTCACCCGCCGCACCAGCGCCACTGCGTGCAATCCCTCAGCCTGCGGCCATGGTTTGCCGCCACGGTAACCGAAGAAGCCCTCACTGAACAGAATACGCTCCAGCCCGGCGCTCCCTCGGTCCACTCCCTCCGCCGAAGATACAGTCACTTGCCGATAGGCCTCATTACAACTCATGCCGCCGGTTAGGCCTAAGGCCAACTGAGCGACGATCTGGCGTAGCGTCAGGCGTTGCTCGTATGCACTGAGGCGTTGGTAGATCCAACGCACCCGCTCCTCTGCCACTGGCCCGGTATCGCGAATGGCCTTGCGGTTTAGTTGCAGTGGGCAAGCTGGCTCGGCACTACATTCACCGCATTTCCCCCACGCAGAATGCTCAACCAATTTTGTCAGAATCTTGGCACCAAGAGCCACATTATCCAGACGGGTGAGGTTCAGGATCACCAGTTCCTTGTCGAAAATATTCAGACTGTCCCTACCCAAATGGCCATCGCCGAGTGACTGATCCAACCGCTCAAGGATCGCACTCTCAATGTCTTTGTCAAAGCCCGTTCCTTTCGCGTAGTCCGCCAGGCTGTGGAGCAAGGGGCCGGTGTTACTGACGATCAGCCAACTTCCCGGTTCGGAGAACGCCTGATCCAACCATTGCTGCCGACGTTCGGCACTCAGCTCACTCATGTCCTTAACGATAGTGATCGATCCTGCCGGTCGGGTGATATCCTCGCGCTCACTGAGGGGATCTTTAAGGGGTGCTTTTGACGGCAAATCTCTCAGTGTTTTCAACACGTCCAACGCAACCGTAGATTTTCCATCTCCGGCATGGCCTGTCAGCACCACAACCCGCTGCACCTTGTCGGTCAGCACTTCTACCAACCTGTCGATTAACGAAAACGGCTCGTAGAGCTCACCAAAATAAGAACTCAGCGCCTGTGACTCTGCCAACGCATTTGCACCACTCGCTCCAAGATTGTGCAATGAATTCAGGTAAGCAATGAATCCATTTTGATTTATCTCCATTATCCCTCTCTCATCCTAAATTTAGCGTGTCTACGCGGAAACCTGTTATAAACTACATATCAAACAAGCCTGATCTTCCGGATCATCATCTTCCATTTCATCCTTCAGAATATCTTGCCACTTCTGCTTTCCTTTCTTGATTAATATATTTGCAGAACATTCTTTCTGTTCAGCCCTATCCACAATTTCCTCAAGCGTGCCAGACTGATGCCACGTATAGCCATTACCTAATTGAACACGCTCAGTAGTACCCCAATCAAACTTTCTGGTTCCTACATTCTTCTCCATCTCTAGTGCTTTATCAAAAAGCTCCGGATGACGTCGTTTAAGGCCTAGCCATTCATCTTGTCGTTGGAAAAAGCAGAAAAAACAGCCAGATCGGCTGCGCCATTCATAATACGCTGGGATGCCAACAGATTCTTCCAGAATGCTAAAAACATCATCACGCACAATACCGTCTTCTGAAAATGGAAAAACCGCTTTGATATTTGCTTTATGGCTTATGTAGCCCTCTCTATTTTCATCCGCACGTATACCTACGTAACTAATCACTGGGTCATCACCAACAAACTCTTCGAAGGGCTTGATCTTTAATACCCTGGTGCACCAACGCGCTTTCACTGAAGGCAACATATTGTCGTGCAACGTTAGCCAGTGCTTGAAATCACGACTACTACTTAAGCGATTGATCTGTTTACCAAGATATGCTTCGAGTTTATCCAGAGTATCGTAGACTTCTTGTAACTCTGCTCCGGTATCGGTGAAGAAGTACTCCATCTTCTCGGCGATTTGCGGGTAATTGTCCTTGATATAGACCGCTAGTGCTGCGCTATCTTTTCCACCTGAAATACCCAACACATGTCGTGTATCTGCAGGTGCCTTTAAGGCTAAATCAAACCACTTTTCTGACATGATTAGTTTACCCTCTTCCTTTTAGTGACCTTAGATACTGGCTTACTTTTTGTTAACTCCCTACGCTCAGCGAAAAATTCATCAACAAGCTCAGCAAGAGCCGCCATTTGTAACTCTCCGTCTGCTTCTTTCAGCGCATCGTTCATATTTGCCTTGATTGTTTTAATGGCTTCATGACGATGCTTATCAATGGCCACTACCTCATCGTAATCCGGCGCACCCTTCTTTACACTGCGCAACAGATAAACATCAAATTCCCCACCAACCCTAGTGGCACTATCCTGATAGTGCAAACGCAGGCGTTCTAGTTCCGCCAATTTACGGGTCAGCTCAACCAAACGATACTCGGCGGCATCTCGTTCTGCATCACCCCACTTATCTGCTGGTTTTTGCCCGAGAAAACTCAATAACTCGTTCAACCACAGCTCTGGCTCGCCTGTAGACTTCAGTGTGCGCTGGATAAAGGCTTTTAGACCATCTCGATCTATAGTGTAATCCTCTAGCCCTCTGCATCGTCCTGCGACTGCCTCACGCAAATCAACTAGTTCGATGTCCTTATCCTGGCTAAACGCTTGCGCCAGCATTTCACGAAATTGATCTTTTAGATTAGGCAGGCAGTATTGCAGCTCCTTAAGCGTATCCATCAGACGCTTTGAGAGTTTCTTGAGCTCGTCTTCGTCATCACGTGCCTTATCCAGATTAATACCCAAGGCCTTTGGCAGCGCTTCCAACATCAACTTAATGGGCGACTTAGAAAGTTTAAACAGATTACGTACTGCTTGCGCTCTTGCTGACAGGCCCGCTTGCGTAGTCTGAGTGTAGGGCGGCAACTTCAAAACCATCTTTGCGATGGGCTTTGCCAATGCCAAGATGCTGCGCTGTTTACCATCATTGAAGAGTGTTGAGGAGTAGACCTCATGGATCGACTGATTCAGCCCGGTAATGCGGAATCGCTGCACTGTAAATTCATCCGGCCGCTTCAAAAAACGCTCGATCTGCTCTTCAGAAAGATACGGCGTGTAGACACGACTTTCATAGATAGCCAATTCCTGTTGGTTTGCCATCAATACAGCTAGATACAAAATAGGTAACATGCCCTGTTTAATACCATAGGGTGGCGCCATCAACTCCAGGTTAAGCTGGATGAGTGACTTGGCCTGTTGCTCCGTGCCATCAAGGAATGCATCAATACGTTTCCAGACTGGATTGATATTGCAGGGATCATCTGATTTACGTGCTGACTTTGGCCCCTGAAATACCCAGTCTCCATCATCATCTAGAACGTGCAGCTTGGTCTCACGCAGACAAGCGCGATAAATCGCTTTTTCGGCTGGAAACTTATCGATTCCAAGATCCACTTCGGTCTCATTATTGAACATCGCAATGGCAAGTTTATTCTTGGCAGCATTGGCTTGCGACGAGGGTTTATCTCGATTGATTAGTTCGTTCTTGAACACCGGTGATTTACTGTAAACTGCCCCCAACACACGGGAAAGCACTTCTTGCAGTGAACGCTTAGACTTGATACTGAGCTTTTCTGTCTTCCAGTACCATCTATTAAGCTGTGGCTCAGATAGGAGCCGGTCTAAAAGATCTTCCTCTTTTGCAACAGCCTCACTGAAACGGTCTTTGTATTCCCGCTGAGCGACAGGATCTGAATGCAACTCTTGCGCTGTTTTTTGTATCTCTTCCAGCGTAAGCACCTCTGCTACTGATTTACGTAGCTGGTCACCATTCAGGCATAAGACTCGGATGTCGAGACTTGCCGTAGAATCTAGTACTTGTGACCAGAATGTTCTTTCATCATCTTTACTTTCAGCCAGATAAAACACAATTCGAGCGTGATTACTCTTTTGCTCAAGTAGGTGAATAGTACTAGCATCTACAAAGGTAGGATGAAAATACCGTAATGCCCCACTTTGGATTGTGTACTTACGTGCGACAATAGGCATGAGTGCATGGCGACTATTTAGGCTTTCAGCGAGATCAAATCGGCCCAATTTCCCCTGCTCTGCCTCAACATTGGCATCGAGATCAAAATCACTGCCTTGCCAAACACGATACTCAGCGCTGAATTTACGATATTGAATAACCGACTTTTCAGTTAACCTATCTATCGCACGATGTACCGATACCTTTTTGGGCAAACACAGACTTACAATATCTTTAGAAGCCTTGAAGTTTCCCTGAGCACCGATGATATTCAGAAGTCCAACCGCTTTTAGTATATGCACATCGTCAACCTGGGTATCCCCCAAGCGTTCGATCGCGGTCACCACTTCAGCCCAACGACGATGAGTAAAGTGATCTGACAGTGCAGCTGGCTGATTTAGGATGAAGTACTCGTAAATCTCCCAAGGATAAATCAAATCACCAACCTTCTCGCAGCGACTCAATGACTCCCGGAAACCGTGTGCTTCGCGGCTACCTAGGTAACTGAACAGTGTACGTTCATTCTGAGCTACCTTTTGGCACAGAATTGGTAACAGCAGTGCGCTTACCGGGTGAAGGGGATAGCAGCTCGCAAACAGTTCCGCTGCTGTTGACTCATCGAGTGTACCTGGCAGCGCCTTGGCCACTGCCATTGCCTTGGCTTGCCTGGCAGCTTTTTTCCCGATATCTCCCTGCTCCTTGCTGGTCAATTCGTGATCGATGGCTGCTGCGACTATACGTAGCACCTGCTCCGCAGATTCAAGAATAAGCGAGTCTTCGATTTCGTGATGCAAAACGGGACATCCGAGTCCCCCTTTTGCACTCAATCTTCGACAGCCTATTATTGCCCCGGCCGTCCCGGTCTCCAGCACTACGCAATAACATCGCAAGCTCGTTACTGCTTCGTCGCTGACTCCCGAGATGACTTGACGTCGCGTTCGTATGCGATCTTTGGATTCCCTCTGGCGCTATGCGCACGCCGGGCATCCAGTATCGCCTCGCGACTACCGGGGACTAACCGCCTCGGCTTTCAGCCTTCCTTGGCGGTCAGCGAGGGAATATTCTCAAACCGTCCTTGCACCTTGGCCCACTCATTCTTTAACTCATCTCCCAGTCCCTGAGCATACTGCTCGAAGGCCTGGTGTAACATCACCACTAGTGATAGTTTCACATCGTGTGACGTTAGGGCATGCTCTGCTAATGCCTGTAGTAAATGTATATCGTTGGCACCATAGTGGCGTGCCTCATATTCAAGGAACTTACCTAACTCATCAATAACAATCAGGATCCCACTGAACTGGGATGAAAGCTTATTTTGAAGCCCGATAACACAGTCAACCACTTCGTTGGTTGTTGGCAGCTCTTTCTGTTTTGCAAGTTCACTAAGCTGGTTAACAATATCTGGGGTTCGGCCACGCTTATGGCTCCAGATTTCTTCTGCTTTATGCGCTAAAGCATGCACTATGCGCCGAGACAAAGACTCAGGGCTACCTGTCAGCAGTATTGTGCAATACCCTTCCGAATTTTTTGTCAGAGTCTTGTAGCAACGCCCCATACTGGCGTCCACACTATTTAGTTTTCTAAAAGCAGCCTTTGTCGCCGGAATGTTAGGATTAGCCAACAAATGAGAAAGGTAGATGGCAAAGGCAGATTTACCAGAGCCGTATGGCCCTACAAGAGACCATGCACGTGGACTTTCGTCGGCTTTGAAGGCCAGCAACATCGACGATAGGGTACGTACGGCTCGTGAGGTTGGTATATAGGCCTCCACCACAGAAACCGAATCTGCATCACGCTCCAGATTGATTGAACGAGTATAATGGGTGTTGACATGGATTTTGGTATCTATACTCATGCCGCCACCTCCCTACCCATACTCTCATAATGGAAGGCAAGCATATCAGCAGGTTCAATCTCACCCATTAGGTACAATTGGTGAATACCAGCAGTTTCGCGCAATTCAAATAGTTCTGGTACTTGTTGAATGAGCCGTTCTAGCTTAGTGATCAGTGCATTCTCAGTGAGTCGGAATACTGCACCCAGCGATGGATTGCCATCTTTTGCGTACATGAGTTCATCAATCGGCAAGGCTTGTTTTCCAACCGTCTGAAATAACTCTGTAACGGCAAAACCAAAAATACCAAGAGGTAAGCCTTCTCGATCTGCTTGATGGGAAAAATAAGTCCGACCACCAGGAGCCTGAGAGACCAGGTTTAATATTGACAGAGGAGAATCTAGGGCTTCTTCAAGTGGCTTGTTGGTATTGCCTCTAGACCGCGCGTACATACGCAACAAAACCAGCGCGTCATTCTTGACTGTAGTCTGCGAATACTTTCCCAGAACATTTTGTTTGGCAAATTCAAGCAGGGCGGTAGATGCCTCTTGGGAGGTAAATACTGGCTTATGGAATCGATTGAAGAACCAATACCATGCAGTAGCTTGCTCTGGGTTAGTAGCTATTAGCCAATGGATAAGCCAGATAGTTGCTTCATCTTCTAGATAGGGATCATAACCATCCTTATCAAAGATGGCCTCCCCTAGCGGGGTTGAAAAATAGCCATCTTGAGTCTGCGTAGCAAGACGTGATGCGGAAAGCCAAAAACGAATGGCGTTAACCATGTTTCGGCCTACTCCTAGATTAACAACGGCATCATCATTGGAGAAAATTTTCGGGTCGTTTTGTAACGCCAAAAAACCCTTGGTTAACCAGCTGTATCGTAACGCAAATGTTTCATGCCGACCAAATCCTACTTTATTAGGGTTAAATTCCATTTTCAGGCATCCTTGTTAAGATCGTTAGTGGAAAAGAGAGGAAGTGATGGTTGTACTTTTGTACGCAAATACTCATCAACATTCCCCAAAAACCACTGTTTTAGATTCAATCCTTCCTCTTCTAATATTGAATAAAGCTCTTGTTTTAAATCAGGGTCAATTTCTATAACAATTCGGCCACTACTACCTTTTGCCATACCAATGCTCCACCTATGTTATGTGACATATTCTATGTTACATAACAAAGACAAAACTGTCATCAATTTTATTCCTCAGTAATTCAATAGGTTGGCAGCTCCCTTACAGGCTTATAATGGTAACAAAACCAACTTTGCGACCTACCCACTAATTTCAACTAAAAACCAACCTCGCTTATCTGGAGTTCAACACCCTCTTTTCTATTACCCTGAAGGCGAGAAATTGTCCCTTCAACCATACACCTGTTAGAGGCTCATATCATGAGCCACTTCTTTTTTTTGCCCATCATAATTAGTTGCATAGAGAGTCCATGTTTCCCCATTACCTCACAACTGATTCCACGCCTATGGAGTACCCTTAACCTCGACCGTTCACCCGTCGACCACCGGATAGCAGGGTTCGCCCCACACGGCACCACCGCTATCCATCATAAGCTGGATGATAGCTGGTACTAGACGATCAAGGATTGCAGCACCATCTCTGACCTGATTGCGGTTGACACTACTATTCCAAGTCGCACCCCCGTGGATTAACTGGTTTCGAAGGACGTAGAGCCGATCGAACACCACAGCAAGCACCTTTTTGGTCTCCAAGCGGCCAAGTGCCTGGTGGGCGGCAGCCCGGCTGCGTAGAAATTCCTTCTCCCATTGGTTATTTTGCCTGCCGTTGTGGTAATCCCAGAATGGCTGGAAAACGAATTTATTGTCGATCAGCAGCCGAATGGAGGTGGGAAACTCCTCCCAGACGATCCGATAGAGCAAGGTCTCTTCATCGAACCCTATCAGCCGATTGAGAAAATTGATCAGCACCCGACGTTCGCCGAAACCGGTCCGATCATGGATATCGTTGGCATAGGCAGCGTTGAGTGCAATCCAGAGAAAGAGAAAACGGGCATCACCATCGTCCAACTCCTGTTCGGCACGTTGCAGCCAGCTCAAGGCTCGGTGGACACGGAGCGCAAGGTTCACATGAAAACCATCCCGGATCTCACGTTGGCGCCGTTTCAGGTTGTTATAATCCAACGGCTCGATCATTGTACTCCCCCCACTACATACCACCCTGAGCAAGAAGCAGAAGCCGGGCCTGATGGGAGTCGCGACTATGCGCGAACGGAAAAGACCAAGATTCCTTACTTAACGTCGTTAGATCCTCGCTGCTTCTGATTAATAATGCAACAGGATGCGTTATAGCGAAACCGACAATTTGGAGTATGGGTTTGTTGCTGAGATGGATTATCGTCTATATCGATAGGCTTTATACGCAAACCGATAACGCCATCCTTCCACCACTGCTTACCTGTATCAAGTTCACGCTATCTTCATACCGAGGGCCAACCATTGATAACCAATTCTGATTCACCCAGACCAAGCGCTACCCATGACACAGGAGAGAATTTTAGTTAAGTTCCAGCCCCAACTAATACCTACCTCACAGCACATCCTGATCATGGTATTAGAATCACATAATCTCATAGGGAAAGATTGATCGAACAAAATATGGAAACAAAAACATGCAGGAAGCTGACCAAGATATCGTTAACCTGAACATCTCATGGCTCTTTAAAGCAAGAGAACTCGCAAGATCCAATCATACAAAAGCCGCTATCATATTCGGTTTCGACGAGATCCTGGCAGAGAGGATTTCACGATTATCCATTGAGGAGTTGCAAAGCATCGCTCGCTCCGGAGTCATGGTGTTCCAACCTCGCTTTCATCCGAAGTTCTGGCACGAGATATTCGATGGTGGCCATGGAACCTCACTCGGCATCAGATTTCAGACCGTGTTGATGGCTGCTGAGGAAGCTTCAGACCGATGAGGCTGGCGCATCTCCAACACATGGAAACCGCAACCATGCTGATCCACCGAGGAATGCGGATTTCCATTGTGAGTTCCATCACCGGCATCAATCCAAAAATCCTACGCGAGTTGCATCATGATATCCACGGTAGAGGGCCGGTGGCTGGCCAGTTGCCGTCAACTGGAGGCATCCTTTCTACCAGGACCATGCAAGCAACGGCCTCTGTTTTTGCATCCCTATACCGTTCAGTAGGCGGCCCCGGCATCTTGGATGGAATCAATCTGGATGCACTCATTACCGCCCATGATCTCTACCTCGAATTTTGCCGGAGTATGATCACCATCACTCCCAATACACTACCCATGAATATCACCCAAGCCTGGATCATCGCCAGGGATATCGGTATCGGGGCCGCTTACTTCCGTAATTGCCACCACTGCCGCATCCATTATCTATTACCGGATGACTCCCGCCTGTCACCTACCTGCCCTATATGCGCGTTGAAAAAGCGAGGTTCTGGGCAACCGTTAACCATGGATTGATTCCAAAACCTAGCCGCTACAGGAAAGCAACCACACAGCCTCGGTCAAATCGCCCTCATCACTCTGAACTAAGATGGCAGAGCATAGGGTCTTCGGACCACCGCCCCCATACCACAGTCAATCTCCAACAACCAGTTGGAAAGGTGGCCTCAAACGGCCATCTTTCGAGCGTTTTGTTTGCGCCTTGCCGCGTTAGCATTAACGCCGTCAATTAACACTGTGGAGCACAGATCTTGAGCAAACCCATCTCCGCCACATATCAATATCTTCTTGAGAACTACGGGCCCTTACTGACGCTCAAACACTTGGCCAAGGTAATGCACGCCACCCCGAACGGTCTGCGCATGGCTATCGTGCGCCACCGCCAGCCGTTAGCTATAGCACTGGCTAATGCCAAACGGCAGGTCGGCCGGCGCCTGTATTTCGAGGCCCGTGTGGTAGCCGATGCCATTGATCGAGGTCTGGCAAGCCCACCAGCCCTTGTAGTTAAAACAGAAGATGGCTGCTCCCCAAAAAAAGACAAAAACTTGCCATCATGAATTTCGATTTTTCCCAGGTGAACCTCCAGTACCTGATCCAGACCAGCCAGCTGGCCCAACAGGACACAGTACTCGCCGCAACGATGACCGGCATGCCGGATGATATGGCCTGTCTGCTGGGCTCACTAACACCCGGTGACCTGGCGCGGGTCTCACTTATCAAACCCCCGCTGCTTATTCCAAATAATGCGCCTTGGTGGTGGTCACGGTTATTCGCGGCCCTGCGCGAAGGACGCATGAAAGAGGTCGACACCCTTCTGGAGCAGACGGCATCGATCACCTTGTACAACGGAGAGCATGCATGAATACACCCGCCCTATCCCGCCACGTCCTCCAGGCTGTGCCGTCTTGCGCAGAACCCATGAGCTGCACCCAGTGTGATGCCGGGCTTTGTCTTTACTCCAAAAAAGTCCTGGAGGCCGTCCATCTGATGCAGCTCGGCGCCCGTGCGGGACTGGTCAGCCAACTCACCGGGCTGGAGAAGGCTACGGCAAACCGACTGTACCGCCAGTTACACGGTACACCTTCTCCACCGGGCCAAGTACCATTTACGGATGCCTGGTACCGGATAAACGATAAGCGCATGTTGCATACCAACATCGTCTGGCGCCTGCACCAGCGGCTGTCACAGACGGAACGCAGCAAGGGCCGCATACTGATCAATTTGTTCGAGACCTACACACAGCTTGTTGCAAAACCACTGCTCAATCTGACCCGTACAGCATTCGTACCACAGCTCATGGCCATGGATACATGGCATGAACGTCGGTGTGAATCATGCGGAATACACTACGCCACGCCGATAGAGAGCAATAGCACGTTTTGCCCCGGTTGCCTGCTCTATCACCGCCATCGGTGCTACCAGTGTGGTACCGCATTGTCACCAAAACGCGGGGGCCGCCGCCTTGCAAACTGTGGTCATTGCGGAGCCGAACTCATGGGGGGAATCCGGCATTGATCAAGAGACGAGTATGTTGCAATCAGAAGACACTACACCGGACAGCCCCATGGCGCTGAAGATCACCATTACCAGCACCAAAGGCGGTGTCGGCAAGACCACCCTGTCAGCAAACCTGGGCGCCATCCTGGCTGATCTCGGTCAAAAGGTTCTTTTGGTCGATGCCGATGTCCAGCCCACACTGTCCAGTTATTTTCAACTGGACCGGCGTGCCCGGCATGGGCTTTCGCATCTCATTACCACCGCCTCCACAAATGACATCATCAGCCGGACGGTTATAGAGAGGCTGGAGCTGATCTACTCCGATGATCCCCAGGGCAAACTCGAAAACTGGCTGCTGCATGCACCGGACGGTCGCGTCCGGCTCCGCTATCTGCTCAGCAACCTGGATGATACCTACGATGTCATTCTCATCGATACCCAAGGGGCCATTGGGGTGTTGCAGGATGCCGCCGTTCTTGCGGCCGATTTTCTGTTATCGCCCATTCCACCAGAGATTCTCTCGGCCCGCGAGTTCTCACGCGGCACCATCGCCATGATCGAACGGCTGCGCCCCATGGTGAACATGGGCGCGCCGGTTGGTCCCTTGAGGGGGGTTATCTACCGCCAGGATCGCACCGTTGACGCCAGGCTTATCGCACAGCAACTCAAACGCGAGACCTTCGGCCCCTCGAAGGGCGCTATCACCATTCTCGATACAGCCATCCCCAACACCGTGGCCTACCGGGAAGCGGCAACAAAACGTATTCCGGTCCACCGCTGGGAGACCAGACGGCCCGGACCGACCGCCAGTGCACACGAGACCATGCTGACCCTGGTCCATGAACTCTTTCCCCATCTGGAAGGCGCCGCCCTGAATGGCGAACCGACTGGCGCAAGTTCGGCAACCGTTGGGGAGAAATTCCAATGACCGGCAAGCGCCCGACGGAAGAGGAACTTAGCGGTCTCCTCAACGCATCGCATTTCGGGAATGAGACCATCGAACTGCCGCCGAGAGACCCGATTACGGTGGTGCAACTGGTGCTGACTCTGGAGCAGATCAAGCCCTACGACAGAAATCCGCGCCGGGATAGAAACCCCCGTTACGAGGAGATCAAGGAGTCGATACGAGTCCAACGTAGCCTCAATACTCCGCTCAATGTCACCAAGCGCACCGGAGACGAGCTGTACATGGTGGAAGCCGGAGGCAACACCCGCCTGCAGATCCTTCAGGATTTGTGGGATGAGACAAATGACGTCTGTTTCCATCGTATCAATGCCCAATACAGGCCCTGGGTGTCCGAATCCCACGTCCTCACCGCCCATCTGGTGGAGAACGAACTGCGTGGCGAGATGACGTTGCTGGACAAAGCCCTGGGGCTTCAGGCCCTCAAGGAACAGTTGGAAGAGGAAGCAGACGAGGCATTGAGCCGCAATGAATTCCTGCGGCAACTAAAGGAAATCGGTTATACCGTTTCCAAGCGGCAAGTGATCCGCATGCAATACCTCGCCGAGCGCCTGTATCCCATAATCCCCACAGTGGCACGAAATGGTCTTGTCCAGAGAGAGATCGACGCCATCCGCGATGCTGAAAAGGCCTATCTCAGATTCTGGATCGGGCAATTTGGTGTCGAGGAGACGGAGCAGTTTCATCTCACCTTTGGAGATATACTGAGCCAGCATGACGACAACTGGGATTTTGAAAGTGTACGTACAGAGCTGGACCTGCAGCTCGGCGAACTCAGTAGTTTGGAGGTTGCCCAGGTGCGGATGGAAGTAGACGCCTTGCTCTATGGTGAACAGCACCATGACTCCACGGAGCTACAGCCAGGTGCGGGAGATGGAGCCGGCAGTGGAGACTCTGCCACTATCTCAGTCCCACCCCATAAAGACGCATCATCCGATGAGAGTGCGAACGAATCCGGCCAGGAACTCTCAACCGCACAACAACCACCAGCGGAACAGCCCACTACCGCCCCGGAAACCGATAGTGCTCACAGTCCAGAACGACAAACCCGATCCGATGAGAGTGATACCGGCTCCTCCCGGATTCTTGATCAATATACCGGCCCCTCCGACCTGAAGTCACTACGTGCACGCAATCTCGTCCTGGCGCTGCAGATCGCCCAGCGCAATGACCTTTCAACCTGCATCCGCCAGATCAATATCGGGATGGGATTTCTGGTCGATCTCCCAGAAGTACCGTTTAAGGTCAACGAAAAGGGTAACGGCATCGGCCAGGATGTCATACGCCAGTTCCTCTGGTGGATGCTGTTGGGCGCCTGCGAGGTACTACACGGTTCCGGGCAGACATGGGAACTGAGTAACGATCGGGCCAGGATCGCCCTGACAGAGGAGATGCGCATGCTGGCGCCACTCAGGCAGGAGGGTATCCAGGGCGTGATCCGAACCGCAGGCCTGCCCACTCCTCTTGAGTTCATCCCTCATCAGTTGTTGTCCAGCCCACATGGATTGGACGACAACAGCTTCCGTGATCTGTTGCTGCTGCTGGAGAACTGCCGACGCATCCGGGTCAAGGCCGGGGATACCGGCGATATGCGGTTGTGGGAGATGGCATAAGCCTGCGTCAGAAATGGAGAAACGGGGAACCACATTTATATCTGCAACAAACAGCAAATCAGCTGGCAGCCAGGGTTTGATCCAGGCGGAGTTTCATCTGGAACTCGCCCATCAGATCATGCGTTATATCGGCCGATTGGCGGCGGATGGAAATTGCAAGCAACTGTCAGAGCTTGGACTTGAGCCGACCGATATGGACCGGCTCAGCCGGATGAACATCCCGGAAACCAACAGGCTCTCCCGACTCTCACCCCATTATCTGAATACCGCTGGTCTCATCAACCGTGACAAGCTCATGTTAGCCATCGACTACCTTGAACGGGAGCGGGAACAAATAGAGACCATCGAAACACTCATCCGCCTCAAGGCCACGCTGCCGCTGTTGAATTTGATCTATTCCATGGAGCGGGAAGAGTTCGTGCAACGGCGCAAACTACTGGACGTAACCGACCAGGGCGGGCGCATCCGACACCTGACCGAACCGGAAGAATCACAGGTATACCGCATGTGGTCTCAAAACAAACATCTAAAAATACCCGACAGGCTGATCTTAATCGGTCAACAGACCAAAATCCCGCTTGGCTCAGTATTCCATTTTCTCTGCACCTTCGCCGCGGACGAATTTCATCAACCGATGTAGATGCTATTTCCAGACCCGGGGCCAATTGAATGTCCAGCAATACCGATAATACCGACATCTCTCCCCGGATCCGCGGCATAACCGCCTTGGTGGAAGAGGCCGTCACCCAACTCAGGGCGCGTGAGGCAGCTCCGTTCGAAGACAACGAACAAAGTGAGACAAACGAAGAGAGAGGCGCCCTGCTCTATTTCGGCAACTGGCAGGACCCGATCCCCCGACTGCTGATCCTAGACCGGGCACTGGACGCCAGCGACGTCAGACTCTGGGCCTATCTGCGGACCCTGTTTACCCAACCCGGCATGCCAACGGTCTTTCCAGGCTACCGGGAAATCCAACAGGATCTACCCATGGCCCGAGCGACCCTGGCCGGTTGTATCTCAACCCTCCGGGCGACGCGCTGGATCACACGCTGCACCACCGTAAGAGATGCCAAAGGCCGGTTCAAGGGCAACATCTACGCCCTGCATGAAGAGCCGCTCAGCCTGGCGGATACCCTCCATCTCGACAACGAATACATGACCTTTCTGGCCAGAGCCACTCAGCATGGCTACAAGCGGGTACGGACGATTGCAAGCGCCGTACTCGATACCATCCGTGATCGAATTGGCCAGGACGGCGACATCACCTCATCGCCCAGTGTGTTGAAGCAGGCCGAATGCAGGCTCCTCGAATCCAGGTCCATCAGCCGGACAAGCGCTAAAACAGGCAGAGCGCGGATCGATAGCGGCTGGTCCGCCATTGGTGCCGTACAGACTGAATCACTGAATATTACAAACCTTTCAACAGAGGAGCCTGAAGCAGAAGTTATCCACAGCCATGATCCAGGTTCAGAATCTGAACTTGGTGGAATTCAGGGGGAAAACCGGAAAAAGACCCAGGTTCAAAATCTGAACTCCGTGAAACCGGCGCAAATCAACCAAGTTCAAAATCTGAACTCGGTGGAAAACAGCGAAAAACAACCAAGTTCAAAATCTGAACTCGGTGCAATCATCAAAAAACATCCCGGTTCAAATTCTGAACTCGGTGAAAACAAAAATCTGGGAACGTCTAAAGGAAGTAGTAGTGGTAGTAGTTTTATTTATAAAAAAACTACTACTACACCTAGTACCAAGATTCCGCACGCGCGTGCGGAGCAGAATACCCCCTCGGACAGTTTGATTCTCCCATCCGCACTCAAGCCGAATGAACGGCCACTGGCAGTCATGCAGATCCAGCGCATTCCGGAGGAGATACGCCAGGATGTACTCGACCAATTGGCGGCTGATCTCAACAACAAAAACCGCAAGGAGCCAGTACGCGATCCGGTAGCCTATCTCCACACGCTCTGCAGGCGTGTCCTGTCGGGCGAATTCGAACTAACCAGCAGGGGATTGGCGATAAAGGAACAACGGAAACGTGAAACCATCAGGCAGCAGCATGAACGACAGGCCACCGAAACGCATGCCCGCAGACTTGAAGCGCGCCTGGAAAACCTCCGGCGGCAATCCGAGGATGAGGCGCAATAACCGAACTGCCAGGGGGGGTGCACTGTGCACCCCCCTGTAAAATCTCCGTCATCAACCACTGGTTCAGCAAACAGATGGAAGGCAGAAAACCCTCGGATTCGGATGGGAGGGTTTTCGGCAGACTGGTCCATCCACCTGACTTATTCTGCCATCCAGGCCACAACCATAAACCGGAGGAGCGAGATGGTGACACCATCAACCGCACGGCAAATCGAAGACAGTGATGAAACACAACCCACCCGCGAATTACCTGATAACGCGGATCCAGTGGTGGACTACAAGACCGCCACCGACCGCCCAGGCCGGCTCCGGGGTACATCCCATCTAACGATCGAAACCCGCCAGGCCCAGCGTCTGGTTTACGGGCGCGCCCAGAGCGAGGATCAGCAGGGCATCATCGGCCTGGTCAAGTTCGCCATGATCATGGGGCGGATCTGGCGTGCCGCCGAACTGGATGATCCATATGCCGACTGGTACCTGCTGCAGATCCATGAGTCCCTGACCACCGCCCAAGCCGAGATCAAACAGGTGACCGGCCAAGTCCAGGATCGGCTGAAATCCGTATCCGGCGTCGACATCGACGTCGCCCATTCCCTTGAGCCGGTTCAGGTCCCACTCCATTTTCCCAATGCCTATGGCTACATGGGCGGCTATCTGATCGCCGATTACGATACCCTGGTGCGGAGCGTACTGACCGCCGTTCATGTCGCTCTGATGACACGGGACGAAGGCAAGCGGCTACTACACAACTGCGGCCGCATGATCCGCCGAGGCTTCCTGCTGCCCACCCGATGGAAATACTGCATCGTCACCCGTGATGATATTAGTCAGACCACCCAGCGCGGGGCCATGGCCGTTGAGGCCATGGGTGAGCTGCCCCAGGAGATCCTGGATGAAAACCGTCGTGCACCCCATGCGCCAACGATACGCAAGCCCGGCAACAGACCAAAACCATCGGCAACAGTAGACCTGTTGGATGACGGCGATGACGATGAAGAGAATGATGGCAGTAAGGAAGAACCGAATGCGGGTTGAAGCCAAAATGCTTGGACAAGGGATGTGCTTGCGAGTGATCGTGGTAGATCACCATGAAGAGCACCACGATAGATCACAATGGCGACTATAAAAGGCCCTTTATTACCCTTTAAGGGTAAGGGGGAGCTGCATCAGAAAATCACATGCCTTTCCGCCGAGTGCGAAGAGCTGAGGCAACGGATGCAAAACCTCTGCACCGGATTCAAAACAATCTTCCATAAGCCAGCACCAGCACATCTGTCAGTCCGCAATATACGTGGCTGTCTCTACCTGGAATGGAGAGCACGGGGTAACCATGGACGCGGGCAATCATTTCTTGATCTCTGTAGCAGCGAGCAAGGCCAACAGATTCTCGGTGAGCTATCAGATCCGATGAGGCAGGTTTATCTGGACTATGAACGCAAACGACTAGAACTGAGTCTGGCCTACCGTCTCCGCTTCCATGAACTCCGAATGCTGCGGGACCATTTTTCCGGCTTGCGTAATCTGGCATCCCAAGGGGAGCAGTATAAATAACCCTCAGAAATGGATCAGAGGGTTTTCCATAGTGCCGTATGACCCCCCTGTGATTTGATCCCAGTCGCTGCTTCACAACCTGAGGAGTAATCCATGTCAGCAAATTTCAACGGCACCGGTAATCTGGGCAACACCCCCACCCTGCGTCATGTCCGGATCGAGGACGAAGAGCGTCCGGTCTGTGAATTTCGTGTCTTCTTCGACCGCAGCAAGCCGGATGGCGAAGGCGGCTACCAGGATATCGGTGGTTTCTGGCTAACCGTAAACGTCTGGGGCAAGCGGGCGCAGGCGGTCGCCAGACATCTTACCAAAGGCGCCCGCATCAAAGTCGTAGGCCGTCTGCGGCAGGACAGCTGGGAGGAGAAGGAGACCGGAGAACCCCGTGTCGAGATCAGGCTCGACGCCGATGATGTAACCCTGGCCCTGAGCCGGATCGAGCAGGTCAGGTTCGTTCCGAAAGCACAAAGCGGCGAGACTGGTGATGTCACTGCCACCTGACGCGATGATCAGCCACCGCCCTGCCCTGACCAGGATCTTTAAATGACCCGCCTCTTCCTGTGCGAGAAACCCTCCCAGGCCCGCGATATCGGTCGGGTACTGGGCGCCACCCAACGAATGAACGGTGCTCTGACGGGAGACGGCGTTATTGTAACCTGGTGTATCGGACATCTCCTGGAAATGTCCCCACCCCATGCCTACGATCCGGCCCTGAAAAAATGGTCCTTCGATGGGCTACCGATCCTTCCGCAACACTGGCGCATGGAGGTCACCAAGAACGGCCGCAAGCAGTTCAATGCGGTGAAAGCCTGCCTGCTGATGACATCCGAGGTCGTCGTTGCAACCGATGCAGACCGGGAGGGCGAGAGCATTGCGCGTGAAGTGCTTGTCCGCTGTAAGTGGCAGGGTCCGATCAGCCGTCTGTGGCTCTCCGCTCTGGACGAGACCAGTATCCGCAAGGCTCTGGACAATATACTTCCCGGCACCGATACCGAACCTCTGTACTGGGCCGGTCTGGCGCGCTCCCGTGCAGACTGGCTGGTCGGGATGAACCTGACCCGCGCCTACACCCTGGCTGCCCGCTCCCAGGGCGGGGATAGTCTATTGTCCGTGGGCCGGGTCCAGACCCCAACCCTTAAACTGATCGTGGATCGTGACCGGGAGATCGAGGCTTTTAAACCGGTTAGCTACTTTGACCTGATCGGGCACTTCTCGACAGACGATCATGGTTTTATGACCCAGTGGGTGCCACGTGGCACATTCATCGACCAGGAGGGCCGCTGTAGCAACCGGCAGGCGGCCATCAGATTGGCGCAGCAGTTGATTGGTCGGCGCGGCCGTATCGACCAGGCGGAAACCCGGCGCAAGAAGGAGGCCGCACCCCTGCCTTTCAGCCTTTCGGCTCTGCAGCAGGAGGCTTCCCGGCGCTGGGGCATGGGCGCTCAGCAGGTACTGAATGTGGCCCAGGCCCTCTATGAGACCCACAAGGCCACCACCTACCCACGGACGGACTGTGACTATCTACCGGTGAGTCAGCATGAGGAGGTTTCTGCCATCCTTGAGGCCCTGGCCCAATCTGACAACCGGTTGGCGGCATTGGTCGAGAAGGCCAATCCAAGTATGCGCTCACGCTGCTGGAACAATGCAAAGATCACTGCTCACCATGCCATCATCCCGACTCGTGCCACGGTCAACGTCAACAAACTCTCTGAATCCGAGTTCCGGCTCTACGATCTGATCCGTCGACGCTACCTGGCCCAGTTCTTCCCACGGTACGAATACGATCAAACCATCATCGAGGTGATCATTGGAAGTGAGTGCTTTAGGGCAAGTGGCCGTACACCCCGCATCGATGGTTGGCGTGAGGTCCTGGGCCAGGAGACCGGGAAGGACTCCGGTAACCAGCCATTGCCGCCGGTTAAGGCTGGCCAGATTGTCACCCTGAGCCATGCGGATGTAAAAGAGAGACAGACCAAGCCACCTGCCCGGTTCACCGAGGGGACGCTGATCCAGGCCATGAAGACCATCGGCAAGACCATCACCGACCCCAAGCTCAAGGCCGTTCTGAAAGAGACTGCCGGACTAGGTACCGAGGCGACCCGGGCAGGCATTCTCGAAACCCTGCTCAATCGCGGTTTTGTGACAAAACAGAAGCAACACATGGTCAGCACTACCGTCGGCCAGTCATTGATCGATGCCGTACCGAAGCCAGTGAAGGACCCCGCAACCACTGCCATATGGGAGCAGCAGCTGGATGCGATAGCCCAGGGTGAGGCTCAGCTCGATGATTTTTTGCTGCAGCAAACAGAGCATGTGCGCCAGCTGGTGGAAGCCGTGGCAGGAAGGGATGGAGCACCCGTTGCATCCCTAACAGGCATTGCCAGAGAGAGTCATACCTGCCCGGCTTGCGGCAAGCCCCTACGTCGGCGCAAGGCAAAAGCATCCGGGGAACGGTTCTGGGGTTGTAGCGGCTATCCTGACTGCAAAGCCACACTACCCGACAACAAAGGTCGTCCTGGTAAACACCCCAAAAATCACACAGCGCGTACGCCCAGGTCTGCGCCGGTAAAGAACCCTGCCGCAGCCGGGTCCAAGTGCCCGCAGTGCAGCACGGGAAAACTATTGCAGCGGGAACTCCGTACCGGCCATAACGCTGGCAAGCCCTTCATCGGCTGTACGAATTATCCCAGGTGCAAGTTCTTTTCCTGGCCAAACAACCCGAAGCAGAACGCTTCATAACCGGGAGCAAGCATCAATGGAAATGACGGACAAGCTGGCCCAGATCGATATTGCATCCATACGGCACGGGCGCTATCAGCCACGCCGGGATTTTCCACCCGAGACCCTTGAAGAACTCGCCGACTCCATTCGCGCTTCCGGTGTCATCCAGCCGGTTATTGTGAGGCCTGTATCCGCGGTCTCCGATCAATTCGAGTTGATTGCAGGCGAACGCCGTTGGCGTGCGGCACAGCTTGCCGGTTTGGGCAGCCTGCCGTGCATCATCCGCATCATCGATGAGCAGGCAGTTGCCAGGCAATCCCTGATCGAAAACATCCAGCGCGAGGCTCTCAATCCCATTGAAGAGGCCATGGGCATCCAGCGTTTGATAGATGAATTCGAACTGCGCCAGCAGGATGTCGCAAGGCAACTGGGTTGTTCACGCACCCGCGTAACTCATCTGTTACGGCTCCTGAAGCTGCATCATGATGTGCGATCCATGATCGAGCAACGATCCCTTTCCTTTGGTCATGCGAAGTGTCTGGCCGGTTTAGCACCTAAACAGCAGCTTCTACTGGCGCAAGATACCGTCACGAAAGGCTGGAGCGTCCGCCAGTTGGAGCAGCAGATTCATACCCTGAACTCCACGCCCGAAAACAACATCAAAGAATCCAGACGCGATCCGAATATCGTCAAACTCGAAAACGACTTGAGCGCCCACGTCGGCGCACCAACCTCATTGTCATACATTGCGGACAAGCAAACTGGACGACTCAATTTTCAATTCCATTCACTCGACGAACTGGAGGGCATACTGGAACATCTTGGCTTTTCGGCCACCACCTGATACTGGATTGAATTACAGATAATACAATATTGACACATCCGTTACTGGAGACTAGATTAACTACTGTTACACCCTCGCAGCTTGGGTTAAGCTGCACCCTTGCTGACACCTGTCAGCACCCATAGGCGGTTCATGGATCGTGTTACGACCGCCGCAGCCATCAGGCTGACGATCCTTCCATCTCAATCCACACCTTACCGGGAAAACACTTCCCGGCAGGGCCGGTGTTTTCTCCGGTGTTTATTTCATTCACCCTATCAGGAGAAACACCATGTCACAGACCAACAATTCCGAAACCAAGTATTTCGACCTTCACACCACCGGTATCGGTTATCTCAATCGCGTTCGTGAGGTTCCCGTACGCCGGGGTGAACCGTTCCTGGCCGTCGAAGTTGCTGCCATTCATGGAGCATCGGACGATGTCCAGACAGTTCGCTTCGACTGCCGTGTCTCGGGCTCTGAGGCCAAGGAGATCGTGGCCCAGTTGAAAGTGGCCATTGAGAACGACCACAAAGTACTCGTGGGCTTTAAGCTCGGTGATCTGTACATCGACACTTTCGAATACAAACAAGGTGAGAAGCAGGGCCAGACCGGCGTCAGCCTGAAGGCACGCCTGCTCAAGCTCAACTGGGTCAAAGTGGACGGCCAACCATATCTGCTGCCCTCCGATCAGGAGCAGGAGCAAGCACAACAGGCCGTTAACGGCTGACCATCACCGGCCGGGAACCTGGAAACAGCTCCCGGCCGGTCTCTCATCTGTCAATATTTTTACCCATGGGGTGACATCCCAGTGGGGCGTGTCTCCCCTTCGTTTCAATCAACAACAGGAGACACCTCCATGATCAAACTACGTGGCACATTGAGCGTCCGCACCATCAACGGACGTAATGGTGATTTCAACGTCGGACGCCTGGCGACCGAGATCGGCGAGTTCGCCGTCAAGGATCCAGAACTCGAGCAGTATGACGAAGGACGTTATGAGGGCGAATTCGGGATCGATCAGATCTATCCGACCTCATATGTCGCCGGTGGCCGGATGGTAATGGAAGTCCGTGCCCGCATTGGTTTGTGGGCACTCGACGGCATCGATGAGTTGCGGCCAGAGGATGAAGCACCCATCACCGAGCCGGACCCGGTGGATGAATCACCCACTCCGGTTAGGCCACTAGTACCCAAAGCGGATGACAAGCCAGCAAAGGCCCCCGCGGACGAGCCAGCAACTGACTCTGCCGAGGAGGAACTCGCTTCACTGTTCGGAACCCTGTGGCCCCTGAGTGATGAGGTCAAGCTCGATCCGACCGTGGATCGTCCACGCTTCCGCACTCAGAAGGACCATTTGAAATCCACCGGTTACAAGTTTCGGCCACTGGATCAGGTCTGGGTCAAGGAGTCCTAACCATAACCACCCACCGGTTCGCCAATGCGAACCGGTGGGTACCAATGGCGGCCCCATTGAACAGCCTGGTAGAGAGCAGAAGTCTGTTGTCGTAGGGCCTTCCCGTAGGTTTAGCAAGGAGCCTACCGGAAGGCCCTACGGCCTGTCTTGCATCTCTACCGGCTGCCCGGCGCCGGATGCCGACGGGTCCCTTTGCGTGGATGATCACGCCCTGAAGATTTGTGACCCGATACCCCTGATCCGGGTCCGGTAGACGATAGGTAGCGGAGGGTTTTACAGGAGGCCCGCGCTGATTTTCGCTGCGCGGGGTAGACCGGCCACCCGGCCGGGCAGTATGTCGGCGGAACGCAAACCGCAATCCCCGGCATCATTGAAAATTGTTTAATCGTCAAAAGGCCCTTCACGGGGTCTTTCCTGAGGCAACGAGCTCAGGAAAGACTCTTTGTCTTGACGATTGTGGCCGCAGCGTAAGCTGCACCCTTTGCCGACCTTGTGTCGGCGCCCTTACCACCGGCGAGCCTGAATGCATTCCCGGTGGCAGGCCTTGGCCTGATTCAGGCGTTCTATCCAATCCGCAATGGAATCTCCATTGTTCTTTCACTTCCTGCCCAGGGGAATACGCTCTCCTGGTGGGGGTCGATTTTTCTTTGGGCGGTTTCCGCCTTCCTGCGGGGGTCCACCAAAGCATCCCCGCCGGGTGCTTTGGGGACCTCCGTCTGGAGGCTTTTCACTGCACAGGAGAAATGATCATGAAAATGAAAACCCCCGAACAGGTAGCCCTCGAAATCACGGCTTCCACCAGCAGCTATGACAGTCTTAAAGATGCCGTCATTCGGTGTGAGCCTCAGCTGAACAACTACACAGAACAGGGCCGCAACGCCTTTGTTCGCCTGGTCAAAGGCAGGCTGGGCCTGCCCGGTGCGTTCATTCAAGTCCAAGGCACTCCAGAACTGGAGCTGCTGCCAGGCAGTGAGTCCGGGCAGTGCTTTTGGGCGACTGCCACCTGACTCAATCCCCACCCGTCACCACAAACTGTGGTGACGGGGCCTTTTCAAATAAGTGATCAGTCATATCCCTTTCAAATAACCATAAGGAGTCTGAATATGAAACAAGTGCATTTCCTAGAATGGACCTGCAATGTATCGTTGCTTCAATACCCCAATGGCAGAACAGCCATCCAGTTGTATGCAGAAGATGGCGAACCAGTAGCCACGGCTACCGTCAACGTACCCAACTATCCACTGGGAGAGGGTGAAGTCTTGATAAAAGATTACGCCGAAAACGCAGGCATACTCGCAAGCCTTTCCAATGCCGGGATCATTGAACCCATGGGTAAGACCATTCTGGTTGGACATGCCCAGACTCACGTTTGCCGTTTACTTGAAACTGAAACCAAGCACTGAGCTTGGGCTCATCTATCCATCACCCTCGTGGGGAACCATCCCCGTCAGGGTCCATGGTTCCCCTCCTATTTATCCAATTACCAAGGAGTAGAACCATGGCTTTAATGTTTCAGCGCCTGGCGCGCAATTTTATCAAGAACGGTTATTTTCCCACTGATTCGGAAACAATCGCCCGCATCCTCTCCGCCCTAGCTCCGGCCACTGGTGGCGAGATGCGCATCATCGACCCCTGTGCCGGCGAGGGCACGGCCCTGGCCGAATGCAGGGAACATCTGGGCGCCGAGCGTGTGCAGACTTTCGGTATTGAGTACGACGAAGAACGCGCCTGGCATGCCAAGGAGCTGTTGGATCGTTGCATCCATGGAGACTTCCAGGACTGCATTGTTTCCAAGCGTTCCTTCGGTCTGCTGTTTCTCAATCCACCTTACGGTGATCTCGTGTCCGACAAGGCTCAGACAGGAGGCGCGGCCGAAATGAAGGGCAAGAAGCGGCTGGAGAAGCTGTTCTATACCCAGTCGAATGCCCTGCTTCAATTTGGCGGCGTGATGGTACTGATTGTTCCCTTCTACGTAGTGGATCCGGAACTATCAGGCTGGATCGCCTCGCACTTCGACCGGGTCACGGTACATCTGGCGCCGGAGCAGCGTTTCAAGCAGGTGGTCATCATGGGCATTCGCCGCCGGTCTGGCGAGAACGCTGGTGCCGCCGCCACACGGGAAAGGCTGAATGCGGTTCGCGAGACGCTTCCACCGGAACTTCCGGCACAGTGGCCACACGAGCCTTATGTGGTGCCTGCGGTGAAATCAGCCGATGTGACCTTTGCCAGTTCCCGGATGGAGTTGCGCCAGCTGGCCGACGAGATCCGACGCCATCCCTGTCTCTGGGAGCAGTTCAATCTGCACCTTGGACAAGGAGTAGTTGGTCACCGCCGGCCACTCAGGCAACTGTCAGACTGGCATCTCTCTCTGGCGCTGGCAGCAGGTCAGGTCTCCGGGGTCGTTCACTCCACTGATGGGAGAACCTTTGTCATCAAAGGTGATACCCACAAGGAGAAAACGACCAAGGTGGAACAGCGCCTGAGGGACGACGATAGCGTTGAGGAGATTCGGACCCTGACGGACAGGTTCGTGCCGGTCATCCGTGCACTGGACTTCACGCCCGACAGCCCGAGCTTCGGCAAGGCGATCACTATCAAGTAAGAGGACTCTCTCTAATCTTTACTCGACCCCATCGGGAGCACTCCCGTTGGGGAGTGTTTTCTCCGATGGATCATTTTTCAATCCAATTTAGGAGAAACACAATGAGCGAGAAATGTTTTCTCGATGTTACCGGCATGACGCTTATGGTCCTGCCAGAAGTCCCTGGTATCTTCGCCGATGCCGTTGTCATCGATACACATGAGGCGCTGGTGTTCCTGTCCCTCTGGGGGCGGGATACCGCTATTCAGGAACTGCTGGCCCGGTTGTCCGTTTCGGAACGGGAAGGTGGTCTGGAGCAACTGTCGTTGACAGGGCCGGACCATCAGAACATCCAAATCCACACCGGCAATGTAGACCGTTACGGCAAGATCACCGGACGGATGCCGAAGGATAACCTATTCGGCGCTGTGACCCAGCTCTGGTTGTATGACCGTCTGGTCACGGAGCTTGACCGGGTCAACCGGAGGGCGATCCTGTTGCATCGGGAGAGTGGTCTATCCCAGCCGTTAAATCACGGTGTGGATTCGGGAGAAGACATAGAGTCCAGGCTGTGGCAACTGGTTCGCCAGACCTGCCATCTGCCGCTGCTGGATCACTGGCAGGTTACCGTGCTGGATGCCTTCCGCCAGGAGGGTTGGATCCAGGATCTGCCAGGTATCCGTCTGAATGGTATCTCCATCGACCTGGGTTCCGACGATGTTGAACGGGTTATCGGTTCACTGGTTCTGGAAGGCAGGCTGCCGCTTCTACAAGCGGCCTGATCATTTTCTTTCATCACCCCTGGGGGACAAACCGTCCCCTTGGGGCGGTCTGTCCTCTGTCTATCCAATCTCAACAGAAGACAGACCATCATGCCTACGTACAATCTTGTATGGGAAATCGAGATCGATGCCGAGACACCGACCGAAGCAGCCAGGAAGGCACTAAAGTATCAACGCAATCCGCTTGGTCAAGCCACCGTATTCGATGAAAACGGGGAAGTGACACGAGTGGATCTTCTCGATCTCAATGATACACATTAGCCGGATTCCGGCGCTCCTCCCCTGTAGGTACTGCGGGGGAGGGTTTTACACCCTATTGGAAAGAGACTACTGTAAACATGTACATGGCAAGAGCCAACTTGGCCAATAGAATAATCTGGAGTAATCCCGGCTCAATCTATCAAACAATATCTGATCACGGTAAAATCCATTGCGCATCGCGAAGCCCCACCCTTCAACAGGAAAAACATCAAAAAGCTATTATGCCTACCGTTCCTAAGTCAGTCGTCTCTGCAAAGAACCAGCTAGAGTTGAGTAGCCAGCAGAGGGCACTGTATGGGGTACTGACCCAGAAGGATGAGGAGCTTACCCAAATATATTCAGGTGCTCTTTATGTGTTTAATCAGAAGCAAAACCCTGACTACCTGGCCCTCGCTGCTCATGGGATTAGAGAACTGCTTGAAAAGTTTCCTAAGATTGTTGGCATTACTCCTCAAAAGCCAGACATTAGTTCTAAATGCCAGCAGTTGGCGGATAAGTGGGAAAAGCATGCCTTAAGGTCAGAATGCTACAATAATGAAATTTTCGCAGGTGCAATTGATGAGAAATTGCATCACTTTCTCGATGTTGCAAAAGGTTTTTTTGAATGGTTTCGTGGAAGACCAAGCCGGAGAGATGAAAGAACGGAAACTATTAGGGCGCTTGATATGACCTCATTCACAATGCCACCCCCAATAGAAAGAATTCGCACGAACGAATTGGCTGAATATGCAAATTATTTCACCAGTGTTTCGCACCATGCACATACTACTTCCGAGGACGATTTTGTTGCTCACCTAAACCAATTAGAAAGGTTTCTCTTGGACTTCTTACTTCCAAGAACGTTTGAGGATCATGCAGAGATTGATGCCCTTATTCAGGCTGGAGAAGAAGATGCCAAGTAAGGATGTTATTGAGAAGGTTTTGGGCTCTATCAAGCGTAGAGCTGATTATGATTATTTTTTCTCTAAGATTGAAAGCCCCGATTGGATAGTACCACTCAGGGAATACGGCCTGTTTTCAAACCCACCTCCAGTTGAAAGGGAAGGAAACTACTTGCACCACCAAAACTGGCCTGAATCAAAGTACCTTTTGCGTATGGCAAAACAGGCTCCAGTGGAAGTCACCGAATCAGTTTTAAGTGTTCCCGAAACTAATAATGAAAGAGTTCATGAGGATTTTGTTCAGGCGGCAATAATAATGCCCTCTGAACATGCGGTAAAAATTGCAAAGGTCGAATTAAAGTGGATTAAGGCCCAGGACCATTTCTATTTTCTTTACCCTGAATATGTTGGGAAGCTTATATCCCATTTGGCCAAGAGCGGGAAAATCAGAATTTCATATGAGTTGGCAAAGGCGCTATTGGATATCAGTAGAATAGAGCGGGAAATCGGCAGTCCCGGTGATGATGGGTACCACAAGTCAGTAGAAATCGTTGCCAAGTTTTCAACTTGGCAATATGGGCGAGTTCTAAAGAAGAGGATGCCTGATCCAGTTGAGGCAAGTGGAATGCCAGTGTTTGAGATGCTTTGTGAGCTTCTCGATAAATCCATGGCTTTGAGGTCAGACCATGCCGAGCCACCGCACGACTATTCGTGGATATGGAGAAGCGCTATTGAGGAGCATGAGCAAAATTCGGCTGGAAGAAATGATATTCAATCATTTCTTGTTGATGCAATACGTGATGCCGCTTTGCAATTGGTGAAGGCAAATGAGTCGATCCTATCCGAACTTGTGGCTACACTAGAATCTAGAGCATGGCTAATCTTCAAGAGAATATCTATGTATCTGCTCAGTCAGTTTCCCCGCATCCAGCCTGAGTTAGTTGCGGAGCGACTTACCAATCATGATCTTTTTGAAGATGAAGGATTCCGTTATGAATATGCGCAACTGGCGCGAGCAGCTTTTGGAAGTCTCTCGCCAGATCAGCAGACATTCATTCTTTCGTGGATCGAGGAAGGGCCAGATATTGATGGTTTCAAATCCCGCGTTCTAGAAAGTAAAGAGCGGGAAGCCACTGATGATGAGGTACGGCGCAGAATAAAAGTCTGGCAAAGAGATAACCTGGATCAATTCAAAGAATCATTGCAAAAAGACTGGAAACAACGCTTTGATGCATTGGTACAGGAGCTTGGTGAGGCAGAGCACCAGGAGTTTGCTTATTATTCAAAATCATGGGTAGGTCCAACAAGCCCGAAGTCAGTCGAAGAGCTGAAAGAAATGCCGGTTTGTGAAGTCGTCGAGTATCTCAAAGCATGGGTTCCCCCGGAAGGTGACATGAATCATTCACCGGAGGGATTGAGCAGAACATTAGCAGATGTTGTATCAACTGAACCGACCCCCTTCGCCACTGAAGCCCGTTTGTTCAAAGAGCTTGGCCCTACATATGTGCGCGGTCTCCTTGATGGGCTTCGCGACGCACCAAAGAGTCATGCAGATCTACCTTGGGAGCCAGTTCTTGACCTTTGCTTGTGGATTGTTAATCAACCACGCACAATTCCTGGAAGAAAGACTGAATATTCTGGCAAGGATCCCGGATGGATGTGGGCAAGAAAGAGCATTGCCAAGCTACTCTCCAATGGTATGAAAAGTGTCTCAGGCGAAATTCAGGTTGACCTTCGACCGCAGGTTTGGAATGTGATTCTCCCGTTGACCGATGACCCTGACCCAACGGACGAAGAGTATGGCGAAGGCCACATGGATCCATCAACACTCTCAATTAATACTGTCCGAGGCGAGGCAATGCATTCGGTTGTGGATTTCGGACTGTGGGTATATAGACATGCGAGCGAAGATAAGGTTAAGGGCTTTGATCTAATGCCGGAGGTCAGGGAGGTACTTGATAAACATCTTGATACGGATCTGGATGCTTCTCTGGCTATCCGCTCTGTGTATGGCCAATGGTTTCCATGGCTGATCCTGATAGACAGTACTTGGGCTGAACAGGTCAAAGAGAAGATTTTTTTTCCTGATTCTCCGCAATATTGGGATACAGCTTGGAAGACGTATGTTACTTTCTGCCAGCCGTATGATGACGTGTTGGCAGTGTTGAGGGATCAATATGCTTTGGCCATTGAAAAGGTTGGTCAGCCATCTACCATGGAAATCGACATGGCAAATGCCGAAGAACGCTTGGCCGATCATCTGATGATCTATTTCTGGCGAGGGAGGCTGAAGCTTGATGACCCGCTGGTTCAATCATTCTATGCGCGAGCAACAAATGCAATGAAAGCGCATGCGATTGAGTTCCTTGGGCGCAGTCTAAGAGATCTTCATGTGGAACCACCTGTCGAAGTTCATGAGCGACTGAAGTCCCTCTGGGCTTGGCGCTATCAACAAGCAACACAAAGTGAAGGGCCAGATGAGCTAGCCGGCTTCTGCTGGTGGTTCTCATCCGGAAAGATGGATGTTGATTGGGCACTTAGCCAGCTAAAAGCGGTATTGAGTCTTCCTATTAAACTTGATGCACTAGATTTTGCAGCAGAAGAACTGGTCAAACTGATATCCGAGAAGCCACTAGCAGTTCTCAAATGTGTGAACCTGATGATAAATCATCTGGGTAGTGAAGGTGTTTATTTCGGTTGGAACGAAGAGGCTAAGCAAATCCTTGGTGAAGCAATGAAACAAGAGAATGAAACTGTAATAGCACAGGCTACTGATATCATTCACCAGCTAGGGGCAATGGGCCATTTTGAATTTAGGACTCTTCTCTAGAAAATGTGTAAGTATCAAAGCTCGTTTTCTCCCATATTTGTTCAAACATTGTCCATCAGGCTAGTTCTGAAACTCAGCAAACAACCACTTCTGCTGTAGGAAAAACCCGATTCACTAGCAATCACAGTTGCCATCTGGCCGCCCATTCGGCATCCTTTGACCTGGAAGCCCCGCAAGGATGCGATACGCCGACATAGGTCTGGCAAAGGCTGGCGGTCAGGGTCTAAAAGGGAGTTTTGACTCGGGCCGTCCCTGATATCTCCTTCTTGATCTACCCTGCCCTTTCTCCAGATGCGTATTTCGCTTGGCTTGTCTTCATCACAGGCACTTGAAAAAGCACCGATCTGCGGTAATACTATGGATGTTGTTCCCCGTAGCCGGGTCTAAGGCTACACCCTAGTCGGCATCGCCGACGCCCATCAAGTACCCCCCAGGACCAGGCAGTGGGTACGCCAGCCTTCCGGCTGTTGGTCCGTTCATCCAATCACTCTTTATATCGCCCTGAGGTGCAACTGCGCCTTGGGCTGTGGTGCGCCTTTGGGTTTTTTCTTTATCAATCCAGGAGGCAAATCATGGGATGGCTATTCACTCAAGGCGCCAGTCGGCGCGACATCATCAACGATCTGGTTCAACCGGAAGAGAATGAAAACCGGCGCTGGGAAACCATAACCCATTGCCTGCGTGGCAATGTGTTGTGGAGCATCATCAAACTCACAAAAAAGTCTGGTGAGATCATCGAAACCTTCATTGGCTGCCATTTGCTGAGTAATGATAAGGGGTATGGATGGGGTTACAAGGACATGTGTGAATCCATGGGTCCCTGCTACTACACCTGTCCTATCAAGTATCTGGAGATGGTACCAGTCGCCAACCAGGCATGGCGTGATGAAGTCATGGCCTACCACAAGCGGATGAGTCGGCATTTTGCGGTCGGCCAGAAGGTCGCCCTTGAAAGCGCCAGCATCCCTTGGGCCGTTCTGACATCGATCAAACCGCTGCTGGGTGTTTACGGCGGCATGCGCTACCGCATTCCCCGCCGGATGATCGGCGACGTGCTCTGAAGCTTTTTCAGTCATATCGATAAAGCATATAACCAATCTCACTTCCAGCCTGTAACCAGGCTATCCATTCAACCATCCAGCCCATGCGGGGAAATATCTCCCCGGCAAGGGTAGGTGTTTCTTCGCATGGTTATCCCACAGGAGTTAGCCATGTCAGTGACACCACTCAAATCACAAACCTCAGATCGATTTGAAGGCATCCGCCCGGAGGATCTTTCCGAATATGAAAAAACCACTCTGGTAAATCTGGCGCTTGCGGTGCTTGCACCCAAGTACCTGAGCAGTGATCTCATTGCCAGCCCCGATACCTCACGCAGGTATCTGCAACTCAGCCTGGCCGGATGCAAGAACGAGGTATTTGGATGCTTCTTTCTTGATAACCGTCACCGTTTGATCGCTGAAGAGAAAATGTTTTTCGGCACCATCGATGGCGCATCGGTTCATCCCCGTGTCGTGGTTCAGAAATCTCTGGAGCTGAATGCCGCCGCTGTGATCCTCTGGCACAACCACCCCTCGGGCGTGGCCGAACCCAGCCAGTCTGATCAACAAATCACACACAGGCTCAAGGATGCCCTTGCACTTGTGGATGTGCGTGTACTCGACCATCTGGTGATCGGTTCAGAAGCAACCACTTCCTTTGCGGAGCGTGGACTTCTGTAGCAATTCCGCTCATTTCGACCTAACCAAGTGTTTATCTCAATCCCCCGTAGGGAACCTGTTCCCTGCGGGCACAGCTTCTCCACGGGTTTTCATCAACATAAGGAGACCAATATGGAGAATGCAAAACAAACCAATGACCTGACCGAGTTCTTCGGCAACGTCATTCATACCTACACCCGCGCCCAGGCCATTGAGGATGGGGTTCTTATAGACGTATCCGAAACCTCCAGTGAGGCGGGTTTTAAATGGCCAGCCGCAATCACCCAGGGAGCCTGGGAGGACTGTGTCGCTTGGTCAAATGATGACAACCGATGCCAAGTGTATCAGGACGAGTCTGGCCGCTTGTGGGACGTGCTCTGGATGGCTTTTATAGCAATTCGTCAGTCCATAAACGGGGGTTCTTCCCTCCTCTACGAACTCTACAGGGTTCCGCGGGATAGCAAGAGCATTGAGGCCCAACTGACCACATTAAAACTGGTAGTCGGGCCTGGCGATGTCGGAGAACCGGTAATAACCATCATGCTGCCGCATGAGGACTGATCACCAACCAGCTCAACTCCCTCCGCCCAGGCAGGTGTTATTCACACCTCTCCGGGCGGGGATGGTGTTTATTTGAGGAGAATTATGATGGCTAACGAAAACTGCCTATCCGGTATGCGCTGCCCAAACTGCGGCAGCGAGGAACCGTTCGTGATCAGTATCCAAACACTCATGCGTATGTTCGACGATGGTTCGGACACGCACGGAGATGTGGACTGGAACGAGAATTCTGGTTGTTCCTGCGAATCCTGCAAACATGCTGGGCTCGTTAGGGATTTCCGAATCCCGCCTTTCGAGGGCAATAAGGTGATCACCGCAAAAGAAATGGCGGTGATCGTCAAAGATCTGTTGGCTAACGACAAGCCAGCTGGCATCAGCAGTATCGATTACAGCCAATTGCTCACGGATATTGCCGCAGCGGTCTGCAGGATATCTGGCGGCATAGCCGGGACCGTTTCCCATGATGAGGGAGACGGGCTGGGCCATGCCATTGTCATACGACCGGATACCCGGTTGCCGCCGGACGGTGGAGTCTGGGCAAACTATGACACGGATGTGGACTGGCAACGACAGGAAACATAGCGCTCTGCGCATCAGGCTCTCCGACACTTTGTGGGAGGGCTTTTCCATGGGTCTGTCGCTGGTTCATGGAAAAGCCAGTTTATACCGCAGCTCTGCTGCACCCTAGCCCTTCGGGGCACCCTTCGCCGGCGTACCTGCGCTACTCCCGGCGACGGATCTTTGATCCGGGCAGGTGTCTTCATTCCCGCAACATTTCGTGTTGCATCCATCAACATTAACCGGCTACCCAGCCATCTTAACCCACCAGGGGGATCTTCCCCTGCGGGCGGGATCTCCCTTTTCTTTTTTCAACAGGAGAGATATATCCCATGAATCAATCTACAGCAAAAATCATTACTCCAATCGAAGCACCGGAGTGCATACCGGAGTCCAATGTCATCCCACTGTCCACGTTCATCACGGACTTTGGAGACGGGCTCCTCGATGCTGTCAGTCGGCAGAACCCGCCGATCTATAACGGCATTCCAGATCCCCGCCGGGAGGCGGTGATGGAGGCATTGAAGCGGCGTCCGTTTCCGGCTCAGCAGGAGGTGGTGCAAGCAGTTACCTCTCTCCTGGTAAACCGTGGCGAACAGGCCGCTATCATCAACGCGGAGATGGGCACGGGCAAGACCATGATGGCCATTGCAGCAGCAGCCATCATGCATGAGGAAGGCTATCGCCGTACGCTGGTGATCTCTCCACCTCACTTGGTCTACAAGTGGCGGAGGGAGATCCTGGAGACGGTAGATGGCGCCCGGGTCTGGGTGTTGAACGGGCCGGACACGTTGCGCAAGCTGGTTCTGCTCAGGACACTCCTGGAGGAAACTCCGGAACACACAGGACCGGAGTTCTTCATCCTGGGCCGTGTCCGTATGCGGATGGGCTTTCATTGGCAACCGGCTGTCGTGGCACGCAAGCGCCATCGGCGGCATCACGTCGAGGAGAGTAATGATCTTTCGCCCACCTTCGTACAGTCCAATGCGCATGCGGCCTGCCCGAAATGCGGTGTAGTGGTTACCGATGAAGAGGGTGAACCCATCCCATTCACCACCTACCCTGCCGACAAGCGGTATGCCTGCACGCAGTGTGGTGAAGCATTGTGGACGTTGACCCATCCCAGGGCCAAGCCGAAAAGCCGACAGGATCTGGTGAACGATGCCCTTTGTCAGATCCCTACTATCGGTCCGAAGACCGCATCGCGGCTCACGGAAGCCTTTGGTGAAGATCTACTCAGTGGCATGCTTGCGGATAACGTCTACGAGTTCATCAACCTGATGGATGAAGAGGGCGAGCTGGTGTTCTCGGATAAGCAAGCCCGGCGTTAAGCGAGTCTTCGATTTCGTGATGCAAAACGGGACATCCAAGTCCCCCTTTTGCACTCAATCTTCGACAGCCTATTAGTGCCCCGGCCGTCCTGGTCACTGACGCTACGCGATAACATCGCAAGCTCGTTACCGCTTCGCAGTCAGTTCCCAGTGACTGGACGCCGTGTTCGGATGCCTACTTTGCTTCCCCTCTGGCGCGCTACGCGCACGACGGGTAAGCAGTGCGGCCTCACGGCTACCGGGGATTACCAGCCTTCGCTTCGCTCTCCATGGCTGGCAGCGATGGAACGCGCCATGGGGAACATGGAGTTCTCTTTTGGTCAGGGCGGTTACCAGCCCACTGAGTTCATCAAGCGCTATCTGCCGGATGGGTACTTCGGTTCCCTGGTTGTTGACGAAGGACATGAGTACAAAAACGATGGATCGGCTCAGGGCCAGGCCATGGGTGTATTGGCCAACAAGGTCCGCAAGGTCATTTTGCTGACGGGCACCCTCATGGGCGGTTATGCCGATGACCTCTTTTATCTGCTGTGGCGCATCATGCCACGGCGAATGATCGAGGACGGCTACCGTTACAACGCCAATGGCAGCCTGGGCTCTTCATCCATGGCCTTCATGCGCGACCACGGTATCCTCAAGGATATCTACAAGGAATCCGAGGGAGATGCCCACCGCACGGCACGCGGCAAGCGTATGACGGTTCGTACAGTCAAGGCACCGGGGTTCGGTCCTAAGGGGATCACCCGGTTCGTGCTGCCATTCACGGCCTTCCTCAAGCTCAAGGATATCGGCAACGACGTATTGCCGCCTTACCGGGAGCATTTTGGGGAAGTGGCGATGTCGGCGGAACAGGCCGTTCGGTACCAGGAGCTGGAAAGCACTCTGACCCAGCAGATGCGGGAGGCTCTGGCAAAGGGTGATACCAGTCTGTTGGGTGTGGTCTTGAATGTGCTCCTGGCGTGGCCGGATACCTGCTTTCGGCAGGAGACGGTCAAGCATCCCCGTAGCAGGGAGCTGCTGGCCTATGTGCCGTCAATCCTGGGGGATGAACCCTCGCCCAAGGAAATGGAGATGATCCGTATCTGCAGAGCCAACAAGGCACGTGGACGCCGTGTTCTGGTCTACACGACCTACACGGGCAAGCGTGACACCACCGTCCGTCTCAAACGCCTTCTGGAGGCCGAGGGGTTCCGGGCGGCGGTATTGCGGGCATCCGTAAGCACGAGCAAGCGGGAAGACTGGATCCTGTCACAGGTGGACCGTGGGGTGGATGTGTTGATCACCAACCCAGAACTGGTCAAGACGGGACTGGATCTGCTGGACTTTCCGACCATCCTGTTCCTGCAGACGGGCTTCAATGTCTACACGCTTCAACAGGCATCACGACGCAGTTGGCGCATCGGCCAGAAGGAGGATGTCGATGTCCACTTCCTGGGCTACGCGAAGACGACGCAGATGACTTGTCTGTCTCTGATGGCGAAGAAAATCGCCGTCAGTCAGTCCACCTCCGGCGATATGCCAGATACGGGACTGGACGTGCTGAACCAGGACGGTGACTCCATTGAGGTTGCGCTTGCCAAGCAATTGGTGGGTTGATCTCGTACTTTAATCCGCCGGGGCCGAAAGGTCCTGGCGGATGTTTTTTACTCTTCTTTTAGTTTCCTGATTACCCCCAAACCTCAGCAAGCTTCAGAAGCTTGGCTGGCATGGGCGGAGTCCGTACGGCGACATAGCCGAGCCGGGGAATCATGTCTTCGAGTTTGAACCGCCGGTTGAAACGGTAACAAAACTCGGCCAAATAACGAGGCAGATGTTTCTCATTGATCGCATGGTAGGAGCCATGAATCGAATTCTTCACGTTGCCAATCATTGTATTGATCCAAGTGAAAGCTTCCAAGTTGACGCTGGCCGGACCGCCACCCGTCACAATGGCCTCATGTTCACAACCCGCGTCTTCTACACCGCTAAAACAGTTCAAACCATCGGAGATGACCACACAGGACGCTTGCAGATGCTTGCGCGCCCAACGGGTGATTTCTTTTTTACGGAAGCCTTTCACTTTGGTAAGACGCATCGCGATGGGATGACCTTCTTCATTTGTGGCGACCGCCGCTACAAATGGGCTCTTGCCCGGCGCGCCACGCCCGCGTTTACCCCCTCTGCGCTCACCGCCCCAATAGGCATCATCCATCTGAATGATGCCCTCCAAAGGTTGGCAATCATCGCGTTCTTTCATCACCTGCATCAGCTTGTGTTTCATGCGCCAAGCGGCGTTATAGGTGATCCCCAGTTGCCGCCTCAAACCCAGTGCCGAGACGCCACTCTTGGTCTGGGTCAACAGGTAGATCCCCAGAAACCAGGTCGTCAGCGGCAATTTGGTGGCCTCAAAGATCGTTCCACTAATCACCGAGGTCTGACGATGGCAGCGACTGCATTGAGAGAGTTGCCGGGATGTGATTTCACAACATTCTGTATGGCCGCATTCCGGGCAGACGAAACCATTTGGCCAGCGCCACTGGTACAATGCGCTACGGCATTGTTCTTCAGCGCCATATTCTCTCAGAAATGTTATCAAACTAAGGCCTTTTTGAAACTGAACCTGATTCTTGCTCATCTCTATCTCCTTGTTTTGCTTCAGGTTCAGTATCCAATACCTAGTGGCTCAAAAGCTGAGCCTTAGACGTAATCAGGTTTAGTTTTGTCATGTCTGTTCTGGTAATGCATTAAAGACCGCACGATCATATTTACGTAAACCAAAGCACCGTGTCAGGTATTCGGATATCGTAGAGCCTGTAGATGGAGATTCCAAATCGTTGGAAACCCTTAGTTGGAGGTACAAGACATGTTAGTCCCGGAGGGCATTGAGGACTGACGCAAAAGCAACATCACCACGATACCTTAACGGCCTTTGCTCATTCCATAGCGCAACGTCGGGAGATGAAACAGAGCAAAGCACCTGCCACCTCAACCGTACACACCACATACAAACGGTACCGGACGGTTTGGTTGTGGTCCCCCTGTAAGATGCTGGATTGCTCTGGTATTAGAATGGGAAGAAAGCCGTCTGATACCACGCCCGTAATTAACGTACTTCAGTAACTTAATGCGGACGGACTTCTAAAATTCGAAATCTCGCCGTACCCATTGGTAGATGCGCCTCCACTGTATCCCCTTCTTCCGCACCAAGTAGTGCTTCGGCCAACGGCGTTTGCTCGTTGACGATACCGGCATTTGGATCTGAGTTACCATGAACGATGCGAACGCTTAAGATATTGTCCGAACGGTCGACATTTACATAGGTCACCGAATCACCAATCTCCACTGTACGTAATGGCCTAGAGATTACCTTGGTCCTTTCCCCGATCTGAAGAAGTGAAGTCTCGGTCTTGGATTCTACGGGTACGAGTTCCAACTCCAGATCCGCAGGGATGTTGCCAGATTCCAGTGTGAATTCTGGCTTTGGCTGCGATTCCTTCGGCAACTCTGGTTCGGTCATGGGCAGCGTAACATCTTCAGCTGATAGAATGCCCGTCTGCTCTAGTTCATCTTCTTCTGCTCGTTGAGGTTCGATGATACGGTGCTCAACCAGATAAGACTGGATCTCGGGATCAGTCGCTTTACTTGCTGCTCCAGGGGTAATCCCACGTGTTTCTAACGTCTCCAGGAGGTCTTCCATGCAATCATCGCGATTTGCAATCCAATTCGAAGCCCAACAGCGCCAGAACCTCCAGCCCATGCGTTCCAATATTCGCTGGCGGGTGATATCTGCCATCCATCGATCCACGCCGTGGTACTGATCACCGTCACACTCAATTGCGAGGCGTCGATCATCGGCCCCATCTACTACAAGATCAATGCGATAACCTCCCGCCCGTACCTGGGGCAGCACCTGGTACCCGCGGCCAACAAGCTCGTCGTAGACCTCCCGCTCGAATCCAGATTCACACAAATCGCGCATCTCTTTCACTTGCTCGGTCTCGATGCCAAATGGATGACTCAAGTGATCGAGCAGGCGGGCGCGCAAGTCGTTGTCCCGCACTTCTTCGCGGCTGAAGCTGCGAAAGACGTACAGACGATCGCGGGCGCGGGAGGAAGCGACGTTGTAACGCTGTTCGTAAAGACGCCCGCTGTTCGCTCGGATACTACCGGAGGCAACCATCGAAATCATGACGATATCGGCCTCCTTGCCCTGAAAGTGCATAGCATTGCCGCAACGGATGTTATGTCGCAGGATCACGTCTTCTCCCAGCTCATTAAGTAGCTTCTCCTGGATATACTTAGCTTGATCGGACCCAAGGAGCGAGACCACGCCGATTGTCCGGTGAGCCATATCCGGCTGTTTAGATATCTTTTTGATCTCCTCGACAATCGCGTTGGCCTCGGGCTTGTTGATCTTTTTTCGCTCCGAGCGGTAGCCTCCTTTTACATAAACGTCAATCAACGGTGGGTTGAGACGTTCTGAGGGTTTGGGAACCCGTAGCGGCTTGATTTCACCGTCATAAAACTCCCGGTTGGAAAAGGCGATGATGGGCTCGACGCAACGGAAATGCTCGCGCAACCGAATAATGTCCGAAGCAAACATAGTGCTGCCGAGGTCGTAGATCGATCCGCCGGGTAACAGATGTTCGCCGTATGGCAGTTTCGACAAAAAACGGCCCTTCAAGGCCCGGATGTCGGCTTCCTTGAGGCCGACATCGGATGGGCTTACCTGCTTGTCATCGCCCACCACTAGGATTTTTTTAGCACGGGCGATGGCGGGCAATGCCCATACATCGGACTGTGAGGCCTCGTCGATAATTAAGAGATCGAACATGCCGAGTTCTGGGGGCAGCGACTCGGACACCCGCCAGTGGGGCATGATCCAGCAGGGCGTGGCACCATAGGCGTTGGCCATTGCCTTGCGGGCATCTCGTCGGTATCGGATCGCGCGCACACCGGTTCCTCTGCCAATGCGGGTAATAGCAGTAAGATAGGCGTTGAGCGCCGCGCTTACCCGGGGCGTCATATTACGTTTGAGCTGCCTCCAAGTGCGAAGTTCTACCACCCGCAAATAGGCACGGTTGAGGTTCTCCTCGGCATTGCTGCGCTCATGTGCAAGACGTTTTAAGGCTTCCCGTCCATCGATGGCCTCCAGATAACCTTTGGCCCGCGCCCAATCCCAGGCTGCTCGCCACTGTCTTGGCAGCCATTGATCACCTGCTTCTTGGGGCGGTTCCACGCGTAATTTGCTCGCCCACTTGTTTGCCCCACATGTATTGACCAGCTCGGTGACGCGCTCAACCGTGGCCAGCGCCCCCTGCAATCCCTGGAGACGGCGTAGTTCATCCATCAGGCCATCCCATTCGTCCATGATTCTGTCAGCGGTTATATTCTCTTTGCCGAGCATATAGCCCACAAAGCCCTTCAATTGATCGGTGACAGGTCCTTGGAACCCCTTGAGAGAATCCTCTATTCCCTGGCGTGTGTTGTTGGCTGCTTTCAGCCGACTGTGCTGCAGATGCGCATCGATTGCTTTCAGCAGGCGTTCAAGCTCATTGGGGGATTCAGTCAGACGATTGAGATCAAAGCCAATCGCAAATACCTCTTTGGTCTTCTCAACTAGTGGCTTGGCCAGTTTGGTGTCGAGCTGCCACAGGGCAGCCAGCGGCCGTGCGATATCGGCCATCGGCTTGATCGCGGCGAGCCCCTCGGTGGTTAGTTCCGGTCCGTCAAGCTCGTGCCGGATCTGTGACCATTGCACGGTGAGCTTGCGCGCCGTCCTGGCCGCTTCGAGATATTCCAGTACCCGCTTCCATTCGTCGTCGGTGTGGGGCACTGAAGCGTGGATTCGGATTTGCTTGATAAGTGCCTTGGCAGCTTTGTCACCACCAAACCAGCCGAAGGGGCTTTTCCCGAGTGCGGCAAGTTGCACTGCTTCGAAGAGCCCTTGATGCGATTCGCCTTCCAGCGGGACCTCAAGCGCATCGCCGAAAAACTCCTGTCGTTTCTTCTCCAGTTTGAGTGCCACGTTCAACCACCGGCGAAAATGATGCGCCAGCGGTGTGTCGGCGGATTGGCGCAGCAAGGGACGTACTTTGCGTTGCCATTCGTGCTGGGTGCCAGCCTGCAACAAGGCGTGGCCTTTCACCACATATTCCCGCAGAATCTCTGCCTGAAGCAGACAATCCGTCGTGTACTGTCGAAGGGGTGGAATATCACCACCTTCGATAACCTTTTCGCTCAGTTCGTGCAGCCGCCGCAGATCCCCGTGCAGCCGCACTATGTCCTCGGGCAGCGGCAACGCATCCGGCTTTGGCAATTTCCGTCCGAGGTAGACCAGATCCTCGCCCAGTTTCTCCCGGGCGGCGAGCAAGTCAGCGATGTCATCTTCGGTGAAGCGTGGCAGGGTCTCCTCTTCACCGTTCAGTAAATCAGGAAACCACTTGTGTGCCGTTTCCTGCTCGATCACATATCGGGCCAACTTCTCTGGCCGGGTGTTGTCGCCGAGAAATGGCGTGGCCGCCGTTTGCTTGCCGGCCCATTCACGCAGCTCCCGATCAAGGTTTGCGAGTTGTTGATGCAGCTGATCGATACGGTCGGACTCGGTGCGGATCTCGCGGTCTAGATGTCCCTCGCTCAAAGTATTCACTTCACCGGCGATCTTGCGCACTGAACGCTCGAGCTGCTTTAGTCCTTCACGCTCAGAAGTCAGTAAGCTTATGGTAAGTGGGCGCAGCGACTCAGGGATTTGATCCTGGAGAACCGCAAGCGGGGACTCGTGTTGAGCGCTGACCAATACCTTCTTGCCTAGCGCCAGGTAATGAGAGATTACATTGGCAATGGTGTGGGTCTTTCCCGTCCCCGGGGGGCCCTGCACCACAACACCATCCGCTTGATCAAGACGGCTGATTATGCTGACCTGTTCGCTGTTAAAAGGCTTGGGGAAAAACAGGTCGTCGCTATCCTCAATCACATGTCCAGTAGGCGGATTGCCGTTTATATCACTTAATCCTGGCGTTGAGATACCGCGATAACGTCTCGGCTTGCGGGTAACCCGTTGGTCTGACGGCTCGGTTACTACCAAGGCTAGTGCCGGCGGTAATTCTTCTGCCTCTTCAACCACCTGCTGCAACCGTTTGATATCGGCGGCTATGAAATTCGTCGAGCGTTTGCGGGCGAAAATCACCCATGTATCGGTTACCACTAGATGATCTTTTATAGAAGGAAGTGAACGATCACGCTCTTCCTCCCGATCATCCAGCCAGTACACGCCGTGGCTATCGAGCTGAATGGCGGCAAAACGCAAGATACTCTCGTAAGTAGCAGGATCAAACGGTGAGAAAGTAAGCTCGGAGCTACTAAATTCCGCCAGCGCCCGCTTTTCCACATCGGCGGACTGAGGGATCTCTAGCTCTACAAATGCATCGACGTGAACGACTGGATCTCGCTCAGTCGGCGTGACCGTGATCGACATGGTCATAGAGTCGATATGTAACTCTACGGTACGACTGATGAGGGGATAAATAACAGAGTCTGCTTTTTCTTCGTTGTCCCATAAGGCTATGCCTATACCCCAGGCTATCTCAATACCGTCTTCGGCGCTGCCTCCGGATTCCGCATCCTGCATCAGGGAGAAAAACTGATCGTATTTGTTAATCGTCTTGCGGCGCGGCTGTTCAGTCTCCGACCAGGATGTCCACTGTTCGGCTAAATATCGGTCGAACATACCCTGGATCTCCGGAACATCTTCGAGTCGAAGGTCTATCACTTCGGGTGGAGCCTCATCCTGCCCGGAGGAGCCCGATAGTACCTCGCTCGAAGCATCAAAGAGACCGCTTTGATCAACCTCTATTTCCTCATGATTGAATATTTCGATGGGGGGGAGGTTGTCCGGATGGATAACGATGCTTTCCGCCATCGTCGGCTTTTTGCCAGGGTCATTAGGGATATTAATCCAGGGGCGCAACCACTCGTGTGGTTCTGGCGGCAGATTTGCCTGTAACCGGCGGATGCTCAGCCATACCTCTTGCTGTTCTTCTATCAGGTTGGTCTCAATCCCTGGGAGATCGGTAAAAACGTACTCGTGAAAAACCGGCAGCTTATGGTCTGACAAGCGAAAAATAGGACGGCTACGCTGCCGATCCAGATGGAGCAGGTACTCAAACGTCGCCAGCAAGTTTTCCTGGGCTGTTGAGGAAAGACTGGATGCGGTCATGGCAAATCCTTTACCGTCTTCTAAGTTTGTGTGTGCACTTCTCGTCAATCTTATCCAGATTGGAACATTACACACAAATAAACCATTAAATTCTATTAGTGATTCTTCAGGGTCGTAAGCAGAAATAATCTATTCTATTTATGCCTATACCACAATCATGGCAGTACTTCTGCATCTCCCAGCTCGCTCACCAAGGAGAGCATCTCATCCGCCAGGGCAGACGCTATAGTAACCGATTCCTCCGTCTCATCAGTTCCTGGCCGCCTAATCTCCTCGATCTGCACCTGACCATCATCGTCATCCCGTAGTGTGATTATTATTTCCATCATTTATACCTCAAGATCACATCCTTCTATGCCCACTGATAGCTGGGCACGCCCAACGGGTTAGCGTATTCCGCAAGACAGAGTAGGTCAAAATTTATGGCCAACAAAGCCACCAACATGCGCAGTTTCGTGTTCAGGGTTCGCAAATGAAACCCAGAGAAAAAACCCTTGGAAATAGATAAGAGGGTTTTCTATAGACGTTTCTCTCCCTACTTCGGAGTATTAACGCGTGGAGCAGATCCCCACTGCTCTGCATCCCGTTGGTCCGTGCCCACCCTCGGGGCGCGGGCATTTTTTAGATTCGGAGGATCCATGTCTCACATGACACAAAATGTCATCAACTCAGGGCTGATCGGCTTGGCCATCTCACTTACCGCCACAATGGCGACGGCCGGAAACACACCGATGCAGGTTGGGCGTTACACCGTGGTGGCACCGGTGGCCACCGCCGCCCAGGCGGATCCGTTACAGACCATGGTGACAATCCGCTTCCACGAGCCACATATTACAACGGTAGGTGATGCAATGCGCTACCTGTTACGCCATAGCGGTTACCACCTGGCCAAGTCCGATGCCGCCGATCCCGCCATGGCACCATTGCTGGGTCACCTCCTGCCCAAGATCCACCGGCATCTGGGGCCGATGACACTGCAAAACATGCTCGCGACACTCACCGGCAACGCCCACCAGGTCGTAGTGGATCCCGTGAACCGGCTGATTGCTTTCGACCTGGCACCGGCCTACCGGCCCATGGACCGGCGACCGAACGATTCCGAACCGGTCCAAACCATTCCAGATCCAACGATCAAAAATGAACCGGCAGCCAAAACCAAACCGGGGGAGACCCATGAGCCAAGCGCCTGAAAACTCCGCCTCCGAGTTGCCCAACCTGGAAGTGGACATGGATTGCCGCCCTCGCCGCACCCGCCCCAGACCACCCAGGTTATTCCTGATCGGTGCTGCGGTGGCAATCATTGTATTCGTTGCGGTGGTTTTCCTTACCTTTTCCTCCCGGGGCGAACTCCCGGAGGCAGAGCTGGCCCCAGCCGATCCAGATACCAAAACCCCTATCACCGAGATAAAACCAGAGTCTCCTGATGCCGCTTATATCGCCCGCATTCCAGAATTGGAGAACCGTCTCATGATGTTGCTTCAGCAGCTCAAGTCGCAATCCGAACTGGCACAGCAAAACCAGCAAAAGCTCATAGGTCTGGATGCTGCCATGGAGCATACCGCTTCCCGCATTGCTTCCGAATTGGAGGGACGGATCACTCAGTTGAAGGGCACTGTCACCGATACGATGGCAACCATCGACACCAGACTCACGACATTGGAAAAAGCTCAGAAGAGCAAGAAAACTGCAAAGAAGAAAAAGCCCCTCAAGACACCCGCTCTGCCCTTCTCACTCTTGAGCGTAGATTACTGGGATAGCAAACCTTACGCCGTACTCAGCTATAAGGGTGCCCTCCGGCATCTGAGTTCAGGTGAGACCCTACACAAATGGACGCTGATTTCACTTACGTCTGAACAGGTGACCTTCCGCTACAGGAACGGCATAAAACGCAAGCTGGATGTGGAGGACAAACCATGACCACCATCCTTTTTATTATCATAGCAGTAGCTGCCGTAACCATGACTCCGGCAGACCAGAAACCCACACCACCGCCTTCTGAACAGGTACCCGTGGTGATAGACAAACCCGTGGCCGTCAAATGTGTGCCCCTGCGTCGGGGTGAGCGCCTGGAGAGGGACTTGACCGTACCGTTCGAGAAACAGCATTACCTGTATCCCACCGTCGACACCTGCCGCAAGAAGACGGTGACCACCATTTCATCCCGGCCGACTGAGACGGCGCCAATTGTAGACAACCGACAAACCACCACTACATCTATTCAGCCTCCTGAGCCATGGGAACCCGATATCCTGAAAGATGAGGAGTGGCCATGAAAGCACAAGTGATTATTCTTCTGGCCGTTCTATCCGGTGTGTCCCTTCATGCCGGTGCAGATACGCGAACACCGGTCTTGGCCCAACCGTCAAACGAGAGTACCAAATACAAACACAGCACTCTGGAATATTCAGATCAGGACCACGCCCGGCAGTGGAATCTGGCAGAGTCCGAATGGCAGCGCTACAAGACCCTGATGCGCGGCATCCGGGGCAGCATCAGCCCAGCCACGATCTCCCCCATCGAGGTACTCGGCATCCATGCCGAGTCCGAGGCCGACCGCCACAGATATGCCAAACGCTGGGCACAGATGATGCGCAATGACACGGAGCAAATCCTGGCCTTTCAGCGGGCCGTGATTGAGGCCAACGAGCATATCTATGGCAACCAGCCGCTGATCGACGTGTCGTTGCTACCGGTAAGACAACAGAAATCGGCACTAAAGCCCGGTGATCGGCTGCTGTTTTTCACAGGTCTGGATTGCACCGAGTGTGACGCCCAGTTGTCGACGTTATTGGCAAAGGTCAGCCTCTCGGCGATCGGGTTGGATATTTTCCTGCTCGGCACGGAGGGCCGGGATGAAGCCGCACGCCAATGGGCTCGTGATCACGGCATACAGGGCGAGCTGGTCCGCCGGCAAACGGTCACCATCAACCACGATAACGGCACCCTGGCGCGCCTGAGTCAGAACCGGGGGCAGCCACCGTATCTGATGCAGCAATCTCCAGACGGTACACACCCCATCGGCCTGGGTGAACTCTGGTGATACCGACCCTGAACCCTACATTGATCTGGCTGGGAGTGGGGCTGCTATCAGTTGCTGCCGCCTTACCAGCCCAGGCGGATGAGATCCCCACGGGCTACCGCCAGGTGGCGGCCGAATACGGTATCCCGGCCCAGTTGTTCTACGCCGTGGCGCTCACCGAAAGCCGCCGGGCCATAGTCTCCGGCCGCACCCTGCCCTGGCCCTGGAGCCTGAACGTGGCGGGTCAGTCGCTGCGTTTCCCGACCCGCAAGGAGGCCTGGCAGGCCCTGCGGACCTTCCTGGACCGAGGCATGCACCGGGTGGATATCGGGCTGATGCAAATCAACTGGAGCTATCACGCCAAGCGCCTGGGCGATCCCTGGCGGGCATTGGACCCTTACCACAACCTGCGGGTCGGCGCGCAGATCCTCCTGGATGAATACCGCCGTAGCGGCGACTGGCTGGAGGCTGCGGGCCGCTATCACAACCCCGGCAAAACCCCTCGCCAGCAGCGCCTGGCCGCAGCCTACCGGCGACGGGTACTGACCATGATGCAACGTATTGAGGATAGACCGTCTTGAAGAACATAAAGAAAAGAACACAAAGCGAAAGCACGGAAACAGACAGCTGCATCATAGAGCCTGGCGTGCTGCTCCGGCTGGATATACTGACCCTGCTGCTATTCACACTGGGCGTGCTGGCCACTAATCTGATCAAGGCCTCCCCGGTGGTAATCCATGATGCCGGTGGTGAACCACTGGCGCCCTACATCCAGCGGATGTTCGAGGAAGAGCCTGGAGCCGGCACTGAACAGACAGACAGTGACAGACAGTCAATCCAAGGCAACGCCGGGCAGGCTTCAGTCCCCTTCACACTACCCATCACAACATTAGAGATGTCGCCAGGCCGGGTCACACCGCGGCCCATCAACCGACCCTTCATGAGCCGTCCCCTGTTCCTGATCGGCTCCGGCCGATTTTCCCGTCAGTGGTTCATCCAGAACCGGGAACGGCTCAGTGAACTGAACGCCGCCGGGATATTGGTTCAGGTGGATTCGATCGAGGATCTGCGGACCATGGCCCGCTTGTCAGATGGCTACAACCTGCAGATCATGCCCGCCTCCGGCTCCGATATCGCCCGCCAGTTGGGACTCAAACACTACCCGGTGTTGATCTGGAAGAACGGGATAGAGCAGTAGGTATCCCATTATGAGCAACCGCTATCCCATTGAGGTACTGCTGCGACCTCCAATCGAGCTATGGTCTACTTTTGTTGCCGGGGTAACAGGTATCACCGCCCTACTGGCCCCCTGGATACTGATGATGACACCCTCGGTGGCTTATCTCAGTGCCGCTATTTTGCTGACCGCTGCCGCCTTTCGTGCAATTGAGGCCGGGCGGGTGTTGCGCTACCAACGCAACCTGCGCCAACTACCGACCTATAGTCTCTCGGCGGAGAAGATCCCGGTCAGCCAACACAAACTCTTTCTCGGCCGCGGCTTTCGCTGGACCCAGAAACACACCCAGCGCCTGCGCGATACCATCCGACCAGCCGTGCAGTCCTATATCGACCCCGGCCTGCTCCATCGCTGGGCACGGCGCAAAGAGGTGGAGTGGGAACAGACCTTCCTGCTCAAATACCTGGCTTGGTTTCTCCGAACACGAGCTTGGTGGAACCCACTCGCCCCCCTGCCGCCGGTGGGCGGCAAGCCACAGTTGCATGCTGTAGAACTCAATGAGCAGGATGTCTGGATGGATCTGGGTGAACGGGTTGGCCACACCCTGGTGCTCGGCACTACCCGGGTAGGGAAAACCCGCCTGGCGGAACTGCTGATCGCCCAGGATATCCGCCGCGGCGACGTGGTGATCATCTTCGATCCCAAGGGGGACGCTGATCTACTGCGCCGGGCCTATGCCGAGGCCAAGCGTGCCGGGCGCGGGCATTGCTTCTACATGTTTCACCTGGGCCACCCGGAGATCTCGGCCCGTTACAACGCTATCGGCAACTTCTCTCGCATCACAGAGGTTGCGACCCGTATCGCCAACCAGCTACCCAACGAGGGCAACTCCGCCGCTTTCCGGGAGTTCGCCTGGCGTTTCACTAACATCATCGCCCGTGCCCTGGTCGCCCTTGGCCGCCGTCCGGACTATCAGCAGATCACCCGCTGGATCACCAATATCGAGCCTCTGTTCATCGACTATTGTCGCCACTGGCTGCCGTCCATCGACAAGGAGTGGGAGTCCAAGGTCCAGTCACGGGAGCAGAACATCAATGAGAAAACTCTGCCCTTCGCCCTAAAAAACCGCTCCCGCTTTGTCATCGCCCTGCTGAACTACATCAAGGATAACGGCCTCTATGACCCGGTGGCCGATGGCCTGCGCAGTGCGGTGGAGTATGACAAGACCTACTTCGACAAGATCGTAGCCTCACTGCTGCCGCTAATGGAGAAGCTGATCTCGGGAAAAAACGCAGAGTTGATCTCACCCGATTATTTCGATCTGGACGATCCCCGGCCCATCTTCGACTGGCAACAGATCATCCGCCAGAAGGCGGTCATCTATATCGGCCTGGATGCACTCAGCGATACCACCGTAGCCAGCGCAGTGGGCAACTCCATGTTCGCAGATCTGGTCTCAGTGGCGGGCCACATCTATAAGCACGGCATCGACGAGGGACTGCCGGGGAAGCGGGAACCAGGCATGCCCACCATCTCAATCCATGCCGACGAGTTCAACGAGCTGATCGGTGACGAGTTCGTACCATTACTGAACAAGGCCGGTGGGGCAGGCTTTCAGGTCACCGCCTACACTCAGACCTGGTCAGACGTAGAGGCACGCATCGGCAACCGCGCCAAGGCGGGCCAGGTGGCGGGCAACTTCAACACCATGATCATGCTGCGGGTGAAGGAGCTGGAGACAGCCGAGATGCTGACTGCACAGCTACCCATGGTGGAGATCTACTCCCTGATGCAGGTCTCAGGCACCAACGACTCGGCGGACCCCACCTCATCGGTGGATTTCACCTCCCGTAACGAGGATCGTATCAGCGTCACCGAGACCCCGCTGTTCGGCCCGGCCGACATCATCGCGCTGCCCAAGGGCCAGGCCTTCGCGCTGATCGAGGGTGGACAAATCTGGAAGCTGCGCATGCCACTGCCGGACAACCGGGATGATCCTGAGATGCCGGAGAACCTGCAGGCAGCAGCGGCCGAGATGGCCCGCCACTACACCACCAACGATCACTGGTGGCTGAACCTCGATCATGGGCGGAGAAGCTGATGGCCCAGGCCGCCTCAGCCAACGCAGCCCGCCATCCAGCCGAACGGGGACTCATCGGCCAGACTTTCTATATCATTTTTCAGGCCATCACCCTCCTGCTGGTAGCTCTCCTCTTCTCTATCCTGGTGGAGTGGACCGGCATGATCTTCTTCTGGCAGGATGAAGGAACGGCGCACAGCCGAGACATGCTGGCCACAGAACTCTCCTACCTCAATGAGGACTTCAAACGTTCCATCGTAACCACCAGCCCTGCCCGGTTCGCCCAGCGCTTCGCCGATTCCTTCTATCACTATGGGTTCGAGTGGACACGGTTCGTGGATTTCATGGCATGGCTGCAGGAACCACCACATTCTGAGGACAGTAGACTGCGTACCAGCATGCGCAAGATCTACGTGCCAGTCGCCGAGTACCTGCTGGCAGCCATGACGGTCACCCAGGTGTTTGCGGTGCGTATGGCCGTGCTCACCCTCGCCATGCCGGTGTTCCTGCTTTTTGGCCTGGTAGGAGTCACCGACGGACTGGTACAGCGGGATCTACGCCGCTGGGGTGGCGGGAGAGAGAGTTCATTCGTCTACCACCACGCCAAGCGTTTCATACTGCCGATAGTGCTGGGGGCCTGGTTCATCTATCTCAGCATGCCAGTCTCAGTTCATCCCAACTACGTGATACTGCCATTTGCCGCCCTATTCGCTATGGCCGTGGCTATTACTTCGGGTACGTTCAAGAAGTATCTTTAGAGAAAAACAGAACGTCAGCAGTCTAGCTGATAGCAGTCATTGCATTGGCTCAGAGTGAATAAGTGCTGACAGCCAAATCTGGACGTTTGTGGTTTCGATATATTAGTCGCCTATGTGACCTAAGCGGACTGTTAGTGTTCTCTGATATTCCTGCCCTAAGAGATCCCTTCTCTACCTGTTAACGTTGGCAATGAGTGGCTGGTTTTTCAGTAGCAAGCGCAGCGCGGCTACTGAAAATGCAGACCAACTCAATTGCCCTTGTGTACGCCCAGCATGGGCATGAACTAATGAGGTGAAAGTCCTCTGTAGGAAGGTCACCATCCATAGCGATTAATAATCCTATTAGATGATAACTACTAGCGAATGGCAAGGGCCTCCCCGTGAGGGGGGGGTCTGAAGGAAGCCGGACGCAAAACTGCGAGCTGATGAACAAGAACATCATATGAGGCGTAGGCTGGAGGCGAGATGGCACAAGACATCGAAGCCACGTGATCTAACGGCCACCGTAAATGATGCAGCAGTGCAGGGAAAGTTCATGCACTTATCTGGGGAGATCTGCTTAACAGGCGATCGGTAGATAACCAGTAAGGCTCTGGTTTATAAGTGCCTTGGCTCCTTTGTTCCATCGACAAAGGAGAGCGAACCCGATGGAAACCGATAGCGCCTTACTGGGTAACTGGTGGGGTGATTAAGCAGAAGTCAGCAGACGGCATAGTAGCCAAACGCCCATCGTAATGGTTGGGACAGGGTGAAGGCCTGAACCTAGAGATCAGTGAGGAGCCTGTGCAGCTCAACTTCTCCATGCCCGACCGGGTTAAGGAGTGTTGGTGCAAAAGCAGTAGCCAGCATTGGGGTAAGCCGGAGCTAATCGGCCAGCTTGCTTTGAAGAATCTTTGGGAAACGCCCTGTGCGGAGCCGCATGCAGGGTGTTGTGGGGGCTGGGGGTTAGAGACCCCTGGCTACCCGATTAGCACTTTTTGTCAACCATAGTAACAACCGAAAATTCCGTATCATACTTTTCTTCTATTTTCTCAATGGCGGCTACTAAAGCTTCATTCGGGATAACTTCATCCCTTTCTGAAACTATTCGTTTTTCTAAAACAACATCATTAGTAATCAACCTAAATCTGTCGTCCTCTATCTCTTCTACATTTCCTGTTAAAACTAGAATAACCCCAAATATATGACTACCAATTGGCGTAGTAACCAAGAAAATGCAAGCTGACTGATTACCTGAATCATAACCATCCCCATCAACTCCAAATTCCACTTTGAACAAATTTGGAGATGACTCTAAAGTACCATGCATCTGACATATTTGAGTTTCATGCCGTGATATTTCTTCAAATGAAATATCAACAGTATCTGTGACATCAAATTCAGATATGAGCTTGACAGCGCAATCTAATGCTTTGAGTTCATCTGAAAAATCAAACTCCTGCTCCGAACAACCAACACCAAACTCTAGCTTAGGCAAACCTTCAAAAATAAGCTCTGCAAATATCTTCTTGCCTGATGAACCAAGTAAATTTAGTAATTTAATAGCATCTCTAAATTTCTTAACTTCTAAACGAACCCCTTCCCCGAAAGAAAAGGAATAACTGGCAGCCCCAGTATATGGATTAATTTTTAGATCGAAAAACTCACCTTCGACCCTCATTTTCTTTAGATTGTCTGGCACCATTACATTAAACGGTGAATTGTATAGCTTGGCGTCCAAATGATAATCCTGGTGCTAACTTATCTTCTCTAAACCTTATTTTTCCATCAGCATTTGGTTTCAAACCTGGCATTTCCAGCTTTCCGCCTTCAGCATCAACAAAGGTGTTTTTGCTACGTATGCCGAAACGAGTATTAACGCCTTTGAATTTAGAAACATCAACTTGCTTTTCGATTCCAAGAGAAACGTCAATCAACGTCTTTAGGTTATCTTCACCTTCTGTGGTGAACGTCATCTGTCCGAACCCGCCTTCATATCCGGTAGATTCAAGATGAGCTTTCTTGCTTGCTATATAGTCAGCAATATTGTCACCAATATGAGTCAATAAGCATTGCTTCAGGCATTCGCCATTCAACCTTTCTAAGAGATGGCTATTATCGTAATGAATAGTCATTGTCCGCTTATTAAAATTATTATCCTTATCACTCTGTTCTAGCTTATGCAATCTCTTCAATACTTTGGATATCAAGCTATTGTCAATATGAACTACAAAAGCTCTCTGAGCAGTATCTTCACCGTCAAACTCAATAAAAACGAAAAACGCGGGCATTTGTGCGGTAATTAATCGCCTGAGATTTGATAGAGTTATAGAGAGCCTTCTTTTATTCTGGTCAGTCGCTTTAACTTGAACCTTGCATTCGAATGCTGATTTATGAATTTCATGCGTCGAAACTTCAGAACTAAATGGAAACTCAACAAAAAAATCCCATCCAGTCTTATCCACTTGTGAACCATTTGGGATTAACCCCACATCGGCGCACCAAAGACTGAAGGTGCTTTCTCCCATTAATCCTAAATCTCTCATAACTTCCTTAGAGTGTTAACGACCAAGCTCACCCGACGAAAACCGCAACGCGGTTTTTGGTTGGATGGAGCGCCTGGTTAGGCCACTCACAAACCCCTAAGCCTATCAAACTGAACATTGATTTCTTTGCTCTGAGCAAGACCATGATACTTATCAAGCGGAATACATCTCGCCATAAGATACTCTACTACCCACCTGTATTTTGAGTACACCTGATTGTCCTGATACATACTTTTTACTACGTTATTAACAACTTGCTTTAGTTTATTGCGTTCTGCGAATGAAGGAGCTAAGTAATCCACAAATAAAGCAACGTCCTTTTTCATGCCAACTGTCTCATGCCCACTCTTGTTCCATTGAAAGAGCACATCTCTACCCTCAACGCCATACTTGCTTTGTTTAGGATCATAAGTATTTATTTCATCAATTAATGACTCTGCTGACTCGCATTCCAGCTCATTAATTAACTTGGTATCTATAATTACACGTGGATAGACTGCAATTCGTTTCTCAAGATTGTAGGCATCTATATATGCAGGGCCAACTATTTGGTTTTCAGGAGAACTAAAATATGCATCACCGCTTGATACACCGCCTCTTAACCAAATATTGTTTAGTGCGAGGCGATATTGAATTGCTCTAATTGCCATACATAACTGCCGTAGCATTTCAATATTGTTTTCTCTATCGTCGGCTTTCTGAACAGAGAGAATCACTGAGTCACTGATAATAAGCGTGCCAATATACCTCTTTGATGAGATCTCCCTAAATCCATCAACGACTTCGTTTATAAGGCCGAAGTATTCCTCAATCTTCTTTTTTGAACTCGCGCTTTTACTTTTAACAAGCCTCTCAAATCCAAGGATATCGAGAAAAGCAATATAGCATTGTTGATATTCTATTTTGCGTTGATTATGCATAAGTGCAGAGTCTATTTCCTTGGCCTAACGAGACTGTAGAAAAGCCCTAACAGACGAGCCATTCTGTTCAGCCATATATTGTGTTTTATCTTAGCCACTTTTCCGTGATTAAGTTTTGCTTGATTCATGCATCATCCTCTGAATGCCGGCCTTACTCTTAAGCAGCTAGATTCCCTTTAGGGGAGTACATCCTGCTTGTTGTTTTATATTCCTTACTTAAAGTAGAGGTTAACAGACTATCAAGCTTTGAAAAAGGGTCTGCTAATGCCGGTTAGCGACCTTCCTTAAACGTTCCCTTGTGTGTCGTAAGCACTCGTTCGATAGAGGGAACATCAACGACTGCAATGCAGCATCAGCCTGCAATTCGTTGATACTTTGTGACTGATTTTTTCTGGGCACAATCATCTCATCGAAGCCGCTTCATAAGAAAAGTACCGTTTGCTAGGCCTCTAACCAGCTGAGCCTACTTCAAACGCGACCTACCTATATCACTACTCAGTCACTCATTGTGATTGAGAATAGCGCGCACCTACGTACCACAAAGCCTCACTAATTAACCCTCGGATCTGGATCCAAGGGTTTTCCATAGACCCAATTTCTGGTTCCGGCAATGATCCCCAGGAACATCCATCGGGAGATACCGGAAACCATGAGATCCACATTACCCCATCGCATGCTGCTGGTCATTAGCCTAAGCCTGATCTCTATAACCGTGACAGCGGACAGCGACGGCGAACGTGCGGCCCTGGCCCGGCTAATTCACGAACTGGAGACATTGGCACCGCTCATCCAGGAAGCCGAAGCCCAAGCTGAACCAGACGCCCGTATCCATTTTCAGTACGACTGGCTGCGCCAGGATCTGGCGCGAGTGCGTATGGGTATTGCCGAACATATCAACACACCGCGTGCAGAACCGCGCAAGGTTCCGCCCTTGAAGGGCGACTACCGCCGCTGATGAACGCCGCCCAGCAGGCCGCCTTTGCCGCCGGATCCGGCGTGACCCACGCCAATCTGTTGCTGGGTATCGCCCTGATCATTATGACCCTAGCCCTGCTGTGGCTAGCGTGGTTGGCGTTTGCGCAGATGCGGCAATGGCGTGCTGGCGGCGACTTTTTTGATTTTCTTTGGCGCATCGTCCGCGGGGGCATCCTGTTGATGTTCCTCGGGTGGTTCATTCGCTAACACATACCATCACCACTAATCCTCACAGGAGAAACCGGCATTATGAAAGCCATCACACGCATCACCCATCAAGTCACCGCTGCTCTGTGCCTGCTGGCATCTGCAACTACCAGCGCCCTGGCCGCGCTACCTGCCGCCGTTGCACCTTCCACTGCCCCCGCCGCCGGTAACTGGCTGGAGCTGATCAAGGGCTACGTCAAGGACGGAGGCGTCGTACTCGGACTGACCGTCTCGGTACTGGGATTCATCTGGATCGCCTACACCGGCATTTCCAAGTTCAACGAGGCCCGCAACGGCAAGGCTGAGTGGGCCGAGGTTGGGCTGCTGGGTATCGTCGGCGGCGCCCTGCTGCTGTTCGTCACCTACCTGCTGACCGAAGCGGCTGCTGTCATCTAACTGACCATGGAGTACAAACCCTTCCTGGCCGACCGGCTCAACACGGAACCGCTCATCTTCCGGGGCTGTTCCTCTTCTGAGCTAGGGGTCATCTGCCTCGTGGCCGCTCTGTTCTGGTTTCCCGTGGGTCTGACCATGGCCGCCCTGGCAGGGGCGGTGATGATGGGCCTGGGGGTGGCCGCCCTGGCGGTGATTGCCACAATTGTGGTGGTCGCTTCCCTATTTCAGCGGCTCAAACGCGGTCGGCCGGATGGCTACTACCAGCAGATGATTATCACCCGTCTTCACGACCGGGGCTGGTATCGCAGCCGCCTGGTCCGCCGTAGCGGAACCTGGGATTTGGGAAGGAGGCTCTGAGATGCAGTACCGGCACGCCATCGATAATGCCACAGCGCACATTCGCTCTCTGTGGATCGTCATCGCCCTGCTCTGCTTGATCATTGCCTTTGCCTTCTATGGCTGGCACCACACCCCTGAACAGCTGCGGATTCATATCCCACCGGACCTGCGCTCAGGCACCGTGCAGCAGGTCGGGGAGATCCCACCGGCCAATGTCTACGCCTTCACTCATTACATCTTCCAGCAAATCAACCGTTGGCCGAAGAACGGTGAGCAGGATTACGGCAAACGCCTCTATACCCTCGCAGCCTATATGACCCCCCGTTTTCAGGCATCCCTGAATGCGGACATCGATTTGCGCGGACGACGCGGAGAGCTAGCCTACCGCACCCGGGTGGTCAGTGAGTTGCCGGGCCACGGTTATGAGGAACGGAGGGTTGATCTTAGAGGCAATGGTGTCTGGGTAGTCTGGCTCGACCTGCAGATCCGGGAGACAGTCCAGGGCATGGAGGTAAAGGACACCGTGATCCGCTATCCACTACGGGTGGTGCGCTACGAGGTAGATCCCGAGTCGAACCCCTGGGGCCTGGCCCTGGACGGGTTCGCCGAAGAGCCGCGTCGGATGACGGAAGAGGAATTGAAGGAGAAGAGATCATGATGTTTATTGGTATCCGCAAGCCGCATCGTTACCTGGCGGTACTGTTGCTGGGTTTCGCATTCTGCCTTTCCGCCCAGGCGGATGCCCCACCCATGGAACGCATCATCTGGAACAAAACCCCTATCCGGTTGACGTTACAGGTAGGCACAGAGAGGCTGGTGCATTTTCCCGGCGCCGTGCGAATCAATGTGCCGCCGGAACGTGTATCGGACCTGCGCACCCAGAGCGTGGACGGCACCGTCTACTGGCTGGCCAGTTCAGCGTTCGAAACCACCCGTATCCTGGTCCAGGAGATCGATTCCAGCCGTACTTTCTTGTTGGACCTGACCGCCAGTGAGAAGAACGGCGGCACGGGACCGGTGACCGTCCTGGTGCCCAAGCAGGACGGCACAGAACCGTCTGCCGAGACTGACTACCCACGCAAGGGAACGCCTCGACTGGATTACGTCACCCTGACCCGCTTCGCCGCCCAGCAGATGTACGCGCCCACCCGGTTGCTAAAGAATGATCCGCGCATCCACCGGATACCGTTGCACACGCCAGATGAAATTCTTCTGGTGCGTGGCGGCACCGTCGCCGCCAGGCCTCTGATCAGCTGGCTGAGCGACGGTGGCCTCTACATCACCGTCGCGCACCTGCAGAACCGGTCTGATCTGCCTCTCTCCCTGGACCCACGCGACCTGCACGGACAATGGCTGGCCGCCACCTTCCAACACGCCCGGCTTCTGCCGGCAGGCAAGGAGGCCGATACCACCAGCGTCTATCTCATCTCCGCCCGGCCATTCGAGGAGTCCTTCTGATGTCGGTTAGCGCCAAATCCAACCCTGTACTCTGGGTGATCGGTGGTGCGGTCGCCTTGATGGCATTCTTTGTGTTTTTTAAATCGGGGGATAACGGGCTGGGTGAAGTGGGCATGGAGGAAGGCGTACACCAGGCCCCCTCCCCCGATGCGGATACCCCGGCCGAGACCATCCGCACCCTGACCGCACGGGTGGCCGAAATGACCAGCCAGGTCGGCGCACTGCGCAAGGAGAACGTACAACTACTGCGCCATAGTGAAGAGATCAAGAACGACGTCACTGCCCGGATCAGAAACGAGCTACGCTCTGATCAGGCCAACCTGGATCGCAGGGATGATGGTGTGATGAACACTATCACCCGCCGCATCGATACCCTGGCGACTCAACTGGATACCCTCAGCACCTCCGGGAACACCCAGGGTGCGGGGGATATCCCGGTGGGACTGGGCTATGGTGGCGGTATCTCTGCTGGTCAGCCAACCGACATCTGGGTGGAACCACTGGATCTTCCAACGGAGGACCCAACAGGCAAAGGTCGCACCAGCCGCACCCTGCTCGGCAACCAATCTAAGGCCCTGAAGGAGGGCCTCCTGGACACAGAACTCCCAAACATCACTCCGGAACCGAAAAAACCGGTCTACACCCTGCCGCGCAATGCCACCCTGATCGGCTCGGTGGCCTGGACCGCCCTGGTGGGGCGCATCCCCATCAAGGGCGTGGTGCAGGACCCCATGAAGTTCAAGGTCATCGTCGGTCGTGAGAACCTGGCGGCCAATGGTATTCGCATCCCCGGTGTGGACGGCATGGTGTTCTCGGGAACAGCCACTGGCGACTGGACGCTGTCGTGTGTCAGCGGCAAGGTCGATTCGGTCACCTTCGTATTCGATGACGGTACCATCAACACTGCCTCAGCCGACGACAAAGGCAGCAGGAGTAACCAGCAGGGCAGCCTGGGCTGGATCTCCGACCAGCGCGGTTATCCCTGTGTTTCCGGCACCCGTGTCACCAACGCCCACCAGTTCCTGACCGGTCGGGTGGGCCTGTTGGCGATGAAGGCAGCGGCAGAGGCCGCAGCTGCCGCGGAGACCACCACATCGGTCTCGGAGCAGACCGGTACCGCCACCTCCAACGTCACCGGCGATGTTGGCACCTATACCATTGGTAAAGCCATCAGTGGTGGTTCCGAAGAGATAGCCAAGTGGCTCGAAGAGCGCCAGTCCCAATCCTTTGATGTGGTCTACGCCGAGCCCGGCGTCGAGATCGCCATCCACCTCGACAGGGAGATCCCCATTGATTACGACCCGCAAGGCAGGAGAGTTTTCTATGCCAACCAGACCGATCCGCACCATACTGCCCGCCTCGATTAGCATTATATTCGTGGCACTGCTCGGCGGCTGCTCCACCACCAGCAAGGAGGAGATCCTGCCCCAGGCTGGCCCGACCATGCAGGAGACATATGAAGGACATTTCAAGCGGCTGAACCAGAACAGCATCGAAAACATGCGGAATGCTGGCGGCCGAGACATCAGCCCAGGAGATGGAAACCTGCACGGCTATACCCGCAATTCCAGCCACGAAATCGACAACCTGTTCCCACGCCTGCCCAACCCCACACTGGTGATGTTCATCTATCCCCACCTGGCGGGAGCTGGCGGCAACCCGGTGCCCGGCTACGCCACGGCCTTCCCAATGTATGAAGGGGTGGAATACGCCCTGCCGGGCGAGGTTCCCGTGCCTGTCGAGTCGACAATATTAAAATTGAAAAAGTAGGAAACCATCGATGCTCGCCAAGCTCGCTGCACTGCTCAATATCCACACGAGCAATAATTCCGTTGGTGGCCATATGCCGCAGAAGCCAGGTGGCCCCACACCGGTAGCCGCTGAACACGAGCCAGTGCCCATGTCCAGGGTCCAGGCAATGTATGAGCGGCCACCCTCCTTCACCGGCTTGCTACCATGGATGGATTTTTCCGAGGAACACCATTGCGTACTGTTGGAGGACGGCATCAGCGTTGGGGCCTGGCTGGAACTGACGCCGGTCGGCTGCGAGGCGCGGCCGGAGGCGTTCATGGAACAACTGCACGAAGGGCTCAAGGATGCGCTGACCGATTCTTTTCCCGAGCTGTCTGAATCCCCTTGGATCGTACAGTTTTATGTGCATGACGATCCGGCCCTGCATGCCCTGCAACAGCAAGTGCGCAACTATGCCAACCACCATGCCCAGGGCACAGTGTTTACCGAAGACTATTTGCAACGCCTGAACGAGCACCTGACAGATATCGGGCGGCCTGGCGGTCTGTTTGTCGATACCGCCATCACCGGCGGCCCCTGGCGCGGCAACCGGCGCCAGGTGTTTGCTACCGTCTACCGGCGTATTCCCTACTCGCAGCAGAAGGCCTTTCGGTCGACACTGTTTGGTTTGGAGGCCCCGCCCTGGGAGGAGCTGGACGATGTGGTGGAAAAATTCAGCTCCGCCCTGCAGAGTGCCGGTGTAGGGGTGCACCGCTGTCAGGGCAGCGAGTTTCACAACTGGCTGATCCGTTTTTTTAATCCACGGCCATCCGTTACCGAAGGAGACGTGGATGCTCTGCTGGAGATAATCCCTTACGCCGCTGACAATGAAGAAAGGCCTGCCGGTTTTGATCTATCCGATGGGCTAATCTGGTCCGAGTTGCCGCGCTCCGACTTAAAGACCGCCACCTGGTGGTTTGACGGCCTGCCTCACCGTTGCGTCACTTTGCAGGGGCTGAGAAAACCACCCCGGATCGGTCATATCACGGCCGAGCGCAAAGGCGGTGAGCACATCTACGCCCTGTTTGATCGGCTGCCGGAGAGCACCGTGCTTTCCATGACCCTGGTGATCCGGCCCCAGGACGAGATCCTCAACCACATCGCTCAGATCAAACGCGCCTCAGTAGGTGACAGCGCCGATGCCCAGCTCACAGGAGAGGATGCAGAGGCGGCGGAGTTTGAGATGGCCCAGGGCAACAAGATCTATCCTCTGACCACCAGCTTCTACCTGCGGGGCGAGAATCTGCAAGACCTGCGGCTACGCACCAACCAGTTGAATGCCCGGCTCGCATCCAGCGGCCTGATTCCCATCCCGGAAGGCTCTGATCTGCTGGCGCTGGATAGCTTCATCCGTAACCTGCCCAATAACCACGAACCCCAGATCGACAAGCTTTCCCGCCGTTCACGCATGACCTTCACCAGGGACAGCGCCAGCATGCTGCCCCTCTACGGCCGCTCGCGCGGTACGGGGAATCCGGGGTTCCTGTTCTACAACCGTGGCGGCGAACCCTTCACCTTCGACCCCCTGCACCGCGAGGACCGCAAACAGAATGCCCATATGCTGATCCTGGGACCCACCGGCGCAGGCAAGTCCGCCATGCTGGTCTACCTGATCATGCAGGTGCTAGCCATTCACCGGCCACGTATTTTCATCATTGAGGCCGGCAACTCCTTCGGACTGTTATGCCAACACTGCGCGACCCAGGGGCTTTCAGTAAACCAGGTAACCCTGACACCAAACTCGGATGTGAGCCTGCCTCCGTTCGCGGATGCCCTGCAGCTGCTGGATGAGGTGATTGCCCACGAAGCTGTGTTGGTAGAAGAGCTGGATGACCCGGAGGAGATGGAGGCTGCCGACGGACCTGAAGATGGCGGCCGCGACATCCTTGGAGAAATGGAGATCGCTGCCCGTATCATGATCACCGGCGGCGACGAGCGGGAGTCCGCCCGTATGACCCGGCCGGACCGGCTGATGATCCGCGAGGCCATTCTCAACGCCGCACGCAACGTCCGGTCAACTGGACGCGACCAGGTCCTGACCGAGGACGTGGTCGAGGCCCTGCGCGAGATCGGTCGGGATACCACTCTGCCGGAACGCAAGCGTGAGCGGGCCACCGACATGGGCGATTCCCTGGCCCTGTTCTGCACCGGCATCGAGGGCCGGTTCTTCAATCGCCCAGGTACCAGCTGGCCGGAGGCAGACGTCACCCACCTGGAGATGGGCATCTTCGCCCGCGAAGGCTACGAGGATAAATTGACCGTGGCCTATATCGGCATCATGAACCACATCAACGATCTGGTGGAGCGTGAACAGCACGATGACAGACCTACCATTGTCATCACCGACGAGGGGCATATCATCACCACCAATCCCTTGCTCGCCCCCTACGTGGTAAAGCTCACCAAGATGTGGCGCAAACTCGGCTGCTGGCTGTGGCTCGCCACCCAGAACCTGGAGGACTTTCCAGACGCCTCCAAGAAGATGCTGAACATGATGGAATGGTGGCTCTGCCTAGTGATGCCCAAGGAGGAGGTAGAACAGATCGCCCGCTTCAAAGCCCTCACCGATGAGCAGCGTACCATGCTACTTTCGGCGCACAAGGAGATGGGGAAATATGTGGAGGGCGTGGTGCTCTCGAACACTGTGCAGGCTCTGTTTCGTAATGTACCGCCGGCCCTGGCTCTGGCGTTGGCCATGACAGAAAAACATGAGAAAGCAGAGCGTGCCCTGATTATGCAGGGAGCAAAACTGTAGTGAGATGGAGGCGGCTTACAAGGTGGCTGAACGTATTGCGGAGGCTCGGATGTGAGTGGAAAAAGTGTGGCTTTGAAGTAGTGCACTCGCATAGTGACTACTTGGCCAAATGCGCTTGTCCGATATCCCAACGCAAATCGATGAATGACTCCACACGAGGTGGCCGTTGATGGCTGGATTAGATATTCTCTTTACGGCACAGACTGTGTGAAAACACTCTAATCAATTCTACTTTCTGAAGAGTTTTTTAGGCTAAATAATCCCCGTGTTCGCTGTAATTGGCATAGATCCAATTGGAGCACAGCTGATATGACATCTCATATTCAAGGCCAGGGCCGATCTCAAGTAACATTGTTTCCAGAAGTGCTTGATGACTTTGTCTCAGAGAGCAACCCAGTCAGAGTCATCGATGCATTTGTTGATCATCTTGACCTACAAAATCTTGGTTTCAGGAGGTTGACTCCAAAGCAGACAGGGCGTCCCGGTTATCATCCAGCAACACTCCTTATCTATCATGAACCATGAGAACCTGATTGAAGCACTTAAGGCATAGAAGTGTAGCCTTCTGAGTACTCGTTGGGGGCAATATCAGAGCCTGTCATGACCATTAGCCAAATATGGAATAAAAACCAGATATCAGAGTGGCTAAACCAGAAAAGTGAAGGCTAAAGTATACTTTTGAATGCGCATATCCTTGGATGTATCCGGCGGCGTTTTCACACAACCTGGGCACAAAGCGGACCCCCTGGAATTTTGCTCCAACTTCCGGAGTGTGCCAAAAGCGGAAGCTCGTCACTTATAGTTATTAGTCGCCTACGCGACCAAAGAAGACATTGGTTAGGTTCTCACAGGAAGTTCGTAGTTAATTCAACAGCAGACATTAATAGTTATATTAATGTCCCACCGATTGTCTACTAGCGTAAGCTATAAGCGTATTTACGCCTTCTTTCATCGGCCTGTGTATCTCAACATGAATGTCTTCGCGCATAATAAACCTAGCAATATCTAAACCGCAGAGATGGAGCATCCTTCTCCATTGTTGGATATAAGCAATTCTGGCCTCATCATCCCATTGTTGAAGTCATACACAAGCAGATTCGGATGATGCTTGTCATAGGCTTGTCCAAAGAAGACACAAGTGGCATTTGATGCGCAAGGAAGTACATGAAACTGGTTGACCTGATGCTTGTCTGTAAGTGTATGCAGCAACGCTTGCATGTCCTTCATAAACTCCATCCCATCTGCAGGATGAGCAATCGCACCGTTACCCTGGAATTCTGGTTTTGCTTTTACTTTGACTGTTTTAATACCTTGTTCATCAGATAAGTTCCGAGCGACCGCGTTCGCTGGTTCCGGATCAGCAGTGAACGCGAGTATCAAAACTACTTCATGCTCGGAATCAGTCAGTTCTTCTAGGCCTATTATTTCGTAACACTTGCCTGTCGGTTCATCGCTAGGCCAGGTCCATTGGCCCCCGTCTCTGTACCGCAGCATTGGAACGATTTCGTTCTTGTTCCCAAGTTTTGCCCCTAGTGCGATCAATGATGGCATTAGGCCAAAAGCAAATAATGCAGCGCGATGTTTGAATCCTCCTGCCTGCATACGTATTGTTTCGGCAGCTGACGATATAATCGTAGGCATTAATCGTGACCGAATGCCGGGGTCAGAAGCCCTCAGTATCTCGTCATTGTCAGATACCACGTTAATCTGGCCATCCAGTCGCGCATTAATTTTCGAGAGGCTTTGCGCGATCTGAACCGGCGAAGGTGGCGCAATGGTTTGTTGGTTAAATGGCCAAAGAACCGCAAAAGCTGGAATTGGTTGATATTTCAGACCGGTGAGCAAACGGTCTGCTGTTTCACAGAATTCACGGCGCATGCGTGACAGACGTTCGGCTGGATAATCTGCAGCAGCTACTTTGTCGACTAGCCTGTGATGCTTGTCACACAGTAAAAGGACGTTACTCGGGTCATCGGACAATTTTTCCGATAGCCCGACAACACCCCGTGGACCGTTTTCAGACGAAGCAACATTATGCGCCAAGTACGCAAAGTTCCCCTCGGTACCAGTATGCGGATCAAACCCTAAATTCTCGCCACAGCCTTCAAACATGCAACGCCCATGGCTTGCGAGCATGACAGCCCGTTTTGTCGGGGTGCTAAACGGCGCATTACGCCCTTTCTGAATAGATTCATCTTCTATTCGTGTGAAAAAATCACGCACATCATCGGTGCTGAATACGACAATTTGGTCAGGAATGTTTAGCCATATACGCTGAATATCATCCAGTGAATGGATTTCTTCATGTTCAAGAATATGCCCTTGCCAAGCACCAAAGTAGACCTTCCCTGAAGCACGCCTGAGTAAGTCTATTGCCCGAGCGCTGTCATCTGCAGAAAGGCAAAAGCGAAGCACCGCTGAAATATCTTGACCATTGAGTAGCAGGATAAGAGTTGCCTTGTTGCCTTCATCAATCAGAATGCCGACATCCGACCAATCAGTAACAGCCTCGAGAAGTCGTATATGTGCATCGATTAGCGCAAGATCTTCTAGCGGGGGCTGAACTGCCTGGTTCAGAGGAAACCCTGGTGATGTGTTGCTCACTGCGTGTTACTCCTTTGTCTCTTGAGCTTCATGAACTTGTTCCTGATTTTCACGAAGACGTGAGTATTCATGGTTCCGACGATCACAAAATAGAGCGGACGATCTGGGTTACGGTTAGCACACGAAAGCCAATCCTCAATATCAACCATTGAGGGACTTGGATCTGCTTCAGGATGAGTATGCCAAGTACCTAAATACCCGAGATGCCCTTGGGATCGACGAAATGCCCGATCGACAGCTTTTTGATGACCAGGATCTCTCAAGAGAAATCGAGATCGCGATTGGAAGTCGTCCTTGTTTGGTGTTGTGACGGACTCGATTCTGCAGCTGTCAGAGATATTTTGGCAGGAGCCGATAAGGACACCAAATGACTCAAGAGCTAGAGAGCCGACTTGTCGGAGTTCATCCCATGCTGCCACCACACTTTGTTCGATAACCAAGTGCAAGCCATACCCGGAGAACACGGCATTCTCAGTTGTCATTGCAAATATCACAGTTTTCATCGTACAGTGGTAGGTGTTGTAATGATTTATTAAAAGCCTGGTAGCGATGCGTTGTACTCAATCCAGCCTCTAAGGCTTCCACATCATCTCCTTTCCAACTTACTTTGCAAGATTTTAAGATTGTGCCGTTCAATAAGTGGATCGCTAGATCAGAAGCAATAACTGCGGTTTGGGCTGCGTTGATCGCTCCATAGGGCAGAAACAATTCTCCACAACCGGCGTGATTCACGGTCACATCTTGATTCGCTTCCAGGAAGTTTAAGTTTGAGGCAAGACCCCTGCTAAGGTCTGACTGGTCAACATATGCACATCGAAGACAACCTTTTGAATTGGGCAGATCGAGCGTCGCGTGTCCACCAACTCCATAACCTTCTACCCAAGTATTGATTACTGGTATTGAGACGTTGTTTTCAATGAGAAAGTCGTGAAATAGCCGCTCTTGAGTCGGTGAGCCTATTGCGATCACCACCAAGTCGAAAGATTCCAGGACGGCCTTATGCCGTAGATCGAGCAGACGTGAGGTGTCATGTTTGCATTTAGTCCATGGGTACTTGGACTGTATGGTCATGGACAGACCAAATGCTTTTCCAGCTCCGACCAACCAGTCATCCAGTACGTGACGGTAAAGATTCTCCAGCGAGTAGACATCGGGATCAATCAAGAAAAGGTTGCCTACGCCTGATGAGGCAAGCTTGTATGCGATTTCCCCGCCAACAGAACCACACCCGACAAGAAGCACGGATTTTTCTGAAAGGGAGGTATTGCCCCCCACGCGGGAGAATCCTTTTTTGTTAAAAACAGTTAACCGGGTCGGCTTTATCGACCAGTCAGTTAAGGCTGTGCTCTTTATAGGCAAGGTTCTTTTTCCCTTGCCTTTTGGCTTTAAGATAACACCAAACCACGCAGTACCAGACGTAGTATCACCATTGAATACGACCCAGAAACTCCGAGATCGGCGCCGGGAAACCAGTTTTTCCAGCTTACTAAACTCATCCGAAGGCAGGGTGGAAATCGCACGCAGGTACCAAGCCGCCAAGTCGTCACGTGAAACAGGAGGTGGTGACAGTGCACCTAGTGGGATTACGTAACCATCACCAGCCAGAGACCGACTGGAGGTACTCGTAGGATCGATATCAGATAATTCGGAGAGCTCGGCAGCGTGCTCAGTTATGCCCAGATGATAGGAACCGTAACCGAACTTCTTGCCTTTTGCAGGGTTAAAAACCTGCATGAGTTCGAGGTGCTTTTCTTTAGCTGCAAGAATTAGACGAGGATCTGAGCCGCTTAAAATTGTGTTCCAATTCGAGAGAAATTCACGTACCAGTTCTTGCTCGTTCCATTCTGCGTCTTCGATAGCTTTGCTAATCAGTTCAATATGCCGTTGCAGAGATGCTTCTACGGCCAAATGTGGTTGTTCGTAATTGACCGAAATAGAGTCCCTGTCACCAACGCAAATATGTCCATAGCCGGAGCGATCTATCTCCAGTACATGGGCAACAGTTCCGTACTGATCACAATCCCGGAGAAGGAAGTGGGGGAGTTCAGAGAACTCTTTTCTTTCAAAGTGAACTAACTCAACCTGCAACCCGCAGACATCAATACGGACTGTTACGCATCCAGCGTCATCGACCGTTTCCTGCCTTGCATCGTAGCCTTTAGCGACAAGGTATTGAGTGATTGCTTCGTAATCCACGAAATACTCGAACCTCAAGCTCCCTGAGATGTACCGACGACGCCAGCTACAGCAAACCGGCGTTTATCAGAGGAATCTGTTTTACTGGCATTTTCGCAATCAGGGAAGTCGTCTCCAAAAGGTCTTTCAGAATCTCGCATTGCTTTTTCTCATCCTCTTCTGCAATTGCATCCGACAGTTTCCGCTCCACTGCTTTGAGTTTGTTCCTAAATTGAGTACCTGTGTTCAGGCAGTTGTTGTGGAAGATTTCCCGGTAAGGAACAACGGGAAGAATTGCCGACACTTTATAGGTGTCATTTCCCTGATGAGTAAAGTAACCACGTGTCAGCATCGCGGAGACGGTGTTCTTCAGCGCAACTAGGTCGTCGAGCTTGCCCTCATCATTCATGACTGGGGCAAAACACTCTTTCGCCATTACGGTGATACCAATGGAGTAGATTTTTTTGCAGACATCCTGGCTGAATTTTTCATCGCGCCAGCGCTTCAGGTATCTGGCGACACGATAAAACTGCCCGGCCTTTGCATCAGCAGAGCCTCCATAGCCGGATTTGTCCGTAATCCAGGACTTTAGTCCCTTCGGATCAGCCCGATCCCAGTACCGCTGGGCCTCACCAGAGCCTCGCTTTCCGATAGCGAGTTCATAGCTGTCACTAGACTTTCGGTATACGGGATAATCAATGTGCAGATTTTCACTTGCATAATCTGCTGTTACGCAAGGTTTTTTTACTTTTGCGTTCTTAAAGCCACGCTTTTTCAAGGACATCATCACAAATGACGATTTTAGGCTTTACCGGGTCGTCCGGGGCTTTTTCCGTGTCGATCACGACCGCTCTATCGATGTCGAAATCTTCGCCTTTTCGTTTTACGCCAGTATGAGTGCCCAGCGACCCCTGGATGAAATTATCGATGACGGGATAGCCGGCTTCACGAAAGGCTGTTTTGACATCAGCAGTGACACTGTCATCTTTCTCTCTCGCCTTCTTGTATGCGTCGTCCTCACGCGAGAGCTTTATTGCATCGTGAAATTTTAAAAATCGCTGCTGTACTGACATATCCTTATCCTGATCTTGTGGCGACAATACCCATAATATATGGGTGGGTTTTGGAGATTCAAGTCCATTGTGGTGCTGCGGCGAACACGATTTCCTCTATATGGACAGTAGACCGATAGCCAGCTTGAGGGGCCAAGCAGGTTATAGGTTGCTACTTAGAGGTAGAACAAGGTGGGGGGAATGTCCGGTATGGGATTGATAGCGGCTATGCTCTTGGATTGATAATTAGGACTGCTACTGGCCGCAAAGAGAATATCTCCATCTAACCATCAACGACAACTTGGTGTCGATTTCGGCCACCAATACTAAGCGCCACAATGTCTGCTTTGGTCTGCGGTCTCAATGGGTCGATGCAACACCCGCACAAGACAATGATCCTAGGTCTCGGCCTTCAACGTTAATGTGGAGCTAATAGAAGCACTGGCACAATAAGGGCTTGCCTGTGAGTGGGTGAATATCCCGAACAGCAGGTCAGCACCGGAAAACGCTGCCTGAATAGGCGATTGAGGATGTCATTAGGGGATCTGGCAGGCTGTGTTACCGGTAATAGAGGCTCAGCGTCTTGTTACATTTTAGCTATTCCCTTGATTAACAACTATTTTCGCTAGGCAGTGATACTTTCGACAAAGTGTTGCATCGACCGGTTGAATCGGCATCACATAGGCGACGTATACCTCAAAACCACAAACGTCCGGATTTGGCACACCAGAGACAATTGGAGCAACAATCGACTGCTGGTACTCACTGGTCGGTGTCAATTGTCTGGAACCAACACAATCCTACCGTAATATCTTATGACTCTGAAAACCAAATTGCGTCTACCATCTTCCATTTGGCACATCACTTTTCCACCCTTATTACAGGCTTACCCGCTCTCACCCAGAGCTACCATAATCTCTCGAATGGGCAAAAACATAGCAACCGGTAGCGGCCTATCGCCCAATGCACCGCTGACCAACTCGATGATGTTAAATCACAGCCCGGAATAGAAGTCTGCAGCATCCGATTTTGCATCAAAAACGCAGGACAGGCATGGGATAGCCCGCGCAACGTCTTCGGTAACTCCTCGGCCATCATTTCACCGCAGGAAACAGTTACAAAACCAGTAATGCAGCCACCCTGAGTTGTTACATAGGTGGTACCAATGTGGTGCTGGAACTGGTTCTGCTCGGTGTAGCGCTGAAAGAAACGGTCAAAATGCGCTCAGTGCTCGATAAATAACCCTCTGTGATGGATATGAGGGTTTTCCATAGACGGACTCAGGCAGGATTGTAAAGTGCACCAATGGTCCGAATTACCACTATCCAGTTATTGCACAGCCCCCTATTCCACTTGTTTCTTACAACGGTGGTTTTCCCTGCCCTGCTTCATGCAAGCAGCGCACAAGCGCCAATACCAGCTCAGATCGAGGTATTCACCAATAGCCGCTACCAGGTAACCAATACCACCACGACTGAAGTACCTGTCCAAATCCATGATCTCGACGCCCCTGCCGGCCTGGAGAAAAAACTAAGCGCCGACCTACCGTCCGATCCGGAACAAGCAAAGGCCATAGCCCTTAAGCGCCTGGAAGCCCTGGGTGCAGACCAGCTGGCCGAGATGGTAAACCAGGCCTACGAAGGCACCACTCAGGCCATGACCTACGAACTGGTGAAGATCCCGGCGGTTGTATTCGACAACGGGGCCAGTGTGATCTATGGCATCACAGACATCGATAACGCAATCAGGCGTTACCAGGCCTGGCGTCAGGGAGAAGTCCAATGAGAAAGCAGATCACTCTGCTCATGCTGGCGCTCACGCTGGCTTTCCCTACTCCGATGATTGCAGACTCGATCAACACCGTATCCATTACCGCCAAGACCGCCGCCGGTGGCCTAAGCTGCATTCGCTGGCGGCCCATCGGGGTCTGCTTCTGGCTACGTTGCAGCTGGAGTGGTTGCCGAATCCGTACCTCACTGAAGGTCGGTCATTACAACCCTGATCTAGTGATGAGTAGCTACAACGAACTGGGCGGCAACCCCTGGACGGAGATGCGCGCAACCCTGGGTACGGTACAGAAGACGACGGCCGGTACCCTGCTGACCGCTCTGCTGGGTGTCAATGCCGACAGCGCCGGCAACCGCACGGAGGGATCGAACCGGGAACACCGCAATATGGTCTATCGGGAGGTGGATGCAATTGGCCATCCGGTTTCCTCGCTCTCCAGCATCGCTACGATCAGCGGATTGATCTGCCCATCCCAGACCACTTCTTTCATGCCCTACTTCCAATCAGCCTTCGATGCGCTCTCCTGGCGTACCGAGATACCGGAGGCCCTGTATCCGGCCTCGATCATCCCCGGTATGCGCGAGATCGGCAGTTGGCCGATCCAATCCTGGGGCGGCGTCTATCCCCGCACCGGCTGGACCACTCAGGCCGAAGAACCCAAGGCGGCGGCCATCGTGGCCCAGCGGGCTGGGGACATCGTGACCCGTAACGGTCAGCCCCATGTCTATGTTCCTGTCTCCGGCACACCCTCTTTTTCCGGCAGGGTCTGGCCGCCGGGCGCCCTGTATGAAAAGAACTCTCGCACCGGCGACTGGCAGATGCTGACACCAAATACTGAAACGAGTTGCAGCACTTTTGGCACCAACGACCTGGTCACGGTTTCCGGCTGGGGCGGCGGCAAGGTGGACAGCGGAGGTGAATACGCCTGGAACCTGTGGCGGCCCTATAAATGCTGCCGGCGCAGGGGACAGTGGTTCCTCTTCTCCGTCGACTGGATGGCCTATCCCTGAGCACATGAGGATTATGGTGATGAAAATTTGTTCCTACTCAGCTATCCGCGCTACTGGGATTCTCCTTCTGGCTGGCAGCCTCGTTTGCGTCCAGGCCCAGGCGGCGACACCCGCACCGATCGGTGATAGCAGCTGGTACTACGAGATTGGCGGAGCCCAGCCACTCACCTCAGCACCCAATCCCCTGGTCAACACCGTCACAATCGGCGGCTCCGGGCAACTGGGGCTCAACTACAGTTGTGGCAAGTTCGATCCGGTGCTCGGCGTCACCAATACATTGAACAACATCAAGAGTGGCGTTGACCAGATGATGAACCAGATGGTCACGGCCGCCACCAGTGCCATCGCGGCCCTGCCGGCGCTGATCCTGCAACGAGCCAATCCCGGTCTCTACGATATGTTTCAGAATGCCCTGCTCAAAGCGGAGGAGACGGTCAACCTTGCCACCAAAAGCTGCGAGCAGATGGAGGCTGAGATCGCCCAGGGCAAGAATCCTTTCGACGAATGGGTGGTACTCTCCAAGGGTAACGACTGGAAGGTACAGATGGGCGCTGGCGGCATGGATGTAGTTTCAGCTCGTGACAATGTGGAGACCAATGCCGGCAACAACGGCCTGCCCTGGCTGGGAGGAGGCAATGCCGGTGGTGCCGCCCAGCCCCCGATCCGGATCATCGGCGATACCGCCAAGGCGGGGTTTAATATCATCATGAACCGCCAGCCCCATGCAGCCGGTGCGGTACCGGTAGGACCCACCTCACCCCCGATCACCCGGATCTGGAACAGTCCTGCAGCCGCCAGTGCCTGGATCGTACGGGTGACGGGTGACAAGATCGTCCGTACCTGCGAGGGCTGCGCGCGTGAAGCCACACCCGGTGTGGGCCTGGCGCCAGAGCACCATGTCACCCGCACCGCCACCGCTACCGACCTGCATAATCTGGTATCAGGCACCACACCCCTTACTCTGTCGAATCTCGATCAGGTCTCAGGCCCTGGGGTTGCCATCACACGCCAGGTGATCGACTCTATCCGTAAGCTGCCTGCTGCCGAACAGGGGCTGATTGTCGACCGCCTGGCGGGTGATGTCGCCCTGGTGCAAGTGATGGAGAAGGCGCTCTACGCCCGGCGATTGCTGACCACCGGACGCCGTGAACCCAATATAGCGGCCGGTCCGGAAGACGCCCAACGGGAGATCGACCAGTCACTGGCCGCACTCGATACCGAGATAGAGAGCCTGCTGTTCGAGACTCGGGTGCGTAAGGAGGTGATAGGCAAGACTGTCCTGGCGCTACTAAAGCACGAGAGCGCTCGGCGCGCTGCCAGTGGCACGACCGGAAACACGCGGACGACGCCGGCAAAAAGGCTCGAAGGTGGCGCTCCGGCACCATGAAGACCGACATCCATTTCAGTCGGCTCTCGCCGTTCTGGTTCGGCATAGTGATCCTAACCACACTGTTCATTCTAGTCGGTATTGGTATGGCAGCCTGGCAACTATTTGATGATCCTGCGACGATCCGCGACCATCTGTATGCCGTCAAACCGTATCTCTTCGGGTGGCGGATGTTACTGCTGACCCTGCTCATCGCCTTCTGGCCGCACCTCGTGGCCTGGCTTGGCAGGCACAACGGCTGGAGTACTACCAAGCTCGAATTCGTCATCGGTTGGCGCTGGCGTACGGGGCTCTGGCTGACGGTCATAGAGATTGGTTTGATCCAGGGCGTGATCGGCGTATTTCTACGCAATATTTTTCAAGGTTGACCTATGGCTACCGGCAGCTTCCTGGAACTCTACCTGACTATCTTCGGCTGGCTGATGTACGACAACCTGTGGGACATCCTAGCCGACACCGGCCTGCTCTACCTGCCGTTCCTCGGGGTTTTTATATCCCATGTCAGAAAACCGATGGAGAGTATGGAAGGCATGGATGCTGCCTCGGCCTCCCAGAACCGCATCGAGGTAGCCATTGCCTTCATGCTGACGGTGATCGTATTGGCGGGTGCGCCCTTCTTCGATCTGGCTCCCGCTTCGCTTGATTACACTAAGCCCTGTACTGCGACTACCGTCTCCGGCGGTGCCACCGGCACCAATTACGACGCGGAATTCAACGCCGCCGGTCTCGGTGGTGCTATCGCACGGGTACCGCCCTGGTGGTATGCGGTAATGGCCGTCTCCTCCGGCATAACAGCTGCAGCGGTAGGCTCGATTCCCTGCTCCAACGACTACCGGATGACCCGCTACAAGCTGAACACCAAAAACATCCAGGATCCAAGGCTTAAACGTGAACTCCAAGAGTTCGCCACAGCCTGTTATATGCCATCACGCTCCGATTACCTTGCTGAAAAACCCTCACTGCCGGCAGGCATATCAGAAGACGATACAGAATGGCTGGGCTCACACTATTTTGTAAACACGGCTGGCAAGCATTACAACGACACGGCGTACCGGGCACCGCTGGAGATCCAGGGGTTCCCGTATAACGCCGCCCGTGATACCGAGTACCCGGCCACCGCAATCCCCGCCTGGGGCCGGCCTTACTGCAACGAGTGGTGGACCAACGGCACCGTTGGACTACGCAAGAAACTGCTGGATGAGGTCGAACCAAACTTTCTGTCACAGGTACAGACAGTCCTGCCTGGCTGGCTTGGCATGAATGCAACCGAAGCGGAAAACCGGACCATCCGGCGGCTACTCGACGTCACTGAGTCAGGGCGACCGAACGACCAGACCTATTCCGGTTACGGACAGAATGAAGGCGTCGGTTCCTGGTTCGGCAGTCTATACAACCATGGCGCCGCCGTGATCGGCACTGTTGCCACGCAAATCACCGAGTACCCAAAGATGTACATGGTGCGCGAGGCCGTGGTCGTGGTACAGGCCGTAGTCCTGATGGCCATCTACATGCTGCTGCCGTTCGTGCTGCTGTTCTCGGGTTTTGCTTGGGACAAGATGATCCTCATGGCCGTCGTCATCTTCGCTGTGAAATTCTGGACCTTTCTCTGGGCCGTTGCCTACTGGCTGGATAACAACCTCATCGAAGCCGTGCAACCCGGCTGGCTGGCGGTATTCGTTCACAATGACACCACACTCAGTGATGACATCATCGAGTTTGTAGTTATGGCGATGTATATTGGGCTGCCAGTGATTTGGACTTCACTGGTAAGTTGGGCGGGAATGCAGATTAGAGGTTTAGCTGATTTCTCTGCAACCAATACAGCTAGAAATGCAGGTCAACAGGGAGGCCAGATGGCAAAAGGAGGCGTACAGAAAGGAGGAAAAATGGCTTCCAGAATGGCCGCAAAAAAGTGAGTTCAGTTCCCTCCAGGAAGATAACGAGCTGGTGTCACCTCATAGGTAACCTCCCCATCAGAATCGAAATACAGCTTCTCCCTTAGCTCATCAAGCTGTTCGGTCTCAGCCGTTTCACAAATGCGGTTACCTTCATTTTCTGCAGCTAATTCAGCAGCAATCCCAACCGCACCAGCAGCGAAGCCAATTAGATGCTTAAAACCTGGAGGCACACTGTTCCATGCCAGTTTGAGTTTTTGCCTTACCATAATGGATACCACCCACACTGCCCTGTCTATTCGCTTCTCGTTTTGACTGTAGTCCAGCAAGAACTTACCCACAATTCCTGTGGACAACCCTGTTAACATTTAGTTGCCAAGCGCAGCCTCTAAGGCTTCCTTGAGATTGTACAAAATATAGTCACTTTTCACGTTCCCATATTTAGGCACGATTCATCCATAGAGATTCATCCAAGGATAAGTCAAACATGTGCAGCCCGCTCAAGCTGCTCCGCTACCCACGCATTCAGACTCTTTCCTGCCCGCTTGGCGGCCACATACAGCTCACGGTGGAGATTAGGAGTGGTTCGCAACATGAACTTGCCAGAAAATGGCTTATCTGGCTGCTCACCACGCTCAGCGCAGAACTCCAGGTAGTCTTCCACCGAGTCACAGAAGGCCGCCTGCAACTCCTCAACAGAGGTGCCCTGGAAGGTGATTACATCGCGAGTATTGATGACTTCACCGCTAAAAACCCCGGCTTCATCATCGAATTCCACGCAACCTATATAGCCTTTATGTTCCAACATGCCTTTCTACACTTTCTAGGTTTTAGCCCGCAGGCCACTCAAGGTTCAATGCCGGCCTCGGCCAGAAATCGCCGCATCGACTTCACGGCTCCCTTATCAGTCTCTTTCTCCGGGTGCGGCCGATGAAAAACGGCCCGTACACCATTGAAAGCGATCCGGACACGGGAGCCGCGCCCTTCTGAAAGCTCAGCCCCCAGCGCTTTTAACAACGTCTCGATACCGGTCCAGGTAATGTCTGATCTGACCGGGTCCTCGAAGATGGCAGCCAGGATCCTTTTGTGCTTTCTGCTCATTGGTAATGATATCACTAATTGATACTAATTCAAGGAGGGAATTCAGTATGGCAGACGAGGATACATAGTCATAGGAGCATCTGAAAGCTATTCCTGCACTGCTTTCTTCTTGACTCTGCGGCGACGTTTCTTGGGCGCAACCACGATATCGTATTTTGCTACCGCATCCTTTACACGGCGTGTAAGGAATTTATTGACATCAGCCTGACTTGATTCCAAGAGCTTCAAGAGAGCGGCTACTTGGCGCTCGCTTCCCCTCAATTTCTTGGCAAGCTCGCGGTTATCCGCTTTCGAAGTCTTCAGCTGTTCACGAAGCGATGAAACGATATCCGGCTTACCGCCGACAGCTGTTGCCCGCTTCTTTGTCGCCACCTTTTTGGCAGCTACTTTCTTCCCAGCTACTTTTTTCTTGGCCACTTTCTTTCTTAATGCCATGAGTTTCTCCCCCCTCACTATCAGAAATAATAGACATTGTACTCCGACAAACATGGTAATCGCCAATTCCACACCTTTCCTTTATGCATAGAAAGGGTCAAAGCAAAATGGCACAACAAAAGGACATCAAATGGCCAAATCAATGGAAGGGGGTATTTAATGGCAAAGGCCCTATCCGAAAGGGCTGCCGCACTCGCAAAACAGGAGGTGGGTGCGGCAAAGGGATGTGCGCCACACGTAACCGCTGCCGAAAACCCTCCGGTATCAGGGAAAGGGTTTTCTGTAGACATGCCGGCAATATCCAAGATGATATCGTCATGAAGGAACTATACGAGAATGCGAACGAAGGCCACCGTGTAACAGAGGCCCTCCATGAATTGATCGAACTTGATCTGTCTGATTGGGTACCAGTGATCATCATCGTGTTCTATCGACTGGCAGGTATCGAACACCTCATGGACAACTACTCAGATATACCCCTCGGCAGACTGGAAACCTTTATCCAAGAGGAGAAAGGCAGTAACCCGGAAAACCGTGAGAAACGGCTGATCACCATGTTGTCAGAACTGCCGACATGGAACATGTTTTCAACCGCTGGTTCCCGACTGTGGAATCCACTGGATGAATCAGCGCACCTGTTCAAAGAGCGAAATGGGCATATCTACTTTTTCGAGTCCCCTGACCCAAAACCGGAACCCGCACAGGTCATAGATTGGCTCTACAAGCTCCACCACAGGACGTGGGCACAGAGCCAGGCCAATGCTTCGTCTTCGTAGACAGGATAAGAAATCAGCCTCCGACGGCGACCTAAAGAACGGTATCCGGCCGGTTCTTACAGCAGATAAACTACTCAATCCCAGGAACCGGCGCATCTTACTGCAGGAGATCAAGAATCTCGTAAGCATCCCGGCAAGGCATTACGGCGCCCTCTTCGATATCGCAATCAGGAACTACGCTTGTTTCGTCCAGGAACTGCCGGCATCCGAAATCCATCATCATGCAGCCCCTGGCGGCATGCTGGATCACGGGCTGGAGGTCACCAAGGGAGCACTGGCCATACGGCGTGGACATATGCTGCCACCAGGCGCCGAGCCAGAGTCCATCGCCAAACAGGCGGACCGGTGGACCTACGCGGTCTTTACCGGAGCCCTGATGCACGACATCGGCAAACCCGCCGTGGACCAGATAGTCAGGATTCTTGACTCTTCGAAAAGGCCATTGGGCCGTTGGATTTCATGGAACGGCCCAATGCAGGTCGACAGCTACTATCAAATGGATTTTGTCAGGCCTCGTCGGTACGGACTGCACCAACGTGTGGGACCACTACTGGCACATTGGATCATCCCTCCTGTGGGGTTGGCATGGCTGGCTGAAGATCAGGGGGTATTCGAACCCTGGGTTAGCCTCATTTCCGGTGACAGGGAGTCCGCCGGGGTGCTGGGACAGATCATCCGCGAAGCTGACAGCCGGTCCGTGGCACGCAGCCTTGGTGCCGGGGAAACAGGACGGTTCCCAAGCGCCAGGGCCGTTCCGTTGCACAAGAAACTACTCACCGGTCTACGTTATTTGATCGGCGAGGGGCACCTACCCCTCAACCGCAATGGCGCTGCCGGCTGGCTGGATCACGAGGATCTCTGGCTTGTAAGCAAACGAACAGTCGACGCCCTGCGGGATCACCTGCATCAGGAAGGCCACACCGACATTCCCAGCCGGAATGACCGTATCTTCGATGTACTCCAGGAACACGCCATCCTAAAACCCAACGGCGAACAGGCCATCTGGCGGACGAGGGTAACCGATGGCGCCGGTGAGTGGTCGCACGAATTGACCCTGCTCCGCTTCGCCCGCCATCGAATCTGGCCAAACCCTGAAGTAGCGCCGGAACCATTTTCCGGCGCCATCACTGTTATTCCTACTACCGGATCACCACCAGAAACGGTTACCCCTGAGAAGGGGGCATCCACCGCAGGTGGTACTGCTCCTGTTTCATGTGGTCCCGGAGACACGCCTCCGGCAGCCACAGTCGAAACTCGTACCATCGGAGAGGAAACAATTCTCTCCATCTCTGCGCCAACTGGAAACAAACCTAATGATCAGATGAGAGAAAATGAGAGCCACCTGGAGACTCAGAAAGTTCAGGCCACTGCCTGCACTACAACAATTCTTAAGGAACAGACAGACGCCGGCGAGCAGTTTCTCACCTGGTTACGGGCTGGCCTGGCATCCGGCGACATTATCGTTAACGACGTACGTGCGCGAGTTCATACCGTAACAGAGGGCATTCTCATCGTCAGCCCGGCCATCTTCAAGGATTTCGCTAGACAGTCTGACTGTGAATGGAACCACGTCCAGAAACGCTTCCAGAAATTGCAGCTCCACGAGAAAACACCACAAGGAACGAACATCCACAGCTACTACACCATTGGAGAGCGGAAAAAATCCACCATCAATGGCCTGTTGATCTATGATCCTTCCAAGCTATTTCAAAACACAGCACCAAGTCCCAACCCGTACCTGAGCAAGAAGTAATTGCCAATCACCGGCCCTCCCGACACTTTGATGAGCACACTCCGCCAAAGACAGGGACAAAAAGAGTAGTTTTCCGCATCAAAACGCGAAAGCGCCCATCTACAAGCCCGCTTTCTGAGGTTTTTATCAACCACTTCTAAGATAGTATGGACAGCATCAAACGATAGATATTTGAGCGCAAATTCATGAGAACTTTCGATCTTGGACAAGCCGCTGATTTCCTGAAGGTGAGTCCTTGTACTGCCCAGGAGATGGCTGCATCTGGGGAGCTACCAGGAGCCAAGATTGGGCGTGCATGGGTTTTCTTGGAGGAGGATTTAGCAGACTGGCTTCGTGAGCAAATCAATTTTCAACAACAGCAGCGCCAGTCAAAAAAAACCAACCTATCTGAAGTAGCAACCTCTTCTACCACACGAATTTGTCGCAATACCAGGCGACGCAAGCCCCCAAAGTTACCAGAGCTGCCCTGCCAGGTCGGAAGCGCGTAGATTGGCATAACGCCTCAACATCTCCATGTTTTTGTGCCCTGTGATTTTCGCAATCTGCAAATCCGAGAGATTTGTGCGCTCGTAGAATCGTGAAGTCGCTTCGTGACGCAGATCATGAAAGCCCAGATCCACACAACCGGCATGTTCAAATACCCTCCTCCACTGCCGTGATAATTTGCTGGTAGTAGCGGTAAGCTCCCTTGAATTATGACTACCGTTCCAGAAAGGAAACAGCAAGTTGCCAGCACCGCGCTCTCGTTTCGGTACCTCTTTAAAATAGTGTTTCAGGACATTGATCGCGATTGATGAAAGTGGAACCTGCCGCCGGTCCCCATTCTTCGTTTTCTCAAGAAAAATCGTACGGTTGTTGATATCAACCTGATTTTTGCTGAGTGTATAGATTTCTCGCATCCGCATCGCTGTCTCGATCGCCAACTCAAACATCAGCATCTGTGCATGACGATGTTCAAGCTCCAATGGACGCTGCTTATGCACAGGCTTGTACTCCGTCATTAGCACCTTCCTGATCGTCTCCTCCTCTCCCGGCTCCAGGCGTCGATCCCGTTCTTGATCCTCTTTCTGCTCAACATACTTCTTATCTTCTTCCGTATATTTGGCATAGCCTTTAGGTAAAATCCGCAAGGGATTAAACGGCATGTAGCCCTTCTTTACCGCCCAGTCGAAGCAGCGAGCTAGCGCCCCAATATGGTGTCGGATTGTGCCTGGAACAAGATTCCGCTTACGCTTCATATCGAAAATAAGCCGCTCCGCCCAATCGTAAGTGACTTCCGAAATCCTGAGATCCCCAATACGCTCACGACTGACACCCAGTAGATTCTTGTCATTCTGCGTCACCGAGACTGTCAGTTCATATTCAATGATAACCTTCCGAACGGTCAGGCCATTGTCCTCGCTTTGAAGAAACTCCTCCGGAATGATCCCCTGATCCAGCAATCCCTCAAGGTGGGAGCAATAAGACTCCCCTTCCTCTTTGGAATCAAATGTTAGGTAGATTGGCTTTGGCAGCAATCCTTTCCGTTTGACGATAAACTCAAACTTACTTCCACGCGCTCTACAGGTCGCCATTGCTATATTCCTTCATAACTCACGTTATCGGCAATATTAGAATATTGCGGGTGGTTTTACCACCTGAGATAGGCATTTTAGGGCGGTTTTATGCGTGTTTAGGCAGATATTGAGGATCTAACAGGTAAAGAAAAAGGCGCTAATAAGCGCCTTAACTATTTGATATTACTTATATTAAAAATGGAGGCTGAGCCCGGAATCGAACCGAGGTCCACGGCTTTGCAGGCCGCTGCATAACCACTCTGCCACTCAGCCATTTTCTTGTTTCAGAGGCGATTCAGCGTCCGGTATTAGTCCGAATTTCGCCACCTCTTTTACAGACAAAACCCCGAGAGGATCTCGAGGTTTCATCCAAAATTTGGAGCGGGAAACGAGATTCGAACTCGCGACCCCAACCTTGGCAAGGTTGTGCTCTACCAGCTGAGCTATTCCCGCATTGCTAAGAGCGGGCTATTGTAATCTTCCGGTGATCACTGTCAAGAGCGAAGGCTCTTTTTTTCCTTCTATTTGGCCCCGGAAGATCGTCCGCTGAGTGTCGGCCATGCCGCTTTCATATAGACCATCATAGACCAGAGGGTAAGAATAACTGCAAGATAGAGAAGCACATAACCAATGGTGTTAATCGGCAGTCCAAACAGATCCTCCTGATAAATCAGAAGAAAAATAGCCGTCATTTGAAAAGTAGTCTTTATCTTGCCTATCACCGAGACCGCTACCTGAGCTCTGACGCCCAGTTCGGCCATCCATTCACGCAGGGCGGAGATGGTAATCTCTCGACCGATAATCACTGCCGCAGGCATTGCCAGTGCAGGTGTTGGATTAGCCTCCACCAAGAGAATCAGGGCGGTTGCCACCATCAGTTTATCCGCCACCGGGTCAAGAAATGCGCCCAGAGGTGAAGTCTGCTCAAGACGCCTGGCAAGATATCCATCCAACATGTCTGTTATTGCCGCCAGTGCAAAAACCAAAGCACAGACCTTACTGGAAAACTCCCATGGCAGATAAAAGATGGCAACAAAGACCGGTATCAGCGCAATCCTGAGAAGGGTCAAGATATTGGGAATATTTAGACGCATACTCGTGCTCATTCAATGTGGTAACTACGTGTTCAGAGGGGATTAAGAGTGCACTAATCGCCTATCTCTCTCCATGAAAAACCTCATAGATCTGTAGTGCCAAACGACGACTGATGCCATCAACCCGCTCCAGATCCTCTACGCCGGCCCGGGAGATACCCTGAAGGCCGCCAAACTGTTTCAAAAGGCGCTGTCTACGCTTTGCCCCAATACCCGAAATCTCCTCAAGTGGTGAGCTTCTACGGCGCTTATCCCGTCGCTGACGATGCCCTGTGATGGCAAACCGATGCGCCTCATCACGTATCTGTTGAATCAGGTGCAGCGCCGGTGAGCTGGCCGGGAGTATAATGGGCGAACTCTCTCCGAACAAGAAGAGCTGCTCCATTCCCGGTTTCCTGTCTGGCCCTTTGGCGACACCAACCAGAGCGACCCCGGCCACGGCCAACTCCCGCAACACTTCCGCCACCGCTGACAACTGCCCCTTGCCTCCATCGATGAAGAGAATATCGGGCAACACACCCTCACCAGATTGGATGCGGGTATAACGCCGTGTCAGCGCCTGCTCCATCGCAGCATAGTCGTCACCTCCCTGGATGCCTTCAATATTGAACCGGCGATAATCTGATTTCATCGGTCCCTGGCTATCAAAGACCACGCAGGAGGCAACAGTCAACTCCCCCCCGGTATGGCTGATATCAAAGCACTCCATACGGCAGGGCGCTTCATCCAGCTTTAAAGCCAACTGAAGTGCATCCAACCGCTTCTGCATACCCGCCCGCCCGGCCAACCGGGAGTCTAAAGAGAGGCGTGCATTCTGCAATGCCATTGTCAGCCAGCGCGCCCGGTCGGTACGAACACGATGTTTTAGCCGAACCTGTCGCTCCCCCTGCCGACTGAGCACCTCTTCCAGCAGATCACTGTCCTCCGGCATGGCGCTGACAATAATCTCTCGGGGGACGGATTTGCCGATATAGTGCTGGGCGATAAATGCCGACACAACCTCACACTCACCCTGTTCCGCAGTTAGTTGGGGGTAGTACACCTTGTTCCCAAGATTACGGCCATTGCGAATATAGAAAAGCTGAATACAGGCAACCCCCCCTTTGGTAACGGCGGCAATAATATCTATATCGCCACCCTCTCCCGTGACGTACTGCTTCTCCTGAATCCTGCGCAAAGCAGCTACCTGATCTCGATAACGTGCCGCCTGTTCAAATGCGAGATTGTCAGAAGCCTGCTCCATCCGCACCACCAGGCTGTCGATCACCCGGTTAGTCTTTCCTTCAAGAAACAGCTCAGCATCGTGGACATCCTGGGCATAATCAGCCTCAGAAACCAGATCAACGCAAGGTGCGGTGCAGCGCTTGATCTGATACTGCAGACACGGCCTGGAGCGATTGCGGTAGAAAGCATCTTCACATTGGCGAACGGGAAACAGCTTCTGCATCAACTGCAGAGTCTCACGCATCGAACCCGCGTTGGGAAAGGGACCGAAATAGCGCCCCTTGGCCTTTCTACTTCCGCGATGATAAGCAAGGCGGGGAAAATGCTCTGCAGAAAGAAAGATATAAGGATAGCTCTTATCATCCCGCAGCAGAATATTGTACTTCGGCTTGTGGGATTTGATCAGGGTGTTTTCCAGAATCAGCGCTTCAGCTTCGGTATGGGTTACCGTCACCTCAATCTCCCTGATCTGGGACACCATATTGTGAATTCTGCGGTTGAGTGAACGGCTGAAGTAGCTGCTTACCCGTCGTTTTAGATTTCTCGCCTTGCCGACATAAAGCACCTCATTGTCAACACCCAGCATCCTGTAAACCCCTGGAAGGGTAGTCAGCGTCTTTAAGAAAGCGCGGTGATCAAACGTTTGTGATGGGATTTCCAGTGCCATATGGCAGATTATAAATCAGATGGGGAACAGCGCAGGGATAACCGGGAAGAACAGATTATGAGCTCCTAAGCGAGTCTTCGATTTCGTGATGCAAAACGGGACATCCAAGTCCCCCTTTTGCACTCAATCTTCGACAGCCTATTAGTACCCCGGCCGTCCTGGTCACTAACCGCTACGCGATAACATCGCAAGCTCGTTACCGCTTCGCAGTCAGTTCCCAGTGACTGGACGCCGTGTTCGGATGCCTACTTTGCTTCCCCTCTGGCGCGCTGCGCGCACGACGGGTAAGCAGTGCGGCCTCACGGCTACCGGGGATTACCAGCCCTCGCTTCGCTCTCCATGGCTGGCAGCGTCGGTAGTGACCAATCCGTGTCTTATCGAAAGCAGCGTCAATTCCACATCGGTCTCAACATTGAGTTTTTCAAATAGACGATGTCGATAGGTGCTGACCGTTTTTGGGCTGAGACAGAGAGCGTCTGAGATGCCCTGGGTCTTCTGCCCCTGTGTAATCATCATCAACACCTGCATTTCACGCGGCGAGAGAAGAGTGAAAGGAGAGTCGGGGTCTACGCCTGTAAGGCGTGCAATAGTGAGTTTCTGGGATACTTCGCTTGCGATAAACGGTTTTCCCTTAACAACAGTTCTAATGGCGGTAAACATCTCATCCGCTGGACAACCCTTTGTCAGATAGCCGATAGCACCGGCTTCATGAAGTTGTTCAGGAAAAGGGGTATCGGCAAGAACCGTCACCGCGATAACCTGAGTTGAGGGGCTGCGACGCCGAATTTTACGAGTCGCCTCGATACCACCAATCCCAGGCATGTTGACATCCATAAGGACTAGATCGGGGCCGAGTTGATCCACCATAGTGACCGCCTTCTCACCGCACTCCGCTTCGCCTACCACTTCGATATCAGACTCTTTTTCGAGAATACGGCGAAAGCCGGTTCTTACAAGCTCGTGGTCGTCTACCAATAGGACTCTTATCATACCACCACCACTCCAACGCAACTCACACGGCAACTCCCGCAGCTTGAGAATATAGAAAAGTCAAAGGAGTCCTTACCGTTGTAGTATTCTTCTTATCGAATAGGCTACATAGTCACGCGCCAGGGTCTACCCTGTCAAGCACTTGGAATACCCCAAATAAAACCGCCTGCAAAAATACCCCTTATTGGGTATTTTGCACTCATTTGGTAGTCTTCCGTCATCCATAAAACCTTACTTCTTGGTTGGTTTTATGGATGGCGGGGAGGCAGGGATTGATGGCGCACTTCCCTGTGCGCCTCCCCTTCGGGGTGCCGCTAGCGCGGCATCAAAAGAGCCTCCTGCCCCTTTAATCGAACCGAGGGTTCTCTTCACATCCTACCTTTCAGCCATACATAAAAAACCCCGCCGATGGCGGGGTTCTTTGATATATGGCGGAGAGGCAGGGATTCGAACCCTGGGAGGGCTACAAACCCTCAACGGTTTTCAAGACCGCCGCATTCGGCCGCTCTGCCACCTCTCCTGTTTTTCAGGACGCGAAGAATACCCGATTACCCCCCCTTTACGCTAGCCTTTTTTGTGAAAAAGCCCAATGTGATTGATCACCCTTGATTTATTGCACTTTCGGCCCAATCAAGTATGCTGTGAACTAATCGATAATGATGAAGTCATAATACCGACAGATCAGTAAGGATCGTCATTTTTAGGAGAGAACCACTCAATGAATCGTCTTGACTACTCAGTAGCCCGCCCGGCAGAGAGCGCCCTTGCGGTCAACAAGGTTATTAAGAACACCTACATGCTGCTTTCCGCAACACTGTTCTTCAGTGCGGTAATGGCCGCTGTCTCTACCGTGGCTCAAATGCCACCAATGACTTATCTTTTAAGTATCGGTGCGGCTTTCCTGTTAATTTTCTTCGTGTTGCCCCGTACCGCGAACTCATCCAGCGGTCTGTTGACGGTCTTTGCCATCACCGGTCTGATGGGATTTGCTCTGGGCCCACTACTTAACAACTACCTGAGTCTGCCTAACGGCCCACAGATTATCGGCACCGCCTTTGGTGGTACCGGTGTTATCTTCCTTGGTCTTTCCGGCTACGCACTTACCAGCCGCCAGAACTTCAACTTTATGGGTGGCTTCCTGGTTGCGGGTATGTTGATGGTGCTGATGTTTGCCCTGGCTAACATCTTCCTGAGTATGCCTGCCCTCTCACTGGCAATCTCTGCGGTTGTCATTATGCTGATGAGTGGCTTCATTCTTTATGACACCAGCCGCATGGTGCACGGCCATGAGACCAACTACATCATGATGACCGTCAGCCTCTATATCAACATCTTCAACATCTTCGTCAGCCTGCTTCAGCTGCTTGGCTTCATGTCCGGCGATGATTGATTTGATTTAGTTTGATAAGTACTAAAAAGCCCCGGTTTCCGGGGCTTTTTTAATAGGAGAAGAGATATGGATTGGATGAAGATCGGCTCCGCCCTGTTGCTGGTGATGTTTATCGTCATGCTCTGGCCCAGGGCCAAAGAGATGCTGACCAACAGCCCAAAGGCGGAGAAGGGTCAGTGGCAGGCGGCAATACTACCTGTACTTGGCGTGATCGCTTTTGTCATCTTTCTGATGATGACTATTTAGTGCCCGACTGAAAACAGACAAGAAGGACGCTGAGACCGCAGAGAAGGCGCAAAGGTCGCAGAGAAAAGCGTCGATTTCCAAAAGAGAATCTCTGCGTACTCTGCTTCCCTTTGCGGTCTCTGCGTCCCGCTTTTTTATTTCCCGTTGGAGACTATATAACCTCCACCCCCCCCATATAGTGCCTCAGCACTTCAGGTACACGGATAGAGCCATCAGCCTGCTGGTAATTCTCCATTACCGCCACCAGGGTCCGGCCAACAGCCAAACCTGAGCCGTTGACGGTATGCACCAGTTCCGGCTTGCCGGTTTCTGGATTGCGCCAGCGCGCCTGTAGCCGACGTGCCTGGAAATCTTCAAAGTTGGAGCAGGATGAGATCTCCCGGTAGGTGTTCTGTGCCGGCAACCAGGCCTCGATATCGTAGGTCTTGGCCGATGAGAAGCCGAGATCTCCGGTACACAGGGTCACCACCCGATAGGGGATCTCCAAGCGCTGCAGAATGGACTCCGCATGGCCTGTAAGGGCTTCCAGTGCGCTGTAGGAGTCCTCTGGGCGGACCACCTGCACCATTTCAACCTTCTCAAACTGGTGCTGCCTGATCATGCCCCGCGTATCTCGGCCATAGGCACCAGCTTCGCTACGAAAACAGGGGGTCTGGGCGACCCAACGCTTGGGCATATCGGCGTCTTCAATGATTTCGTTGCGCACTATGTTAGTGATAGGTACCTCAGCGGTGGGAATCAGGTAGTAGGCCATTTCGCCGGAGACTTTGAACAGATCCTCCTCGAATTTTGGTAATTGCCCGGTACCACGCAGGCTGTCGGCATTGACCATAAAGGGAACATAGGTCTCTGTATAGCCATGTTCTGCCGCATGTATATTGAGCATGAACTGGGCAAGTGCCCGATGAAGGCGAGCCAAGGGGCCCTGCAGGTTAGCAAATCGGGAACCTGTGATCTTAGCTGCCACCTCAAAATTCATTCCACCATTTGTAGCACCGAGATCAACGTGATCCTTGGGTTTAAAATCGAACCGAGGAGGTTCACCCCAGCGCCGCTCTTCCCTGTTATCCTCTTCGTCACGCCCTTCAGGCACACTTGAATGAGGAATATTGGGTGTACCCATTGCAATCTCACTCAGTTTTCCCTGGACCTCGCCCAGTTCATCCTGTGCTGCCTTCAGTCTCTCACCCAGATCGGAGACTTCAGCCAGCAGAGGCTGGATATCCTCACCTGCCGCTTTTGCCTTACCAATCTGTTTGGAACGGCTGTTGCGTTCACTCTGCAACTGTTCTGCAGCAACCTGTAACTCCTTACGGCGGGTTTCCAGGTCTGATATCAACGTTACATCGAGGTCAACATGACGGCGCGCCAGTCCGGCGGCAACATTTTCCAGGTCGTTTCTCAGCAGTCGAGGGTCGAGCATTATCTATTCACCACTATTCATAACAGCGGGCCAACTAACAATCTGGCCCGGTTTAACTAAAGTATTGAGATGTCTAAGCACCCGATCGACTTTTGCAGGTTCATCAAAGAACTCAAGCACCAGCGGCAGATCAAGTGAAATATCGAGAAGTGTCGAGGAGTGGATTTTACCTGACTGGCCAAAGCCCGCAATGCCGCGAAAAGCGGTCACGCCACGCACTTTCTCCTCATCGTGAAGCAGAGAGAGAATCTGCTGAAAATGGTGCTCGCCTTCAGTGAGATAGACGCGAACCATGATCACTTCCACTGCTGTCATAACTGTCTCCCTATAAGCAATCCTACCCAGCAGGCCGCGATACATGCAATAACGGAGATCACCATATTGAGCCCCGCCTTCATATACTCCGCCTGTTCTATCAGATTGAGGGTTTCAATGGAGAAGGTGGAGAAGGTGGTAAAGGCACCGAGAAAACCGATCAGAAGTGCACCACGCATCTCGGGGCTTACCGTCATCCTCTCCAGAAAGAGAGTAAAGAGAAATCCCATCACCAAAGACCCAAGCACATTAACCGCCAGGGTACCGTAGGGAAACCCGCGGCCCAACAGAACATAAACGCCGTTGGAAACCCAAAAGCGCATCAACGCCCCTGCAGCACCACCGGCGGCAATGAATAGGATCTGGGACAAAGATGGACTCCCTCTACGGAAATAATGGGCGCTATATTACACCCAAGCCTGGGGGAAATCCCGGGTCAGAAGTTAATAAAACTCTTACTTCTGCTTCCAACGTTTTGAAGCGTCCTGATACCACCAACCTCCAGAGGCTCTTTGGGCCCATTTCTGAGCAAAGGTGGCGCGTACCTTGGGCTCCCACTCCGGGTGACCGTTGGCTTCAGCGATCGCTCGATAGAGTGCGTTACGATCACTATTTTCGGCACTTACCAGCTTTTTCACCTTGTTGCGGTCTTTTAGAGAGATCGCGGAACTGTCTCGCATCGCTACCAGCGCATCACGGGTAAAGCCAATACCACCACTGGCATAGTGAGGCGCAAGGGAAGAGTGGCGCCGTTTCATATTTGCCTGCAACTTCCTCACCTTCGGGGTATTAACATTGAAGTTGGGTTGTGCCGCCTGAGCAGGGGGAATAATCAGATCAAGAAGTCGTATGGCGTAGCTCTGCTCAACAGGCAAATAAAGTGAGGCACCCTTATCGCCCTTGGAAGCGTCATCCCCCTCCTTTTTCGATTTCCCGAGGATATCATCAACAATCCGCTCCGCTGCGGCCTCAGCCTCGGCAGAGGGGAAATATATGTTGATGGTGACACAGGCCGCAAGCAGGAGCATACCTGCAAGCAAGAGGGTTAATTTAGTCTGTTTCATCTTCTTCTCCTGAAAGCTGCTACTCACTAGTGCGATAACTCAAATTTGTAATCAGGTGCCTTGAATTATAGGCCGGCATCTACTCGACGACCGGTGCGCCCCCAGCCGCAATCTGCTGCAATTTACTGACTAGAATATTCCAGTCGGTACGATGGTTGAACCCCATGATATCGATTCGCGGGATACCTCCGCCTTTGACCAGATAATAGCCCTGATCCGCCGGTTCCACACCGCTCATCTCGCATACCCCATTCTCAAGGGTACAGCTGACACCCAAACGATCATAGCCGAACTCATCAAAGAAACGCATAAAGCTGCGTGACAGTGCTCCAGAGACGCCTGAACCGCCCAGGTTCGAGATACTATCCACCGCCTTCTGACTGATGCGGTGTCGGCTGTCATCTTCAACCGGCGTAGCTAACCAGGCGTCAAAGGAGACCGGCTGCCAATCCTCCAGCCTCAACTGCTTCACCTCACCTTCGATCCTGCCGGTTATCTTACCAAAAGAGAAGGTACCGGTGAGCGTCTCAAGATCAAGATTCTTAAGGCCGATATCAGCACTGAAGGCGGGAAGCGTACCAAACAGGTCATCAAGCACCAGATTTCGAATCAGCACACTGCCCCCGAAAACTTTGATCAGCGCCATACCTTCGACAGCGATCATGCCCGAAGAGTAGGAGATACCGGGGATCATACCGGAGAGTTGCCCCGCCAGCACCGGCCAATCCACCGCATGGCTAAACTTCTCCATCGATACTGGAGTGAGGTAACCCTGAAAATGAACCTGTGGTCCCTCTCTACTCTGCTCAAAACCAAAGCGCTCCACATGTAAAGACCCGTCTAATACCGGTACCGTTGCCGGTTTGTTGAGTTTCAACTGTTGGCCTTGAACTTCCAGATCGAACACCGATGCGCCTAGATCAATACCACCAAAGAGATGACCGCCCCGCCACGAGAGAGTGCTTGCCCTGACTTCACCTCTATCTCTCCAGTTGACCTCCCCATTTACTCCATAGAGGGCAAATTGCGCATCACCGGCCGCCCCCTGCTCTACAAAGATCTCTTTGAGCCGGATACCGGCTTCGACGCCCCTCCCCCGCTTGATATTCAACGTACCCGTCATCTGCCCGGCAAGTTCGAGATCACTAAAAACAGGATCTGCCAGTACCGGCTCCAGATAGGCGCTGAATAGGGTCGCCACCTCCACCTCATCGGAGATCACTTCCAGCTCAACAACCTCGTTCTCATTACCCAGTGAAAAAGTACCGTTACCATGAAAACCCGAGGTATTGAGATGGTTAAATATAAAATGAGGCAGCTTCAACATCTCCTCTTTTGCCGAGTAGACAAAGTCAGATGCCAGAGAGACGGGCTTACCATCAGGTGCAATATAAAAAACCGGAGTCAGAACGGCACCCTTTTTCAACACCAGAGACTGTTTGCCCTCCCATCTACCCCCCCGATTTACAAAAGCCCCATCCCAGATCCCGGAGAGATCTTCTCCAATATAGTTATCATCCTGATATGAGAAACCAAAATCATCAAATCGCCCTTTCCATCGCCCCTTGAGCAGACCGTTTTGATTACCGGAGAGTCTAATATCGAGATCGACGGCCCCACTACCCCCGTATTCACTCCGCAACTTTTCAATCGCGGCAATCTCCTCTCCCACTGCAGACAGGCCCAACCCCTTACCATCAAAATCGGCCTGCCAGTGCCCTCCTTTATAAGAGAGCTTTGCCGCAGCATCACCGCCAAAGATCGCCGTTTTATCTATTGTGATATCAATCTGTCGCCGCTCTTTTCTCCAGCTAAAACTGAGCGGTATATAGGGCTGTTTGAGTGCTGGATGCTGCAGTTTGAGACGTCCCTGTTGACAATCAACTTGTCGATCCGTCAGCCGCCCTTTATGGCACTCATATTGAAGCGACTTTATGGGAAAAGGGAGCGAGGGGTGGGTAAAATCAGTTGCCGAAAGATTAAAGCGGTCTCTCTTGTCGCCAAGAAACAGCTCAACCCTGACTCCTTCGGCCACCCAATCCGCAACACTGATTCGACCCAAGCTGAGGTTGACACTCCCCCCTCCTTCAGCGGCATGAAGAAGCAGCAGCGGTGAGAAAAGCACCGCTGCAAGGAATATGAGAATATTATTCCGCCGGGAAAATACCTGTGGAGAGATAACGGTCACCGCGATCGCAGATAATGGCGACAATCACCGCGTCCGTCAGCTCTTCGGAGAGCCTGAGAGCCGCAGCAACCGCACCACCTGATGAGATACCGGCAAAGATACCCTCTTCCGCCGCCAGACGGCGCGTAATATCCTCTGCCTCTTCCTGTGATATATCCATCTCCCTGTCGAGCCGTGAAGATTCAAAAATAGCCGGTAGATAGGCCTCCGGCCAGCGTCTTATGCCGGGGATCGAGGCCCCCTCGGCAGGCTGCACCCCAATCACCTGAACCTGGGAATTCTGCTCTTTCAGGTAGCGAGAGGTTCCCATAATGGTGCCGGTAGTCCCCATGGCACTGACAAAATGGGTGATTCGGCCCTCAGTCTCCCGCCAAATTTCCGGCCCTGTAGTTTGGTAGTGGGCATCAGGATTATCGGGATTTGAAAATTGGTCGAGGACCTTTCCTTCGCCCTCCCGCTCCATTTTATCGGCAAGATCACGCGCGCCTTCCATCCCCTCCTCTGCAGTAACAAGAATCAGCTTTGCACCATAGGCCCTCATTGAGGCACGGCGTTCTACACTGAGATTCTCCGGCATTATCAGGATCATTCCGTATCCCTTGATGGCGGCCACCATTGCCAGGGCAATCCCGGTATTGCCACTGGTAGCCTCAATCAGAGTATCACCAGGCACAATATCACCACGGGCTTCCGCCTGTTGAATCATTGAGAGTGCGGGCCTGTCCTTCACCGACCCGGCTGGATTATTACCTTCAAGTTTTACCAGAATGGTATTACTGGTATCGCCACAAAGTCGCTGTAGACGAACCAGTGGCGTTGTGCCGACAAAATTTTCAATTGTTGGAAAAGTCATGATCACAAGTTTACTTCAAGGTGTAGTGAAAAACGATGTTAGGATATTATCTTCTTTTTCCTGCAGGGATGCTTCATTTAGGACTTTTGATCATATTTTGGTAGCGTGTCTTGCACTCAGACCTCGGACAGTTCACCCGAACCGATTAATAGTTTTCCCGACTAGATTGATTCACAACATGAAGATAATTAATACTTCCTGGTTAGAGGCTGCAAGGCTGCCGACGCTCGCCGCAGCACTTTTATTCGCGACTATTTCTCATGCTTCTGAGGATAATAATTTCTCAGAGTCACTCTTTTTTGGGGAACTTCCTGTCGTTCTCTCAGCAACCCGCTTAAGCCAGCCGCTCAAGGATACACCGGCTTCCATCACCGTCATTGACCGAGAGATGATTGAAGCATCGGGTGCGGTTCAACTGGTTGATCTGCTACGTCTGGTCCCCGGTTTTCAGGTGGCCTACTACACCGGCACAAAGTACAGCGCCACCTACCACGGCCATGCGGACCAGTATTCACGGGACATGCAGGTGCTGATCAATGGCAGATCAATCTACGATCCGGCTTTTGGTGGCGTAACCTGGGGTGATCAAGAGCTGGAAATTGATGATATCGATAGAATTGAGGTGACCCGAGGTCCTAATGCGGCAGCCTATGGGTCCAACTCATTTGCCGGTGTTATCAATATCATCAGCATCCACCCTTCACAGCAGCAGGGCAGTCACCTGAATGTGGTGGCGGGTAAAGGGGCAAACGATCAGGTTTCAGCCAGGTATGCCGATTCAGTCGGAGACCTCGACTACCGGGTTTCCCTCAGGTACAGCGAAGATAGTGGATTTGATACACGCCACGATAGCGCTCAACTCCGTCGCCTCAGCTTTCGTGGTGACTACCAGATAGATCCCAGCAATGCGCTACAGATGGAGTTTGGTTTCAGTAACAACGACTACCAGGATGGCTTTTCGGGAAATATTTTCCAGCCACTAAGAAGCACGCCTCAGGAGCACAGTTTTCAGCATTTTCGTTGGGAGCACAACCGTGGCGTGGGTAGTGAATATCTCCTCCAGTTCTACCACAACCAGCAGATTGTAACTGATTCTTTCACTAATTCAGGATTAGGTTTTTCTGCAGGCAGCGGCTTCAGCTCAGATCGCTATGACCTGGAGTTTCAACACACCTATGGACTGACAGAGAAGCATCGCCTTGTCTGGGGAGCAGGTGCCCGCAGGGATGAGACCAGCAGTATCTGGACATTCGGCTCCACAGATAAAATAGAACGCGACCAGCTGCGCGCTTTTTTCAACATGGAGTGGAATCCAAGCGATCAGATGGTGGTCAATATGGGTGGCATGTTTGAGAAATTTGAGAGTAAAGACGGGCTGTTCTCTCCTCGCCTTGCCCTCAACTACCACCTTGACGAGGAGAATACACTACGCCTTATAGCAACTCGCGGCTACCGCATGCCAACGCTGTTTGAGGATAATGCCAATCTCCGGCTTTACTACGCGGGGACAACGACACCGATCCCAGGCCAGCTGCTCTACTATGCAGCGCAGGATATCAATCCGGAAATAATAACTGCTTATGAAATCGGTTTTCTGAAAAACATACCTCGGTATAACCTCACCTTCGATGCCAGGCTCTATAACGAGACAGTCACTGACATCATTCATACTAAGGCTATTAGTGGTGTCACTGAACAATATATTAACTCTGGAAAATACACGATCAACGGTATCGATATCGGATTGGATTGGAAACCCAGCAGGCAGAGTCTGATTCACTTGGGTTATAGCTTTGCGCATGATTACGGCAAACAGTTCAAAAGTACCTCGCCTGGATATAAACTGCTCAATGATCAGGCACCGAACCAGACAGTCTCTCTTCTCGGAAGCTACCGCTTTGCCGGCGGCACCCAACTCAGTGGTGCCTATTACTATTTGAGTGAAATTGACTGGCCTGGGGATGGCGACAACGTCCCTTACTCAAAACGCATTGACGTCAAGATATCACAGGACTTCAAAGCCTCTGGCATGGATGGTGATGTGGCTCTGATTTTTCAGAATATCAACGGTAGATTTCAAGATTTCTACACCGAAAACTACTGGAATGAGAGTATTTTTCTTCAGGCTCGTCTAAACTGGCATTAAGCCTGATGAAAGCTACCATTTGTCCAACAATGGAATTAAATTGTCACTAATATCGTGACTGACAACAAGGAAGATTTCCGCTCTTGAGTTGGGATGACCATTATCCGAGCCGCACCCAGCGGCTAATTGCATCTATGCCCCTGCTCGCCAGGGGATGGTGGTATGTGCTGCTCCTGGTTTTCTCTCTCTCCACAGCAACGGCAACTCATAGCGATACTGACGTACTTATTGTCAGTAGTGCCGACTCTCCAGTCTATCAGTCGGTCATCAGTTCACTGCGTACCCACCTTGCATCACCTTGTACCGGTAATGAGATTAACTGCACCCTTCCAATGATCAAGGAAGCAAAGCTCAGCAATTGGTCAGAGTCAATCATCGGCATGCACCCCAATGGGGTTGTCATCACACTCGGGCGTGAGGCGGCAAAGCAGGTAGCACTGAGTGAGAAAAAAATCCCTCATGTAATCAATGCACTCATTCCCAAAGCAGCAGTTGATCAATTAAATCTAAATATATCTGCTAATCGAAATACGGCAATCTATCTTGATCAGCCCATTAGAAGGCAATTGCATCTTGCTGCCATCGCAAACCCCGGCGATAGGGTTGGCATCCTTTTGGGACCAACGACTCAACAACTAAAGCCGTTGATTGCGCAGGAAGCAATAAGACTGGGGATTAAAATCAACTACCAGAATATTCTCAAAGGGGAGACTATTGGACCGCTGTTAAAAGACCTTCTGGGCGGCAGTGACATCCTTCTCGCTCTACCCGATCCCCTGATATACAGCCGCAAAAACATCTTCAATATTCTACTATCGAGCTATCACAGTAAGGTGCCGGTTATCGGTTTCTCTGCCACTTATGTGAAGGCTGGAGCCATTGCCGCAGTCTACTCATCACCCGACGATATCGGCCATCACCTGGCCGACACTATAAACACTATGTATCAGGAGGGAATAGAGCCAACCCTCCACAGTCATCTATCCGAGCACCCCAAGTACTTTAGTGTTGACGTCAACAAGATGGTTAGCAGATCATTGGGAATTAACCTACCCAGCAATAAAGAGATCATAAAAATCCTTTCCGTTAAGGGAGAGATAAAATGATATTTCGTAGACTGTCACGGATAAAAACGCGCGCGCTGCTACTGAGTCTGGTACCTGCCGCCATCATGGCCCTGACACTGACCGTCTACATTATTGATTCACAGCTTAATAACCTTGCCAAGCTGTTCGAGGAGCGTGGAAATGCGGTGGCCCAGGAGGCTGCAGCATATTGTGTCTACGGCATTTTCAGTGGTGACCAGAAGATTCTTGAATCCAGCTTGCAGGAGATCTCCAAGCGTAAAGATGTCACATCGATACAGGTAATCGATACTAGTGGCTCAACACTGGTGACGCTCAGGGGCAGGTCGGAAGAGTCTACAAACCCCATTAACAAAAACACCAATCGACGTTATTTCTCCGCCCCTGTTGTCGGCTATGTCAAATCTCTCAGTATCAGTGACTACCCCGATCAACTCTACGACTCTAAAGGAGTCAACGAATCGACGGCTATTGGTACTGCAATCATTGAGATAGATAACACCCAATATACCACCCGACAAACAGAGATTATTCGCAATAGCCTGTTGATCTGTATTATCGGCCTGCTTTTTACCGCATTGGTAACGAGTTTTCTCAGTCGCAAGATTACCCGTCCACTCTCACGCCTGACTCAAGCGGTCATCCGTATGAAGCATGGCGATTTTTCAAAACTTGTACCTGAAGAGTCCAAAGGGGAATTTCGAAGTCTCGAAGAGGGCTTCAATGCCATGGCAAAAGAGTTACAACACTCGCATGCAATAATGCAATCACAAATAGACCAGGCGACATCAGACCTGGTTGAGACCATGGAAGCGATAGAGGTACAGAACGTCGAACTCGATCTGGCTCGCAAAAGAGCGCTCAAAATCAGCTATGAAAAATCTTCGTTTCTGGCCAATATGAGCCACGAGATTAGAACTCCAATGAATGGAGTCATCGGCTTCTCCCGCCTGTTGAAGAAATCCGATCTCTCCCACGAGCAACAGGACCTGGTTGAGACTATTGAGAAATCAGCCTCTTCCCTGTTAAAAATCATTAACGGCATCCTTGACTATTCAAAGCTTGAGCATGGTGATTTGGAACCCGATCATGCACCCTTCAGTACTACCGACTGCTTTGAAGAGCCTGTAACACTATTGGCGCCTGCCGCTCATGACAAGATGCTGGAAATGGTGCTACTGGTCTACTCTGATGTACCTTCCATGCTGGTTGGCGATGAGGCCAGGATTCGCCAGGTTCTGGTAAACCTCATTGGTAACGCCATCAAATTCACCCATGAGGGCGAAATTGTCATCCGTGTCATGGTTGAAAATGAGACCGATGAAGAGTGCACCCTGCAGTTTTCCGTTACTGATACCGGTATCGGTATTCCAGAGCATGCCCAGAGTGGGCTGTTTCACTCATTCCATCAAGGCAGCAGATCGACCAGTAAGATGTATGGCGGCACCGGACTTGGCCTGAGTATCTCCAAAAAGCTGGTCAAAACTATGCGTGGCACCATTACACTTGAGAGTAATGAGGGACAGGGTTCATCCTTCAATGTAAAACTGAGACTGCAAAAACCAGATGAACCCGAAGCAAGACAAGCACGGCCATTGGCAGGAAAAAGAGGCCTGATTCTAGACGACAACCACCTTGCACGCCTATCACTGAAACACAAGTTAACCAGCCTCGGTATGGTGTCATCAGAGAGTGTACACGAGCACTTTCAACCACAGCAGATTGATGACGTTGATCTGGTTCTTCTCGGCTTCTCAGCAGAGCAGCTGGCTACAGGAGATGCCGAGTCCTCTATTCACAAAGTCCGGAATGCAAAACCAAAGCGCCTTCTTGTTCTACTAAGCACCTCAGACCGGGAAGTACTTCGTGAGTGCAGAAAAAGTTGGGGTATACAATGTTTTTCAAAGCCACAAACAAATAAAAATCTCCATAAAATAATCAATGCCGTTCTCTCTGACTCGACTCCGATTGAGCTACTTGAGTCCAATCCCAACCTCCTACCTTCATTCAGTAACTACCGTTTTCTTGTTGCCGATGACAATCCAATCAATCTTCAGCTGATCTCAACGATTCTTAAATCGAGCGGCGCAGAGGTGGTGGAGAAGAGCAATGGTCTGGAAACAGTAGAGTATATCAAGACACATCCATGCGACCTGATCTTCATGGATATTCATATGCCGGTCATGGATGGAAAAGAGGCAACCCATGAGATCAGAAAATGGGAAGATGGAAAACGTCATGTGCCTATTATCGCCCTCACCGCTGATGTGGTATCAAAAAGCAAGGAACAGTTGCTTGATATCGGCGTAGATCACTACCTGACAAAGCCAATCGATGATATCGAGCTATGGGATGTCATTTGTCAACTGCTACATGTTGACAGCGTTTTTCAGTCACTGCAGGTTGAGACAAAGAACCAACCTGAAGAGATCAGTGATGATGATAAACAACTGAAAATATTGCCATCAAGAGACATTGACGCAGCAATGAAAATCGTCGGCGGGCGCAAAGAGCTTGCCGATGAGATGTTTGACTGCTTCCTTGAAGAGTTGCCACATATGTTAGCTGAAATCAACCGGCACAATCAGGCGGAAGATTGGCACAATCTTAGGGAAACAGCCCACCGTCTCTGTGGCTCCTGCGCAGTCTGTGGTGTGCCACGAATACACACCATGATTGCCGGCTTGGAGAACTTGGCCGAAAACAGACAGGCGGAGCAGGCAAATGCTCTGATAGGAAAAATTGAGAATGAAGCGAAATTTCTAATGGAGCAGAAGCCCCAGTAGAACCGGCAACGCTTATCCAGAAATATACAATCGGGATGCTAGTGTGCTGTAACGAACAAAGAGTACAAATCAGAGCCTCACAAATAGTCCAAGACAAGGCGCACCCTGCAGTTAATGGCTACCCCCTTAACAAAGGGTGTAACGCGGGATTGGGCTATTTGTGAGGCTCCCGCAGGGCGCGGCTGGAAACTATCATCTGCTGCGTTGTGTCTCTTGTAAAGGGCCTGCCATTCCCTGCGAGACACGTCTTGCAGCTAACAGTTTCCAGCCACGCTGATATGTGCCCTTTATTCGTTACAGTACACTAGGATCACAGGCTACTCGTTCGAACGATATTAAATGGTGCTTGTAGAAGCGAACTTGTTCGCGATGAGCACCGTGGCATCTTCTTCGTGAACAAGTTCGCTCCTACACGGCTCTACATGATTATCCTAGAATCCTCAGTTGACCGCTCCATTCTACGGGCAAAGGATGGATTTAAATTACATTGACTACGATTGCATCTTTCACTCTCCGGGTGAATGACGCTACAGGGCGGATAGCACACTTGGGTTGGCGCATTACGGCGTTACAACTCCTTGGAATAGAACAACTATTCCGTGTCGTTGTGCCTTGTACCGCACCGATCCAAGCACACTCTCCACCCTGTCCAACTGAGGGTTCTAGGATTATTGTGCATAGCCGGTTCCACTAATAGACCCGACTACACCCCGCAACTCTCCCCTGTCACCTGCACTTTAATCAGCTCCTCACCATTTTCATCAGAGAGGTGAACAGCACAGGCAATGCAGGGATCAAAGCTGTGGATGGTACGCAGAATCTCCAATGGCTGTTTCGGGTCGTGGAGTTTGTGATTATCTTGCAATGCCGCCTCGTAGGCGCCGGGAACGCCCTTGGCATCTCTAGGTCCGGCATTCCATGTTGATGGTACCACTGCCTGATAGTTGGCAATTTTGCCATCCTTGATCACTACCCAGTGTCCCAGCGCACCGCGTGGAGCCTCCATATAGCCGGCACCCTGACACTCGCTGGGCCAACTGCTGGGGTTCCATAGTGTCTCGTTGAAGGTTTTGCTGTCTCCCGCTTTGATATTGGCCACCAGATCATCGAACCACCCCTGCATGCCATCTGCCAGTACTTTGGTTTCGAGGGTACGAGCAGCGGTACGACCGAGTGTTGAGAAAAGCGCCTCCACCGGCACATCGAGTTTACCCAAGGCGTATTTGGCCAGTTCTACAGTCGGCTCATGTCCTTTTGCATAGAGGAGCAGCACCCTGGCCAGTGGGCCGACTTCCATCGAATGATTCTTCCAGCGTGGTGACTTCAGCCAGGAGTAGGCATCCTCAACATCGAGGTGCTTGTAGGGCGGTGTCGGACCGGTGTAGTTAAGGTTGGTCTCACCATCGTAGGGGTGCAACCCTGCTTCGTTACCGTCGTCATAGTCGTACCAGGAGTGGGCCACATACTCTTGGATCTGCCCCGGGTCATGAACGTCGATATCATGCACCGTACTGAGGTCACGATTCAGAATCGCACCAGCGGGGAAGAGGTAGCTTGAAGGATCACTCATACTGGTGGCCGGCAGGTCTCCATAGCACATGAAGTTGCCCAGCCCTTCCCCTCTCTTGAACCAATCCTTGTAGAAGGAGGCCACTGCCAGGGTATCGGGTACATAAACCTGATCGACAAAGGTGCGCATCTGGTTGATCACATCCTGAACCTGCATCAGTTTCTTGGTGTTGATTGCAGAGTCAGAATTGAGATCGATGGGCGATGCCACACCACCCACCAGGAAATGGGGGTGGGGATTCTTGCCACCGAAGATGGTATGCAGTTTTGCCACATCTCGCTGCCAGGTAAGCGCTTCGAGATAGTGAGCCACCGCCATCAAATTAGCCTCAGGAGGCAGTTTGTAGGCTGGGTGACCCCAGTAGCCATTGGCAAAGATGCCAAGCTGCCCGGCATCTACAAATCCTTTCAGCTTCTTCTTCATATCAGAGAAGTAGCCCGGGGAGGACTTGGGCCAGCTACTGATAGACTGCGCCAGCTCCGAGGTCTTTTTCGGATCGGCACTGAGGGCCGAAACCACATCCACCCAATCGAGGGCATGCAGATGGTAGAAATGCATCACATGGTCGTGAATGTACTGGGCACCGATCATCAGGTTGCGGATCAACTGAGCATTTTTCGGGATCTCGTATTTGAGGGCATCTTCCACCGCTCGAATTGACGCCATACCGTGCACCAGTGTGCAGACACCGCATATACGCTGGGTGTAGGCCCAGGCATCACGGGGATCACGACCCTTTAGGATGGTCTCTATACCCCTCACCATGGTGCCGGAAGAGTAGGCTTTGCCGATACCGTCCCCTTCCATTTGCGCCTCTATGCGCAGATGCCCCTCGATGCGTGTGATCGGATCAACAACGATGCGTTCACTCATAACAGCCTCTCCAGTTATCATCCGCCCCCGATGTCAAACCAGTTCGATGGGCAAAGGTATTTATTAATCTCTTTGTAACTATACTGGGTGTTATCACCCTTCCTCTTCATCTACCACCAGATGGTCAGCCACCAGCTCGGTAAGGCCAAGCACAGGCATATCCACGCTGTACTCTTCCAGCCCCTCCTCGATCACCAACCGACAGTTGGCACAGGCGGTCACCAGGGTATTCGCCCCGGTATCTTCTATCTGGCCCTTCTTACGCCTGAACACCTGAATACGCAGCTCATCGGCATCCTCATTACTGGAGACACCGCCACCGCCGCCGCAACACCAATTCCACTTGCCGTGGTCGGCCATTTCAACAAAGTTGCTGGTGACCATCTTCATCAAGTTGCGTGGAGACTCAACCACACCGCCTTTACGCACGATGGAGCAGGGATCGTGGAAGGTCATCCTATCCTTCTCCAGCCCTTCGGTTTTAATCCGCCCGGTTTTGCGCAGTTCATCCAACAGCTCGAGGATATGGATCACCTTAAATGGATAGGGGCGCCCCACCAGATTGGGTCCTTCCCAGCGAATAGCGGTATAGGCATGACCGCACTCCGGGCTGATCACATACTTCACCTTCAACTTATCCGCTGCATCAACAATACGCTCCACCAGCTCCCGGGCGATATCGCTCGATCCAATCTGGATACCTGAATTGGTCGCCTCAAACGCCTCCGATGCCAGAGTCCAGCTCACCCCCGCCTGTTTAAATATCTTGCCGAGCGCGGCGATATATTCAGGGAAATTCATGATCTCCATAGATGAGAGCAGCGCCATATAGTCGGCGCCTTCCACATCCACAGGAATAGAGAGGCCGGTATCAGCCTCAATATGGCGGATCTGCGCCCTAAGAGCTTTGATAGTCACCCCCATGGGGCTGCCAATATTTACCGCACGGGTGGCGGCACCCTTGACGCCATCAGGCGCATTACCCGAGGCCACCATCCCTTCCCTCGCCTTGCGGATCATATAGGTGATGTCGTTGCCCACTGGACAAACCATCGAGCAGCGTCCACAGAGGGTGCAGCTGTCATAGAGCAGCTCCTGCCACTCTTCAAGCATCGCATCCGTCACCGGTTGCTCCATGCCCAGCACCCGCTTGATCTTTCCCACCAGGGTGTACTCCTGCTCCCATATCCTGCGCATCGGTTCCAGTTTGTGGATCGGCGTATATTTTGGATCACCGGTCTCGGTATAGAAGAGGCAGGCCTCGGCACACATGCCACAGCTGACACAGCTTGAGAAGAACGTAGCCGTCGGGGCATCGATCTGCTCTCTAAAGGCATTCAGTCCGCGTTCCAGTGTCGCCTTACTCATGACTCAACCCCCCTGCGACCACTCATGGCACCGTTGTACCAGCGTGCAAGAAACAATGTAAAAGCGTGCATCAGCTTAGTGAATGGGAACACCACCAGCAGAATTTCAACACTCAAAAGATGGAGCCCCAATGCCAGTGGATAGGGATCGATCATCCGATGGTAGGCGATATAACCAGTCAGTAGTGGCAAGAAGGTCACCAGCCACACCAGCCAGTCCTCTTTGGTGGTGATCACCCTCATCACCGGGTTGGTTATTCTGTGCCAAAGCATCGCCAGCAGGCCTGTGATTGCCAACACCGTCGCCGCATCAATGATGTAGTTGGGCAACCCCGGCCAGGTAATACCAAAGGTTTCGCCAAACAGCTCAATATGAGGGACAAAGAAGAGCAGACTGATCAACAATCCGATATGAAAAACATAACCTCCGATCACCGTCAGTGGTTGACGCTTAAAGGTGCCGGACTCGGGAATCATACGGGTCAAAATCGTCTTCATTCCCGGACCGAACTCCTCTCCCCTAGGCTCAGCCAAATTGATCTTACGACCCAGCGAGATAATCTCGAAAAGCCGTAGCAGGATGCCAATGACAAATACCGTCACCGCCAGATCAAAGCCGGTACCGCGCATCCACAACAGAAAGTCGATCGGCTCACTCATGATGATTTCTCCAGATCATCGACCGTAACCACTCCATGCTCTTCCGCCGCCCGTTTCTTCGCCTTGCTATTGAGGCTTGCCGCCGCCGCACCAAGGGCAAGACCGGCAGCTGCACTGTAGGCAACGTTCCGTGAAATATCACCTGTTGGAATCGACAGAGCGTTGTAGAAACCGCCGGCATCCCAGAAGTTGGGCTCAGAACAACCCAGGCAGCCGTGACCGGACTCTACCGGCCAGCTGGTTCCCTGGTTCCATTTTACCGTGGCACAGGCGTTATAGGTCATCGGCCCCTTACAGCCCAGCTTATAGAGACACCAGCCGGCTTTAGCCCCTTCATCATCAAAGGTTTCGGCAAACAACCCCTTATCGTAGAAGGGTCGGCGATAACAGCGGTCGTGAATGCTCTGGCCGTAAAACACCTTCGGCCTGCTCTGTTCATCCAGTTCGGGAAGGGAGCCAAAGGTAAGGTAGTGCGCCAGAACACCGGTGATTACCACTGGAATTGGCGGACAACCAGAGACATTGATGATCGGTTTATCTTTGATAATATCAGAGACCGACACCGCTCCGGTTGGGTTGGGGTCCGCCTTGGGCAGGCCACCGAATGAAGCACAGGTACCGACAGCAACAATCGCCGCTGCACCGGCCGCCGCCTCTTTCAACATATCCAGATTACTGATACCGGCAATGGTTGAGTAACCGGGATTACCCAGTGGAATAGAGCCATCCACTACCAACAGATACTTACCCATATTGGCGTGCATGGCCTCCTCACGGGCCTTTTCAGCGGCGTCTCCCGCCGCGACCTGGAGGGTGTGGTGGTAATCAAGGGAGATGTGATCAAAGATCAGACTCTCGACCGTGGGAGCATGGCTGCGGGTAAGTGACTCGGTGCAACCGGTACACTCCTGAAATGAGAGCCAGATAACCGAAGGCCGCGTTGCCTTTTCAAGGGCGGCGGCAATGACCGGCACCATGGTCGGAGGTAAGGCCATCAATGAAGCGGTTGCTGTACAGAACTTGAGAAAACCGCGTCTCGATACCCCATTTTCCCTCAGGCTGTCGCCCAATGTTTTGGTATCCGTCATGCTACCTCCCTCGTAAAGTTATGTTCTGATACTTATAGCTACTCAATTAAGTCCTCAACCAAACGCTCCAGGCTGTCGCTGACATCCTCCTGCCGGGAGCATAAGATATCGGGAATTCGGGTGATTTCAATCTGGAGGGCGATACGTTCATCATCTGGATTTCTATGATCCAGCAACCACACACCCGGGTAACCGGTTTCGGTCACGGTGGTCTCCCCCAATGCATTGAGTGTAGCCACAATCTCGCCCTTTCCAAGCACAGAGAGCAGCCGCTCCTCATCACCGGGACCAAAGGGGATTGCACGCAGATCGATCACCGTTGTTTCATCACACTCCAACAGTCGCTGCAGTGCGTGGTGTATTTCATGAAGAATTGGAAGCGCGTTTCCCACTGCCCCTGCAGTAGTGGCGGAGGAACTAACGGTGATAGGAATATCGTCCAGTAAATTCATATGCTGACCATTGCTTTCATTACTGAGCATATACCCTGTTGGGAATTTTGTGCTGACACAGGTCAGGTTATATTGGCTTTTTAGTGGTTACTAAAACATTACTATTCATTGGGCTTATAGGGGCTGATTTTCGGCATATATTTACCTGACTTATGGACAACAATCCTGAAACCCTCTCGATGGAAGCGATGCACTTGCAGGAGCGAACTTGTTCAAGATTGGCTCCGAGCTATGTTCTTCGCCAACAAGTTCGCTTCAATCGACTTCAGAATTATTGTGCAGAGCCTTTAAAATCATCTCCGCTGAAGAGTGATTGCCGTACCTATTTTCCATCCCATTTGCGGATAAGCGCCATCACCTGCTCGGCAGCTGTTGTAACTGCCGGCACCACCACTGCCGAAGGCTGCTCTCCCCAGTCGATGCTCTCCGGCTCAATGCCAACCAACGCACGATGGCTGGGATAGTGGTCTGAGAGACGGGCAATATCGAGCAGATCCACCAAACCCACCTCATGAACACTCTGCCGGTTCCCGGTAAGGTAGCGGTCCATCTCATCATCCTCAAAGACCACAACACTGCCGGGAGCATCTCCGGTTCTTGCCGCGTCCACTACAATAAGCCGTCGATTCTCAGCCAGTAGTTGAGCCAGAGTAAAGCTGAGGGTGCCACCGTCGACAAAACTGACCCTGGGATAGTCAGGATGTGTGGAAGCCAGATGGTTGATCACATGTACCCCCACCCCCTCATCAGTCAACAGGGTATTACCAACACCGAGTACCAAAGTCGTCTCATCTTCCATCTGTTCCTCACACGCAAAGCAGCCTTATTGAATAAACAAGTTTATGACACACACATCACTACGAAGCCATCTTTTAAATACTTATGCAAATCAGAACTTGCTTATTTACTGACGTAAATCATTATCCCTTTGCCAGTCTGGTCTAGACTTTAACTGACTCTGAATAGGTTGGCGCCGTTTGCAGTAAGTATTGCCCGTGCCAGGCGTTGGCTTCAAGAGTGTGTCTCACCCAATATAAAAACTCAGTACAGGAGAAAAGGTTATGAAAAAGACCAGGAACTTTCTTACTGCCGCACTGATCGCAGGTGCCACACTGATTATCCCCCTATCAGCCGAGGCCTTCTGGGGGGGCTTCCCCTTTGGCGGCTGGGATCCGTGGGATAGTTGGAACGGGCCGGGTTACGGCTACGGCTATCCCGGTTATGGCTACGGCTATCCAGGGTATGGCTATGGGGGCTATCCCGGCTACGGAGGCTATGGGTATCCCACTCATGGTTATGGCGGTTACTCAGGCTACGGTTATCCCGCCTATGGATATGGCTACCCTGCCTATGCCGCTCCCCAACCGGCTGCACCCGCCCCAAAGACCGACTAACTCAGTGCTACCACTGCAGAAAAAGCTCTCTTCCCTACGGAAGAGGGCTTTTTTTCGTCTTACCCTATATATGGTAAGAATATAAGCAAACACTATATGTAGTGTTTATTAAAATTCCTGATATTTTTTCAGGACTTAACCTCTTAAATATCATATCTTACTGTTTTTGTTATTTATTCATGTTTTCTAATAGACCGAATACAGCTTGACAACCGCCAGATTCACGCCTAATCTTGCCTTCAACAAAACACAACATATAGTGTTTCACCACAACCAACAGGAACTTGGTTAAACCCATACAGTCATTATTCCGGTAGCTCCCGAACCACCGCACCTATAAACACAATAGTTCAGTGTGATTGCGGTCGTTCCACTCTTATAACGCCGGTTTTTACAAAGCATAAACAGACAAAATCAGAGACGAATGAAGGATCAAGATAATATGAAAAGCGCTCATCTCAAAGCTGTCCCTCCCAGCGTCGCCGCTATTCCGCTACAACCCGCCTCGATGGATATCTGGAGCACCAAGTACCGGTTGAAGGCGAAGGATGGGACACCCGTTGATGAAGATATCGACGGCACCTATCAAAGGGTGGCGAAAGCACTGGCTGAGATTGAAGTAACACCGGAGTTACAGGAGAAGTGGCAGGAGCGTTTCCTCTGGGCACTGCGTCATGGCGCCATCCCCGCCGGACGTATCACCTCCAATGCGGGAGCACAGGCGCACAAACCGGCCACCTCCACTATCAACTGTACTGTCTCCGGCACTATCCACGACTCTATGAACGAGATCCTCGGCAAGGTTCACGAGGCAGGCCTCACCCTCAAGGCGGGCTGCGGTATCGGCTACGAGTTCTCCACCCTGCGTCCCAAAGGCGCCTATGTCAGTGGTGCCGGTGCCTACACCTCCGGTCCCCTGTCGTTTATGGATATCTACGACAAGATGTGTTTCACCGTCTCCTCCGCCGGTGGACGCCGCGGCGCACAGATGGCCACCTTTGATGTCGGCCACCCGGATGTGATGGACTTTGTCCGCGCCAAGCGTGAGGACGGCCGTCTGCGCCAGTTCAACCTCTCTCTGCTGATCACCGAAGACTTTATGGAAGCGGTCAAACATGACGGCAAATGGGATCTCGCCTTTCCCGTCACCGAAAAAGAGGTCGAGGAAGATGGAGTCGATATGAGCGACTCCGAAATAATCGTCTGGCGTGACTGGCCCTATAAAGATGGCTTTATCACCAATGAGACCGGCAAGATCGCCTGCAAGATCTACAAGACCATCCGCGCCCAACGGCTGTGGGATGTGATCATGTCCTCAACCTACGACTACGCAGAGCCGGGCTTTATCCTCATTGATAAAGTCAACCAGATGAATAACAACTGGTTCTGTGAAAATGTACGTGCGACCAATCCATGTGTCACTGCAGATACCTGGGTACAGACCGGTGTCGGCCCACGGCAGGTGAAAAAGCTGATCGGCACACCATTTACCGCCCACATCGACGGCAGCGAGTACCTCTCAGGAGCCGAGGGTTTCTTCAAAACCGCAGATAAAGAAGTGGTGCGCCTGCAGACCACCGAGGGGCACAGCCTGCGCCTTACCGCTGACCATAAAGTGCGGCGTGTCACCACCTTTACCCGCTATCGTACCGAGACCGAGTGGTGTGAAGCGGGAAAATTGAGAACGGGTGACCGGGTACTGCTCAACGACCACCGTTCAAACTGTACTTGGGAAGGTGAACACAACCATGGTGAAGGCTACCTCCTTGGGCTCCTGATCGGTGACGGTACACTCAAATCTGACAAAGCAGTCCTCTCCGTCTGGAAACCGGCTGCCGTGGCCAACGGCTGCAACAGCAGCCTCAGTGGCGGCACTCAGGCGGTGATGGATGAGGCCCTTGCCGCCGCCCGCACCCTACCCCATCGGTCCGATTTCAACGGCTGGATGGAGGTCCCGGGCAGAAACGAATTCCGCCTCTCCACCGCGGCACTTAAAGAGCTGGCTGAAAAGATGGGTATGTCTCCTGGCCACAAGGGAATTACGGACAGTGTGGAGCAGGCTTCAAGTGACTTCTACCGCGGCGTGCTGCGCGGCTTGTTCGATGCTGACGGTTCAGTCCAAGGCAACCAGAAGAAAGGGGTAAGCATACGCCTGGCACAATCCAATCTCCCACTACTTGAAGCAGCCCAGCGCATGCTGCTACGTCTTGGTATAGCTTCAACGCTCTACCGTGAGCGGCGCCCACAGGGAACGAAATATCTGCCAAACGGAAAAGGCGGCGAGCAAGAATACACCATCAAGGCGCAGCATGAGCTTGTAATCAGTGGCGAAAACCTGCGTCAATACCACAACCTGGTCGGCTTTGGTGACAGCGATAAACAGGATCGGCTGGAGAGTCTGATAAACAACTATCAGCGCAGCCTCAACCGTGAGCGTTTCACCGCACGAGTGAAATCTGTAGAGCCAGCGGGCTTCGAGGCGGTCTATGATGTTCAAGTTCCGGGAATCAACACATTTGATGCCAACGGACTACACGCCCATAACTGCGGTGAACAACCCCTCCCCCCCTACGGCGCCTGCCTGTTGGGTTCCATCAACCTGACCAAGTTCATCTGCAATGCATTCACAAAAGAGGCAAGCTTTGACTGGGATCAGTTTCGTGAAGTAGTCGCTACCTTCACCCGCATGCTCGACAACGTGGTCGACATCAACGGCCTGCCCCTACCTGAGCAGCGCGAAGAGATCGAGCGCAAGCGCCGCCACGGCATGGGCTACCTGGGTTTGGGTTCATCCATGACCATGCTCGGCATGAAGTACGGTGATCCCAGGTCACTGGAATTTACCGAGCAGATCACCAAAGAGCTGGCACTGGTCGGCTGGCGTACCGGCCTGGAACTGGCCAAAGAGAAGGGACCCGCCCCGATCATGGAGGAGGAGTTCAGCGTCACCGGTGATATGTTGGCGCAGCGCCCCGAAATGGCGGTGGATGACTGGCAGATCGGCGACAAGATCAAAGGCAAGCTGCTCCATACCAAATACAGCCACTACATGCAGCAGTTGGCCCAGGAAGATTCAAAACTGGCACAAGAGTTGAGCGAAGTGGGCTGCCGCTTTACCCACCACAGCTCTATCGCCCCCACCGGCACCATCTCCCTGTCACTGGCCAACAACGCCAGTAACGGCATCGAGCCGAGCTTTGCCCACCACTACGCCCGCAACATTATCCGTGAGGGCAAGAAGAGCAAGGAGAAGGTCGACGTATTCAGTTTTGAGCTACTCGCCTACCACGAGATGATCAACAAAAAAGCGATGCCCTACTCCGAAAATGAGGATGAGCAGCTGCCTGACTACTTTATCGCCGCAGACGACGTCACTCCGAAGCAGCATGTCGATGTACAGGCGGCGGCGCAGAAATGGATCGACTCATCCATCTCAAAGACCGCCAACGTACCTACCGACTACCCCTACGAAGAGTTCAAGGATATCTACCTCTACGCCTACGAGCAGGGGCTCAAGGGCTGCACCACCTTCCGCTTCAACCCCGAAGCGTTCCAGGGTGTACTGGTAAAAGAGAAGGACCTGGAAAACACCACCTATAAATTCACCCTTGATGACGGCAGTGAGATTGAAGTCAAAGGTAATGAAGAGATTGAATACGATGGCGAGATGCATACCGCCGCCAATCTCTTCGATGCACTGAAAGAGGGTTACTACGGAAAGCTCTAAAGAGCGGCCCAACACCCCACAGATGCATAACAGAACACGACAAGGTTAACGAGCATGGCAATCAAGATCGAAAAGAAAATCGTCGGTTACAAAGTAGCCCAGGACGAAGAAGAGAAAGTCACCGAGACAGTAGTACCTGTGGCGGTAGAGCCGAAAGACAACATTGTCCACATGCATGAAAAGGTGGCGCGGCCGGAGATGCTCTTCGGTTCCACCTACAAGATCAAGACCCCGCTCACAGAGCACGCCCTCTATGTCACGGTAAACGACATCATCCTCAATCACGGCACTACACACGAGGTGCGTCGTCCATTCGAAGTGTTCATCAACTCCAAGAACATGGACCACTTCCAGTGGATCGTCGCCCTTACCCGAATCATCTCTGCCGTGTTCCGTAAAGGTGGCGATGTCACCTTCCTGGTGGAAGAGCTGCGTTCGGTATTCGACCCTTCCGGCGGCTACTTCAAAAAGGGCGGCAAATATATGCCTTCCCTGGTGGCCGAGATCGGTGATGTCATCCACTGCCATCTGGTGACCATCGGTATGCTGAAAGAGGATAGCCCTGACGAGCACCAGCAGAAACTGATCGAAGAGAAGCGTGCCCAGTATGAGAAATCCATCAGCACCCAGGAAAAGTCGCAAGACACCAGCTTTCCAGAAGGCTCCCAACTCTGTGCCAAGTGCAGCACCAAAGCAGTGATCCTCATGGACGGCTGCATGACCTGTCTTAACTGCGGCGATTCTAAGTGCGGTTAGCCCTTAAGGGATAGAAAAGCGGAACGCAGAGAACGCGGAGGAGCACAGAGGTCGCAGAGAAAACCTCTTATTTTAAAAATGTGGTCGCTGCATCCCAACTTAAAGGGCTGTGACCCCTTTTTCTTGGTTGTTATGTTTGAAAAATATGGATAGAAAAATAAAAAGTTTTCCACCGATTGTGGATTCGTCAGCTTGCACTCTTGTTTTAGGTACAATGCCAGGGGTGGAATCACTTCGTGCCAATCAGTACTATGCAAACTCTCGAAATTCATTCTGGAAAATAATGGCAAGGTTGTATGGATTTACGGAAAGCTCTACTTACCAAGAAAAGAAAGAATCATTAAATACAAATAGAATTGCAGTATGGGATGTCATGCATACATGCGTAAGATCCGGCAGTCTTGACTCAAATATCAGACAAGAAACAATAAAGGTAAACGACTTCATATCATTTTTTCGTGACTACCCAAAAATAACCAAAATTTGTTTTAATGGTGGGAAGGCAGAAACAGAATTCAAAAGAAAGGTGTTTCCAACATTATCTGCCAATCTTAAAGACATTATTTGTATACGATTACCTTCAACAAGCCCAGCAATGGCACAAAAGACATTTGAGGAAAAGTATACCGAATGGTCACGTGCACTAAAGTCAACATAAGGATCGATAGTGTCAGACTCGATTGATAACGCGCAAATTGGGGTCAAAGTAAAAACTTCCAGGAATTCTGATTCCTTTTGACAACATGTAAATAGGATCCTGACAATTCAAGTTAGTTGTAAAAATTCACAAGGAGAAGTAATGAAACTGTCATCACTAGGTCTTTATATTTTTGTGGTATGTGCTTTGGTCATTGGGACTCCCGCACTCACTTTTGCAGAGACGCCAAAGATCGGCATTGTCATCATGCATGGCAAGGGTGGCTCACCCGATAAGCATGTAAATGGTATTGCCAATGCACTGGAGAGAGATGGATATCTGGTTGCTAATCTGGAAATGCCATGGTCGAAGCGACATGAATACAATTCCTCCGTTAGCGCAGCAGAGGAGCAGGTAGAGTCAGCACTCACGAAAATGCGCAATCAAGGCGCAACCCACCTTTTTGTCTCGGGACACAGTCAGGGTGGGGGCTTCGCACTCTATTTTGGCGGTCGCCACGCGGTAGATGGGGTTATCGGGCTGGCCCCGGGCGGAAATGTCGGGAGCAAGATGTTCCGTAAGAAGCTGGGTAAGTCGGTTGCACGTGCACGGAAACTCATTGAGGCGGGTAAAGGCGATGAAACAACCCGATTGATGGACCATGAGGGGTCAAAGGGTACTTTCCCCATCATCATCACACCAAACAACTATCTCTCATGGTTTGACCCTGATGGAGCAATGAATATAGTCAGGTCTGCGAAGCAGTTGGGAGATGATGTTCCTGTGCTGTGGGCGGTTGCCAAACGGGATTACCCAGGGCTTAGGAAATTTGGCCCAATAGTTTTTGGATTCCTGTCCGGACACCCCGATACCACATATTACGAACCGAGTTCTGACCATCTGGGTGCTCCATCCGCCTCCATAGATGAGGTCAAAAGGTGGATCACTGAAGTAGTTACCAACAAGGGATAAAACAAAGCTTTGAGGTGAAGAGCGCTTCAAATTCACCATGGTGGGTAATGGTAATCAGTTGTAACTCAAGTTTCGGAGTTCAAATGACGTAAAAGGCCTGGATAGACCGTCCCTTCTCCCTGCGAGGGAGAAGGTTAGGATGAGGGTGTATTAAATCAATAAGTTACCTATTGATCCCCCTCACCCTAGCCCTCTCCCCGATGGGGAGAGGGGACTTTTGCGACACCCTCCTGAGGGAGAGGGGACTACAACTAATGAACTCCGAAACTTGAGTTGTGGGCGTTGGAAAGTTATCTGCTCTGAGTAGTTCAAAATAAGCCGGATGATTAGCTACTAGGCTCAGGCCGTGCAATCACGCACAGCTGTACTTGGTTCGAGTCTTCTCTTTTACCTGTCCTGTTCCAGGCGTTAAATTATGCCAATTCCTTGTGGGAAGCTTACGCTTCGCCCATGCGTTCTTGACGCTGTTGCTCTTCGATCATGGCTGCTTCGATCTCCAGTAGCACGGCATCCACATCCGCATCCTGTAGCTCTTCCTCAAAGTGGCCGGTCAGCTCAACGTCAGGATGCAATTTTCCATTTTCGTACAGTGACCAGATCTCTTTGGCGTATTTGCTCTCTTGCAGTTCTGGGGCGTACTGGGCGTAGTAGGTGGTTATACTGTTGACGTCCCGCTCCAGCATCCACTCGGCTTGGTTGTTGGCTGCGGCGTCTACTACTTGAGGCAGATCGATAATCACCGGGCCGTATTCATCCACCAACACATTAAATTCTGACAGGTCACCATGCACCAGTCCGGCGCAAAGCATGCGCATCACGTATTGCATGAGCACCGCATGGTCTTTCCGTGCGTCTTCCGCAGACATGGAAATATCGTTGAGGCGCGGCGCCACCAGGCCCTCGGTATCAGTGATCAACTCCATCAGCAGGACGCCATCGAAGAAGCCATAGGGCTGGGGGACTCGTACGCCGGCACGGGCCAGGCGATAGAGTGCATCCACCTCGGTGGTCTGCCACGCCTGCTCCTGCTGTTTACGGCCGAATTTAGAGCCTTTGTCCATAGCTCGGCCGCGGCGGCTATTACGCGTCTTGCGGCCTTCTCGGTATTGCACAGCCTTTTTGAAGCTACGTTTGTTAGCTTCTTTGTAGGCCTTGGCGCAGCGAATTTCGTGACCACAACGCACGACATAGACGGTGGCCTCTTTACCGCTCATCAGCGGACGGATAACTTCATCGACCAAACCATCCTCAATCAGGGGTTGGATTTGCTTTGGAATTTTCATGGCACCCTTATACGCTGTTTAGGTACAGGATGGAATCCATTACTTCAAAGAAAACGGCGTGAGCGCCGGGACAACCCCCCTTCCCCTTCCAGAGGAAGTTGAAGGGGGGCTAATCAAGTAGCAGCCGACAATGCCCTTCAGTCACGGTAACGAAGGATGATATTCCAAGAGCCGTCATCATCGTAACGCAGGAAGTATGATGCTCCATCGTACGGCCAATAAACATAAGGCTGGTAATATCTGGTACTCCTGTAGCGCGGCCAATAATGCCTGGAATGAGTCGTCCATGGTCCACGCCCCCGATGGCGGCGAGTATGCTTCTGCTTGAGAGAATACTTCTCACTGCGCTGATGATCACGAGACCTCTGATCCACCCTGCCCCAATCGCCGGATCTTAACCCATGCTTGGCGGCGGAAATATCGGTTGAGATTGTACCTCCTGTAAAAGCCAGTAAAGCGGCTACCACTGCTGCTGGTATTATGCTGCGTTTCATTTCATGACTCCTTCCCGGCACCACCGGGTTGACCTCCTCTCACTTTAAAAAGTAGCCAGGGAGCCTGAACAACACCTGAACGAACGACTAACGAAGCTATGAATTGTGATAAATTACATTAGCAAACAGATGCAAACAGCACTGGATTTTTAATCTTTTACGATAGGCTCCAAAGAGAGTGGTTATCGAGGATAGACCACTAAATCGTTATTGCTCAGAGTCAATTTATTGTTAAATTCAGTCACTAGTGTCCGGGGAAATTATTAAATAGATTCAGTTGGTTAGGCATATCGCTATCATCGCTTATAAATTCTGATTCAGTAAGCATATGAAATAATGAGCTTTTCTCGAATAAGGTCAAGCTCAAGATCTGTAGAATTGTGTAGAGATCTGCGTCGATGTTGAGCCGTTTCTTGATAATGGCCACGAGCACGTACACAGAGATGGCAATCCAGATCTGACTTTTTACTGCGTTCTCCGAAGTGCCAAAGAACGATTTAATACGTAGATGTTGCTTTATCCATTTGAAGAACAACTCAACCTGCCAACGGTACCGGTAGAGATCAGCCACTGTCTGCGCTGGAATGGCAAAGTTGTTGGTCAGGAAATTGAAAGTTTTTCCAGTTTTGGCATCATGGTATTTGATACGCCGTAGTGACTGCGGGTAGCCGGTTGCCGTATTGACCCCGGTCAGCACGATGGTCTGATCACACTGCACTCCGCCAGATTTGTCCGCCGGGTGCGAGTAGCGGCGTTTGTACTTTGTATTGGATTTGGCGCGGATGACAAAGAAACTCCCTGCCATGTGCAAAGCGAAGAGTCGTTCGAAATCCACATAACCGCGATCCATGATGTAGAAGGCACCAGGCTCGGGTAGCAAGATATCGAGAACGTTGACGTCATGGAGCTTGCCGTCAGAAATGTGGATAAAGGTCGGGATGTTGCCCCGAAGATCCAGCAAGGTGTGGAGTTTGACGGCAGACTTGGTGGAACGAAACAATGCCCACGGAAAGACTGACAAGCATAGGTCGATGGTGGATGCGTCAAGTGCGTAGATTGTATTGTCGAGTTCGAGACCAAGATCTTCGTCAGCATATAGTGGTCGGGCTATGCGAATCAGTGCATGGGCAAAGTCTGCGAAGATACGCCAATCTCGGCGTTCGCTCGCATCCGCCAGAGTGCTTCTGGATATACTGCTACGGATGCCCATATGGTACAGCTTGTCCCTTTGTGCTCGCAGACAGGCCTCAATATCGCGCAAGCTTTCGCGATAAGTCAGCTGCGCAAAAGCCATGCAGAGGTACTGATCGAGACAAGAGAAAGATTTTTTGTAACGGTTGCCATGGTAGCGGGTGACACATCGCCGAAAGGTGTGCATCGGCAGGTGGTCGATAATCTGTGAAAAAACGAGCTTGCCGACATGCATGGAAACATCCCCAAAATCCCTGAGAAATGGGTATTTTGAGGGTTTTCTGGACGATTCAAATCGATGACACCCTTAAATTGTTATTTTTACTTTGTCCTACAGGCAATTATAAGGTAGCGACACTAGTTTTACCGGACAGTAGTGAAATTCAGTATAAAATAGATCCAATGAATCAGTTATCTGAAAACAGCATCAGCTGCCCATATTGTGGAGAATCGATTGATGTACTGATCGACAGCTCTGAAGCCGATCAGGAGTATATTGAAGATTGCCATGTCTGCTGTAGGCCGATTGTATTTAGAATTACGTTAACGAATAGTGGCGAACCCGTAGTGTCGGTACGAAGTGAAGATGAAACCTATTAATAATCCTAGCTATGTACAATAATCCTGAAGCAATATTTATGGAGAAACGTGCTCCCTGTAGGAGCGAATTTATTCGCGATCAGGCTCCGGGGCACGTTCTTCGCGAACAAGTTCGCTCCTACACTCGGTTCCCGGATTATTGTGCACAATCATTTCAATAATAGGCGAAACAATCCCTCTGGTGACACCCATTGCGTAGAGTGATCAATCTGCTGCAGGCCTTACCCGCTCCCGGGGCGTTATTGCCGACACTAAGCATATGAAGAGATGAAGCCGATAGTACAAGAGGAAAAAACAGGGTGTGGCATTGCAAGTTCGGCTGCTATTGCCGGTATCTCTTATAGCGAGGCCAAGAAAATAGCTAACGGCATGGGAATCTATGCTGATGACCAAACGCTATGGTCAGATTCCCAACATGTCCGTACTCTTTTAGCCCAACTGGGTATCAGGAGCGATAGAGCAGAGATCCCTTTCAAGAACTGGGACTCTTTACCGGATTGTGCGCTAATCTCACTCAAGTGGCATATTAAAAGCGGAAAGCCATTCTGGCACTGGGCTGTTTTTATTCGTGAGGATAACCAGGCCTATGTTCTTGATTCCAAGAAAGCCCTTAAAACCAATGTAAGAACAGATTTTGGCAGGATGAGACCCAAATGGTACATCGAAGTATACGCTTAACAAATCAACCGGCCATAAAGGTAAGCGCTCAATAATGTCTGCAATAAAGTTCACCAAAGATGAGAAGGATGTCATCATCCGAAAAATTCAGGGCTACTTCGAGAATGAGCTGGACCGGGAGATAGGCCAATTCGAGGCTGACTTTCTTCTGGACTTCTTCTCCGAAGAGGTTGGGGCTTATTACTACAACCGGGGTCTCTACGACGCTCAAACCATTCTTGAGAGCAAAATGGAGGGGTTTGCAGAGGCTGTCTATGAAATTGAGAAGCCTACTGAATTTTCCAAATGACCATCCATAGGGGATAATAGGCGACAGACCCATCCCACCCGACCAAAAGTCGCTTTGAATCACCTCTATACAGGCTCATCATTTTGACCCAGACCGCCTTCTCATCCCTCAAGCTTCATCCCGATCTCCTGAAGAACCTCTCTTCCCTTGGTTACGAGGTGATGACGCCGATTCAGGCGCAGAGCCTGCCTCACATGCTTGCCGGCAAAGATGTGATTGCCCAGGCAAAGACAGGATCCGGCAAGACCGCCGCCTTCGGACTTAGCCTGCTTGAAAAGCTCAATGTGAAACGTTTTCGTATCCAGACGTTGGTACTCTGCCCTACCCGTGAGCTCGCCGATCAGGTGGCAAAAGAGATTCGGCGGCTGGCTCGATCCATTCACAATATTAAGGTACTGACCCTGTGCGGCGGTATGCCGTTTGGTCCCCAGATCGGCTCACTGGAACACGGTGCCCATATTATTGTAGGTACCCCCGGGCGTGTAGAAGAGCACATACGCAAGGGCACACTGAAACTCGATGATTTGACTACGCTGGTGCTCGATGAAGCCGATCGTATGCTCGACATGGGTTTTCAAACAGAGCTCGACGCCATCTTTGATCAAGCACCTGACAAACGCCAGACCCTGCTGTTTAGTGCAACCTTCCCAGATGAAATTCAGTCTATTGCCCAGCGCATCATGATTAAACCCGTGATGGTTCAGGTGGATTCCACTCACGACAGCAGCACCATTGAGCAGCACTTCTATAAGGTGACTGATAATGATCAGCGGATGACGGCACTGCGCCTGCTGCTTTTACATAATCGTCCGGAGTCAGCGCTGGTATTCTGTAACACCAAGCGTGAGACTCAGGAGGTGGCTGATACACTGCATCATGATGGTTTTACCGCCCTCGCCCTTCATGGAGACCTTGAGCAGCGGGAGCGTGATGAGGTCTTGGTGCAGTTTTCCAACAGAAGTGCCTCTGTGCTCGTCGCCACCGATGTGGCCGCCCGGGGGCTGGATATTGACTCGCTCGACGCTGTGATCAACTACCACATTGCCCGTGACACAGAGGTCCATATTCACCGCATTGGTCGTACGGGTCGGGCCGGAGAAAACGGTCTTGCCTGCTCTCTGTTCAGTGATAAAGAGCACTACAAAGTCGCCTTGCTGGGAGACTATCTGGGCCATTTCATAGAGGGCGAAGCTCTTCCACCGATGAGCCTGCTATATGAAAAACCGATGCAGCCGACCATGGCCACCCTGCGGATTGATGGCGGCAAAAGACAGAAAGTGCGGCCTGGCGATATTCTTGGTGCCCTGACCGGTGAAAACGGCATCGCCGGAAAACAGGTTGGAAAAATCTCAATTTTCAATAATTTCGCTTACGTGGCGGTCACCAGAAGCGCCGTCAAATCCGCACTCAAGAAATTGAGTCATGGAAAACTGAAGGGGCGTTCATTTCGGGTAAGGTTGGTTTGAGTCCAGTGCCGGATCGAGTTTATCCGGCCTGAGAGCGCTTCCGTATTAATCGCGCCTGCCGCCACCATCCAATTGTTGCTGTAGATTTTCTGTCTGCTGTGACATCGTCTCAAAAACATCTTGAAGCTGTTCATTGGAGTGTTCTAACTCCTTGGAAGACTCGACACTGGAATCACTGAAATCACTTATCGCCTGTGACGTGATATCCAACAGTTTGATGCGCTCTGACTGTTTCATGGCGGCCCGACTTACCAGATCCAACTTGTCGTTCATCGAGGAGATGGTTTGCAGTGCCTTGCTGACAGACTGACTGGCGGCATCAACCTGATCATACCCTTTTGCCATATTGCTCATGCTCATTTCGAGCAATTTACCTATTTCAAGCGCCGCTTCATTGCTCTTTACAGAGAGCTCGCGCACCTCACTGGCAACCACAGCAAAGCCCCGACCGGCATCTCCTGCACGAGCAGACTCGATTGCGGCATTCAATGCCAGAAGGTTGGTCTGATCTGCAATACCTGAGACTACGGAGATGGCTGCTTGGATATCCTTATTGTGATCACGGATGGCAGACATCGCCTCAACAGCTGAGTCCATGCTGTCATTGGCTTCTGTCGCTTCAGATGCAAAATGTCCCGAGAGTTCATCCATCTTGCTGAACAGCACCTTATTTTCATCGACAGCCGTCAGAGCCTCTTTTAGCTTATCCTGCATCTCACTGCTAAGCACCTGCTGATGATCAAGGTCAGATGCAATACTTGAGCTATTTTTGTTATTCGTTGCCAATGTTTCATGTAACTGTGATTTCAGCTGATGCATCAAGTGAGTGATACTCTTTACATTACCAACCAACGCTTCCAGACTCTCCGCCTGGGCCTTGTTTGCCGCCGCACTATGCTCCGCCGTTTCACGAAGAAGAATCATATTTTCCATTGCAATACGACGAATCCGGTAAACGTAGGCCTGGGCCAGCCAGATCATTGCCATCGGCAGAATATACCCCGAATAATCATTAACCCTCACGGCAGAACCTGAGAGAGGAAGTGCCTCAGGCTGAAGTCCGTTGTGGTCCAGGAAGATAAGCACAGTAACTTGAATAAAGGCAACAACAAACCAGAACAGCCCCGATAGACTGTTTGCCAGCAGATAGCTAAAAACAGTGAACCCTATCGGCCAGAGAATGTGTGCGGAGTGAATACCACCCGTTTGGTAGATGACATTGCCCGCATGAATAACCATAGCCAGAGTAGCCAGGTTGGCAACTACAATTGTGCTAATTTCAATTCTCAGCAGTAGCGCAGATATAAGCAGTATTGAGAGCAGAACAAGAGAGGTGATGGTCAGGGAAATATTATCGAGGCCATACCACTTGATAAGGCTGTATATACCGACTAGCGCACTTAATAACAAGAACGCACGCAGTGCGGCACCACTCATCTGTTGCTGGGTCATTAAAGAGTCAAACCCAGGAAACAACAGCCCAGTGATTTTTTTATCTTGCCCCACAGTTCTACCCCGTAGACATGAATTAGTCATTTAGAGTGTAGCAGTTAGCTGCCCATTACGGGAACAAGAAGTCTGTGGCGCTTAAGGAACTTCTGGATAAGTCATGATTGCTTTACGCTGGCTAAAACTGCCCCAATTTGCTCCGGAGATCGCAGCAATTGAGTGGCTATTACCGCTCACTTCGAAACAAATTAGAACCTTTTTATCTCAGCCTAAATCTAACCAGACTTATTCAAAGGCTCCTTAACACCGTTTGGTTGTAAAACCCCTGACCGGATAACTCCACACCCGGACACCATCAACCGAAGTAACAGATGCTATTGTCTCAGCTGTAGTCTATGAAGCTGCTGTAGCAGTGGAATTTTACAGGATCACAAGCCCGCTCCCTGGCCGATGCCTGAGAGGTTGGTGAGAAAAGAGGCGGCACCTGCGCCAATGCGCTTGGCAAAACGTTCCACAAGGTCCTCGGCGGGAGTGAAGTCTACAATAGTCTCAGCCTTGATTACCTCACGGGCGACATAGCTGCTGCTACCCAACTCATCCGCCAATCCTAGCTTGATGCTCTCCTCGCCGGACCAGAAAAGGCCGCTGAAGATCTTGTCATCCACTTTCAGGCGATCACCCCGCCCCTCTTTTACGGCAGCGATAAACTGCTGGTGTACCTGATCCAGCATCCCCTCTACGTGAAGACGTTCCTCATCCTTCAGTGGTGAGAAGGGATCAAGAATGGCTTTATGCTCACCGGCGGTGATCAAGCGCCGCTCAACACCGAGTTTTTCCATACCCTTCTCGAAACCGAAGGTGCCCATCAGCACACCGATGGAGCCGACGATACTTGCCTTGTCGACATAGATCTTATCTGCCGCTGCCGCCACGTAATAACCACCGGAGGCACACATATCGGTCACCACGGCATAGACAGGAATATCTTCGTACTTCTCTTTCAAGCGACGGATCTCGTCATTGATATAGCCTGACTGTACCGCACTGCCGCCCGGGCTGTTGATACGCAATACGACGCCCTTGGTCTCTTCATCTTCAAAGGCGCTGCGCAGACCGCTGATAATGTTATCCGCACTCGCCTCGGAATCGTCAGCGATGACACCCTTGACCTCCACCAGTGCGGTATGACCCTCATCCCCCGCAAGGGAGGTCTCCGGCAGTTTGTCAGGCATCCACAACAGCAACAGAGTTGCTAAATAGGCAAAGGTGAGAAGCTTAAAGAAGATCCCCCAGCGACGCGCACGCTGCTGTTCGGTAATCGAAGAGGAGGCCAGCTTTTCCAACAACTCCCGTTCCCAATTTTTATCGTCCATAGCTCTCTCTTCAGCGCTCCATAAGCCAATCTGTCAGTTCAGTAATATCATCCAGGCAACCCAGGGGCGAATGCTGCATCAGCCGCTCTGTTGTGTGTACACCGTAGCTTACAGCCAATCGGTGGGCACCGGCGTTAACTGCCATCTGCATGTCATATTCGGTATCACCAATCACCAACGTCTCTCCACCATCAACTCCCAGCTCATCCATGATCTGCAACAGCATCTCCGGATGGGGTTTCGAGAGGGTCTCATCGGCACAGCGGGTGGCAAGAAACAGCGGTTTCAGTCCCGTCTCGTCAAGTACCTTATCCAGACCCTGACGCCCCTTTCCAGTCGCCACCGCCATCATGTACTCCTGCTTCTGTAGTTTTTGAAGTACCTCCCTGGCGCCGGCAAAGAGTTCTGAGGGTGTCTTGTCTGCATGAAGGAAGTAGTGACGGTAGCGCACCACCATCCTGGCCACCAGATCATCATCCGCCCCTGGAAAGAGGGTGGTGACGGCCTCTTTCAGCCCCAGCCCGATAATATTTCGGACCTCGTTATCTGTCGGCATCTTCAGTTGCAGGTCCCTCGCCGCCCCGCGTACGCAGGCGATAATCCTCGCCTCCGAATCCATCAGGGTGCCATCCCAATCAAATACCAGCAGCTTGAAATCGTTACTGTTCATCGCTTCAAATCACTCAATAATTTTACCAGTGCAGGCTCAAGCGGTGCCTTGAACTGCATCTCACCCCGCTCCTCCGGCCAGGAGAAGCGCAGTGATTCTGCATGGAGAAATAGTCTTTTCAAACCCCGCTTGCGCATCGCCTTGTTGGCGGCATCATCACCGTATTTGGTATCGCCGAGTATTGGGGTTCCCAGATGGGCGGCATGAACCCGAATCTGGTGCGTACGTCCGGTGATCAGCTGCGCCTCAACCAGCGTGTAGTCGCCAAACCGTTCTCTCACCCGAAAGCGGGTGACCGATGGCTTGCCTCTCGGATCCACCACTACAATCCGCTCGCCGCTTTTGACTGTGTTTTTCAACAGAGGTTCATTGACCTCTACCCGATCCCTATGCCACTTTCCCGCCACCAGGGCGATATAGCGCTTGTCGATGCTGTTGTTGCGAATCAGCTCATGGAGGGCGCGCAAAGCACTGCGCCGGCGGGTGATCAATAGACAGCCCGAGGTATCCCGGTCGAGGCGGTGAACCAGTTCCAGCTCGCGATCTTCAGATTTTAGCTGGCGCAATGCCTCAATCACGCCGAAGCTGAGCCCACTACCGCCGTGAACCGCCATACCGGAGGGTTTGTTGAGTACCAACAGTCGCTTGTCCTGATAGAGAATCGACTGCTCAAGAATCTCCAACTGCTTGCGCCCTACCCCGGCGGGAGCTGTCTTCTCCGCCATGCGTACCGGCGGCACACGGACCAGATCACCCTCTTTAAGTCGGTAGCTGGCCTTTTTCCGGCCTTTGTTGACCCGCACCTCTCCCCGCCGCAGGATACGATAGATGTAACTCCTGGGAACACCTTTCAGCAGATTGAGGAGGAAGTTATCGATACGCTGACCCTCATATCCGGGCTCTACACGTACCTGCTGTACCGACTGATTTTTCTGCTGTGGTTCCGACATTCGGCGAATAATAGCAGTTTCTTGGCAATCGCATCAGAAAAAAGGTGACTTTTTCTCTGGGTTATTTGCTGTAACTATAGAAGAGGTCTATACTTCTCAGCTGGAGTGCCCCATATATTAAAGAGTGCACTCGCAAAGAAAACTGATTGAAATATTATTGGTGCCGGTCTGACAAACTGTCGCTGAAAGTTTAGCTGGCCACGATCTCCCTAATTATTGGGATGGATCGAATCTGTAGAGCAGCCGCCGGCTGGACTGAAAAGAGCACACTGCTTCGTGCAGTGACCCAAAATTGATGGCGTGGCCCTCTGGATGGAGCTGTCGCTGAGAAGTAAGCCTCCACGTAAGGCGTGGACCCACTACTCACTTCAGACCCTTAACTTGGTGGCCACCTGCGCTCAGGATGCAGGAATATTTTAAATCCTGAGCGAAGGCTCGTTATTATACGAAGCCTGCAGGCCAAAAGGCGCGCCGAAGGATTTATTACAATATGAAACGTATGCTGATCAACGCAACTCAGCCGGAAGAGTTGCGCGTGGCCATTGTGGATGGCCAAAAATTGTTCAACCTGGATATTGAAAGCGCAGGTAGAGAACAGAAAAAAGCCAATATTTACAAAGGCAGAATCACCCGGGTCGAACCCAGTCTAGAAGCCGCATTCGTCGAGTACGGCGCTGACCGTCACGGCTTCCTTCCCCTCAAAGAGATCTCCCGCAGCTACTTTACCGACAAGGCTCGTGAAGCCGGTGGTCGAGCAAATATTAAAGAGGCGATCAAGGAAGGCCAGGAAGTCATCATCCAGATCGAGAAAGAGGAGCGTGGCAATAAGGGCGCGGCACTCACCACCTTCATCTCTCTGGCAGGCCGTTATCTCGTTTTAATGCCCAACAACCCTCGTGCCGGCGGAGTCTCTCGCCGTATCGAGGGCCAGGATAGAAGCGACCTCAGGGAGGCCATGTCCGGCCTCGAAATTCCCGATGGCATGGGACTGATCGTCCGCACCGCCGGTGTTGGTAAAAATGAAGAAGAGTTGCAGTGGGACCTCGACTACCTGACACAGTTGTGGAGAGCCATTGAAGAGTCGGCAGCAGAGAAAAAGCCCCCCTTCCTGATCTACCAGGAGAGCAACGTCATCATCCGTTCCATGCGCGACTACCTGCGTGGTGATATTGGGGAGATCGTTATCGATGACCCGGATGTCTATGCAGAAGCCTGCGAATTCGTCGAGCAGGTGATGCCTCAGTACAAGAAGAAACTTCGTAAATACGAAGATGAAATTCCTCTGTTCAACCGTTTTCAGATTGAGAGCCAGATTGAGTCCGCCTTCCAGCGTGAGGTCACCCTCCCCTCCGGCGGTGCTATCGTTATCGATCACACTGAAGCATTGACCTCTGTAGATATCAACTCAGCCCGCGCCACCAAGGGGGCGGATATCGAGGAGACGGCCTTAAATACCAACCTTGAAGCCGCCGATGAGATCGCACGTCAACTACGTCTGCGTGATATGGGTGGTCTGTTCGTCATCGACTTCATCGACATGACACCCTCCCGCAATCAGCGAGAGGTTGAAAACCGCCTGAAAGATGCGCTCAAGCATGACCGCGCCAGAGTTCAGGTTGGCCGCATCTCACGCTTCGGCTTGCTGGAGATGTCACGGCAGCGGCTGCGTCCCTCGTTGAGCGACTCCAGCCTCCACGCCTGCCCACGCTGCTCCGGCCATGGCTTTATCCGTGGTATCGAGTCACTTGCTCTTTCAGTGCTTCGACTCATCGAAGAGCATGCGATGAAGGAGAATACCGCACGGATCAATGCACAACTACCTGTCGATGTTGCCACCTATCTGCTCAACGAGAAGCGTCAAAACATCCACGACATTGAGAAGCGTCACTCTATTGGCGTGATACTGATACCCAATACCCACCTGCAGACACCTCATTACGAGATTGAGCGGATTCGTTCCCAGGATATTCCCACGGGTAGTGATGAGCCTGTCAGTCACGAAATGATGGCCAAGCCTGAGGAGGGCCTACAGCAGTCTCCCAGCCAGCAGGGTGTGAAGAGCGAAGAGCCCTCGGTTAAGCGTATTGCCCCATCGGCACCTGCTCCTCAACGTGCACCCGAAGCAGTTGCAGAACCCGCTGCTGCAAAACCACAGGAAGGTGGCTTTGTTCGTCGCATCTTGAGTGCCCTCTTCGCTGAGAGTAAAACGACTGAGAAAGAAGAAGCGCCCGTAGAAGAGAAAAAGGCAGACAAAGAGAAAAGATCTGACTCCCGTTCTCGCGGTGGACGTCGTCGCCCCAACCAACGTGGCGAAGGCCGAGGTTCTTCATCGCGGGGTTCACGTCAACGCTCCGGCGGCAAAGGCGGTGATAACCGCCAGCAGCGGGGTGAGCAGAAAGCCAAGACTAATGTTCCCCAAAGGAAGGGGCGCGAAGAGAGCATAGAGCGGAAGGATGAAAAGGAGCAACAAACAGCTGTCGCCAATGGTGTCGATAAGAGCGGCACGGAAGAGGTAAAGCGAGGTTCACGCAGGGGTCGCAGGGGTGGACGCCGTCGCCGTGGAGGCCGTGGAGCCGGCCAGGAAGGTGAAAACCAGGAGATACAGGATCAGGCAGTTACAGCCACAACCACTGAAAAAGTGGATGGTAATGTTGCCGTCACAACTGATGAGCAGCCCTTAGAGGGTGGAGAAGCCAAGGAACGTGAAGGCTCAACCGGTCGTGGTCGTGGTCGCGGCCGAGGTCGTAGCCGAGGACCGCGCAGGCCTAAAGAACAGGCCGATAGCAGTAGCAATGGTAATAGAGACGAAAGTAAACCTGCTGATGAAAAAACTGCAGAGAAGTCTAAAGACAAGCCGTCCAAACAGGTGGAAACGAAACCAGCCGCCGCTCAGGAGCCTAAACCGGTAGGTCAGCAGATAGAGACCAAGCCCGCTACCGCTCAGGAATCTAGCCCGGTAAGCCCACAGGTAGAGACAAAGCCCGAGGCCGAAGCTAAACCAAAACCTAAGTCCAAACCGAGAGCCGAGCCGAAATCCAAACCGGATGCACAGGCTAAACCTGAAGTTGAGAGCAAGCCCAAGGGGAAGCCGCTACGTCAGGTCGAAACTAAAAAGGGTGCTAAAAACAAGCCGAAACCGGCAATCAAGGCTGAGAAGAAGCCAAAGGCTAAAACCGACGATAAGCCAAAACCGGTAGCACCGGCTAAGACCAAGACGGAAAACAAGCCGCTGCGTCAGGTGGAAACAAAGGGTACCACTCAGGCAGAGGCTCCAAAAGAGTCACGACCTGAACGCCAATCTTCCTCCAGAGGTTCACAAAGAGAACAGAGAACAGCGGAAATGCTGATGAAAGCAGTCAGCAAGGCGGCATCGGAACCGCCTCCCAACAAAGACGGAGAGTAACAAAAAGGGCGGCCAAATGGCCGCCCTTTTTGTTGGCAGTGAATATATCAAAACATCAACCGCAAACAACCACATCATTCCTGTGCATGCAGGAGAGGTAGCGCAGGGATGCACCGTTTACTGATGCAAGGGTGAAACTCCAGGAAAGTGGCCACAATGGTTGTTCCTGGATCCTAGCCTACATCAGGATGGCAAGTCAGCTGATAGCTGATACTTCAGTTTAACCTAGAAAGCGCAGTTGGACAGGTTCAGAGGGCGTCGTATTGTGCCGATTTGCGTAGCAAAAAATCGACGTAATGGCCTGCCCTTGCAGAGATTTTTTGCATAGCAAGGCGGTGCAATACGGCGTTCTCTGAGCCTGTAGTCATATTCACCCGGGGAGTGAATGGATAACAAGTTGGTTTTTTCAATTCTCATAATGAGTTAGGTTATCCGAATAGCGGTCAACTGCGCTTTCTAGGTTTAAAGATGCTTTTTGCGAATATCAGAGAGCAGGCCGCGAGACGCCTCTTCCACCATATCGAACACCTTCTCAAACCCCTGGTCACCGCCATAATATGGATCGGGCACTTCCCGCGCTTTGAAAAAGCCTGAAGTGAAATCCATAAAAAGTTTTAGCTCCGCCCTCATCTCGCCACCGGGTGAGATAGCCGCCAGGTTAGCGTAGTTATCCTTATCCATCGCCAGAATGTAATCAAATAGCAAAAAATCCTCGCTTGATGCCTGACGTGCCCGTTGACTGCTCAGGTCGAAACCACGACCCAATGCCGTCTGCTGCGCCCTGTTGTCGGGAGGATTGCCTACGTGGTAGGCGTGGGTGCCTGCAGAATCAACTTCAATTCTGTCACCCAACCCTTCACTCTTAACCATCCCCTCAAATACTCCGTGGGCAGTCGGTGATCGACAGATATTGCCCATACAAACAAATAATACTTTAAAATTGCTCATAATTCCCGTTTTGGGTTGATTTATCAGTTAGTTACGAGTTTTCTTGCATTCGCCTAAATTCGCCATTATTCTCAGTGTAAGTGTATCCAAGAGTGTATCCGAAAATGGGCAAATTAAACGATCGTAAAATCCAAAATGCGAAGCCTTCCGACAAAGACCAATGGCTTAATGATGGAGATGGTCTTTATTTAAGAATTCGCAAAAGTGGAAGTAAAACATGGATTATACGCAGAAAAAGACAAGGTAAAACTGAAATCATCACGCTTGGTGATATTGATTCGCTCAGCCTAAAGGAAGCAAGGCATAAAGCAACAGGGTATCAATTAAAAACAAACGTATCTGGTGTAAAAGTTAAAAACCTAGTTGATAAGTATATGGCTGAAGTGGTTGAAATTAAGCATCGTAGGCCAGAACTTGTCTGGGGTTACATGCAGCGTGCGGTCTTACCTTTGTTAGGAAAGAAAAAAGTACGTGATATAACAACTTCCGACCTTGTGCAAATAATTCAAGAGTACAAGCTTCGTGGGAGCCGAACAGCTGATCAATTAAGGTCAAATCTAAAGGCTTTGTTCGGCTACGCTGTAGAGCTTGGCTATATAGCAAATAATCCTGCTTTTGCAATTACGAGTCGTATAACTGGCTATGTACAGGTAGGCAGAGATAGAGTCTTAACAGATGACGAGATTAGGCTTTTATGGGCAGAGAGTCATCAAAACTCACGTATTTTGCGATTTCTGTTATTAACATCGCTGCGTATCAGCGAGGCTAGGAAAGGGATTAGGGAAAATGACAAGTGGCTTGTAGCCAAAAATATTTCAAAAAATAAGGAGGAGCACTGGGTATACCTTACAAAGTTAGCAAAAGAACAGTTTCCATTACCGACATGTACTGCCACTAATATTCAAGCATGGTTAAAAAGGTGGTGTAAGAGAAACAGTATTGAGCCAGCTTTCACTCCTCATGATTTGAGAAGGACTGCTTCCACGCAAATGTCTAGCAATGGAGTTGAACCATTCATTGTCGAGCGAGCATTAAACCACAAGCTTCAAGGTGTAATGGGTATTTACAATCAAGCAGAGTACGAAAACGAGAGAATTGAAGCAGCTATCGTACTGGAAAAGGCAATCTTAGAAATTGTTGGCAACGATAAATACATATGTATGGGTACGGTAAATAATGGCTAAATTATTAAAAAGAATTTCTGCAGTTAATGCTCTCAATAATGGCTCATCTAGAGAATTAATAGGAAAAGAACTAGAACAAGTTGGTGTGTCGGTTGACCAATTTGATCAAGTGCTTTCTGCTGAATTACTCCCGGAAATACTAGACATTCTTGAAGAGCATATTGGTTTTTTGCCTGATGACGTAGATCAATTAAAAGAATTATTAAACAAGAAATCACATCCATCTTCATATTGTACCGAAAACACCAAAACCACTTTGATGGTTACGAAGAATATTAATAGCACAATTATGAATATTCTATCTAAGTTGAAAGATTTAACTATCAGCACATATGAGCAACATGCAAAACGACATGCTGGTCACAAGAAAAATAAGGAAGATGCAAAGAAGCGTTATATGTTTACTCAGACTTTATATCTCAAATTCAGAAAAGAAAAATTTGGAATAAAGGAATCACGGGAGAAAGCCAATGATGAGTGCGCGATACAATTTGATAGAAGATATAAATATAGAAGGATGATTGAATTATTTAAAGACGATCATCGTCCAGGCATTTATCCACCTGACGGCTCCAGCATAGTGCAATGCAATTAAACTGCACCCCTTAAGGTGCTATTCGGCTGCATTGCATCAATACGTTATTGTTTTTATTTGCTTTTTTACATTCCTGTAAGTTCAATAAAACAGGAATGAATTATGAAACCACAAAAATCTAGATATGAAACTGACTCAACATCCAGGCAAACAATGGACGAGCTTCAGATTGGAAACACTAAGCTCTGGGATTTAATAAATAAAGGCGAACTATCTGTATACAAAGTCGGCCGAACTATTCGTGTAACGAGAGAATCAATCGACAGCTTTAAAAAGCGTCATTATTTATCTCCTAAATCAGGTAGGAGTGAACAATGAACCTTACTGCTATCATAAAGACTGCAATATCAAGTCTTAGTTCTACAGAAAACACTTCACGTCCTAGAGTCCGAAACGAAAATTCTGAAAAATTCAATTTCAGATCATTAAAGGACATTGTCTCTAATCTTGCTGCACCACAATATCTTATTCAAGATTATCTTTCTGAAGATGGTGTTGTTTCTATGTTTGGTGAAAGCGGTGTGCTTAAGTCGTTTGTAGCATTAGATATGGGGCTGTCTGTCGCATATAAAATTAAATACCATGGAAAAAAGGTTAAACATGGAGCAACATATTATATTTGTGGTGAAGGACACGGAGGTCTTGGGAAACGAATTGTGTCATGGCAAATCCATCACAACATTACCGATTTAGATGCTCCATTTTTTGTTAGCGAGATACCAGCCCAGTTGATTGAGGAAGGTGATGTGATTGCTATTAAAGAGAGTATCGAAGAAACATATAAAGATACTGGCATTAAACCTGCACTTATTATCATAGATACTTTATCAACTAATTTTGGTAATGGGGATGAGTCTAGCAATAGAGATGTGGCTAGACTTTTACAGAACGAAAACATTCATCTTAGACAGCCGTACGGAGCTGTTGTATTGAATGTGTTACATGTAGGTCATGGCGATATTGATAGAGAGCGCGGCGCATATGCCTTAAGGGCTAATGTGGAC